>NZ_CADCST010000082.1 GCF_902804485.1 Flavobacterium collinsii | reverse complement strand
TTTATATTATTTTGAATAGTATTTCCTGGAAGAGATTGATTTTTGGTTATCGAAAACTAGTAAGAATTAGTTTTTTTGCCCTTTCAGGGCTTTTTCTTTTAGGTACTCTTTCTATCGTTGACTGCGTTAGGGATGGCAGCGGTATCCTTTTGTGATAGCTGGCATTTTCTTAAATCAGTTAAAACTTCTATCACAAAAGATTTAGCGTACAGCCCGACCCGAAGGGAAACGCCATAGTTATCTTATTAGTTTTGATTCTGTTAAATTATAGTCGATTTTAGTTTTTTAAGTTGGTATGGTGGTTTTTTTTAAAAGTGAATCAGTATTTTTGTTTGAAACATTATAATTTAAGTATGAAAAAAACTATTGTATTGTTGACACTATTTGTGATTTCAAATTTAAGTGCTCAACAGCGCCCTAAGTTGGTGGTAGGTATTGTGGTAGACCAGATGAAAATGGAATACTTGTATCGGTTCTCAGATGATTTTTCGTCTAATGGATTTAAACGATTGATGAATAATGGATATACTTTTCAAAATATGCATTATAATTATATGCCTACATATACTGCGCCTGGACACGCTTCTATTTATACAGGTACTACGCCTGCAACCCATGGAATTGTAGGGAATGAATGGTTTAGCAGAACGCTTGGTAAGGAAACATATTGTACTGACGATGCGGGTGTAAAAACAGTAGGAGATGGTACCGTGGAAGAAGGGGCAATGTCGCCTAAAAACCTGTTGAGCACTACGATTACCGATGAAGTTAGAATGGCAACCAATTTTGCTGGAAAAGTGATTGGTATGAGTCTTAAGGATCGTGGGGCGATTTTGCCGGCTGGACATTTTGCGAATTGGGCATTTTGGTACAGTAAGACTGGTTCGTTTATTTCAAGTACTTTCTACGGAGAAAAGCTTCCGGAATGGGTTTCAACGTTCAATAGTGAGAAACATTATATGCCTTATATCAATAAAGGTTGGGATTTGTATAAGCCAGCTTCAGTTTATAATGAAAGTTTGCCAGATGATAATCCATATGAAGGAAAGTTGTACGGAAGTGCCGCTCCTGTTTTTCCATATGATTTGAAGACTATGTATGAGAAAAATGATGCAGGAATCTTAAGAGCTACTCCGTACGGTAATGATTTATTAGCTGAGTTTGCGATGAAAGCTATCGAGAAGGAAGAATTAGGAAAAGATGATATTACGGATTTTCTGACTGTTAGTTTTTCTTCTACAGATTACGTAGGGCATTTACTTGGGCCAAGATCAATGGAACTTCAGGATACTTATTTGAGACTAGATCAGACGATAGCTGACTTTTTGAATTATTTGGACAAGACTGTAGGGAAAGATAACTACTTACTATTCTTAACAGCGGATCACGCAGGAGCTGAGAATGTAATTTACTTAAAAGACAGAAAATATAATGTTAATAATTACCCAGTTAAGGATGTTAGGAAGAGTCTGCAGGATTTTTCAACAAAAACATTTGGTGTGGATTTGATCACGAATTATTCTAACTTTAATATCTTTTTGAATAAGCAAATTATTAAGAAAAAAGGACTTGATTTAGTAAAAGTGAAACAGACTTTTAAAGAGTTTTTAATTTCACAGCCGCAAGTTAAAAGAGTATATACAGAGGAAGAAATTTTAGCCAATTCAGGTAAAGATTATTACCTTGATTTTGTAGCAAAAGGGTACGATGTAACTCAAAATGGAGATTTGATTATTCTTGATAAGCCTGGAGATATTGAATATTCTACGACAGGAACATCGCACGGAACGCCTTATAGTTATGATACTCACGTTCCTGCTATTTTTTATGGATGGCACATTAAAAAAGGAGAATCCTATGATAAAAAAGCCATTACAGAAATTGCTCCGACAATAGCACAAAAAATTAAAGTGACTTTTCCAAATGGAACCGAAGCAAAAGTATTGCAGGAAGTTTTGGATGAAAAATAGTTCATACTTATAAAATAATAAAAAAGCCTGTCTTGTTTTTCATGACAGGTTTTTTTATAGGTATAAAAAAAAGGCTTCTCAATTAAGAAAAGCCTTTTGATAGTGTTTTTTAGTAAGCACTTATTTTAATGTTAATACTATGCGTTTGTTAACACTAATTCTTCGTTGAAAGGTAGATTCCAAGCTTCTGCAACTCCTTTATAAAGGATTTTTCCATTAGCGATGTTTAATCCTTTTTTCAATTCTTCGTTTTCGTTACAAGCTTTTTCCCATCCTTTGTTTGCTAATTGTACAGCGTATGGTAAAGTAGCATTTGTTAAAGCTAAAGTAGAAGTGTAAGGAACAGCTCCCGGCATATTAGCTACACAATAGTGAACAATGTCATCAATAATGAAAGTTGGATTTTCGTGAGTTGTAGGAGTACAAGTTTCGATACATCCACCCTGATCTACAGCTACGTCAACAACAACAGTTCCCGGACGCATTAATTTTAACATATCACGAGTGATCAAGTGAGGTGCTTTTGCTCCTGGAATTAAAACAGCACCAACAATTAAATCAGCTGTAGCGATTGCTTTTGTGATGTTGTAGTGGTTAGACATTTCTGTATTTACGTTAGCTGGCATGATATCATCTAAATAACGTAAACGTGGTAAGCTTAAGTCCATGATAGTTACCTGAGCACCTAGACCAGCAGCCATTTTAGCAGCCTGAGTTCCTACGATTCCACCACCTAAAACCAATACTTTTGCTGGTGGTACACCTGGAACACCTCCTAAAAGAATTCCTCTTCCTTTTAATGGTTTTTCAAGGTATTTTGCCCCTTGTTGGATAGCCATACGACCAGCTACTTCAGACATTGGTACTAATAATGGTAAACTACGGTCAGCTTTTTCAACTGTTTCATAAGCTAAACATACAGCACCTTTTTCAAGCATAGCGTGAGTCAATGGCTCTGATGAAGCAAAGTGGAAATAAGTGAATAATAATTGATCTTTCTTGATTAATGGATACTCAGAAGCAATTGGTTCTTTTACTTTAATGATCATTTCAGCAATTGCGTATACTTCTTCAATAGTTCCTAAAACTACCGCACCTGCATTTGCATACTCATCGTCACCGAAACCACTTCCTAAACCGGCAGTAGCTTGTACATAAACAGTATGTCCGTGTTTTTTCATTTCAGAAACTCCTGCTGGAGTTAATGCTACACGGTTCTCATTATTTTTGATTTCTTTTGGAACACCTATTATCATTTTGTTATCTTTTTTATTTTTTGTTGAAATTGTTTTACAAAACTACAGATAGAGAATATATTATTGATTAATGTGGAATAAATAAGAAAATATTATTCTATTTTATACTTTTACAGAAAAATATACTGTTTCTGGAAAGCAAATTGCCTCTAAAAAGAAAAAATGACTAAATTTTATTAATCAATGAAAACGTTTTCGTTATGGCTTTAGATGAAATTGACAAGAAAATCTTACGACTTTTACAGGAAAATGCGCATTATACTTTAAAGGATATTGCGAACAAGATAAACCTGTCTTTGACACCGGTTCATGACAGGGTGAAACGTCTTGAAAAAGAGGGTGTTATAGAGAAGTATGTTTCTATTTTAAACAAGAAAAAACTCGGTAATAATTTAACGGTGTATTGTCAGGTGACCCTCACGAAGCAGACTTATGATACTTCGGAAGGATTCAATCAGTCTATTTTAAATCTGCCTGAAGTGGTGGAGTGTAATTATGTTTCGGGAAATTTTGATTATATGTTGAAAGTTGTCATTCCCGATATGGAAAGTTTTCATCATTTTCATCAGAAAAAATTAGCCGTTCTTCCTGAAGTTTCTCTGATCAATACCGTTTTTGTAATTTCAGAGGTAAAGAGTACTACTGTTTTACCAATATAGTTTACAAAAGTGCTATGGATTCGTTTTAATCGAGTAGAATTGAAGTGACTAAAACTAAAATACAAAAGCCATCAAGAAAACTTGATGGCTTTTGCTGTATTAATGGTTTCGGTGTATCCTAGTAGTAAGTAAAACGTCTTACTTTGGCAATGTATTTCGCCAGACGAATTACCTGGTGGCTATAGCCGTATTCGTTATCGTACCAAATGTACAATACAATGTTCTTTCCGTCTTTAGATACAATTGTAGCATTACTGTCATAAATTGAAGGGGCTGATGTTCCTACAATGTCAGATGAAACCAATTCGTTATTCAACGAATACTTGATTTGCTCTACTAGTTCGCCTTCCAAAGCGTATTTCTTCATGATCTTATTGATAGCCGGGATCGAAGTTGCTTTTTTAACTTCTAAGTTTAAAACTACCAATGAACCATTTGGAACAGGGACTCTGATGGCATTAGATGTTAATTTTCCTTCTAATGATGGCAATGCTTTTGCAACAGCACTTCCGGCCCCCGTTTCGGTAATGACCATGTTTAAAGCTGCAGCTCTTCCGCGACGATATTTTTTATGCATATTGTCAACCAAATTCTGGTCGTTTGTATAGGCATGGATAGTTTCTAAGTGTCCTTTTACTACTCCTAAAGTATCTTCAACAGCTTTTAATACTGGTGTGATAGCATTTGTCGTGCAGGATGCAGCAGAGAAAATATCAATTTCGTCAGGATTGTACTCGTTGTGGTTTACTCCGTGAACGATATTTGGAACTCCTTTTCCAGGTGCAGTCAATAAAACTTTACTGGCTCCTTTAGAAGTTAAGTGTCTTTTTAAAGCTTCTTCTGTTGTAAAAGCTCCGGTATTGTCAATAACTAAGGCCTCATTGATTCCGTATAAAGTATAATCAATTTCTTCCGGTGAATTTGCTGTAATGATATGAACGGTGGTTCCGTTGATAATTAATGCATTGTTCTTTGGATCGGCTGTAACAGACCCCTGAAAATCTCCATGTATTGAATCGTATCTTAAAAGAGAAGCTCTTTTCTCTAATGTTGAAGCGTCATTTTTGTCTCTGGTAACAATCGCTCTCAGTCGCAATTGATTTCCTTTTCCGGTTTTAGACATTAATTCTCTGGCTAATAAACGGCCAATTCTTCCAAAACCATATAAAACAACATCTTTTGGCTGAATTTCTTCAGAAGATTTTGCTTCTTTCAATTTGTCGATTACAAAATATCGCGCATCAGGATATTTTTCATCTTCCAAACGATATTCATAAGTTAGTTTTCCAAGATCTAATTTTGCAGGTGGAAGATCTAAAGATAAAACTACTCTGGCGATTTCAACTGAATCAAAAATGGTGATAGGCTTGCCTACAAATTCACCGGCATATTGATGCAAATTGATAATATCGCTGACATTTTGATCCAGTAATTGGTTTTTGAAAAGAACCATCTCAATGGATTTGTCATACCATAAATCGCTTATGATTTTAATTAATTCGACACCAGCTCTTCTTCGGTCGACTTGTAATGATACCTCTTTTTGGTACAAAGATTTTTTGCTCATAATTGATTAAATTGAAAAAATAAATACACGAATATTTTTAAATTTTGCGCAAAAGTACCCATTTCAATCGATTTCGTAAACTGTTTTATGATTTATTTTTGAAATTTGTATAAAAAATATTTTTTCCTAATTAGTTAAAAAATGAGCTTATGATAATGAAAATGGGAGTTCATTTGTGAAGGAAAACAAAAAAGTCACCTTATTTCTAAGATGACTTTTTTATGAGTTTTCAGTCTCAGTTGGCAGTTTCCAGTGGAAAACAAACTGTAAATCGAGACTGAAAACTGAGACTGCAAAAGGGAAACTTAAATAATAATTCGGAGAATTTCACCCGATTTACTAATCATTTCAAGACGTACACTTTGTCCGTCATTTTTTCTGTTTAAAAGTTTAGAAACCGTTTCTATATTGGTTGCTTTTACATTATCAATACTCAAGATGATATTGCCTTGCAGTTCATTTTGATACTGCATTAAATTTTCGTTGGTTATACTTCTGATTTTTACACCATAATCAATTTTGAATCTCTTTTTATCCGAAGCATCGATATTTTCTAATTCGATTCCTTTAAACTCGGTACTGAAAAATTCATTTTTACTTAAAGTTACCGGTACTGTTTTGGTTTTTCCATCTTTGATATAGGTTACCTTAACGACATCATTCGGGCGTTTTGTGTTGATGTAACCTGATAAATCTGCATAAGTTGCAATATTTTGGTCGTCAAGTTTAACGATGATATCCCCTTTACCAAGCCCAGCTTTTTCAGCGCCGGAATTTTTGGATACTTTACTAATGTAGAATCCTTGTGTTTCTGTAATTCCTAATTCTTTAGAAGCGGTACTGTTTAATTCGCCACCTTCAACACCCAAGATACCTCTTTGTACATTCCCGAATTCCATAATGTCTTCGATTATTTTTCGGGCGATATTAGACGGAACGGCAAACGAATAGCCTACATAGGAACCTGTCATCGAAGATATCATTGTGTTAATACCAATCAATTCACCTCTGGTATTTACTAAGGCGCCACCGCTATTTCCGGGATTTACTGCAGCATCGGTCTGAATGAAAGACTGGATTCCGTTTGTATCCAGATTTCTGGCTTTTGCCGAAACAATTCCGGCTGTAACAGTAGAAGTTAAATTATACGGATTCCCTACTGCCAAAACCCATTCTCCGATTTTTACAGAATCAGAATTGGCAAAAGCGGTATAAGGTAATTTTTCATCAGCATTAATTTTTAGTAAGGCAATATCCATTTTAGAATCGGTTCCAACTAATTTAGCTTTGTATGACTTTTTATTGTTTAAAGTAATTTCGATTTCTGTAGCATCTTTAATCACATGATTGTTGGTTACAATGTATCCGTCTTCCGAAATGATAACTCCGGATCCGGTTCCAACTTGCTCTTGCTGCTGTTGACCTCCGTAACCGTAGAAAAATTCCATCATTGGGTTGCTGACTGTTCTTCGCGAAACATTTTTTACGTGAACCACAGTGTGAATGGTTTTATCTGCGGCTGCTGTAAAATCAACCGTTTCGGCAGATAAGGCTACGTTTCTTCCAAATGAATTTGGGGCAAGAGTAACAACAGAATTTCCTCTTCCAAAAAAAGAATTGTTGCTTTCAAATAATAATTTGTAAGCACCAAGGGTAGTTGCACCACTAAGTAGTGAAACTAAAAATAAGGTTGAAAATCTTTTCATATTACAGTTTATATTATTGGTTATTTTAACGTAAAAATACTTCAAAAAATTATTTGATAAAACGGTTTAACGCTCTTTAACATTGATTAACATTTCATTAATTATTTGTTCGTACTTTTGTGTTTATTAATGTAAAAAAAATGCAAATAGAATTTTATAAATACCAAGGTACAGGGAACGATTTTGTTATGATTGACAACCGATCAGAGTTCTTCCCAAAAGAAAATATTAAATTGATTGAACGCTTGTGCGACAGGCGTTTCGGGATAGGTGCGGATGGACTTATTTTGTTAGAAAATGATACCGAAACCGACTTTAGAATGGTCTATTATAATTCAGATGGTAATCAGAGTTCGATGTGTGGAAATGGTGGCCGTTGTCTGGTCGCTTTTGCTAATCAATTGGGGGTGATTGAAGATAAAACTACTTTTATTGCGACCGATGGTTTGCATCATGCTTCGGTAGGGGAGGATGCTATTATTTCATTGCAGATGATTGATGTTGATGAAGTGCAAAAGAATGATTCTTATACTTTTTTAAATACTGGTTCGCCACATCATGTGCAGATTGTGGATGATTTAGAGCACTACAATGTGAAAGAAAATGGTACGGCAATTCGTTATGGTGAGTTATACGGAGAAAAAGGAAGTAACATTAATTTTGTGAAAAAAGTAGATGACAGTACCTTTTCATTGCGTACTTATGAAAGAGGTGTTGAAGATGAAACTTTGGCTTGCGGAACAGGAGCAACCGCAGTAGCAATCGCGATGAATGCTATTGGTTTAACAAATGAAACTTCCATTAATCTGAATGTTGAAGGCGGTAAACTGGTCGTTTCTTTTGACAAATCTGGAG
The DNA here is from genome assembly GCF_902804485.1 of Flavobacterium collinsii. Lineage (GTDB taxonomy): Bacteria > Bacteroidota > Bacteroidia > Flavobacteriales > Flavobacteriaceae > Flavobacterium > Flavobacterium collinsii. The sequence goes on along the minus strand of NZ_CADCST010000082.1, from coordinate 136,596 downwards.
ATAATTTTACCAATGTTTTTTTGACAGGACCTGCTAAATTTGTTTTCAAAGGAACTATTGAAATTTAATCACAAAGAGCACAAAGACCATTCAAAAATCAGCAATCTAAAATCTAAAATTACATGATAACACTCAAAGGCGATTCGATTTATCTGCGTGCATTAGAACCTAATGATTTGGAGTTTGTGTATGCCATGGAAAATGATGAAAGCATTTGGGAAGTGAGTAACACACAGACACCTTACAGTAGGTTTTTGATACGCCAATATCTTGAAAATGCACAACAGGATATTTATGAAGCCAAGCAATTGCGTTTGGCTATTTGTCAGGATCAGGACTTTCCGGCGATTGGATTAATTGACTTGTTTGAATTTGATCCAAAAAATAACAGAGCAGGTATTGGAATTGTCATTCAAAAGGATGAAAACAGAAATCAAAAAGTTGGATCTGAGGCATTAGGGCTTTTAATTAACTATGCATTTCACAATTTAAATTTGCACCAATTATATGCAAATATTGCTGTGGGAAATGCAGCAAGTGTAGCTCTTTTTACTAAATTTGGCTTTGAGAAAATAGGAATTAAGAAAGATTGGATTTTGCTCCATAACCAGTATCAGGACGAAGCAATGTTTCAGTTAATTAACAAACAAATTTAAATTTAAAACTTTGAGCATAAAAAAAATCATCACGTTAACTGCTGTTGCCGTAATTTCAGTTTTAATGATTTACGGATTTATTTTAATTAGTAAAATCTTCAGTGCCAATACCAAATTCGAGGAGAAAGAATTGTACGTGTATGTTCCAACTGGAGCGAATTACACCGATGTGAAGAAAATATTGGAGCCCTATATCAAGAATTTTGAAGATTTTGAAATGGTGGCTAACAAAAGAAGTTATCCTGAAAATGTAAAGCCAGGTCGTTTTTTGCTTAAAAAAGACATGAACAATATGGATTTGGTTCGTGCTATGCGTTCTAATGTTCCGGTAAAATTAGCTTTTAATAATCAGGAGAGATTGGAAAATTTTGCCGGAAGAGTAGGCTCTGAAATCGAGGCCGATAGTTTATCTTTAATGAAAGCCTTTAAAGATCCGGAATTTTTGGCAGCAAACGGTTTCAACGAAGACAATGTCTTTGCCATGTTTATTCCAAATACTTATGAAATTTATTGGAATACTTCTGCAGAGAAGTTTCGTGATAAAATGATCAAGGAATACCATAATTTCTGGACTGCTGAGAGAATTGAAAAAGCAAAAAAACAGGGATTAACTCCGGTTCAGGTTACTATTCTAGCTTCGATCGTTCATAAAGAGTCAGTAAAAAAAGATGAAAGACCCCGTATTGCCGGTGTTTATTTGAATCGTTTGCGTTTAGAAATGCCACTACAGGCAGATCCGACCGTAATTTATGCTTTAAAACTAAAAGACAATAATTTCGATCAGGTAATCAAAAGAGTGTTTTATAACGATTTGATTATGAAATCTCCATACAATACCTATGTGAATATTGGACTTCCCCCAGGACCAATCGCGATGCCTGATATTACAGCTCTGGAAGCCGTTTTAAATCCGGAAAAAAACGATTATATTTATTTTTGTGCCAGTGTTGAACGCTTTGGATACCACGAGTTTGCTTCTACTTTGGCCGAGCATAATGTAAATGCAAAAAAATATTCAGACTGGATTGCCAGTCAGGGAGTAACAAGATAGTTTTGAGTTTTAAAAATATATTTTTCTTATCGGTTTTGATGTTGCCGGGTGTTTTTTCTGTGAACGCCCAAAGCAGGTTCGAAAGTTTTTTAACGCTTTCGGACACTTTAAATAATAAGCGACAAAATACAGTTATCGTTACTGAAGCTACTTTGGCTTCAGTAACATTACTAGGATTAAACCAGCTTTGGTATGCTGATTATCCTCGTTCTAATTTTCATTTTATAAATGATAATAACGAATGGCTTCAGATGGATAAAGTAGGGCATATGTATTCTGCGTATCATTTAGGTAGGTTTGGAGCTGAAATGATGAACTGGAGTGGTGCCGATCAAAAAAAGCAACTGATTTATGGAGCAGGTTTAGGTTTTGCCTTTTTAACTGCCGTTGAAGTTTTGGATGGCTTTTCGACCGAATGGGGTGCTTCTTCAGGAGATATTATTGCCAATGTAACGGGTACTGCCTTATATGTTTCTCAGGAATTACTTTGGAAAGAACAGCGCATTACTCCAAAATTCTCTTTTCACACTACACATTACGCAAATTTAAGACCTAAGGTATTGGGAAGTTCGTTAAACGAACAGGTCTTAAAAGATTACAATGGGCAGACTTATTGGCTTTCTGTAAACCTTCATTCTTTTGCAAAACAAAGCAAAATCCCAAAGTGGTTAAATCTGGCTTTTGGTTATGGAGCGGATGGAATGTTAACAGGAAATTTACAAAAAGATAATGCCGATTTAGCCCAAAACCCTGAAAGATTTCGTCAGATTTATCTTAGTTTTGATGTGGATTTGACGAAAATTGAAACAAAATCACATTTTTTGAAAACTATTTTTTCAGTTTTTAACACGATAAAAATTCCGGCTCCAACTCTCGAATACTCCGCCAATAAAGGGCTTAAAGCACATGCCTTCTATTTTTAGAAAACCTTAACTTGTTGATTGTCAATATTGTTTGTTTTTTATTACCTTTGCACCGTAGAAATTTCAAAAAGGTGACAGCGTTTTGAAGAAAAACAATTTATGATAAAGAAGTGGTATTTTTATGCGAGTTTGATCGTTATTATTACATTTTTGACTTTGGGTTTTAAACCCTTTAATCTGGAAACCAAACCGTGGTTTCTAATAGAAAAAACAGATGGATCTGAATACTTATTTCCATCGCAGGAAGAGGATGATTATCCTACCTTACACAAATTAAACACCCCATTTACTGGAAAGCGTCTTATTGGTTTCAAAGAGGCCGTCGCTTTTAAAGAATCTCAAGGAAAATATCGTTTGGTAAATTCACTTGGTTATATGGGAAAATATCAATTTGGGACTCAGGCACTGAGAGCCATAGGTGTTCGAAACAACAAAGCCTTTTTAAAAGATCCTGCCTTACAAGAAAAAGCATTTATTGCGCTATTGTCTAAGAACAAGTGGATTTTACGTAATGAAATTGAAAGGTATGAAGGGAAAGTGATCAATGGTATTGAAATTACCGAATCTGGTATTTTAGCTGCTGCACATCTTGGAGGTGCCGGTTCAGTTAAAAACTTTTTTAAGAACAAAGGAGGCCAACATTTTAGAGATGCCTACGGAACTTCATTAAAAAGTTACCTGAAAGCCTTTGCAGGTTACGATCTTTCTTATATTGAAGCCGATAGTAACGCTACGATACAGCATTAAAAAAATGTAAATTTTATAAGAAACCTGCTTTTTAAAGCAGGTTTTTTTATGCTTGCTTTTAATTGATAATATTGAATGATATTTTAGATGTGAATTGTCGCTATGTGTCATTTCAAATGACAGTAGGACTCTGATAAAGGTTAAAGGTTTTTCGTTGGAGTGAAAATTGAAAATACTGGATAAAAAAAGAGAGACATTTGTCTCTCTTGGAATTAGTTTATCTTTTGTATATTACATTTTAATCAATTAAAATTTCTAAAATTTTAATAGCAGCTTCACTAATTTTTGTTCCTGGACCAAATACAGCTACTGCTCCGGCATCAAAGAGAAATTGATAATCCTGTGCCGGAATTACTCCTCCCACTATGACCATAATATCTTCCCGTCCGTGTTTTTTAAGTTCTTCAATAACCTGAGGCACCAGAGTTTTATGCCCGGCAGCGAGTGATGAAACACCTAGAATGTGAACGTCATTTTCAACAGCTTGTTTGGCAGCTTCAGCTGGCGTTTGGAATAGCGGACCTATGTCTACGTCGAAACCTACATCGGCATAACCCGTAGCCACTACTTTTGCGCCTCGGTCATGTCCGTCCTGACCCATTTTTGCAATCATAATTCTCGGACGTCTTCCTTCCTGTTTGGCAAAGGCATCTGCTAATTGTTTTGCCTTTTCAAAATTCTCGTCGTTTTTTATTGCTGCACTATACACACCGCTAAAGGATTTAATTTGTGCTTTGAATCTGCCGAATACACTTTCAAGAGCATCGCTAATTTCTCCTAAAGTCGCTCTGTTTCGGGCGGCTTCAATTGCAATTGCGAGTAAGTTCCCTTCTCCGGTTTTTGCACAATGAATTAATTTTTCGAGTGATTGATTTACTTTTTCAGTATCTCTTGTTTCTTTAATTGTTGTAAGCTGATCGATTTGCTGTTTACGTACCATTTGGTTGTCAACATCCAGAATATGCAAAGGATCTTCTTTTTCTAAACGATATTGATTTACACCTACAATTATATCTTGTCCGCTGTCTATTCTTGCTTGTTTTCTTGCTGCTGCTTCTTCGATTCTCAATTTTGGAATTCCGGCTTCAATGGCTTTTGTCATTCCGCCTAGTTCCTCGACTTCTTCAATCAGTTTCCAGGTACTTTTCAGGATTTCATCGGTAAGGCTTTCAACATAATAACTTCCTCCCCAAGGATCAACCGTTTTGGTAATTTTAGTTTCTTCCTGTAGAAAGATTTGTGTATTTCGGGCAATTCTTGCCGAGAAATCAGTAGGTAAAGCAATAGCTTCATCTAGCGCATTTGTATGGAGTGATTGTGTTCCGCCAAAGGCTGCCGCTGTGGCCTCGATACAAGTTCTGGCTACATTGTTAAAAGGATCCTGTTCTGTTAAACTCCAGCCACTGGTTTGACAATGTGTTCTCAGGGCTAAAGATTTGTCACTTTTAGGATTGAATTGTTGTACTAATTTTGCCCAAATCATTCGACCGGCTCTCATTTTGGCAATTTCCATAAAGTGATTCATTCCAATGGCCCAAAAGAAAGACAATCTTGGAGCAAAATCGTCAATAGTCATTCCCGTTGAAAGTCCGGTTCTAATATACTCAAGACCATCTGCCAAGGTATAAGCCAATTCAATATCGGCAGTAGCACCGGCTTCCTGCATGTGATATCCAGAAATAGAAATAGAATTGAATTTTGGCATTTTTTTGCTCGTAAATTCAAAAATATCAGCGATGATTTTCATCGAAGGAGTTGGTGGGTAAATGTAAGTATTACGTACCATGAACTCTTTCAGGATATCGTTTTGGATGGTTCCGGATAATTTTTCAATAGATACACCTTGTTCTTCGGCAGCAACGATATAAAAAGCCATAATAGGTAAAACGGCTCCATTCATCGTCATCGAAACCGACATTTCGTCTAGTGGAATCTGATCGAACAATACTTTCATGTCTTCGACAGAATCGATTGCTACTCCGGCTTTTCCAACATCACCAACTACCCGCTCATGATCTGAATCATAACCTCGATGGGTTGGTAGGTCAAAAGCAATGGAAAGTCCTTTTTGTCCGGCAGCTAAATTTCTTCTGTAAAAAGCATTGCTTTCTTCTGCGGTTGAAAACCCTGCATATTGACGAATCGTCCATGGACGTCTTACGTACATTGTAGCATAAGGTCCGCGTAAATTTGGTGCAAATCCGGCTCCGAAATTCAGAAACTCTAAATCTTCAATATCTTTGCCAGCGTACTTTTTTTTGAGCTCAATCCCTTCAGCTGTTGTGAAGTTCTGAAGTGGGGATTCTGAGTCAGGCTTCTGCACGTCTAACTTTGCACTGTCGACATCTAACGTAATATGTGTAAGGTCTTTTCTAATCATGGAGACTCTTCGTTGTATGGTTTAATTAACTACTTTAAAAGTTTATTCAAGTTCTAGACGTTCCTGCTCAAGTTTTTCAGCCAGTCTTTTTTCTATTATTGGAGTAATTAATGTTTTTCTTGGTTTTACTTTCACGAAAGGAAACAATTCTAAATCATGTTTCATTTTGTCTTCTTTGTTCGGATGTTTGTTCGTACCTAACAAAATTTCTTTTTTAGAGTCGAACAATTCCTGCTCTTTTGCGGCACTTTCCTGGATTTTCTTTTTGATTGATCCGTCGTTCAAAAGTTTTAAGAAACCTCCGTTTGCTTCGATGTCTTTAAACAAGGCTAAGCTTTTTTCGGCCAGCTGTAGGGTCAGGCTTTCAATGTAATAACTTCCATCTGCCGGATTGTCGACTTTGTCAAAGTAACTTTCGTGTTTTAAAACCAGCAATTGATTGCGGGCAATTCGGTCACCAAATTCATTGTCCTTATGGTACAAAGAATCGTAAGGTAAGTTGGCTACAGCATCTGCACCGCCTAAAATAGCCGACATGCATTCTGTTGTGGTACGCAGCATGTTGACGTTATAGTCGTATATCGTTTTATTTCGTTTGGTTGGAGTGACCAATAAATGACATTTTAAACCGGAATTGTATTCAGCGGCAATTAAGTTGAAAAGCATTCGCAATGCACGAAGCTTGGCAATTTCAAAGAAATAATTGGTTCCTACTGAGACTTCAAAAACAATTGGTTGGGGCGAATTGGGAAATCGGTTTAGGTATTCGTTAGCATGTGCTAAACTGTAAGCGATTTGTTGTGTAATATTAGCGCCGGAATTTTGATATAAGCCGGAATCGATGCTTAAAATGGAAATATTGGATACAGTTTTTGATATTTTTTCGAGGGTCTCAAAATTGCTTTTCTCGGCTGTTGTAAACCAGTTTCCTTCTCTCGCCAAATGACCAATAGGGTCAATGTTACAGTAGAAAATCGCTTTCTTTTGAATTGAAATACGGTCTAATAGTTGTGCGAAATCGATTGAAATAAAATTCAAATTAAAGTAAACGATTCTATTTTCTAAAGGGAGTGCTTCCAGTAATTTTTCAATATCAGTGGTTTCGTTTTCGATTGTAAATCGTAAGCTTTCAGCACCTCTTTCAAGTGTATTGATAGCTCTTTGAATCGATTTCTCGATATCGTAAACAAAAATGTTTTGGCAAATTTTAAAGTTTGAAGCTTGAGTTTGTACAGTTGCAGCTTTTGTGAATTCATCACTGTGGTAAAATGGTTTTACCTGAATGTCTTCGGGAGAATTCCAAATTACAGTCTGGTTGTAATCGGCTCCATCTAATTCAAACTGAATTTTTTGTTTCCATTGTTTGGATGAAATCGGGTTAAAATCGTCGAATAGGGTAGTGGCCATTGGGTATTTTTTCGGGTTATTCTTTATCTTGAATGGTGTCTCCTTCAAATTGGATGATGTAAATATCTTCGCTGTCTTTTTTCATAAAGTACTTCTCGCGGGCATATTTCTCTATTTGTTCAGGATTTTTAAGCTGTTTGATCTGTTCCTGATCTTTTTTTATTTCGTCCTGATAGTATTTTTTATTGTCTTGTAATTCGTGGATTTGGTTGTCCAGAAAACGATGATCAAAATAAGAATAATTATCTAAGAATAACATCCATACTACAAAAAATAATAACACCCAAACATATTTGTTTCCCAGGAGTTTGAACCATTTTTTGTTTTTATATGGATTTTTCATTTTAGTTTTTATTTAACCGCTTGTATTGTGTAATTTCGATTGGTGTTTTTGATTCTGGTAGAAGTGATAATCCTTTTGTGCCCGTGTAAGGCACAAAAGGTTAAATGGATCTTCTAATTTTGATGCAATAAATTTACAATAAAAATTATAAAATTCGTTGATTAATTACAGCCCGGACAACATCAATTGCAACGGTATTGTATTTGTCGTTTGGAATGATAATGTCCGCGAAAGCTTTGGAAGGTTCTATAAACTGTTCGTGCATTGGTTTTAAAGTGTTTTGATAACGAGTTAAAACTTCGTCAATATCACGTCCACGTTCTGAGATGTCTCTTTTTAAACGTCTGATTAATCTTTCGTCTGAATCTGCGTGAACAAAGATTTTAATGTCAAAAAGATCACGTAATTCCGGATTTGTTAAAATTAAAATTCCTTCAACAATCATAACTTTTCTCGGATGAGTTGAAACCGTATCATCAGTTCTATTGTGCTGTATGAAAGAATATACAGGCTGATCGATAGTTTCGCCAGCTTTTAGTGCTTTAAGGTGCTTTACCAGTAATTCAAAATCTATCGCACGCGGGTGGTCAAAGTTGATTAATGCTCTTTCGTCAAACGACAAATTGGTAGTCTCTTTATAATACGAATCCTGAGAAATTACGCCCACTTCAGTGTCCGGTAATTCATTCATGATTTGGTGTACTACTGTTGTTTTTCCACTTCCTGTTCCTCCTGCAAGTCCAATAATGAGCATAAAATTTGTGTTATATATTTGTACGGCAAAAATAATAATTTAACTGGATTGATAATGGAATCCGAACTGTAAAATTGAGTTTATAAGCAGAAGTTTAATAGAGATCACGGATTGGTTGGATAAATTATGAATTGCGTAAATCAAATCGCAATTTTGATTTTCCTATGAGGGACTTGATGTAGGGAAATGCGTACAGGTATACCTCTACTGCCATTTTGGTATTATGAGCTTTAGTTAGTTATACAAAAAAAATCCCGATAGCAAGGCCATCGGGATTTTGTGCAATCAGTATAGTTTAAAAAAAGTATTCTGAATTTAGTAAGCACTTGTAATTATTTATTCTTTTTTGCTTTAATCATCATTTCAAGCTGGTCCCAAAGTTCTTCAGGAATTGCTTCCAGCAGATTAAATTGTCCCGCACCTTTTAGCCATTCGCCACCATCAATTGTAATAACATCTCCGTTTACATAAGCTGAAAAATCGGAAACTAAATAAGCGGCAAGATTAGCCAGTTCCTGATGATCGCCTACGCGTTTCAATGGTACTTTTTTTGCCATGTCGAATTTTTCGGCCAGATCTCCCGGTAACAGTCGGTCCCAGGCTCCTTTTGTAGGGAAAGGCCCTGGGGCAATTGCGTTAGAACGGATTCCGTATTTTGCCCATTCCACTGCCAAACTGCGGGTCATAGCTAAAACTCCTGCTTTTGCAGTCGCACTTGGTACTACATATGCAGATCCTGTCCAGGCATAAGTCGTTACAATATTTAAAATTGTAGCAGAGGTTTGTTTGGTATCGATCCAGTGTTTGCCAAAGGCTAGCGTACAGTTTTTAGATCCTTTTAATACAATATCAATAACAGTATCAAAAGCATTGGCAGATAAACGTTCTGTTGGAGAGATGAAATTTCCGGCAGCATTGTTTAAAAGAACATCCACTTTTCCAAAAGTTTTTAAAACTTCCTGAAGCATATTCTCCACTTCTTCATAGTGACGAACGTCGCATTGAAGCGGTAAACATTTTCCTCCGGTTTCGGCTTCAAGCTCGGCAGCAGTATTTTTAAGCTTATCTAAATCTCTTGAAGTAATGGCTACCTGAGCCCCTAATTCTAAGAAGTATTTGGTCATAGCTTTTCCTAAACCGCTTCCTCCGCCAGTAACAACAATGACTTTGCCTTTTAAAGCGTCATCTCTTAACATTTTATCTGTATAGCTCATATGATTTTCTTTTTATTACAATATTAATTAAATAAATAGGATGCACGCATAATAATGTTATAAATTTTTGATAAACTTTAAATATCACATAGTTTTTTTGCAGCTGCTTCGAGGGTGGCATTGTCTTTGGCAAAACAAAAACGTATTAGCTTTTGATCTTTGTGATTGGAATAGAAAGAAGAAATTGGAATTGCGGCAACGCCATGTTCCGTGATTAAATTTTTACAGAAAGTAACATCGTCTTCATTTGAAATGCCGGCATAAGAAGCGACCTGAAAATAAGTTCCTTCGCACGGTTTCAATTCAAATCGGCTGTTTTGAAGCAGTTTCTGAAAATAATCTCTTTTTTCCTGATAGAATTTCCCAAGCAGGCTGACATCCACAACATCTAAATACTGACTGATAGCAGCTTGTGAAATACTATTCACGCTAAAAACCAGAAACTGATGTACTTTTTTGATTTCTTTCATTAAATGTTCCGGAGCCACAGTATAACCAATTTTCCAACCGGTAATGTGAAATGATTTTCCGAAAGAAGAAATCATAATACAACGATCTAAAAGAAAATCTTTAGTATGTGCTGAAATATGTTTTTCTTCGAAAGTAATATATTCATAAACTTCATCAGATAAAACTAAGATGTCAGGATATTTTGAAAGTAATTTTTCCAGTTGAAGAAAATCGTCTTCCGTTAAAATTTTTCCTGTTGGATTATGCGGATTATTGATGATAATCATCTTCGTTTTTGAAGAACAGGCTTTTGCTATCGTTTCCCAATTAGGAGTATAATTATCATTTAAAGCTACGCGAACGGGTTTTGCACTACAAAGTAGAACCGGAGATTCATAAGAATCATAACTCGGATCTAGGATAATAACTTCGTCATCCGTTTTAACTAAAGCTAAAATCGTAGTAAAAATTCCTTGAGTTGCACCCGCAGTAACCAGAATTTCGGCTTCGGGTCTGATGATTCGGTTATAGGAGGTTTGAACCAATTTTGCGATTTGCTCCATCAATGGCGGATAACCGGCCATTGGAGTATATTGGTGCACATTTTCTTTTGTGAGTTTCGCCAGTATGTCTGTTAATCTTTCGTCTACAGGAAAATTTGGAAATCCTTGTGATAGGTTAATCGCATTGTGTTCCGTAGCCATTTTAGACATGACTGTAAAAATACTGGTGGTAATGTTTGGGAGTTTACTCATGTTGAAGTTTGGTTAGGGGAAACTTGTGAGTGATATATGAAAGAACTATTTTAAGATAATAGAGTCAGTTTTAAAAACTCTTATTTTTTTGTGATTGAGCTCTCCGGGAATCCATTTTGGGCATTGTTTTAGAACACGGATAGCTTCGTTTGCTGTATTGAAGCCAAGATGTTTTATTATTTTTATATCTGATAACGAACCATCCTTTTCGATAACAAAGGTAATATGTATTTTTCCTTCTAATGTTGGCTCTTCAACGGGTTTTATAAAATTTTCGTTAACAAATTTGTGAAATTTATTTAAGCCGCCATGGAATTCGGGTTTAACATCTAATGCTTCTAGTGTCATGTAAACATTAGTATCTTCAAAGGTGGTGTCTTCTTTTATTTGAATTTCACTATCGTCTGTATGGGTATCTATTTCTGAAACAGTATTTTCATCGTCAGTAGCTGTAGCAACATTTTGTTCTGCGGTTGTGTTTTTTGATACTTTTTTAGTGTCAGAAGAGGAAAAACAATGTGTCAAACAAAAGAATAGCAGAACGGATAGTTTTTTCATAAATAAGATTTAGAAGTCAATTTTACATTTTATGGATGATAAAAATGGTTGGTCTGTTGTGTAAATCTACTTTTAATTTTTTCCAGTCCGAAACACGCATCGTTTTGATGAATTCTGTTGGTAATGTAATGTCTGCTGCGATACACAGATGCGTAGAAGGATTTAGAATTTGTAAAATGTCTTCTACTAATTTGTTGTTTCTATAAGGTGTTTCAATAAAAAGCTGCGACTGATTTTTATCCTGAGACAGTTTTTCAAAATACTTTAATGCCGATTTTTTCTCGTCTTTATCAATTGGTAAATAGCCATTGAAAGTAAAACTTTGGCCGTTCATACCAGAAGCCATCATAGCTAATAAAATAGAAGACGGACCAACCAATGGTACTACCTGAATTCCTTTTTCATGCGCCAATTTTACAATTACAGCACCTGGATCGGCAACTCCGGGACAACCGGCTTCGCTCATTAAACCCACATTTTTTCCTTCGAGTAAAGGTTTGATGAAGTCTAAATGCTCGCTTGGCTCTGTGCGTTTGTTAAGCGTAAAAAGAATTAGTTCGGATTGTTTTTTCTCTGGAGATACCGCTTTTATTGATTTACGGGCCGTTTTTTCGTTTTCAACAATATAGTGGTCTATAAAATCAATACTTCTTTTAACAGTTTGAGGTAAAACATCCATCGGATCGCTTTCACCCATTGTTGTTGGAATTAAATAAAGTTTTCCGAGAAGTTTCATGTCTGTCTTTTTATGTTGTTAGGAAAAGAAGAACTTATAAGTGTTTTTCGATAAGTTTCTTCGAAATGATATCGGTTACTTCGTCTAACATTTGATATACATTGTCAAATCCGTTGGTGACACCGAAGTAGGGGTCCGGGACATCTACATTTTCGCCCGGAAATAATTCGTCTAAAATTAAACAAACTTTATTTTTTTGTGCTTCGTTCTGAGCCAGTTTGATAACGTCGTCATAATTCGAAGAATCCATCACATAGATGTAATCAAAAGTAGTGAAGTCAGCAGTTTTGAATTGTCTTCCTTTTTGGTGTCCAATGTCGAGGCCGTTTTTTTTGGCAACTGCTATAGATCGTTTGTCAGGGGAGTGGCCTATATGCCAGGATCCGGTTCCGGCTGAGTCGACGATGAAATTATTTTTAGGCAATTTTGAAGCTAAAATACCTTCAGCTAAAGGGGATCTGCAAATGTTCCCCAAACAAACCATTAAGATTTTTACTGGCATGGTGCGCGTTTATAGCGTTAGTTTTTTGTTAATGTCTTCGACAAATTTTTTGAATTGTTTGTCTGTAGAAACTAAATTATCAACTGTTTTGCAAGCGTGTAATACGGTAGCGTGGTCGCGATCTCCAATTTGTGAGCCAATGTTTGCCAAAGAAGCTTTTGTGAATTTCTTTGCAAAAAACATGGCCAATTGTCTCGCCTGTACCACGTGCCTCTTTCGGGTTTTCGATTGGAGTGTTTCAATGTCAAGCTGAAAGTAATCAGATACAATTTTTTGAATATAATCGATAGAGATTTCTCTCTTTACGTTTTTAACAAATTTCTCTACAACGCTTTTGGCCAATTCAATAGTAACCTCTTTTTTGTTGAAAGAAGACTGAGCGATTAAGGAAATAATAGCTCCTTCTAATTCTCTAACGTTACTTTTGATGTTGCGCGCTACATATTCAATAATATCTTCCGGCATTTCAACACCATCACGATATAAGATGTTTTTTAAGATCGAAATTCTGGTTTCGTAATCCGGCTGGTGTAACTCAGCAGATAATCCCCATTTAAAACGAGATAACAAACGTTGCTCGATATCCTGCATATCAACAGGAGCTTTGTCTGAAGTCAAAATTACCTGCTTTCCGTTTTGGTGCAAGTAGTTAAAAATGTGGAAAAATACGTCCTGAGTTCCTGATTTTCCAGATAAAAACTGAACATCATCAATAATTAAAACGTCGATTAATTGGTAAAAATGAATGAAATCATTACGATTGTTCTTTTTTACCGAATCAATATATTGTTGTGTGAAAATCTCAGCAGAAATGTATAAAACCGTTTTTTCAGGATATTTATCTTTTACTTCCACACCTATAGCGTGTGCAAGGTGTGTTTTTCCTAATCCAACTCCTCCAAAAATCAATAACGGATTAAAGGATGTTCCTCCAGGTTTGTTGGCAACAGCCATACCTGCAGAACGAGCTAAACGGTTAGAATCTCCTTCAAGGAAATTGTCAAAACTATAATTAGGATTTAACTGTGATTCAATTTTTAAATTTCTGATCCCCGGAATTACAAACGGGTTTTTAAGTTCAGGATTTAAGTTTTTAAACGGAGCGTCAACCTCTTGCGGTTTCATCGGAACTCTGTTGGAACTTGGCAGCTGCTCGGTAAACGGCTGTTTATTTCCATAAGTGTTCTCCATTTTAATTTTATAGAGTAACTTTGCGTTTTTTCCCAGTTCTTTGGTAAGCGCAACTTTCAATAATTTTACGTAATGCTCTTCGAGCCATTCATAGAAAAATTTACTTGGTACTTGAATGTATAACGCGTTGTCGGTTAGCTCAACTGATTTGATTGGTTCAAACCAAGTTTTGTATGCTTGATCTTGAATATTGTCCTTTATAAAAGACAAACAGTTTTCCCATACCGATTGAGCAGTTTTAGTCATAGATTCAAATAAATTTTCTTATTATTGATAAAGATTCTCCTAATAAAAAAGGAGCAATTTTATTCCGTATTTCGGGATAACAAATATGTGAACAAATTTCTGTAAAAAAAAATATTTTGAAGTCTAATTTTATAAAAAAAAGTTGTAAGTAAACTTTTTAAACTTAATTTTTTTTAATCTGAAAATAATGAAAAATCATCAAACGCAAGTGCGTGTTCGTTACTCTGAAACTGATCAAATGGGAGTGGTTTACCACGGAAATTATGTGCCTTATTTTGAGATCGGACGCGTGGAATGGCTTAGAAATAAAGGGATTTCATATAAAAGCATGGAAGAAAGCGGTATTGGACTGCCGATTGTTTCGATGCAAATAAATTATAAAAAATCGGCGCGTTATGATGAGCTTCTTACAATTCATACTGCTTTCAAAAGTCAGTCATCTGTTAAGATTGAATTTGATTGCGCAATCTATAATGAAGCAGGTGAGTTATTAACAACTGCTGTGTTTATTTTAGTATTTATTTCGTTAAAAACAGGTCGTCCGACAGCACCTCCAGATTACATTTTGGAATTATTTAAAACACTGGTATAATTGTTAAAATGTGATGCCTTTTAATGCTAAATTATATAATTTTAATATCGATTTCAAACATTAAATCAAAAATGTCGAATACTGATTCGGCATTTTTTTTGCGCGTTTTAGTCGTTATCTTGCCAATTGGGAGTCCCGTATCTTCATTAATTTCCATTTCCTGAGCGGTAATTTCCAGTTTTTTTTCCTTTATGACACGCATTACTTTATTCATGTTTTTGTAATCAAAAGAGATTAGAAAATGAATGTCAATTGTCTTTTCGATAATCTCACAGGCTTCAAGTGTCATTTGCGCTGTTGTTTTGTACGCACTGATTAAGCCGCCAACACCTAATTTAATTCCGCCAAAAATCCGAACCACTACAACTAAAACGTTGGTTAGGCCAAAAGATTGTATTTGTCCGTAAATTGGTGCGCCAGCCGTATTACTTGGCTCTCCGTCATCATTGGCACGATACGAAATTTTAGGAGCTGTTCCTAATTGATAAGCGTAACAAAAATGTACGGCATGTGGATGCTGTTTTTTTAGATTTTCGATAATGGGTTTTACTTCGTCTTCACTTTCGATTGGAAAGGCGTAGCCAAAGAACTTACTGCCTTTTTCTTTTAAAAGCACTTCTTCAGATTCAAAAGCAATGGTTTGGTACGTATCGTTAATTTCCAAATTGAGTTTGATTTTTTAAGCTGTGGCAAAAATAACAGCTAAAGTATTTGTTTGTCAAATAAGTCAACAACATCTTCCTGTCCAACTTGTAAGTTCCAGACATGAAAGCCCAGCGATGCTGCTGAGTCTGTGTTTTCTTTTTTGTCGTCTACAAACAAAGTTCTCTTGGGTGATAATTCGTGTTTGTTGATCAGGTACTGAAAAACTTCAGCATTGGGTTTTCGCATTCCAATTTCAAACGAAAAATAAACTTTTTCAAAACATTGGTAAAAATCGCTGTAAAACGAAATCCCGGTTTTGTTTTCAAAAGTTTCAATATGTATAGAGTCTGTGTTGCTCAAAAGAAACAATCGATATTTTTGAGAAAGCAGTTGTAAGAACTCCAAGCGGTACAAAGGGAAGTCGGCTAAAATGGCATTCCATGCTTCCAGGATTTCTTCGATTGTGGCATTTGGAAGTTGTTTTTGAAAGCCAGCCAGAAAATCGTCACGCGAAATGTCTCCGGTTTCAAATAAAAGATTCAGACGATCCAATTCGGCATTCCATTCTGTTAATCCTAAATTCTGCAATTTAGAAATGGTGGCTTGTTTGTCTAAATTGATAAAAATATCTCCAAAGTCAAAAATTATAGTATCAATCATGATTTCTAATATTTAATAATTCGTCGCTGAGAATATTAATTTTCGTTATGTTTTCTTTTTGAATAAGCGGTGCTTTAGTTCCGTTTTTGAAAATGGCTTTTCCGATAAAAATTCGGGCTTCGTCCCAAATATTCTGATCGATAAAAGATTGTAAAGTTTGAGCACCTCCTTCGATAATAACAGATTGAATTTGATTTTGATGTAAAACGGCTAAAATCTGTGGTAGAATACTCCTGCTAAAATCGATTACTGTAAAGGTAGTGTTTTCTGTCGAAAAGCCGGTTTCGGATTTTGTAAATACAATGGTTTTTACGCTGTCATCAAAAACAAAACTCTCTTTTGAAATGCGATTGTGTTGGTCTAGAATGACTCTGACCGGATTATTTCCTGACCAATTTCTGGTGTTTAATTTCGGATTGTCGTCAATTACTGTCTGTGTTCCAACGAGGATTGCCTGCTCTTCACTTCTCCATTTGTGTACCAATTGTCTGGAATAAGGATTGGTAATCCAGATGGGCTTTCGCTCGGGGCTTTCCTGTTTTTCAGGGGATAAAAATCCGTCCTGACTTTCGGCCCATTTTAATATTATGTAAGGTCTCTTTTTTTGATGAAAAGTAAAAAAACGCTTGTTGAGTTCGTAACATTCTTTTTCTAAAACTCCAACGGTAACATTGATTCCTGCGGCAATTAGTTTTTTAATGCCGTTTCCTGCCACTTTTTCATTGGGATCAACAGTTCCGACAACAACATGTGGAATTTTGTGTTCTATAATTAAGTCGCTGCACGGAGGTGTTTTCCCAAAATGGCTGCAAGGCTCTAAGCTAACATAAATGGTAGCTTTGCTTAACAGTGATTTGTCTTTTACCGAACGAACGGCATTGACTTCCGCATGCGGTTCTCCTGCTTTTTTATGCCAGCCCTCTCCAATAATCTGATTGTCGTAAACAATTATGCTTCCGACCATTGGGTTTGGATATGTGGTGCCCAAACCATTTTGAGCCAGCTCGATGCAACGTTTTATGTATTTTTCATGTATATTCACAGTACAAAAATAGTTATTTTTGAGTATAGTCCCGATAGTTTTGGGGTAGTTAAGGAACTATTGGGAAACTATTTTTATTTTTGTAATGATCTTAAAGGAAGAAGAAAATATGGAAAATTGGACGATTAGAGCCATTAAAATAGAAGACAATCAGGAAGTTGCGAATTTAATACGGTCTGTATTTGATGAGATGGAAATACCTAAAGTAGGAACGGCTTATGAAGATCCGTATTTAGACTTAATGTTCGAAGAATACAATAAGCCGAAGTCCGTTTATTTTGTGGTTGAAAAAGACAGCGAAATTTTAGGCTGCTGCGGAATTGCGCCTTTAGAAAATGGTGCTCCGGAGATTTGTGAGTTACAGAAGATGTATTTTTTACCGAAAACCCGCGGTTTGGGAATTGGAAGTAAAATGATGGAAAAATGTTTAGAACAGGCAAGGATTTTTGGTTTTGAAAAATGTTATATCGAAACGATGCCTTTTATGCATGCTGCGCAAAAACTATATGTAAAATCAGGTTTTGAATATTTAGATGCGCCTTTGGGTAATACCGGTCATAGTTCTTGTCCTGTGTGGATGTTGAAAAAAATATAGGATAATGTTGTAGTGAATTTACATTACAATACTTATCTTGTAATATCGTTGCCCCTATCTAAAGAATAATGTTCAAATGCCTAAAATGAAAATCAAACAATATCGGACTCAGTTCATTAAAGATTTGTCACCTTTTTACGACGCCTACGAAGCGGAGAGTTTTTTCTATTTAATTTTAGAAAACAAGCACCAATTGCGACAAATTGATCTGGCATTAAATCATGAATTGACTTTTTCGGAAGATGATTTTGTGGTATGGGACTTTTTATTATTGCAGTTAAAGAAAGAAGTTCCAATTCAGTATTTATTAGGTAAGACTAATTTTTATGGTTTGGATTTCGAAGTTAATGAGAATGTTTTAATTCCTCGTCCGGAAACAGAAGAGCTGGTAGAATGGATTATTAATGAGAATTCCGGAGGAGACAAAGCAAAAAAAATAAAAATTCTTGATATTGGCACAGGGAGTGGCTGCATTGCAATTTCATTGGCAAAAAACATTGCCAACGCAGAGGTTTATGCAATTGATGTTTCTAAAAAAGCAATAGAAACCGCCAAAAGAAATGCAATTCAGAACAAAGTTGAAGTTACTTTTATACTTCAGAATATTTTAGAAGCAGAAGCATTAAAGCATAATTTTGATATCATCGTTTCAAATCCACCTTATGTCCGGAATTTAGAAAAAGAAGAAATTAAAAAGAATGTTTTGGATTATGAGCCGCATTTAGCTCTTTTTGTAGACGACAATGATGCTTTGATTTTTTACAGAAAAATTGCCGAATTAGCTAAGGAAAATCTTTTGCAAAACGGACAATTGTATTTTGAAATCAATCAGTACTTAGGGACGGAAATGACGGCTCTACTTGAGAAAATGGATTTCAGGAACATTGAATTGCGAAAAGATATTTATGATAACGACAGGATGATGAAGGGGGGTGTTTAGAGTTTATGGTCATAGTTTACAGTCACAGTCACAGTTTGCAGTTAGTTGTTTGCCTGTAAGATGTAAATTGTAAGATGTGAACTACAATCGAAAACTGAGACTTAGAACTGAGACTGAATACTAAGAAGCTATTCGTAACGCAAAGCCTCAATAGGATCCAGTTGTGATGCTTTTATTGCCGGGTACAAACCGGAAATAATAGCGACCATAAAACTGGTGCCAAAAGCCGCAAAAATGGCCATCCATGGAATTACAAAAGCAAAATTCATTGCGGCTGCGAAAGCAAAGCCAACAAGGATTCCCAATACAATTCCTACCAAGCCGCCTATTTGTCCAATTAATAATGTTTCGATAAAAAACTGTACCGAAATAGTTATTTTGGTGGCACCTAAAGCTTTGCGGACGCCAATTTCTCTTGTGCGTTCTGTAACGGATACAATCATAATGTTCATTAAAGCTATAGAAGATCCTAAAATGGTAATCACACTAATGATCCATGCTGCCCAACCCAGATATTGTGTAATTCCGAGGATTCTGTTGATTAAATCGTCGCTTCGGCCAATACCGAAATTATTATCGCGAACCGGACTTAATTTACGAACCCTGCGCATGGTACTTGTTGCATTGTCTACAGCCTCGTCTAAAAGTTCTTTTTTAGAAACCATTACGCTAATAGTATAATTAATGCTTGGAGCGGTAAATAAAGAACGTGCTACCTGAATTGGAATTAATACTCTTAAATCCTGGCTATTTCCGAACGTAGATCCTTTTTCTTTTAAAACGCCAATAACTTTGAAACGGGCACCTCGTATCGAAATGATTTTATCAATTGGGTTGACGTCTTTTAGTAAACCTTTTTCAAAATCGGAGCCTACAACGCAAGAATAAGTATTGTTGTCAATATCAAACTGATTGAAAGAACGACCGGAAGTCGTTTCTAAACCTGAATTTGAAATATAATGCTCGTCAACTCCAAGTATGGTAATTTCGGGATCGGTTTTTTGATCTAAGTATTTTACTTCAGCTTTTGATGTGGCGGTGAATGAAAGGGAGGTTTCTGTAAAAGGGTATTTGTATTTGTTTTTGAACGCTACTGCTTCAGGATAAGAAATAATGGGATTGATGATTTCGCGCTCATTTCCACCGCGGTTTTTAACCGTGTTTTCATACTGATTGATGTTGAAGGTGTTGGCGCCCATCGAGGCAAAATTGGTAGAGACCGTGTTTTCAAGTGCTGTAACTACGGTCAGGATTCCCACCAAAGCGGTAATTCCGATAGCAATAATGACTACAGTAAGAATAGTTCTTAATAATTGAGTTTTGATAGAACCAAAAGCAATTCGGATATTTTCTTTAAATAATTTTAGCATCATGACCAATTTGTCACGAAAATACGTTTTTTGTTACAAGTTTGTTTTCGAACTGTTATTATTTATTTTAAAGTTTTAGAGAAAAATGATATAGAGAGGTAATATTGCTAGAAAAATATTGAGGAATTTTTATCTTGAAGGAAGATTCTGGATTTAGAGGATTTGTTTTAATAGGGGGAAGATTTGTGTTAGGCTTGTAAGCAAGCGTTTTAAAAGTAACGCGACGATCATGATTTATTCCTGTTGTCTTGTCTTTTTTATTAAATTGGATGTCTCAAAACGAACAAGATTGGGTAAAAATGAAAGTAGTATTTCTTAATTTGTAGTGGTTTTTAGATGCTGCCAATTTCAGAAATGAACCAAGTAAAGGAAAATCAAAAGCGTAATCAATATGAATGATACTGATTTAAAGAGACTTTCGCGTCTTACAGCAATCCTTATAGAGTTACAAACTAAAAGGATCTTAACGGCTAGTGAATTGGCTGGTAAATTTTCAATTAGCAAAAGAACAATTTATAGAGATATCAGAGCTTTAGAGCAAGCAGGAGTGCCTATTGTGACAGAAGAAGGCAAGGGCTACACTTTAATGGATGGCTACAAAATTCCACCTGTCATGTTTTCTGAAAGTGAGGCTAATGCTTTGATTACTGCAGAGCAGTTGGTTTTAAAGAATAAAGATGCTTCGTTTGTAAAAGAATACACGGAAGCCATTAGTAAAATAAAATCTGTACTACGCAACAACACAAAAGACAAAGTTAATCTGCTTTCAGATCGCATTGTTTCAGGTCAGAACAGTGATAATAATCGGACAAGTAATAATTTATCTATTCTCCAATTGGCATTGACCAATTTTAAGATTGTCTGCATAAGATATTTTTCACCAGATAATAACCAGCAAACGAATCGTACGGTAGAGCCTTTTGCTATCTATACCTTTGAAGAGAATTGGTTGCTTATTGCATTTTGTAGACTAAGGAATGATTACAGGGCTTTTCGATTGGACAGGATTGTTAGTTTGATGGTGCAGGAAGAAACATTTGAACCACACAAAATTACTTTTGAAGAATATTTTGACAGGACCAGAAAAAAATGTCTGACACCCTTGCCATAAGGCTGTCACAGGGATGTTCTAATTTTGTTATGTACTAAAATAAAGAAAGATGATAACAAACAGAATTCGCAGTATAATGCTGCTTGCATTTACACTTTTGTCCTTCACAGCTCAATCACAAAAACAATCAAAAACCATGGAGAATCCTACTATTCAGAAATTTTATGTAATTGGTATAGGAACAAGAACTATAAATGAAAAAGGAAAGTCGGCCATAGACATAGAGGCGTTATGGACAAGATTTTGGGGTAAGGAAATTCAAAAACAAATACCAAATAAAGTCAGTGATGATATTTATGCTGTTTACAAGGATTACGAAACAGATTTTAATGGATTTTATACTTTAGTGATAGGTTTGCAAGTAAGTACATTAGAAGATATTCCTAAAGGTTTCGTTGGGATTACAGTTGAAACCGGCTTGTATCAAAAGTACATTTCAAAAGGTAAAATGCCTGAAGCTGTTTTTAATACCTGGCTCGAAGTGTGGCAGGATAAAAGTTTGAATAGGGCTTACAAATCAGACTTTACTATTCATGGAAAAAAGTATTATGATGGAAATAGTGCTGAGGTCGAAACGTATATTTCAATACGAGATTAGCTATTTTTAATCTTTGATGGATTTTTACTGAAAATTTATTTTAAAAAATAAGATATTTGCAGTCGTTAAGAATTTATGTAAAAATGAGTTCTGAAAATACAATAATCCATAAGAAGGGTTTTAGAATTTAAGGTTTCAAAAAAAGAAATCGAAGAATTGAAGAATCCAGAAATCTAATAATCTAAAAAAATGGCTTCAAAACCAAGCATACCACAAGGAACAAGAGATTTTTCGCCTGCAGAGGTGTCAAAACGTCAATATATTATTCAGGTTATAAAACATAATTTTGAGAAATTTGGTTTTCAGCCGATCGAAACCCCTTCCTTTGAAAATTCAGATACTCTGATGGGGAAGTATGGAGAAGAAGGCGATCGCTTGATTTTTAAAATTTTAAATTCAGGTAATTTTTTCTATAACAAAAGCAAAATAGAATTACCAAAATCTATTGAGGAGCTTCAGGCTTCTTCTGCTGATAAAATTACTATTGCAGAAAGAATCGAATTGAATTCTTTTACAAAACAAATCTCTGAAAAGGCATTGCGTTATGATTTAACAGTTCCGTTTGCGAGATATGTAGTGCAACATCAAAATGAAATTGAGTTTCCTTTTAAAAGGTATCAGATTCAGCCGGTGTGGAGAGCTGATCGTCCGCAAAAAGGACGTTTTAGAGAATTTTTTCAATGTGATGCCGATGTTGTTGGTTCAAAATCGTTGTGGCAGGAAGTAGAATTGGTGCAGTTGTACGATACTGTTTTTACGGCTTTAGGTTTAGAAGGTGTTACAATCAAAATCAATAACAGAAAAATATTATCGGGTATCGCTGAAGTTATCGGTGCTTCGGATAAGTTAATTGATTTTACGGTGGCGCTTGATAAATTGGATAAAATTGGGGAAGATGGTGTGAAAAAAGAAATGATCGAAAATGGTATTTCTGAAGAAGCATTGGTGAAAGTGCAGCCTCTGTTTAGTTTTACAGGAACCTTCGCAGATAAAATCAACCAGCTTTCAGATTTATTGGCAACGTCGGAAGAAGGAATGAAAGGAGTTGAGGAGCTTAAATTTATTTGTGACAATGTGGCAACTTTAGGGTTGTCAACGGCAACTTTAGATTTGGATGTGACGCTTGCCCGTGGATTAAATTATTATACAGGAGCAATTTTTGAAGTAGCAGCTCCAAAATCGGTTTCGATGGGTTCTATCGGAGGCGGTGGAAGATACGACGACTTGACGGGTATTTTTGGATTGAAGAACATGAGTGGTGTTGGAATTTCTTTTGGATTGGATCGTATTTATCTCGTTTTAGAAGAATTGCAATTGTTTCCTAAAGCTGTTTCGGCAACTTCAAAAGCATTGTTCATTAATTATGGAGATGCTGAGGCATTGTACGCGTCGCAGGCCATTCAGAAATTACGACAGGAAAATATAAAAGTAGAGCTTTATCCGGACAATGTGAAAGTAGGGAAGCAGTTTCAATATGCAGATAAGCGTTTAATTCCGTTTGCAGTAATTGCGGGGGATCAGGAAATTGCTACAAATTCGTACGCGCTTAAAAATTTAGTGACAGGTGATCAGGTTACGGTTGATTTTGACGGATTAAAGAATGCTTTGTTGGGTTAATGCTTAATTGTTAAGAACATAAGGATTTGTGCTAGGTTCGTAAAGATTTTGTTTCACGCAGATTCGGTAGGTTTTAGCAGGTTGATTAAAAAAAAACTTCTTAAATCTGCGTGAAATAATTGTTTTGGAAGAAAAAATACTTTTAATTTGCCGCTCTAAATTACGGGCGTAGTTCAAGGGTAGAATAGCGGTCTCCAAAACCGTTGATGGGGGTTCGAATCCCTCCGCCCGTGCAATAAAAAATAACAATCGTTATTAAATATTTATCAGGAGCTTTCAAGGAATTTAGTTAAAGGTAAAAAGCATAAAAAAAAGCTTCGTCTGAAATAGGCGAAGCTTTTTTTAATATAAGGTAAACTTGAATTAATAATTATTTATGAAGCCGAGGCCAACCCTTAAATTCAATTTTGATTAGGTAATAATTTAGTTTTCAATTGAATTTCAAATATACCATAAACTATATCGTGTTAGTCTTAAAATTATACTAAATTTTAAAAGGTTGTTTTTACTTTTTAAATGACTCAGTCTTAAGAAAGTGACAATTTGACATTTTGAAAGATTTGGCAGTACTTTTGCAATCCAAAAGAAAGAATAAAAAATGAAGTTTAAGAATATTTTTAAAAATAAAAGTAATATGACTACTGAAAATACAGAATTCGATCAGGAATTAGATGATGTAACGTTAGAGAACAATGCCAACGGTGAGCAGTTAATTGTTGAAGAATTAAGTGTTGAAGAGCAATTGGCTCAAGACTTGGCAAAAGAAAAAGATAAGTTTTTGAGACTATTTGCCGAATTCGAAAATTACAAAAAAAGAACTTCAAAAGAGCGTATCGACTTGTTTAAAACTGCAAACCAGGATGTTTTATTGGCTATGTTACCAGTTTTAGATGATTTTGACAGAGCTATAGTAGAAATCAACAAATCGGAAGATGAAACCTTGACAAAAGGAGTTGAGTTGATTCATGAAAAATTAAAAAACACTTTAGTTTCTAAAGGTTTAGAGCAAGTTGAAGTAAGAGCAGGTGATGCTTTTAATGCTGATTTTGCAGAGGCAATTACCCAAATTCCGGCTCCGTCTGAGAAGTTAAAAGGGAAAATTGTTGATGTTATTGAAAAAGGATACAAATTAGGAGACAAAATCATCCGTTTCCCTAAAGTTGTTATCGGAAACTAAAAAGAGCAAATGACATATTCTGAAAGTCAATTTTTAAAGTATTGGAATTTGGAATTTTAAATTTGGACACAAGCGCTAGCGAACTGGCGAAGCAATTTAACCTAAATTATGAAAAAAGATTTTTACGAAATACTAGGCATTTCAAAAAATGCTGATGCTGCCGAAATTAAAAAAGCTTATAGAAAAAGTGCATTGAAATATCATCCGGACAAAAATCCGGGCGACAAAGAGGCAGAAGAAAACTTTAAATTAGCGGCAGAAGCTTACGAAGTACTAAGCGATCCTAACAAAAAAGCGAAATACGATCAGTACGGACATCAGGCTTTTGATGGTTCTGGCGGATTTGGCGGCGGTCACGGTGGTATGAATATGGATGACATTTTCAGCCAGTTTGGTGATATTTTTGGTGGAGGATTTGGTGGTTTCGGTGGAGGCGGAGGCGGTGGCCCTCGTCGTGCTAAAGGAAGCAATCTTCGAATTAAAGTAAAATTAACTTTAGAAGAAATTGCAAATGGTGTTGAGAAAAAAGTAAAAGTAAAACGTAAAGTTCAGGCAAAAGGAGTTACTTACAAAACGTGTTCAACTTGTAACGGTCAAGGACAGGTAATGCGTGTAACCAACACTATTTTAGGAAGAATGCAATCTGCGTCAACTTGTCCTGCTTGTGGCGGGTCTGGCCAGATTTTAGATAAAAGACCATCTGAAGCTGATGCACAGGGAATGATTTTAGAAGATGAAACCGTTTCAATCAAAATTCCTGCAGGAGTTGTTGATGGTATGCAGTTGAAAGTTTCTAATAAAGGAAACGATGCTCCCGGAAATAGTATTCCTGGAGACTTAATTGTTGCTATTGAAGAATTAGAGCATGAGTTTCTGAAACGTGAAGGTGAAAACATTCATTATGATTTATACATCAGTTTCCCGGAAGCCGTTTTAGGAGTTTCTAAAGACATCGAAGCAATCAATGGAAAAGTTCGTATCAAATTAGAAGAAGGAATTCAATCCGGAAAAATCTTAAGATTAAAAGGAAAAGGTATTCCAAGCATCAATGGATATGGAAGTGGAGACTTGTTAGTTCATGTAAATGTATGGACTCCAAAAACGTTGAACAAAGAGCAAAAGCAATTTTTTGAAAATGCCCTTAACGACGATCACTTTATTCCAAGCCCTGAAAAATCAGAAAAATCATTTTTTGAAAAAGTAAAAGATATGTTTTCATAATCAGAACTTTTTCTAAAATGGAGTAATAGTAAATTTTAAAACCCATTCTATAGTAAATCATAGAATGGGTTTTTTGTATGAATAGTACAAAATTTCGATACTATTTATTTACTTTTACACTCATAATGCCACAATAGTCAAACTGACGCAGAAAATCTTAATTATAGCATGAGCAACTTACTCGAAGTACATAAAGTCGTAAAACAATACGGTGATTATGTAGCGCTTAACGAAGTTTCATTAAATGTACCAAAAGGTAGTATTTATGGACTATTAGGTCCGAATGGAGCCGGAAAAACTTCCCTGATCCGAATTATAAATCAAATTACATTGCCGGATAGTGGTGAAGTAATTTTGGATGGAGAAAAATTGCAGCCCAAACATGTACAGCATATTGGCTATCTTCCCGAAGAAAGAGGGTTGTATACTTCTATGAAAGTTGGAGAACAATGTTTGTATCTGGCACAGATGAAAGGACTCTCTAAAGCCGAGGCAAAATTACAATTGGAATACTGGTTCGATCGTCTGGGAATTCAGGGCTGGTGGAACAAGAAAATTCAGGAACTTTCGAAAGGAATGGCCCAAAAAATTCAGTTTGTAGTTTGTGTGTTACACAAGCCTAAATTGTTGATTTTTGATGAGCCTTTCTCCGGATTTGATCCTGTAAATGCAAATGTTATTAAAGATGAGATTCTGGCATTAAAAGAACAGGGAGCTACCATTATTTTTTCGACACACCGTATGGAAAGTGTAGAGGAACTTTGCGATCATATCGCTTTAATTCATAAATCGAACAAATTGATTGAAGGTAAGGTGAGTGATGTAAAACGTCAATTTAGAACCAATAGTTTTGAAGTGGGAATTCTGACGGATAATGTAGAAGGCCTGATGTATGATATCACGCAAAAATTTACCGTTTCGCCTGCAAATTTTAAATCCTTGAATGATGATTTGAAATTAGATATTCAAATTGGAAATGCAACGCCAAACGAGTTATTGCATCTGTTGACGCAACGAGGACAGGTTACTCATTTTGTAGAGAAAATACCAAGCGTAAACGATATTTTTATTCAAACAGTTACCGAAAACAAAAATTAAACTTCAAAAATTAAATTCCAAATTCCAATGTTAGAGTAATCAAAAGTGGAATTTGGAATTTGAAAATTAAAATATTTATGAGCATCATTTCATTAATTATAAAAAGAGAATTTATTGCAAAAGTGCGCAATAAGTCTTTTGTTGTCATGACGTTTTTGAGTCCGTTGTTATTTGTGGCAATTGCAGGTTTTATTGGTTATCTGAGTTCAATGAAAGCAGAGACGAAAAGAATCGCAATCCATGACGAAACGGGTTTGTTTGCCCAGGATTTTGTAAAACAGAATAAAGAAGAGGCCGAGTTTAAGTACCTCAATGTATCTGAGATTGATACAAAAGCACTAAAAGACAGTATTACTAATGAAAGCTTTGATGGTTTAATTGTAATTCCAAAAACCAATAATTTAGCTGATTTAGAAAGTAAAATCGAGTTTATTTCGAATAACAGTCCGAGTATTTCTTTTATCGAAAGAACACAGCGTGTTATTGCATCAAAAATTACCAAAGTAAATCTTGAAACGGCAAAACTGGATACAGTGGCCATTCAAAAAGCACAGTCAGAGGTTAATATTCATTTAGTAAAAGCATCCGGAGAGGAAAGCTTAAAAGGACTGAATGAAATAAAAATTGGAATAGGTGGTGCTTTTGGTTATCTGATCATGATGTTTATTATCATTTACGGAAATATGGTGATGCGTAGTGTGATCGAAGAAAAAACAAATAGAATCATCGAAATTATTATTTCCTCAGTAAAACCTTTTCAGCTGATGATTGGTAAAATCGTGGGAACTTCTCTTGCGGGATTGCTTCAGTTTATTATCTGGGCGATCATTGGTCTGGGATTGATGTTTGCGGCTTCGGCCTTTTTTGGTGTTAATGTTGGTCCAACGGCCAGAATTTCACCTGAATTAATGCAATCTGCTCAGCATGAAATGTCGGGGACAGCTAAAATGTATATTAGTGAATTATGGAATTTGCCTATTGCCAGTATTATCATTGGTTTTGTGGTTTATTTCATCGGAGGATACTTTTTATATAGCTCTTTTTATGCAGCCATTGGTGCAGCAGTTGACAATCAAACCGATTCGCAGCAATTTCTATTACCTATTTTAATGCCGCTTATTTTAAGTGTTTATATAGGTTTCTTTACAGTGGTCAATGATCCTCACGGAACCATTGCGGTTGTGTTTTCTATGATTCCGTTGACCTCGCCAATTGTAATGTTAATGCGACTTCCGTTTGGAGTGCCGTGGTGGCAAATTGCAATTTCGGTATCATTATTGTTTGCTACCTTTTTTCTTGTAGTATGGTTCGCTGCCAAAATTTACCGAATAGGGATTTTGATGTACGGCAAAAAACCAACCTGGAAAGAATTGTATAAATGGCTTAAATATTAATTTTTTTAAGTTGCTAAGATACTAAGGTTCTGAGTTGCTAAGCTTTTAGTTTAGGCAGAAAAGAAGAACTTAGAACCTTAGTAACTCAGAACCTTAGAACCTCAAAAAGAATGAGTAAAATACTAATTATAGAAGACGAAGCATCCATTAGAAGAGTTTTGGTGAAAATTTTATCTGAAGAAAATGATACTTATAAGGTAGATGAAGCTGAAGATGGTGCGGCGGGTCTTGAGAAAATAAAAAACAATGATTACGATTTGGTTTTGTGTGACATCAAAATGCCAAAATTGGACGGAGTTGAGGTTTTAGAAGAAGTAAAAAAAATCAAACCGGAAATTCCGATGGTGATGATCTCTGGTCATGGCGATATGGAAACCGCGATTCATACGATGCGTTTGGGAGCATTTGATTATATTTCGAAACCACCTGATTTAAACCGATTACTGAACACGGTTCGTAATGCTTTAGATAAAAAACAACTCGTGGTTGAAAATAAAATCCTAAAGAAAAAGGTAAGTAAAAACTACGAAATGGTAGGAGAAAGCGAAGCAATCAGTCATATCAAGTTAATGATTGATAAAGTTGCTCAAACCGAAGCGAGAGTTTTGATTACAGGTCCAAACGGAACTGGAAAAGAATTGGTAGCGCACCAATTGCATGAAAAAAGTGAGCGTTCTAATTTTCCATTAATAGAAGTAAACTGTGCTGCAATTCCGAGTGAATTGATCGAAAGTGAATTGTTCGGTCACGTAAAAGGAGCTTTTACATCGGCGGTGAAAGATCGTGCCGGAAAGTTTGAAGCTGCTGACAAAGGAACTATTTTCTTAGATGAAATTGGAGATATGAGTCTTTCGGCGCAAGCCAAAGTGTTACGGGCGCTACAGGAGAGTATGATTACCAGAGTGGGAGCAGAGAAAGATATCAAAGTTGATGTGCGCGTTGTAGCGGCAACAAATAAAGATTTAAAGACTGAAATTGCCGAAGGTCGTTTCCGTGAAGATTTGTACCACCGTCTGGCTGTAATTTTAATTAAAGTGCCGCCATTGAATGAAAGACGCGATGATATTCCGGCATTGATTACGCATTTTACAGAGAAAATTGCTTCAGAACAAGGAAATTCGGTAAAAGTGTTTTCGCCACAGGCGATCAAATTATTGCAGGAGTACGATTGGACAGGAAATATTCGTGAACTACGAAATGTAGTTGAAAGATTAATTATTTTGGGAGGAAATGAAATTTCTGAAACCGATGTTAAAATGTTTGCAAGCAAGTAAGGGCAATAGGCTTTAGGCTATAAGCTTTAGGCTTTAGGCTTTTTGCTGGTGTAAGCATAAGAAATAAAATGAATTTTGGCTTAAGGCTTAAGGCTTAAAGCGTAAAGCATAAAAAAAATGAAACTAAAAAAAATAAACGAGAAGTTACAAGAGGCTCTAATTGAAAACGGTTTAACAGAGGCAAATGTTTTGCAGCAGGAAACTTTTTCGACTATTAAAAGTGGGGCAGATTGTATCATTCTTTCTCCGGCAGGGAGCGGAAAATCTACAACAATTGTATTGAATGTCATTCAGCAATTGGCAGGTCAGACAGAAGAATCGCCACGTGCGTTGATTTTTGTAGAGGACAAGGCCAAAGTGTTAGAAATGGAAGCGCTTTTTGAAAAATACGGAAAATATACCAACCTTGAAGTTTACGGAGTACACGACAAAGGTGATATGGATTACGATAAAAACTATATCTCTACCGGAATTGATGTTCTGATTGGGACGCCAAACAAATTGAGCGATATGTTTACAACGGCGGGCTACAATGTAAATCGATTGAAAATGTTTATCCTGGATGATGCTGATCCTATTTTGAAATTACGTCACGAAACTAAGATTATGCGTATTTCAAACAGTATTACCAAAACACAACGTATTATTTTTGCAGAAACCTTAACAGAACGCATCGAAATTTTAGCAGATAAAATGTTGCTGGAGCCTTATCTATTTGATATGGATGAAGAAGAAGAGGAACTTGAGGATGAGGAGGATATTGAAGAAGAATAAATTTGTGAAATAATGGATTTATATGGAGATTTTCAAAACATTTAAATTTTTAATGATTACACTTTTAGTTTTTTTTATTGTAATTTATGTTTTGATCGTTTCTTACGTATATTTCAATCAGACTGAAATGGTATTCCAGAGGGCGCAGCTTCCTAAAGATTATCAATTCAATTATCAGCAAAAATTTGAGGAGCTAAACATTAAGTCTTTTGATGGAGTAGAATTGAATGGATTATTATTTAAGGCTGAGAATTCAAAAGGTTTAGTTTTTTATCTCCATGGAAATGCGGGGACACTTGAAACTTGGGGAAAAATTGCAAAAATCTATACCAGATTGGGATATGATATCTTCATATTAGATTACAGAAGTTTCGGTAAGAGTGAAGGCGAAATTAATGATGAAGAGCAATTAAACAAAGATGTATCTGCTGCATATAAAACATTATCTAAAAGATATTCTGAAAGCAATATTATTACCGCGGGCTATTCAATAGGTTCCGGACTAGCTGCTATTTTGGCTTCTGAGAATAAACCAAAAGCATTGATTCTGCAATCGCCTTATTATAGTTTTACAGAATTATCAAGTAGTAAAGTACCGTTTTTTCCGAATTTCATGAAGAAATTCCGCTTTGAAACCTATGAATATTTGCCAGAAATTAAGACACAGATTTATATTTTTCACGGAATGGAAGATCGTTTAATCCCCTATGAAAATTCGGTTCGATTGAGTAAAATGATAAAATCCAATGGGCATCTTTATCTGTTAAAAGGGCAGGGGCATATTGGTATGAATGAAAACAGTGATTTTCAAAATCAATTAAAAAGAATATTAGAGTAAAAAATAAATAACAATAAAAGTAAGATGTCATGGGATTAATGAAAGTGTATTCAGGTAGTGAAGTGTTAGCAATTGCTTTACAGGAAAGATTGGAAGAGGCAGGATTGGAAACAGTAAAGAAAGATAACATTCAATCGGCTCGTATGGCTGGTTATGGCGGTTCAGATTTGGCAGTAGAGGTATTTATTCAGGAAACCGATTTTGCAAAAGCTAATCCGATTATCGAAGAGTTTAGAATGAGTCTTTAATAATTGTAGTTGTTTTGTGAAGTGTGAGATGTGAAGTGTGAAGTGTGAGATGTAAACTGTGACTGAGCACTGAGACTGAGACTGAGTACTGAGACTGAATACTGAGACTGAGTACTGTGACTGCGACTGCACACTAATAACAGGCAGCTGAAAATAAAAAATATGCAATATAAAATGTTAGTGCTTGACATGGATGATACCCTGTTGACAGACGATCATAAAATTTCAGACCTTAATAAAAAAGTACTTCTGGAAGCACAAGCAAAAGGCGTATACGTCGTTTTGGCTTCCGGTAGGCCTACATCAGCAATGACTGCTTATGCTAAGGAGTTAGAGTTAGATTTGTATAATTCCTATATCATTTCGTTTAATGGTGCAATCATAAGTACGGTTAAAGATGATGTGATTTTGTTTGAACAAAAGTTAACGGTGGAGCAAATTCATGAATTGTATGACTACAGTGTAAAAAAGAATACTCACATCATCACTTATCTGAACGGTGAGATTATAAGTGAAACCGATTCGGAATACATTGAAGTTGAAAAAGAAATTACCGGATTACCACACAATAAAGTATATAGTTTTAAAGAAGCTGTGACTGAAGCTGCAGTAAAATGTATACTGCTGGAGGAGCCTTCTTATCTGAAAGAAGTCGAAAGTGATTTAAAAGCAACAATGCCACATTTGAGTGTTGCGATGTCAAAACCTTTTTTTCTGGAAGCAGCACAGAATGGAATTGATAAAGCAGCCAGCTTAAAACTTCTAGCCGAAAAGTTAAACATTCACCAGAGTGAGATTATTGCCGTTGGAAATGCTGGAAATGATTTGACCATGATCGAATATGCAGGACTTGGTGTTTGGGTAGATAATGTAACGCCGGAATTAAGAGATAAGGCAGATTTAATCGTGGCTTCCAATAATAATGATGGTGTAGCTGAGGTAGTGCAACGCTATATTTTAAATTAAAGTTTATGAAAGACCCAATTGAAACTGAACGACTACTTTTAAGAGAATTACTTCTTTCGGATACTGATGGAATGTTTGAATTAGATTCTAATCCAAACGTGCATCTTTTTGTGGGAAATAAACCCGTGAAAGAAATTCAGGAAAGTGTAGATATGATAAAACATATTCAGGGACAATATGAAGCTTTTGGAATAGGCCGTTGGGCAGTAATTTCAAAAGAAACCAATGAGTTTTTGGGTTGGTCCGGAATAAAGTTTATTACCACGGAAATTAATAACCATAAAGATTTTTATGAAATTGGATATCGTTTCATCGAAAAACATTGGGGGAAAGGTTATGCTACCGAAGCCGGAATAGCATTTGTTAATTATGCTTTCAATGTGATAAAAGCAGAAGCTCTTTATGCTTATGCCGATGAAGGAAATAAAGACTCAAGAAGAATATTAGAAAAACTAGGTTTTTGCTATGTCAATTCTTTCGAATATGAAGGAGAGTTGGAAGTTTGGTATGAATTAAATAATCCAAACTTGTAAGTAATCCTAAGAAATGTGTTCCAAATCTTTGCAAACTCAACTCATTTAAGATTTGCAAAGATTTGGAAAACAACTCGAAGTTCTTAATACCTAAACTAAAGTATTAAATATTATTTTTTAGCTACAGAAACAAAATACTTATTTCCGTCACCCATTGTCAGTTTTACACGTTCGTCACAAAGATCGATTGCAAAATTGGCACTTTCGTAACAAGTACAGGTTGTATTTTTGTCTTTAGACATTTCGGTTTTGCAATTGTTGTTTTTAAAAGTTGACAATTGTGGCGTGTATAAGCTTACTAAATCAGTAGAAGCGGTTACCAACGAAATGATACTTGCTGAATTATTGTTTGTAATTCTGTAAACAATTCTGTCAGTATAGTTTACTTCGTTTACAGTTACTTTACGGATATAAGTGTAGGCTGTTGAGCCTTCACCCGGTTCTTTTACTTCAAATTTAAATCCAACCGCACGAATTGCAATATCAAATTGAGTTTGAGAGTTTAAGCTCGCCCAGGTTGTCAATGTGCTGATAGATGGAAATGGATTAGCAGCTGGAGCAGTTTGTGCCTGGGCGCTAAAAAGGGTTAAGAACATCAAGCAGATTGTGGGTAAAAATGCTTTCATATGGAGTTTTAATTTTTAATTTTTGCCTACTCTTTCTGGTTTTCGGCCTTCCCATTTTTTACTGTAACAAAACAACAACATAACGATGGAAAATCAAAATTGTTACGTGCTATTTATGATTTAAATAATACAACTTTCGCTCACTATTTTTTGGAGAAGTGAAAGTACTTCTAAAAACAATTCAAACAAAGCTAAATGTAAGAAAATTTCAATTTAATGGGTGTAAAATTGTACTTAATCGATATTATTTGCGTTTAATCGATTTGTTTGTCAATTTATTCCTATCGATTTGTTGTTTTACTTTTTTAGAGACACTTTTTTTAAACCTTTATTTTGTTTGATTTGTAGTTTTTTAAAATGAATTAAAATAGAGGTTTGTTGCAAAATATTGATATATAGTGTATTATTGATTTTATTTTAAAGAATATTGTACGTAAATTTGCAAACTCTTCAAAAGAGATGTAAATATAATATCTTACTACTTAAAACGTAGTTTATTCCTATGGAAAATAGAAAAAAAGTTGCCTTTTATACGCTTGGTTGTAAACTGAATTTTTCAGAGACTTCAACTATTGCCCGAAACTTTAACGACGAAGGTTTTGATCGTGTTGATTTTGAGGAAATAGCAGATATCTATGTCATCAATACCTGTTCTGTTACAGAGAATGCCGATAAACAGTTTAAGCAGGTGGTAAAAAAAGCAATGAAGCTTAATGAAAAAGCTTTCGTAGCGGCAGTAGGCTGTTATGCCCAGTTAAAACCGGAGGAATTAGCTTCTGTGGATGGAGTTGATTTGGTTTTGGGAGCAACAGAAAAATTTAAGATTACCGATTATATTCACGATTTGAGCAAGAATGACATGGGTGAAGTACACTCCTGTGAAATTGCCGAAGCTGATTTTTATGTGGGAAGTTATTCTATTGGAGATCGTACCCGTGCTTTCCTGAAAGTTCAGGACGGTTGTGATTATAAATGTACCTATTGTACCATTCCATTAGCAAGAGGAATTTCGAGAAGTGATGCTTTGGAAAATGTATTGCAAAATGCGAAGGAAATCTCGGCTCAGAATATTAAAGAAATTGTTTTAACCGGAGTTAATATTGGTGATTACGGGAAAGGGGAGTTTGGAAATAAAAAACACGAGCATACCTTTCTTGAACTGGTTCAGGCTTTGGATAAGGTTGACGGAATTGAGCGTTTGCGAATTTCATCTATCGAGCCCAATTTGTTGAAAAATGAAACGATTGAATTTGTTTCAACAAGCCGAACTTTTGTACCGCATTTTCATATCCCGTTGCAATCCGGAAGTAATGATATTTTGAAATTGATGAAACGCCGTTATTTGCGTGAAGTTTATACTGAACGTGTCAATAAAATTCGTGAAGTAATGCCTCATGCTTGTATAGGTGTCGATGTTATTGTTGGTTTTCCGGGTGAAACAGATGAGCACTTTTTAGAAACCTATCATTTTCTTAACGAAATGGATATTTCGTATTTACACGTATTCACTTATTCGGAAAGAGATAACACAGAAGCTGCAAACATGCCAGGAATTGTTCCGGCAAATGTAAGAGCGAAACGCAGTAAAATGTTACGCGGATTATCGGTTAAAAAACGCCGTGCTTTTTATGAAAGTCAGTTAGGATCTAACAGAACTGTTTTGTTCGAAAGCGAAAATAAAGAAGGATATATTCATGGTTTTACAGAGAATTATGTAAAAGTAAAAACACCCTGGAATCCAGAATTGGTCAATACCTTACAAGAAATAAACCTGACTAAAATTGACGAAGACGGAAGTGTTCGTCTCGAGTTTTTGAATAAACTGGCAGAGGCTTAAATCTAGTTTGCCATTTCAAGAAACGAGAATCGGGCGATAGTGAACAGACGAAGTAAATCACATTAGAAATTCGACAAAGAGTAGAGTTCTAGACTAAGTAACTCCAATCTTGTTATTTCGGGGTGAGGAGAAATCACACGAGAAACTCAACAAAGATTGGCGAATTTAGGAATGGAATTACTGCTGTGATTTGTCCTTGAGTCGAAATCACAGAAAAACAGAAAAACCCTTTGTAAAAAGGGTTTTTCTGTTTTTGAAATAATTAATTCTGATTTTCCGGAACGACCAATTTCAGCGAATTGATATAATCGGTATCAAATTCAATCACTCTTATTTTTTGCGGATTAAAGCTTAATTCTCCGCCAAACTGACCTTTTGTGTCCAAGAAATCGATGGTAAGTTCTTCATCCGTCAATTCGATTAATTTTCCTAAATAAGCCGATTTTGCTGATTTTTTAGAAATCTGGAAAATACCATACTTGTTGGTAATAAAATTTATAATGGAAGTCAAATCTCTTATTGGAATGATATCTTCGGCATTTGTTTTTAGTCCTTTTAAACGGATTATTTTTTCTGTAAATGCCAGATCCTGATCCCTGTGAATGGCTTCGATGTTTTTATTTTTGAGCACTACAAAACCATCCAGAATAAAATCTGCGGGATTGTTTCGCAATAAAATCCATTCATCTGAATAGTCAATAAGAAATCCTGTAAAAAGTTCTTTCTTATCTGTAAATTCTATTGCAATTAATTGTCTTAAATATTGTTCCATCATATATTTTTTTTGAAATCACAATACTGAAATCCCAAATTCCAAAACGAGTTGAAATTTTATAAAAATGTCAAAAATTGGAATTTGGGATTTAAGTATTGGAATTTATTTTTTTAAGGATTAGTAGACCAGATGCTGCTGTTTTTAATGAAAACGCGACGGTTTAATTTCAATTGTGCAATAATCAATTCGGCTACATCTTCGGCCTGCATTACTTTTTCCGGATTTCCGTCGGTTAATTTTAAGTCAATAGCTAAATCAGTTGCTACGGTACTTGGTGTTAAGGCAGTAACCCGAATATTATGTTTTCTCATTTCGTGCATTAAAGAATCTGTTAGTCCCAAAACAGCAAATTTAGAGGCACTGTAGGCACTTGTTAAAGCATTTCCGTTTAATCCGGCCGTTGAAGAAATATTGATAATCTCACCTGTTTTTCTTTCAATCATGTTTGGAACAACAGCACGGGTTGTATAATAAGTCCCCATTAGGTTTACTTTGATAATATTTTCCCATTCTTCCGGTTCCAGTTCCAGAAAATTACCAAATTTACCAGTACCTGCATTGTTGATCAGAATATCAATATGTGTAAATTCGGCTAAGGCATTTTCTACAGCACTATTTATAGAATTAATATCAGAAACATCGGCAGTTAAAGCCAGAGATTTTACACCCAAATTATTGGTTTCAATTGCCAGTTGCTCCACATCGGCCAGTGTTCTTGAGACTAAAATTACATTAACTCCTTCTTTTGCAAGTGCAAGAGCAATTGCTTTTCCTATTCCTTTTCCCGCTCCTGTAATTAAAGCATTTTTATTTTTTAAGTCTGTCATGATTGTAATGTTAGAAATGCCAAAAGCATCATTTTAGTACAACAAAAATAAGGCTTTTGCTTCCTAAATGATGCTTTTAAGTGTTTTCTTAATCTAAGTTTAACAACTTTTTTATTCTTTCAAAACCATGTCGATACACATTACTGCTGCCATGATTAGTTGTCTTTGCGAGCTGTCAGCAGCTACAGTTTCTTCAATTTGAAGGATATAATTATCGGCACTGGTGAAGAGTTCTTTTCCCATCCCGGCCCATTTTTTACTTACTTGCGCCAGTTGTTTATTTTCATGTGTAAACTTAAAATCCCAGCCTGTCCATTTTCCCTGAAGCGTAGCAACCGGTTTTTCATTCTTGTCTAAAATCTCAAATCTGCCACCAAAAGAAAAGAATTTTTGCTTAAACGTTCCTATCAGTCTGTCTTTCTCGTCAAAAACTTCAACAGTTGATCTGAGCCAGGCAATACCACGTTTAACTGTAATTACTTTCTCGCCTGAAGCCGTTGTAATTTCAATATTAAAAGGAGTCATTCTTTTGTAATCGGTAAAACGAAATACTTTGGTAAAAAATCCCAGATTATTTTCTCTGCAATTCAGGATGATCTGATTGTTTTCGGGATTGTAAATATCATAGTTGTTTGCTGCTTTAAACATGCCAACATGTTCTTTTACAAGAAATAAATTCTGATTTAAGATAGGGGGCCTTAAATGAAGTATGAAATTGATTTGTAAATAGTCCTTTAAAGATTGTAGTTTGAATTTTCTTTAAAGAAGATCAAATGTAAAAATAATTTTGTTAATAAGCCCCTGTTAAAATAAAATCCGCATCATTAAATCTTTAATTATTTTCTTTTGTTGTAATAATTATAGCGCCATTTATTCCTTTATTTCCATAGAGTGAAGTTGCTTCAGTTTCTTTTACAATTTTTATCTCTTTGATATCATTTGGATTTACTTTAGAAAATTGTTCCGAATTTATTATAACTCCGTCAATAATTACCAAAGGTGCATTGAGAAGAGATTTTTTTGATGGTGCACATATTATGATCCGATTATTAGTATTTACTGGTTCTACAGTAGAAATGGTTTTCTCTTGTGCATGTGTTGTAAAACAGAAAGATATAGAGAGAGCCAATGAAATAAGTTTTATATTTTTCATCTTAAAATTTTAAATAAGTATTGCCATTTATCTTTGTCAAAGTTTTTAGACAGGAGATTGGCAAATTTTATTAGTAAACAGGGGTAAATATTTAGATCGAGGATTCGCTTCAAATTAATAGAATCATTGTCATTCCAATCAAACAGGAATGACAATGATATTTTTTAAGATTTTAAAAAAAAGACAGGATTAGAATTTAATTGAATTTAGCAGCTTCAATCAAACGAATAAATTCTGCTTTATATCCTTCTGCATCATTAGAAAGTCCCTGCTTGGCTAATTTCAGAATCGCATCCGAAGATTTATCTGAAATGAGTTTTGAATCTCTTAGTTTTAATCCGAACCAGGCTACCGAAGAACTGAATTTAAAATCATCAGAAGCTTTCTCTAAAGTAACAGCTTTGTTTTCAATTACCTGCATCATTTCGATACTTTTGTTACCATCCGGTTTTTTGTAACGGAATTTTATAGTTGCAAGTTCATTGTTGTAATTTACACCGTCTTTTTCAACTTTAGTATACTTCAAATCATCGGGTTGCTGTGCTAAATAGTCGCTTTTCACTCCAGCAGGAATAATTTCATACAAAGCCGTAACGGTATGGTTGCTTCCTAGTTCTCCCGCATCAATAGCATCATTCTTAAAATCTTCCGGACGTAACTTTCTGTTCTCGTATCCAATTAAACGGTAGGCCTGAACTTGTTTCGGATTGAATTCGATCTGAATTTTTACATCTTTGGCAATGGCAAACATAGAACCTTTAAATTCTTTTCCTAAAAAACGATTTGCTTCCTGAATATTATCGATATAGGCATAATTTCCATTTCCTTTATCGGCCAGAGTTTCCATTTTACTGTCTTTATAATTTCCCATTCCGTAGCCCAGGCAAGTAAGGAAAACACCGGTTTTTCTTTTGTCTTCGATTAGTTTTTCCATGTCTGAATTAGAAGTGTTGCCTACATTAAAATCTCCGTCGGTTGCCAGAATCACTCTGTTGTTCCCGTCTTTGATGAAATTTTCTGCTGCGATTTTGTAAGCCAGTTCAATTCCGGCACCTCCGGCAGTGCTTCCTCCGGCATTTAAGTTGTCGAGAGCGTCAACAATTGTTTTTTTCTCATCTCCGGAAGTCGGGGGTAAAACCAGTCCGGCTGCACCAGCATAAACCACAATGGCTACTTTGTCTTTTCTGCGTAACTCATTTACCAATATTTTCAGAGATTGTTTGAGTAAGGGTAATTTATTTAGGTCACTCATTGATCCTGAAACATCAATTAAGAAAACGAGATTGGAGGCAGGCAAATTCTCTGTTGGAATATTTTTGCCTTGTAAACCAATTTTAAGCACTTTGTTTTTCGCATTCCATGGAGAATCGCTAAGCTCTGTATGAATAGAGAAAGGATTTTGATCCTTAGGTTGTGGATAATTATATTTAAAGAAATTCACCATTTCTTCTACTCGAACGGCATCTTTGGGAACCGTCTGTCCATTATTGATAAAACGTCTTACATTGGTGTATGAAGCATTATCAACATCGATGGAAAATGTAGAAAGAGGTGTTGTTTTTGGGCTCTCAAAGGCGTTTTCTACAAAAGTATTGTAGTCTTCCTCATTAGGTTCTACCGGTTGCGGAGCAGTTATTTTTTTCAGTTTGGTATTTAATTCTTTCTCTGTAAGGTTTTTGTAAATGCCGTTCTTTGTAGCAACAATAACAACTCCGTTTGAGGCTCTGTTTCCATAAAGTGAAGTAGCTTCTGCTTCTTTTATAACTTTTACTTCTTCCACATCATTCGGATTGATTTTTGAGAATTGATCAGATTTCACAGGAACACCATCGATTATATACAAAGGTTCATTTTTAGAAGAAATAGATGCAGTTCCTCTTATAATTATGTTTTGATTGGGTGAAGGCTGAACGTAATTGCGAGTGATTTGTGGTCCGGCAACTCTTCCCTGAAGTGTTGAGGTAATAGTCTTAGCAGCCATTTTCTTGTCACGACGGCTGTAATTTGAGCTTTTATGTTCAGTATTTGAGGTTCCATAACCCACAACGACTACTTCACTCAGGGATAGATTTTCGGCAATTAATTTGACATTGATAACATTTTGATAGTCCACTGTTTTGGTTTGGGCGTGGAATCCGATATAACTAAATGTTAGTACATCTCCTTTTTGTGCCTTGATGGAGTACTTTCCGTCAAAGTCGGTTTGCGCTGTGGTTTTAGTATTTTTAACAACCAAGGTTACGCCCGGAAGCGGAATATTGGTTTCGTCGGTAACTATTCCTGTAATTGTTTTCTCCTGTGCCGATGCTACGAAACATATAAGCATAGATAGGGCTAATGAAATAAGTTTTACGTTTTTCATGGTAGTAATTTTTAGATGAATAATCGGGTTGAGCGGGGTCAGAGCTTAAAGCCCTGACAAAGATTTTTTGAAATTAAATTGGAGTTTTGCCGTTAGTCTTTTGCTGCAGGTTTTCCTTTTCGGGTTGTAATGATTACCACTCCTTTTTTTCCTTTTTCGCCATACTTTGAGGTGGCTTCAAGATCCTGAAGAACGGTAATTGTTTTGATCTCCTGTTTGTTTAAAGGAGCATACGGACTGGTTGGGTTCTGACCAAATAAGTCGCTTTCAGAATAGTAAATTCCGTCAATAATGTACAATGGAGCATCTAGTACGACAAGAGAATCCACATTTTCAGGCTGTAAATTCGGAAGTTCTGTCTGCATCATTTGATCCCTTTTGGCATCGTCTTTGTGCGAAATTGGATTTCCGTTCAAAACAATTAGAGGAGCGCTTTTTCTGGCCATTGTTGCCTGCTTTTCTGCATAAGCCATTTTAGCTGACTCTCGCTGCATTGATCCGGCGTATCCATAAGTGGCAACGGCTTTGTCTTTTGTGACGCTGCTTTCCTCTTCTTTATTTTTATAAGATTCGGATTGTACAGCTACCGGAGCAGCAATTTGATCTGCAACGGCTGGTGGAGCGACTTCTGTGATTACAGCATTGTTGGGAGAAGATTGTATTTCCTGTAATGCTACTTTTTGCTGTTGTTTGATTTGCTGGTCTAAAATTTTTACCGCTTCTGCTTTCGGAACCATTATAGAATCTGAAGAAACAATTGCGTTCTCTTTTTCCAAAGCGGGCTGCTCTGTTTCGTTAACTACAACTTTTGGGGTTGATAGTGGAGTTGTTTTATCTGATTTTAAAAATTGGGCTCCTAAAGAAATGAGCAATAAAAGAGAGGCTGCGATGGCAATTTTTTTCCATAACGAAATGGTTTTTTTATCCTCTTTTTTGTCCAGTTTATCTTCAAGGCGCGACCAGACTTTTTCCATTCCCGGGAAATCTTTAGTTTCCGAGTTCTGTGCGGCCTCTTTAAATTTATCGAATACTTTATCTTGATTGTCCATGACTATTTTGCTTTTTGGTAATACAATTTATTGACTAACTCCTTTAGTTTGGTTTTAGCGGCATTCAATTGTGATTTCGATGTGCCTTCAGAAATGTTCAGCATAGCGGCTATTTCTTTATGTCCGAAACCTTCAATAACAAAAAGGTTGAAAACCGTTTTACAGCCGTCCGGAATATGGTTTAGTAAATTCAGTAAATCTTCTTCTTCCAATGCGTTCACCTCCTCGGTAAAAGGTTGCGAAAGCAATTTGACATCATCAAGATACATATTGAAATTGGTGTTTTTCTTGATGGTTGCCAAACAATGGTTGACGGTAATTTTTCGGGCCCATGCCTCAAAAGCCAAAACTTCTTTCAGTTGTTCCAGCTTTGTAAATATGGTATAGAAAGCGTCAGCCATAGCTTCTTCAATTTCTTCTTCCTTCTTAAGGTATCGTTTGCAAACGCGATACAGTTTTGGAGCCATATGCTCATAAACCTGACGCTGAGCATCGCGGTTCATTTTTTTGCAGTTGGATATGAGAGTTTCGTTTATCACAATTGTTGTCTTTATACTAAAGAGGGCTTAAAAGATAAAAAGGTTGGGAGGGGTGTAAAAAAAAATAAAAATAATCAATTTTGCTTTGTAGTGAAAACAAAAAAAATCTGTAGAAGTAAATTAGTGCATCTACAGATTTTTTATTAAACTATATTCGAGATTTTACTTTTTAAGCTGAAACTTAGTATTTCCAACCTGCCACAATGCAAATGCCCACATGTCTGCTTCATCACCGTAAGTAACATCTAAGTCACTTGAATGGTGACCGTTGGCATAGTTAACGTGTAATAAAATGGGATTTTCGGAGCTATTATAATTTTGCAATATTGCAGCAAATTTGCCTGGCTCCCATGGCGCAACTCTAGGATCATTAATTCCTGTGCGTATGAAAGTAGCTGGATATTTTTCGCCTTTTTTCACTTTGCTTTGCGAATCCATTTCTAAAATATATTTTACATCCTCTTCATTTTTTAAAGTTCCGATCTCTGGAATTTGATTTGCCCCATTTGGAGAAGTTTCCATTCTGATTGCATTGGTACAACCTACTTCAACAAGAGCTACTTTATAAAGATCAGGACGTTCTGTAATTGCTCTTCCAATCAATATACCTCCCATGCTTACTCCATTTCCAATAAGTTTTTCTTTAGAAGTATATTTTTCTTTTATCAAATATTCTGAACAAGCAATAAAATCTTTCCAAGTATTTGACTTTTTAGCTTTCATTCCGTCAGTATGCCATTTATTGCCTTTTTCACCTCCTCCACGAGGATGCGCAAAAGCCACAATAGTATTTTGTTCTAATAAAGTCATTACGCTAGATCCTACAAAATATGGATATTGACTAATCCCATAAGCGCCGTATCCTGTAATATAACAAGGTGTAGAACCGTCAATTTTAATGTTTTTAGGATAAATTATAGATAAAGGCACCATTACTCCATC
Source organism: Flavobacterium collinsii (assembly GCF_902804485.1). GTDB lineage: Bacteria > Bacteroidota > Bacteroidia > Flavobacteriales > Flavobacteriaceae > Flavobacterium > Flavobacterium collinsii. Next base: position 93,880 of record NZ_CADCST010000082.1, on the reverse strand, counting down.
GTGACTTGGTACTTCTACTTCTTTTACAACATAATTTTTGCTAAAGTCAGGAAAAGAACCATTTGCGGTTAATTCTTTACTTTTTCCTAATTTTCCAGTTTGGGCATCATAATCATAATCAGTAGAAGGAGTAACCCAGCCATTGTTAAAAAGCATCATGTTATCGTTTTGACGTGGACTTAATGGAAATGCTGAATTAGAGCCCGCTGGAAGTGGAATTTTTTTGATTTCTAAAGTTTTGGCATTAATTTGGAAAGTTTCCTGATTGATTCCGTCGCTCAAATTATAGTAAATGAAGTTTTTAGACTTTCTTAGTCTTCGTATAACTTTATCATTTTCTGGAACAAGAATCGTTGGATTATTAAAATCTGGATTTTTTAGACTTGTATATGCCAGTTTATAATTAGGAGCATTTTTATGAGTAAGGAAAAAAAGTTTATCACCAATAATTTGACTATCCGTTATATCATCTTCATATTTCACTAATGGTTTCCAATTAATTTTTGATTTTCCTAGTTCTGAAAATGGCGCATAAAAAGAAAATTCTTCATTTTTTGTAGATCCAATATCTAAAATGATATATGAATAATCATCAGGAAATTTAACATAAGGAAATTGTGCAGCTAGAATTTCTAATTCAGGATTGTTTTCTTTTGAAGCCAATATTTTATCTGTTTTTGGATCAGTGCCAATAACATGTAAAAAAGCTTTCATATTCTTCAAAAAAATGTCACTTGTATTATCTCTCGTAGCCATTTGTGTATATGTTATGGCTTTACTGTCCGGAGTAAATTCAAAAGGAAATTCGCTCCAAACAGGAGTAAGTTTATCTGAAAGGAATTTTTTCGATTCGAGATCCATAATTTTTAGGTCGCAAACTTCTGCACCGCCTTCAGATATGGTTACAGCTAGTTTTTTGTTATCAGGACTAATATTAAAATTGGTGATAGTGGCACCTTTAGTAATTGTATTAGGATCTAACAATAAAACTTCAGCTCCATTTCTGTTTTTACGGAAATACAACTTGTATATGTTTTCTTGCTTTTTATTTTTTGTATAGTAGAAAATATCACCAACCTGTATAATAGATCCGTATTGATCTCCACCCAAAGCCTGAATCTCTTTCATTCTATTAAAAAGAACATCGCGTCCAGAAATTGTTTTCACAATAGAGTTGGTATAATCCGATTCGTCTTTGAACCATTTTTGAACTTCAGGATTGTTCATGTCTTCAAGCCATCTGTATGAATCTGTGATTTTTGTTCCAAAATAATCATCTACAACAGGACGTTCAGGAGTCGTAGGATATTTATATTGGGCTTGTGTGGCCTGACTTGTAATAAAAATTAGAAGAGCTAAAGTGGTTTTCCGGATCATTTTTTTGTGGTAGTTTATAGTTTGTTGGGTAAAGTTAATTTATAAATCTTCGTTTCGAGAACTTCTGTGTCATTATCCTCACAAAGTAAAGTTTAATTTTAAGCGTAAAAAGAAATATATCAATATGAAAAGTCCCTTTTTAATGTCATTGAGTTACTTTTTATATTATTTAACAGATGAATTGTTTTTAAAGTAGGTCGTCTTTTTAAACCATTTTTCAATTTTTACAACCGACTCTTCATCTACTTTAGGATTGCAATTTAAACCTAGATTAATTTTAGTATTTGAGATATAAGAGTTAAGAAAAATTATTGCAAAACCACCAATCTCACCATTGTCGTCAGATAGAGTAGAAGAGAATATGTTTGTATATCCGCAACATTTTTCTTTAGATCTCATGATGGAAATTAGATAAGCTACATCATTTGGTTTTACCCAATTATCAGGAAACTCACCACTCATTGTTATGCTATTTAGAGGGGTTTTATTGTATTTCTCTTTAAAAAAGAGAATAAAAGATTTTGGGCTAAAATCTTTAGGCGATAAAGTTTTATAATATTCTTTTTTTATTTTAGTTGTTTTAAAGTCATAAAATAGATAACCGCCAGTCAAAATCATAAAAACGATTAATAGCGAAAGAATTATTTTTTTCATGAAAATTCGTTTTACTTAACAGGCAAACTCAATTTATAAATTTTCGTTTCTAGAACCTCTGTATCATTATCTTCGCAAAGCAAAAACTCGATTTTATCATTTGTTTTTTGATAAAAAGTCAGACCTTCGAATTTATTGGTTGCCGTAATTTTTTGAGTAAAATCGATTTTCATGGTTTTAAGGTCGATTCTTCCTATGAAGCTTCCCAAAATTTCACCGTCGTCATAAGTTGATTTAGTGTTTTCTACTGTAGAAAGGAAATAGATTTTATCTTCCACCAAAATAGCATCTGTAAAACTGGAGCGAATCCCTTTTATTTTTGGAAGCTTATAATTGGTTGCAACCAGAGCGAATTCTTCTCCCAGACTTTTAGCATGGATAGTAAAAATGGTGTTTTTGTTCGAGATTCCATTACCACGATTGAACAGGTACCAGTTCTCACCATCAAAAATAGAACCTTCCAGATTAAAATCTTCCGGTTTTATTTCGCCAAAACTTTGCATTAGTGCATATAAATCAACCAAATTATTTTTTTGCAGTATAGTTTTGTTTTTAAGATCGAATGCAATCATCTTGTTTCGGTTTTCGGTAGAACCGGAGCCAAAAACATAAAGCGTATCATTATGGTTGGTTAAAGACTCAAAATCGGGTTTAAGATTTTTTGCAATATTCTTTGTTGGATTGTCTATTAACGCATGCTCACTCAATTGCTGATCCTGCATGTGGTATTCGTATAAGAAGCCACTATTGTCACCAATAATATAAAGCGAATTGTTATTGAAAAATAATCCTGATGCCGACCCGATTCCGATGATTTGAAATAATATTTCTAAGGTGAATTTTTCCATGAATGTTGTTTTGTAAATAAAATTGCTGTCTCCGAAAGTATTACATGGAACAGCAGGAATATGCTTTGTAAAAATAGTATATTTACTATTACGAAAAAACTCATAAATATGAAATCAATAGATCCGAATGATTTTAAAATCACAGATAAAATAAAATTATCAAAGATTCCTACTTTGCTCGACCTTGATGCAGACAGTGAGGAAAAAGAGGCTAAACTCGATAAAGTTCAGGCTAAATTGAGTAAACAGCAAGATGCCATGTATGCTCATAACAGATATGGCGTTTTGATTTGTCTGCAGGGAATGGATACTTCCGGAAAAGACAGTCTGATTCGGGAAGTTTTTAAAGAATTTAATCCGCGTGGAGTAGTGGTACATAGTTTTAAAACGCCTACTTCGGCAGAGTTGGAACACGATTATTTGTGGAGACATTATGTGGTTTTACCCGAAAAAGGGAAATATGCGATTTTTAATCGTACCCATTATGAAAATATTTTGGTTACCCGCGTGCACCCTGAGTATATATTGAATGAAAATTTACCCGGAATTGAAAAGGTAGAAGATATTCCGAAGGATTTTTGGAAAGACAGAATGGAGCAAATCAATAATTTTGAAAAGCATATTACGCAAAACGGAACAATTGTACTGAAGTTTTTCCTGCATTTGAGTAAAGAGGAACAACGTAAACGTTTGTTAAGACGATTGGAAGAAGAAAAACACAATTGGAAATTCTCGGTTGCGGATTTGAAAGAACGTGCACATTGGGAGGAATATCAACAATATTATGAAGAGGCCATAAATAAAACCTCGACAAAAGATGCTCCGTGGTATATAATTCCGGCCGATGATAAAGAAATGGCCCGTTACATTGTGGCTAAAACCATTTGGGAAGAAATGCAGAAGCATACCGACATTAAAGAGCCTGAGTTACCGGAGAGTATAAAGGCTAATATTAAAATATATAAAGAGCAATTAGAAAACGAGTCTTAAATAAGGCTCTTTTTTTTGCTTTAATGTTACTGCAAGTTTATGAGTGTTTTGTAGTACTAATTTAATGTTAACTTTTTTTTGTTTTAAAGCAGTTTTTTTGCAAACTGTTGTTTTTTTGATAATATCTAAATCATTTTAAATTAAAGAGTAGGGGATTACTTTGTAAAAAAAAATAGAAACCAATTTTTAACTAAATGAAAAGAATTATTTTACCCCTAATTATGTTAGGTTCGTTACTTACATCTTGTAATAACGATTCTAAAGACGAAGCAGAAACAACAAGTGTTGTACTGAAGGATCAATCTGTAACACCAAGTTTAATAAAAGCTCAGGCAGGATTTGAAAGTTTGAAAATTTATTCTCTTTTTAGTTCAGATGATGTTTTTGCAGACAGTCCTAAATTTGTTTTTGGAGGTTCTGCTGATGGTTCGGGGCTATTGAAAAATACCGACGGAACTTTTACTTTCTTAGTAAACAACGAAGACAATTTTGCGGTTTCGAGAATTACTTTAGACAAAACATTCAAACCTACAAAAGGAGAATATTTGTTAAACTCTAGTGGAGGAACCTGGAGATTGTGTGGGGCTACTATGGCTACTAAAGAAGAACATGGTTTTGGACCGCTTTATTTAACATGCGGAGAGTCAGGAGAAGAGTCTCGTACACATGCCTTAGATCCGTACGCTAGTGCTGGAGGAGCATCAGTATCTAAAGAATTATCAGGATTTGGACGTTTAAGCGCCGAAAATGCTTTACCATTACGTTCTTCTGCTTACAAAGGAAAAACAGTTGTAGTAATTGGTGACGATGACTCTGGAACTTACGGAGGTCAGGTTTTTATGTATGTATCAAATATTGTTGGTGATTTAACAGGTGGATCTTTGTACATGTTAAAAAGAAATGACAGCAACCAAAGAGAAAGAGACATGACTGTGGATCAAACTTATCCTGTTTCTTTCGTGAAAATTGACAACCACACTACTTTAACAGGAGCTCAGATCAACGCATCTGTAAATACTTTGAAAGCAATCAAATTTGGTCGTGTTGAAGATTTAGATTACCGCAAAGGAGGTAACAATGCTGACCGTGAATTGTATTTTAACGTAACCGGACAAGATATCACAGGAACGAATGCCGATGCTTCAAGAACGAAATACGGTAGAGTTTACAGATTAAATCTTGATGCTGCCGATCCGTTAAAAGGAACTTTAGAATTGGTTTTAGATGGAGATAACCGCAGTGGAAAAGCAGGGAAATTTCAAAACCCGGATAATATTTGTGTAACCAGTAACTATGTTTACGTTCAGGAAGATGCAAACGGATACGGTGACGAAACACACGATGCTTATATCTATCAATACAATATCGCTACAAAAGAATTGAAAGTAGTATTAGAATTAGATCACCGTCGTACTCAGGCTGATGCTGCCAAATACAACGTAGGTAAACTATCAAAATTCGGAGATTGGGAATACGGTGCTATGATCGATGTATCAGATCAGTTGGGTATTCCTGATACTTTCATGCTAAGCATCCAACCTCATACCTGGACTGGCGAAAAATATAAAGGAGTTGACGGAGGAACAAATCGTCCGAACGAGCAACAAGCAAGTCAAATTGTAGTGATTAAAGGTTTAGCGAGATAAATTTTTAAAGCATTATAAAACAGTCATCCACTATTTCAATTTGAGGTAGTGGTTTCTGTTTTTCTGAATATTTTCCTTTTAATTTTTAATACACATGAAAAAAATATACGGTTTGTTTTTCCTGCTGGCATTGGTAGCCTGTCAGAAAAAAGACAAACATCAGGAAGTAAATGAATTGTTTCAGTCTGATATTACTTTACTGATTGAGAAGGTTGCTAAGCTTAAATATTCCGTGCAGTCAGATTCTACCGAAGCACAAATTCAGAGACAATTTCTGGAAGCACATCAAGGTTATAAAAAGGTCGAAATGATAAGTGAGTATTATTCGCCGGCCGTTTCCAAAGCAATAAACGGTCCTGCAATACCTGAGTTTGAGGAAAATGATAAAGTGACAGTTCCGCCTGAGGGATTTCAGGTTATTGAGGAATTGGTTTTTCCGAAGTACAACAAAGAGAGTAAAAAAGAACTACTTCAGGAATTGGGTATTTTGTCGGCTAATTTGGTTCGTCTGGAAAAAGTTTCCAATTCAAATCAATTAACGGACGCGCATGTTTTTGACGCCATGCGATTGGAAGTATACCGAATGGTTACTTTAGGAATTACAGGATTTGATTCCCCGGTTGTACTGAATTCACTTCCCGAAGCTTTGGTTGCTTTAGAAACCATCGAAAAATATTATCAGGTTTATGTTGAAAACAATGCGGTTTCCAATTCAAATCAGGTACTCGGGATATTGAAGAAAGGGCAGCAGTATTTAAAAACAAATACCAACTTTAACGCTTTTGACCGTGCTTATTTTATCAAAGAAATTGCCAATCCGCTAAGCAAAGGATTATTTCAAACCAGATCTGAATTGGGGATTCCGCTCATGAAAGAGCAACGAGGTTTAAAAGTTACGGCACAAACATTATTCGATCCGGAGGCATTTGATCCCGAAGCTTTTTCAGGTTTTCCGGATTATAAAACAACGCCGGAGAAAATTGCGTTGGGAAAAAAACTGTTCAACGATCCTGTTTTATCGGGTAACAACACTCGTTCTTGTGCTTCGTGCCATCATGCTGATAAAGCTTTTACAGATGGATTGGAAACAGCGGTTTCATTAGACGGAAAATCAATGCTTCAGCGCAATACGCCGACACTTAACAATATTGCTTTTCAACGCGTATTTTTTGCAGATTCAAGAGTAAGTTATCTCGAAGATCAGGCAGTGGCCGTGATTAAAAATGAAAACGAAATGCACGGTTCTTTGGAGCAATCGGCTTTAGTGCTTCAAAAGGATGCGAACTATGTGAGAGATTTCAAAAAAGCTTTTCCAAAAGGAGCAATAAATGAATTTGAGATCAAAAATGCTTTGGCTTCTTATATTCGTTCGTTAAGCAAGTACGATTCGAAGTTTGATGCTTATATGCAAAACAAAGAGCGTTTTACAGCGGATGAAAAAGCAGGTTTTAATTTGTTTGCTGGGAAGGCCAAATGTGCAACCTGTCATTTTATTCCGCTCACCAATGGAACTGTTCCTCCTAATTTTGACCGATCGGAAAGCGAAATTTTGGGTGTTCCGAATAAAAGTAAAAAACTAGACGGGGATTTGGGTAAGTTTGTAATTACACAGGCCACGATTCATAAAAATTCGTTTAAAACACCAACTATCCGAAATATAACACTTACCGCTCCATACATGCACAATGGTGTTTACAAAACTCTGGAAGAGGTAGTTGATTTTTATAACGAAGGAGGAGGTTTAGGCCTGGGATTCGATGTTCCGAACCAAACGTTACCGGAAGACAAATTAAACTTATCCGATTTGGAAAAAAAGCAGCTCATCGCTTTCATGAGAACTTTGACCGATAAAAAGTATCTGAAGTAAATAGTGGGGTATATCATCTAAACCCGACTGGTTTTTGAAACCTGTCGGGTTTGTTGTTTTTAGGAAAAGTCGATTAATAACTCCGTTAGTCAAAACGTAACTGTCGTTCATCAAACTAATTTTAATAGCGTTTCAGGTTTGTGCTCCTTTGCATCAAATTAATAAACATTATTATCATGAACACGTACAAATTATTATGGTTGGGAGTTATTTTTACATTAATCTCTTTTAAATCAAATGCACAATCTCCGCTTCCTATTCATGTTGGAATAAAAGCAGGATCAAACTATTCTGAACTGCCTGTTTCAAACGGTTTTGATTCAAAGTATGCCGCTGGTTTTTTCGGTGGTGCCATGGCCCGCTTTGACTTCAAACGTTTCTATGTTCAAAATGAAATTTTGTATAGTGAGAAATCTTCTAAAATTGAAAGAACAGCCCAGTCATCTTCTAAAAATGCAACCTGGAGAAGTCTCGAAATACCGCTGTTAATTGGTTACAAAGTAATCGATCAATCTACTCTGAATGTTAGAGTTTTTGGAGGAGGAGTTTATTCTTATGTGTTGGATGAAAATTTTTCTTCGCTGAACCAATTAAAAACGAGCTATGGGAAATTTGATAAATCGAATATAGGCTATCAGATTGGGGCAGGAATCGAAATGTGGAAGTTTACTTTAGATGTTACCTATCAGGGAGGATTAAATAATCTGAGTAAAGAATTTAGCTCGAAGCCAAATTCGTTTAACGTCAGCGTTGGTTATTTTATATTTTAAAGGTTTATTTATTGGTTGAACCTAGTTAGCAGCAAAGAATCTTTTAGGTTCTTTGCTGTTTGTTTAAAAAATATAGGGCTATTTTTGAGCCTAAATTTTCTTATGAATTTTTATTCCCTATTAGATGATTACAAAAAGTAAAAACAGACATTGGATATTTTTAGTCTTTTTTTGGTGCATACTCGGAATAACGATCTGGTCGCAGATGATAGATGCTTATGGCTTTTTATCGGCTGCTTTTCAGGCTTTTTTGGTTTTATTGTGTTCATGTCTTTTGGCACATTTTTTAAGTGATGTGTTGTTGCCAAATGCCTTGCGAAAAAGAAGGATGGCTTTATTTGCTGTACAAAGCGTCATTATAGTTTTGGTACTTTCCTTTTGTCTGGCCATTATCTATGCTGTTTTTTCCAATACCTATTCTCGCGGACGCTTGTATCCGGATGAAGCAAACATGACTTCGATACAGTTTTTATGGGCAAGGTTTTTTGGAAGTACTCCCGCAGCTATTTTAATCTGTGGTACCGCCTGCGGACTCCGATTTTATCAGGAACACAATGTAATAGAAAGAAATCATGCGCAGTTGCAACAAGTGCATCTCGAGGCACAAATCAGGATTTTGCAGGATCAGATCAATCCGCATCTCATGTTTAACGTACTCAATCATATCCATATTTTAATGCAGAGCAATGTAAAACTAGCATCGGATTTACTCGTTCAGTTCTCGGATATTCTGCGGTATCAATTGTATGAATGTAACAAAGAATATGTACCACTGCATCTCGAAATAAAATATCTCAAAGATCTAATTGCGGTCGAAGAAACAAGATGGGGTAATGAACTGGAAGTAAAATGCAAATGGAATATCGAAGACACTCAGCTTCAGATTGCGCCCTTGCTTTTGGTGCCTTTAATTGAAAATGCCTTTAAACACGTTTCAAGACTTCCCAATCAAAAGGGATATGTACACTTATCCTGCAGGCAAACTTCCAAGCAATTACAATTTAAAATCGAAAACTCCTATACCGAGCAATATAAAATCCCTTCCAAAAATCAGGGACTTGGACTTGAAAATGTCAAAAAAAGGCTCGCGATTCAATACCCCGAAAAACACCAGCTAAATATCAATAAAACCGATTCGGATTTTACAGTAACGGTGGTTTTAGATTTAAAGTAAAAGGGTGTAACGTTCCCGATAGCTCAATGTCATGAAGTTAAAAGATTTTAGATTGAAGATTAACGATTGCAGATTTTTGATTGGGTAAAAAGAAAGAAAAAATCTGCCTGATCTGCTAGATCTGCGAGAGAAAAAAAATAATAAAAAACAGCAAAATATGAACATGAAATGTCTGGTTATCGACGATGAACCTATCGCAAGAAACGGAATAGTAGATTTTGTCTCTAAAATTGATTTTCTTGAAGTTGCGGGTACCTGTGCCTCTGCACTAGAAGCCACGTCCTACATTCAGGAAAAACAGATTGATTTGTTGTTTTTGGATATTAATATGCCTTATCTCTCCGGATTAGAGTTTTTGGAATCGCTGGATAATCCGCCTTTGGTCATTTTCACTACAGCTTATTCGGAATATGCTCTGGAGGGGTACCGTTTGCAGGTGGTTGATTATTTATTAAAACCCATTACGTTTCAGCGTTTTTATCAGGCAGCTCTAAAAGCAAAACAATGGCATCAGATGACAGTTTCTCCGAAGCAGAATCAATTAGATCCTTATTTGTACGTGCGTCAGGAAGAAGGCTTTCAAAAAATTTCCTGGCTTGATATTCTCTATATCGAAGGCATGCAAAACTATGCAAAACTTCATTTTAAAGACAAGGTTCTTGTTATTCATCAGACAATGATCTCTTTAGAAGAAACACTTCCAACAGAGATTTTCTTCAGAATTCATAAATCTTTCCTTGTCAATATTACCCATATTGATTCTGTTTCCGGTGGGCGATTGTTCGTAAAAGGACAAGAACTGCCCATTTCAAGAACACGCCGCGAAGCTTTATTGAAAGAGGTAGTTTATAAAAACTTACTAAGTAGATAAACCGTTGATGTAATTTCTAAAAAATGAATTTACCTTCAAGAAAGATAGGTTTATATTAAAAAAACGCAAAAAATCTCTTCTATAAACGAACAAAGCCGGTTATAGAGGAGATTTTTTTAGGTGTTAAATTGCTGTTTCTTGCTGTTTATTTATTTCCAACAGTTAGAAAATAGCTTTAGAACTTCCATTTTAAAGCGACCGCTCCATAAAAGGTGGTCGTAAATCTTGGATTAGCAATATCCTTTTCTTTAAAAATGTCTTTTATTTTTCGGCTCGTAGTAGAAAAGTTTCGCACAATAGTCGTTCCGGCAGTCGGTTCTAAAGTCCAATGTTCACCAAACTTGATCTGCGGTCTTATTCCCGCAATAATTTGCTGATATCCCAATAACGAAGATTTGTTTCCAACCCTGGTTTCTGCAGTCATACCGCTGAGTTCTCCAACCGCTTTCAAATCAAAAGTGTCAGACATTCGATACCCAAGTTCTAAACCTTCAGGAAATGCAACTTTAAAATGCAGAGCACCTCTGGATTCCCAATTAAAATAAATTCCGGGAAGCACCATTGGAACACCAAAACTATTGGTTAAAACCGGCCCCATACCAAAAGCCAGATTGGGATTGAATTGTTTGATAAAAAGAACTCCACCCTGAATTAAAACATCATCTTTATTGATTTCGACCATGTCCGTATAAACACCAACGGAGAGCATAACCATTAAAGACCAGGAGGGAGAAATAGAGCGGAGGTGTTTGACTCCAATTTGCGCATTCAGCAGTTCATTAGGGAACCCGCCCTGGAATTCTACCGGAAGAGAAGGAATTTCATAATTTTTATTTTCCATTCGGGCATAACTTCCATCCATAAAAAGAGACCAGAGTCTTGGATGATTGTATTGGTCCATTTTTAAAGAAAGAGGCACTTCGAATGCGATCTGTGCCCTTTTAAAATTACTTTCGGCGCTTGTTTTGGTACTGTCCATTGGGCGTACGTAATTAGAAAACGGAACATAATCGACTTTAAATTCTCCTGAAAATTTTGATTGTGATCGTGCAGAAATGCTGATCAGAAAAAAGATAAAAAGCTGTGATAGATAAAAAACTGTTTTGTTCATGATTGGATTAATTTTTCAGCGAATTACCGCGTTCTAAACCAATCCGGAAAAATCATTTGACTAATGGCAGTTATCTTTTGACCAATGGTAAAAGACAAAACAAAACCCGATAGAGCTTACTCTCTACCGGGTTCATACCAAAAACAAAAAAATAAATTAAACCTAACTTTTATAAATCAAAACCATAGGCTAAACGCAAAGCAACCTGATTGGTTTTGAATTTGTTATAATCTTCGTAGCGGACACTAATGTCGATGTATTTAGTGGCATACCCAATTCCCGGAGCCCATAAAAAAGTAGTGTCGTTATAACCGTTAGTTACGGCAAAACCAGCTCCCACTTCTCCCAAAATATAAAACTGATCTTCCCAGATAAATGCTTTAAAACCTGCTTTAGCAGGAATAAATCCAAGATCTTTTGCTTCGTCTTTCATAAAAAGGTTTGTAAAACCTGTAGTTAAGGTCAACGATGTTCTTTTAGATAAATCATATTGCAGACGAACATCTCCACCAAGTGACCATTTGTAGTCATTATCGGTCGGGATACCACCATTTAAACCAAAGCCTAATCTAAAGCCCTGATTATAGTTTTTAACGGCACTGTCCTGAGCGAAAGTTGTATTGGCGTATAGTAAAGCGAAAGCAGCGAGGCATAACATTTTTAAATTTCTCATGACCATCTTTTTTAAATTTCTAATACTGTAAAAATACTTTTAAGACCTCAGGGGGCTGTTATATAATTTTTAGTAATTGTTATATAATATCTGTGTTCGTTAAAAAAGCCTTAATATTTGCTTATGTTTTTAATAGTATCAAAGAATCCAAAGCTTCTGATTATCTTTGCCGACTAAAAGAGAATAGAAGTGAATTTAAAGCAGTATACCAAAGAGTTTTCATATAATTTAAGATTAGCATATCCCATTATATTAGGAATGGTCGGGCATACCTTAATTGGTATTGTCGATAACATAATGGTTGGAAAGTTAGGAAGTACAGAATTAGCGGCAGTTTCATTAGGAAACAGTATGATTTTTATCGCTATGTCGTTAGGAATTGGTTTTTCTACCGCCATTACACCAATTGTAGCGGAAGGAGATGCTGAAAAAAATGATGGTAAAATCCGTTCTGCATTTCACCACGGATTGTTTTTATGCATACTCTTAGGATTATTACTTTTCGGAATTATTGTTCTCGCAAAACCGATAATGGAGTTATTGCAACAGCCTGCTGATGTAATCGCGCTTGCAAAACCTTATCTGGATTGGGTTGCTTTCTCTTTAATTCCGTTAATTGTGTATCAGGGCTACAAGCAGTTTGCTGACGGACTTTCGATGACCAAATATTCAATGTACGCCATGATTATGGCCAACGTACTCCACGTTGGAATTAACTATGTATTGATTTACGGAATCTGGATTTTTCCAAAAATGGGAATTATTGGGGCTGCTTTGGGGACTGTAATTTCAAGAATATTTTTGGTTATGTTCATGCATATTATGCTGTCGAGAAGAGAAGATTTGAAACGTTTCTTCAAAAACTTCAGCTTTGACGAAATTAAAAAAGAAACTCTGAAAAAAATAATCAGTATCGGATTTCCATCGGCAATGCAAATGCTTTTTGAAGTAGTTTTGTTTACTGCCTCTATCTGGCTTTGCGGTAACATTGGAAAAACCAGTCAGGCAGCCAATCAAATTGCTTTAAGTCTGGCGTCAATGACTTTTATGTTTGCGATGGGATTGAGTGTGACTTCGATGATTAGAGTGAGTAACCAAAGAGGTTTAATGGATTATAAAAATTTAGTTGTGGTGGCTCGTTCGATCTTTTTACTGGCGATTATAATTGAAACTTTTTTTGCTATACTTTTTGTGGCGTTTCATGATTTTCTGCCGCATATCTTTTTGAATATGGAAAACGGAGGTCAGCTTCTGGATAATAACGAGGTAATTGGCATTGCATCAAAATTACTTTTAATAGCGGCCGTTTTTCAAATTTCTGATGGAATTCAGGTTGTTGTTCTCGGAGCTTTGCGAGGCTTGCAGGATGTGAAAATCCCAATGTACATTACCTTTGTAGCCTATTGGATCATTGGTTTTCCAATTTCATATTATCTTGCTGAATATACCGAATTAAAAGCAGAGGGAGTCTGGATCGGACTTTTGGCCGGACTTACCACAGCAGCAATATTTCTTTATATTCGTTTTCATTACCTGACCAAAAAATTAATCAGAAATTCAGTTTCAAATACTTAAATTTGAACGGCAAAAGAATCAGCCACAGATAAAAAGGATTCGCTAAGTATCCTGAAAGCTCTTTAAATCATTGCAGTCTGTAAAACAATAAATAAAATAATAAATAAATAAAAATGGAATTACCTAAATTTTTACTCGGAGACAATACTGATTTTCCAGATGATATTTTTATCATTCACCTGGATTATCCAAGATTCATAATCAATTTAAAAGATGATGAGGTAGAATTCATGGAAGAAGCCGAAGATCTTGACGAAGCAGAGCTAAATGCAGAGATGGAAGGTTTAATTGTTTTAGCGAATGAGTTTTACGATCGGGAAATAAACCGTTACGAAGAGTAAAGTCATACAGTGTGTCTTTATGATAGGCCCCAATCCAAAAACATTTAAATCTTTCTAATGAAAAAATTAAGTTTTTTAAAACCCATCATCAATTTCATCTTAATTGGATTGTTGATTACTACTTTAAGCCGATTATTTTTGTTCTTTATTTTTAAAGACAGAGTAGTAGAAACGCCAAATTTCTGGTACATTTTCCCAATCGGACTTCGAATGGATATGATCTTACTATGTTATATGTCTTTCCTGCCGGCAGTTTTAATTACTTTTTTGCCCAATAAAGCATTAAAGTTTACCAATAAATTCCTTGTAGTTTACAGCTTTTTATTCCTGTTTCTGATTCTTTTTGTGGAGTTGGCAACACCGGATTTTGTAAAACAATACGACACACGTCCGAATAAAATTTTCTTAGATTACCTGATTTACCCTAAAGAAGTAGTCGGAATGCTTTTAAAAAGTTATCTGACCTCGATCATCGTGACTTTTTTAATTTTAGGAGTAGTGCTGTATTTTGCTTTCAAGAAGGGAAAAAAATACTTCTATACCAGCAGTGCTGACTATAAATTTAAATCGATGGTTTTTCCATTATTGGCTTTTTTATTGTTTTTTGGAGCTCGTTCAAGTCTTACTTCAAAACGCCCGATTAATGCGAGTAATGCTGTATTTTCAACAGATCAGTTAACCAATACTTTGGGATTGAATTCTTTTTATACGGTAGCTTTTGCAGCTTACTCAATTAAAAATGAGGGAAATACCAAGATGTATGGTAAAATGGAAGAAGCCGAGGCAATCGCTCGTGTAAAAAAATACATGTTGGCCGGACCTGGTGATTTTACAGACGCTGAAATTCCATTTCTGCATGTACAGCAACCGGACACGCTTTTGAAGAAACCATATAATCTGGTTATTTTTCTACAGGAAAGTTTAGGGGCGGAGTACGTTGGTATTTTGGGCGGAAAACCACTAACACCTGAATTTGATAAACTATCTAAAGAAGGTTTATTGTTCACCAATTTGTACTGCACAGGAACGCGAAGTGTACGCGGAATCGAAGCGGTAGTGACTGGATTTTTACCTTCACCTTCAGAAAGTGTAGTGAAATTAGGAAACTCACAGCAAGGATTTTTTACATTGGCCGACGCGTTAAAACAAAAAGGATATGACACCAGTTTTATTTATGGTGGAATGGCAAATTTTGACAATATGGCATCCTTTTTTAACGGAAATGGATTTCAGGATATCGTAGACCAGGAAGATTTTGAATCTGATGGGAATAAATATGCTTTTAAAGGAACCTGGGGATATTCAGATGAAGATCTGGTAACCAAAGCCAATAACTATTTTAAAGCAAAAGGAGACAAACCTTTCTTTTCTTTAATGTTTTCGACCTCCAATCATGAGCCTTTTGAATATCCTGCGGGAAGAATCAAACCTTATGATGCCAAACCGGCAACCGTAAACAATGCTATGAAATATGCTGACTTCTCGATTGGGAAATTTTTTGAAATGGCTAAAAAAGAGCCTTATTTCAAAAACACGATTTTTATTGTAATCGCAGATCACAACACCAGAACGTATGGTAAAAATTTAGTGCCAATTAATAAGTTTCACATTCCCGCTCTTATAATGGGACCTGGCGTTCAAAAAGGAGCCGTTTACAGTAAATTGGCCAGTCAGATTGATATTCCACCAACCTTATTGAGTTATTTGGGACTTCCGTTTGAAACACCTATGGTTGGAAGAAATCTAAACAAACTGGATGCGAAAACACAAGGAAGAGCCATCATGCAGTTTAATGATATCAATGCTTTTAGAGTCGAAAATCAAGTCGTTATTATGCAACCTAATTTGAAACCGTTACAGTTTGAAATTAAAAATGATACCACTCTAATTCCGGTTAAATTAAATGAAGACCTAGCAAAAGATGCTTTGGCACATGTAATTACAGCAGGAAATTTATATAAGGAGAATAAGTATAAGTTAAGAGGAAAAGGGACTAAGTAGCTAAGGTGCTAAGTTTCTAAAAATAAAAAAAAAACTCAGAACTTTAGAATCTCAGTTACTTAGTATCTCTAAAATACAATTCCAACAAATTTTGAGCAGCTGCAAAAGGTGAAATTTCATCGTTTTGCACTGCTTTTTTGTTTTGTTCCAACTGAGCTATAATTTCGGGCTGATTGTAAAAATTTAGTCGCAGTTGCTCGTTTATAGTTTCCATCATCCAGAATTGATTTTGTTCTTTTCGTCTTTCCTGAAAGAAACCTGATGCCGTGGTTGCTTCTGTATAATCGGAAATCGTATTCCAAATTTCTGAAATGCCATCTTTGGTAACAGCGCTGCAAGTCGTTACTTTTGGCTGCCAGTTTGATTTTTTTGGAGGAAATAAATGCAAAGCCCTGTTGAATTCGAGTTTTGCCTGATTGGCTTTTTTGATGTTGTCGCCATCTGCTTTGTTGATTACGATGGCATCAGCCATTTCCATAATGCCGCGTTTAATACCCTGAAGTTCGTCGCCGGCACCGGAAATTTTGAGTAATAGAAAAAAGTCGACCATACTGTGAACAGCGGTTTCGCTTTGACCCACACCAACTGTTTCAATAACAATTGTGTCAAAACCTGCAGCTTCACATAAAATAATCGATTCTCTTGTTTTGCGCGCTACGCCGCCCAAAGTATCTCCGGAAGCACTAGGTCTGATAAAAGCATTTTCGTCTTTTACCAGTTCTTCCATACGGGTTTTATCTCCTAAAATACTTCCATGCGAAATCGAGCTGCTTGGGTCAACGGCCAAGACGGCTACTTTTTTTCCTAAATGTGTCAGGTAGCTTCCAAAAGTTTCAATAAAAGTACTTTTTCCAACACCAGGAACCCCCGTGATTCCAATACGAATCGATCGATTGGCATGCGGTAAACAACCGTTTACAACCTCGTTTGCTTTCGCAACATGTTCCTGATTAGTACTTTCCACCAAAGTAATTGCACGACTCAACGCGGTAATATTTCCTAATAAGACACCTTCAATCAATTCAGATGAAGAAGGTTGTTGTCTTCTGTTTTTTTTGATTTGACGAATAGCGGTAACATTGGTGATTTCTGGAGGAGAAATTCCGGCTTTTTCGTGTAAACTACCTGATCGTTTTTCTGAAGCTGACAAAATATACTTTTTGGTAGTGTAAAAGTACAGAAAACAAAAACAGTTTCAAAAAGGATTTTTTTTGCAAAGGTGCAGAGGTACAAAGGTTCAAAGCTGCAAAGGTAAAAAGGTACAGAGAGGAAAACCTTTGCAGCTTTGCCTCTCTGTACCTTTGTCCCTTAAAAAAATGTCTTAATAAGCTGCTGTAAAACGAACCTGATGGTGTTTTGGGGTTTCGGTTTCGTCAGCAATTACAACTGCTAAATCTTCTACAGATAGAATACTTCTCTGTTCGTCATTAAAAACCGGATTTTCCAAGCCTAAGCGGTATTTTCCTGTTCTTCCGGTGGTAATACCCTGGTGCATTTCGAAAGCCGGACTAAAGAATGCCCAATCAAGTTCTTTTTCTTCTTTTAGAAAGTTTAAATAATCTCTCGCGGCAGATGCTCCGGCGTGGTATTCTTTTGGGAAGTCCGGGGTGTCAACAGCTTGTAAGCCAGGAGCTACAAATAAACTTCCAGCTCCTCCTATCGTAATGAAACGTTTTACACCGGATTTTTTTACTGCTTCCTGAATTGCTTTTGATCCGGAAATAAAATCGTCGTAGATATTTGGGTTGGTCCATCCTGAGTTGTACGCATTAACAACGACGTCATTTCCTTTTAAAATTTCTGCCAGAGCGTCTACATTAAAAATGTCTGCGCTTTTCCAGATCACATTTGCGTTGTCTTTTGGGTTTCTGGCAATGGCAGTAATCTCATGATTTCTGTTTGTAAGTTCGTTTAAAATAGCAGTACCAACAAATCCGGTTGCTCCAATAATTGCGATTTTCATAATATATAAATTTAATTAGTAATAAAAAATGTTACAGTTTTGTGAAAAAAAATAGTTTTAGAATTGATTAGAAAAATCTTCCAGTGTGATTCCGTCTAATTGTAAACTAACTTTTTGATTCATTTCAGCATACAAAGAACTCAAATTTTGATTGATCTTTTTTCCAACCGGACAATCCGGATTAGGCTGATTTTTGGCATAACCCAGATTGATGGTCTCAAAAGTCATTTCAAATATTTCTTTTAATGTAATTTTCGAAGGATCGACAGCCAGTTTTGTACCGCCGTTTTTACCTTCCTTACTTTCCACAATATGATGCGCTTTTAAATTGGCAATTTCTTTTCTCACCAATACCGGATTAAGATTAATACTTCCCGCAATAAACTCCGAGGATAAAAAATCATTCGGGAATTTAGTGAGTAAAGTTAAAATGTGAATCGTTATGGCAAACTTACCTGAAATCATACTGTAATAAAATATGTTACAAATTTAAGGTGTTTTTTGAATTAAAAAAAAGTTTTAACTAAAAATTAATTTTCTACACAGAAAAAACATAACCTAACTTTAGAACAAAATGTGGTAAAGGACTTGTTTTAGTAAGCGGTAACACGTTTATTGAGCATCTGATTTCTGATAGAAGAAAAATAAACCCAACCGATAAACAAAAGCTGAAGCGGTACTCTAAACCATAAATAGGAGAGGCCTTTACCGTTGTAACTGGCCGTTTGTAGATTGATACTATGTCTGGCTGCATAGATATTCGCGGGAAGCAAAACAATAAAAAAGAGGACAAGAAGTTGAGCAGTAAGCAATCTTGTTTTTGGAATCAAGAGCCCGACTGCTGCAACCAGTTCTATAATTCCTGTTGCATAAACAATTCCGGTTGGCCAGGGTAAGAAAGAGACCATCATAGCCATTCCTTTGGTGAATACAAAATGGCTTACAGCTGTAAATGCAAGCATGGCTGCCATGGCAATTCTGGCCGCCTTTGAGATTTCAAATCTTTTTGAAGTAAGTTTTACAAAGAGCAGTGCAATTGTAAAGACACCTAGTAACACAATTAAAGTTTCCATATCTTTTTTTTACAAAGTTGCGTAGTAAAGGGATCTGAAACAATGAACCAGGGTTAAGAAATACGTTTTCTTATTCTGCTCAATGCCTGTGGAGTGATACCAATATAAGAGGCAAGGTATTTTTGAGGAATCCTTTGTATGAGTTGTGGTTGCTCGGTAAAAAGGTTGAGATAACGCTGCTCAGCCGAGTCGTTAAGCAGTGAAAGTTCTCTTTTTGCTTTTTTAAGAAACAGCCCTTCGCTTGCAATGCGTCCAATGGTATTGCCAATTTTAGTTTCGGCATAGACATCCTGTAGATCTTCATAGGATATGCGCCAAAGAACCGTTTCTGAGAGCGTTTCGATTGTATAATTTACCGGTAATCTGGTGATAAAGGAATCGTAACCACTTGTAAATTCGCCATCAAACACAAAGGTAAAAGTGAGGTCATGATCTTCACCGGGAATGTAATATCTCACCAAACCTTTTTCTACAAATGAGAGGTAGTTTTCGATTGTGCCTGTTTCAAGTACTGACGTTTTCTTTGAAAATTCCTGACGTACAAGTTTGGATGAAAAAATATTCCATTCGGTATCCGAAAGCTTGGTTATTCGCTCAAAATTGTCTCGTATTAACTGCATTTGTTTTTTGGAATTAGAACTTAAAAGTAACAAAAAACTTAGAGAAGTGATTTAAAATGTTTTATACATCAGATAATAAATGTCTATTTTTGTCAGGACTCAACGATATGAACAACTTTATTCAAATATTTCTATTTCTTGCTTTGGGCTTGTTTTTGCAGCATATTAAGCAATTTCCAACTCATATTTATAAGGTTTTAAATAAGGTTGTCCTTTACGTTTGTCTACCCGCAATAACACTGTATCATATTCCGAAAATAAGATGGAGTAATGAATTACTGTTTCCGATACTATCAGGTTGGATTAGCTTTTTACTGGCTTTTGCGTTTTTTCATTTTCTAGGCAGAAGATTGGGCTGGTCTAACAGATTAATTGGCTGTTTGATTTTAACTGCCGGATTAAGTAATTCTTCTTTTTTGGGATACCCTATTATTGAAGCTCTGTTTGGGAAGAAGGGTTTAGAAACGGCAATTCTTGTCGATCAGCCGGGCACTTTTGTGGTGGTTTCGACGCTGGGGGTTTTTGTAGCCGCTTTTTATTCTAAAGGCAGTGCGGATTCTTTTAGCATATTCAAGAAAATAATTTTATTTCCTCCGTTTGTTACTTTTGTGACAGCCTGTCTGCTGAATGTCTTCGAATACGATTTAGATTTGAATGTTCAGTCTGTTTTATTGAAAGTGGGAAGTTTTGTAACCCCTTTGGCGCTACTCTCGGTGGGATTACAGCTTACTTTTGACCGAAAAAGCCAGCATTGGCAATTTCTGCGTCTCGGACTTTTCTTTCGACTTATTGCAGTTCCGTTTGTTATTTTGGTTTTGTACGTTTTTATTCTCGGACAACATTCTGAAGCCATTAAAATTACTATTATGGAAATGGCAATGGCTCCTATGATTACAGGTGCAATCTTAGCTTCGACTTATGGATTAAAGCCAAAATTGAGCAGTATGATGATTGGTTTCGGAATCCCAATTTCGTTTATCACCCTTGCTGTCTGGTATTGCATAGTGCATTTTATTTAGCTTTAAATACTAATTAGACAGACTAAATAGAACTTTAACGTTTTTTTAGAAAAACAGTGTTTTCTTTGTTCTTTTTTTGACTAATTTTAGAGAAACTAAAAAATATACAATTATGTCAACATTAAGATTAGGAGATATTGCTCCGGATTTTCATGCAGAAACAACCGAAGGGCCAATTAATTTTCATGAATGGTTGGGAGATTCCTGGGGTGTTTTATTTTCGCATCCATCTGATTTTACTCCGGTATGTACTACCGAATTAGGAACAGTTGCCAATTATCTTCCGGAATTTACCAAAAGAAATACAAAAGTTATTGCACTGAGTGTAGATGGTTTAGAGTCCCATTTAGAGTGGATCAAAGACATCAATGAAACCCAGAATACAACGGTTAATTTTCCTATAATTGCCGACGAAGATAAAAGAATTGCAACTTTATACGATATGCTGCATCCAAATGCAAGCGATAAATTTACCGTACGTTCTGTGTTTGTAATTGGTGCCGATAAAAAAATAAAATTGACCTTAACATATCCGGCTTCAACAGGAAGAAATTTTGATGAATTGCTTCGTGTGATTGACAGTTTGCAATTAACAGCCAATTATAGTGTAGCAACTCCTGCTAATTGGAAGGACGGAGAAGACGTTGTGATTACTCCAGCTGTTCCGGATAGTGATATTCCTGCGAAATTCCCAAAAGGATATACACCAATAAAACCTTATTTACGCATAACACCGCAGCCGAATAAGTAAGGGACTAAGCTTCTAAGGCACAAGATTTTTTCTTATGGATTTTTGTAAATATTACAGTGCTGAGAGACTAAGTGTTTTCAGTAAGTAAGTTAAAAGACTAAGGTTCTAAGGTAAGAAGTTTTATAACTCCAAACCTTAGAACCTTAGTACCTCAATGCCTTAAAAACTTAGAATTTCTTCATAAGCTCAGCCATTCGTTTTTTATCGCCAACAACCCAGATAATGTCATTTTTTTCGAGAATTAAGTGAGATTCCGGGTTTAATATACGATTACCGTTTCTTTCAATTCCCACAACAAGACCACCGGTTTTTCCTCTAAACTGACCGATACTTTTTTGTACAAAATCTTCGTGAGCAATCTCCAACTGGCGAAGTACAATTTCAGATTCTTCTACATTTTTACGAGCTTCAATTTCATTTTGATTGAGATATTTGTTGAATTCAGTAACCTGAGCATCTGTACCAATAACGCAAATTTCATCACCAGGAAACAAACGTTCGTTTTTAGTCGGAATTGGGATAGTGATATCTCCTCGTTTTATGTAAGCAATATTGATTCCCATTGATTCTCTAATACGCAATTCTTCAAGGGTTTTGCCCACTAAATTTGATTCTGTTCCAATATCAAAAAACGACATGTGACCGTCCCATGGCATTAAATTAGCATAACGTCTATCAATTTTTTTGTTTTCACGATCGTTTAGATTCTTTAGGAAGTGATTTTCAATTTTATGATATTGTTCGTTTAGTTTTTTAGGGAATATTTGGTAAACTACAACGGCAACCACTAAGGCAATCAGAGCAACCAAAGGAGAGAAGAATATGTTTAGCAAGAATCCAATTAAGAACAAACCAAGACTCATCCTAATTAGAATCAACATCAATATAGCACCACGGTATTTGCGCTCTTCCCATAAAGTATCAACTTCTTCTACTGCAACTCTTCGAAGGGAGAGTGCCCATAAAAACGGAGCGATAATGACGAGTGTAATAAGTGCTGCCAGTGTATTTCCGAATCTTGTTTCTGCAACCAAAGGCGCAACAAATTTTACAGATAATAAAATAATGGCCGTGATAATGATAGTGTGTAAAACGATTTGTATGATATAAGCATTTAGTACTTTTTGCCAGACACTAACTGATTTTATGGCCTGAGCATTGACACTGTAACGGTTGATGTTTTTAACCCATTTTCGAGGAAGTTTTCGTTCCAGAAAATCAGAAAAAGGTACGGCATATTTTACCATAAATGGGGTTGTAAAAGTGGTAATAGCAGAAACGGCAACAACCACAGGGTATAAAAAAGAACTTGTTACGTTCAGAGTCATTCCTAAAGTAGCAATGATAAACGAGAACTCCCCAATTTGCGATAAACTCATTCCCGTTTGTACGGATTGTTTTAAGGGCTGACCGGCCAGTAGCGCCCCAATAGTCGAACTTACAGATTGACCAATGATAGTTACAAAAGTTAAAATAGCAACCGGCAGTGCGTGCGTGTATAACATTTTAGGGTCGATAAGCATACCAACAGATACGAAGAAAATAGCCCCAAATAAATCTTTTACAGGTTTTATAAGATGCTCAATATGTTCTGCCTGTGTAGTTTCGGCGATAATAGAGCCCATGATAAAAGCACCCAATGCTGGAGAAAAACCTACGTTTGCAGCAAAACTTACCATTGTTAAACAAAGGGCAAGCGATATAATCAGCAGCATTTCGTCAGTCAGTAAATGTTTGGCCTTTTTAAGTAAGGTTGGGATAAAAAAGATTCCCCCTAGGAACCATACCGTCAGGAAGAAAATCAGTTTTAAAACAGACATCATTAATTCGCTTCCCGAAAATTGTTGACTTACTGCAATAGTTGACAGTAATACCATCATTAAAATGGCAACAAGATCCTGTACAATTAAAGATCCGATTACGATCCCGGCAAATTTTTGAGCTTTTACACCCAGTTCATCAAAAGTCTTTAAAATAATTGTTGTAGAAGAAATAGAGAGTATAACTCCTAGAAAGATACTGTCCATTTGCGCCCATCCCATCCAGCGCCCCACCATATAACCAATTACAACCATGGTAATAATCTGAGTAATGGCTGTTATAGATGCTGTACCTCCGACTTTCATTAGTTTTTTGAAACTAAATTCGAGACCTAAGCTAAATAATAAGATGATTACACCAATTTCTGCCCAGACTTCAACACTTTTCATTTCGGTAATGGTAGGAAAGAAATCAAAATGATTTCCTGCCAGAAAACCGGCAATTAAATATCCTAAAACTAAGGGTTGTTTGATTAATCTAAATAATAAAACAGCAATTCCTGCAGTCAGCAGGATTAGACCTAAGTCGCTAATTAAGGGTTGTAAATGGTGGGTAGTTTCTGCAGCGGCATTTAAGGCGATCAT
This sequence comes from Flavobacterium collinsii, assembly GCF_902804485.1. Classification (GTDB taxonomy): domain Bacteria; phylum Bacteroidota; class Bacteroidia; order Flavobacteriales; family Flavobacteriaceae; genus Flavobacterium; species Flavobacterium collinsii. The sequence continues at coordinate 70,151 of NZ_CADCST010000082.1, read as the reverse complement.
AGAGTAGTGTTTTTTGTTAAGAAAATCATTCAGCTTGTTGTTTCAGTTTTTTTGCTAAAAAAAACAGTTTTCTGAAAGAACAGCTTTTCAATGTAAATTATGTTCACTCACAACTCCTTCAGAAAATAAAAGAGAGAGTGAAATCGTCCGGCTAATTTTTTAGTACGATTTGTAAATAAAAAAAGCTATCGATAAAGATAGCTTTTTTTGCGAAAATATTATAGGTTTTCTTTAGATTCCTACATAGTTGCTAGGGGTAATGGCCATTAATTCGGCTCTAACAGCGTCAGAAACTTCTAAAGTTGCAATAAAATTATGAATGGCTTTTTTGTCAATTGCTTCATTTGTTCTGGTCAAACCTTTCAAAGCTTCATACGGATTTGGATACGCCTCACGACGTAAAATTGTCTGAATTGCTTCGGCTACAACAGCCCAGTTTTTTTCTAAATCTTCAGCAAATTTAGCCTCGTTTAGTAATAGTTTGTTTAAACCTTTTAAAGAAGCTTCAAAAGCAATAATTGTGTGTCCCATAGGAACTCCAATGTTACGTAAAACAGTACTGTCTGTTAGATCGCGCTGTAATCTTGAAACCGGTAATTTTGCTGCCAAATGTTCAAAAATAGCATTGGCAATTCCTAAGTTTCCTTCTGAATTTTCAAAATCAATCGGGTTTACTTTATGTGGCATAGCAGACGAACCAATTTCTCCTGCTTTGATTTTTTGTTTAAAGTAATCCATCGAAACATACGTCCAGATATCACGATCTAAGTCGATGATAATTGTATTGATTCTTTTTAAAGCATCAAAAAATGCAGCAAAATGATCGTAATGTTCGATTTGAGTTGTTGGGAATGAATGGTGTAAGCCTAAATCAGTTTCAACAAATTTATTACCAAATTGTTTCCAGTCGATTTGTGGGTAAGCTACGTGATGCGCATTGTAATTTCCGGTTGCACCACCAAATTTAGCGGCAAACGGAATGTTAAATAACAAACGCATTTGCTCTTCTAAACGCTCTACAAAAACTAAAATTTCTTTCCCTAAACGAGTAGGAGAAGCTGGCTGTCCGTGTGTGCGGGCCAACATTGGAATGTCTCTCCATTCTACGCTTAATTCTTTTAATTTAGAAATTAAAGCAATTAGCGAAGGCATATAAACCTGCTCAAAAGCTTCTTTTGTAGAAAGCGGAATCGCAGTATTGTTAATGTCCTGAGAAGTTAATCCGAAGTGAATGAATTCTTTGTATTGAGATAAGCCCAGTTTTTCAAAAGCATCTTTGATAAAGTATTCCACAGCTTTTACATCATGGTTGGTTACTTTTTCGGTTTCCTTAATCCAAAGCGCGTCTTCAGTAGAGAAATTTTTGTAGATATTTCTCAAACTGTCAAACAAATCAGAGTTTATGCCTGCAAGCTGCGGTAAAGGCACTTCGCATAAAGCGATGAAATATTCAACTTCAACCAATACACGGTATTTGATTAGAGCTTCTTCTGAGAAAAATGGTGCTAATGAAAGGGTTTTATTTCTATATCTTCCATCAATTGGAGATATAGCATTCAATTCGTTTAAAGTAGTCATTGTTATGTTGTTTGTTCGAAAGGCACAAATATAAACAGAATTTGCGAATTAGAAGTAGTCTACACGTCAATTGAGGGCATTTAAAAGGTAAAAGAAATACAAATTTCACTAATTTATACAGATCAATTAATTTATAAATAATCAATTGGTTTGAAAGAAATCATCTTCGTGTTAATTTGTGAAATTTGTGTTCAATAATTATACGCCTGGAATTGATTTTAGTTTGTCTCTTAATTCAGCAACGCCTTCTGAAGCAATTTTAGAAATTACTTCAACTTTGTTTCGAATATTCGGGATTGCAATTGGATTTGGATCAATATAAAAAACGGGAGTAATCGAAGGGGTATATGAAATTAATCCTGCGGCTGGATATACCTGTAAAGATGTTCCAATGACTGCAAAATAATCTGCCGTTTCGGTAATTTCGATTGCTTCTTCAAGGGCCGGAACATCTTCGCCAAACCAAACAATATGAGGGCGTAACTGATGCCCGTTTTTATCTGTGTCGCCAGTAAACAAATCGTCGGTCCAATCTAGAATTACATTTCGGTTGTATGTGCTTCGGACCTTTAGCAATTCTCCATGCAAATGCAATATTTTTGTACTTCCGGCACGTTCGTGTAAATCATCTACGTTTTGAGTAATAACATACACGTCAAAATCCTGCTCTAATTCGGCCAGAATTTTATGCCCGGCATTGGGTTCTACTTCCTTAAGCTGTTGGCGCCTTTTGTTGTAAAAGTCGAGAACTAATTCCTGATTTTTTCGCCAGCCTTCAGGAGTAGCGACCTCCATTACATCATGGCCTTCCCATAAGCCATCACTGTCGCGAAAAGTTTTTATTCCGCTTTCGGCACTAATTCCGGCTCCGGTTAAAACAACTAACTTCTTTTTCATCTTGCTATAATTAAAGGATAAAAATAGTGATTTACTTATTGATTTTTGGAGAAAAGCGACGTGGTTCGTAGAATTCTTTTAGTAGTTTAGATGTGCCATAAAAGCGTATTTATACTTGTTGTTTGGGTCTTGCAAATGATTTAGTTTTAGTGAGGAATATAAAGAAAAGAGTTTTTCAATGATTTTAATACAATTTACAGGATTATCGGGTTCGGGTAAAACGACATTGGCTGAAAATGTTCGACAGCTTTTATTAGAAAAAAAATATAAAGTCGAGATAATTGATGGCGATGTCTATCGGAAAACAATTTGCAAAGATTTGGGATTCTCTAAAGAAGACCGCTGTGAGAATGTGAGACGGCTTTTTAATGTCGGGCGAAATTTTGTCGTGTCGGATACGATTGTTTTGATGTCGGTCATAAATCCCTATGAGAATCTGAGAAATGAACTTAGGAATCATGAGTTTGTCAGAACCGTTTATTTAGATTGTTCGATTAACAATTTAATAAAAAGAGATCCAAAAGGACTCTATAAAAAGGCGTTGTTACCGGACAACGATCGGGACAAAATAAATAATTTTACAGGAATAAGTGATGTCTTCGAAGTTCCTGCAAACGCTGATTTAGTATTGAAAACCGATTTTGAAACGGTCTCTTTTTCAACCCATAAACTGTATGATTTTATTATAGACAGTTTGCCTGATTTGGCTTAACTTTTAATAGCTGCAGGTTTCCTAATTGTATTTGTTTTACTTATTTCTTTGATGATAAAGCTTTTGTAAAATTTATATATTTACAGGCCCCAAAGAATACTTACTAATTTAATTTTTTATAAAGCATATGAATCCTTCCTCTAGTAAACTTCCCGTTTCTTTTTCAATAGAACAATTGCAGAAAGAATTTGCTTTATGTGAAAATGATTTATGGACGCCCCATTTTAATACTGGCCGCTACGAAGGCAATTGGACAAGTGTGTCTTTAAGATCACAGTCTGGTTTGATAAACGATATAACTTCTTTTGCTAATACAGATTATAAGAATACGGAGTTGCTGGATCGGTGTCATTATTTTAAAGAGATTATGGACTGGTTTCAATGCGAAAAGGAGGCTGTGCGATTGCTTCGGTTAGGACCTCAAAGCGAAATAAAAGAGCATACCGATAATGATACTTCTTATGAAGATGGATTTTTTAGAATTCATGTTCCGATCATAACAAATCCTGACGTGTACTTTTATGTAGATAAAAAACGGGTCCCTATGGAAATGGGAGAGTGCTGGTATGCTAATTTTCAGCTTCCACATAGCGTAGCAAACAAAAGTTCTGAAGCGCGTATCCATCTTACACTGGATTGTATCAGAAATGACTGGTCAGATAAATTATTTACAGATATGGGGTTTGATATTCATTATTCCCGAAAAAAAGAACAGTATTCTGATGAGATAAAACAACAGATTATTGCAGAACTTTCCCGAAATCCATCGGCAGCAGGAGCTCAGATTATAGCCGATTTACAATCAAAATAAGCGCTGAAAATGAAAAATACAAATCATCCTTTATTCAATTGGATTCCCTATAAGCTAGTCGAGAAAGAAAATGAGATTTATCTGGAATGGCTGTACCTGGACGACAAAAGGTATGTTGATCCTTTTTTTGATGAAACCATTTCTAAATGTAAAAGTCATGCCTATAATTCGAGTTTAATTAAAGCCGTAAGTACCGTTGAAAATTTAATAGAGTGGTCTCAGGAGCTTGTTTCGGTTGAATTAAAGGCCTTGGTGTTTCATGTCTCCCGATGCGGATCTACAATGTTAAGTCAGTCTCTGGCCACTTCTACTGAAAACATTATGATTTCGGAAGCACCTCTTATTGATGAAATTTTAAGAAGCCATAATTTTGGCTTAGAGAAAAAAAATGTGCTTTTAAAGGCGACTCTAGTCTTTTTGGGTCAGAAAAGATTTCCGGAACAAAATAATCTGATTGTAAAACTGGATGCCTGGCATATTTTTAAAGCGGGCTATCTGAGATCGATATTTCCGAAATTGCCTTTTGCTTTGCTCTATCGAAATCCCACCGAAGTTTTAAAATCTCATCAAAAAATGATGGGAATGCATATGGTGCCGAATTTGTTACCACCTGAAGTTTTTGGAATTTCTGCTAAAGAAATCAGTGAGATTAGTTTTCAGCAATACGGAGCCTTGGTACTGGAGAAATATTTTCAGGGTTTTCTGGATTTTTATGAAGCAGATCAGAATGTTGTAAAACTCAATTATAACGATGGAATGAAAGGTGTTATAGAGAAGTTTATATCTTTTATTGATATTGATTATAGTGCTAGTGAACTTCAGGGGATGTACGAACGACTTAATACACATTCTAAAAATGAAAAAGCAGTTTTTAAAGGGGATTCTTTCAATGAAGAACCTTTAGAGATCGATTTGATATTAGTAAAGAGTTTACATGAAAGGCTGGGAAATATCCTTTTGGAAGATGTAGCGCATTGAAAATAATCCTGAATTTTTCTTTGTGTTTTATTTATAATGTATTTTTGCGACAAATAAGATTGAAATGATTGATTTAGATTACCTCGCTTTCCTTGAAAATATATTAACTGATAACCGAAAAGAAAAATTTCTGAAAGTACTCGGAAACCGTACAAAGCACTTTACAATTGTGGTAGAGGACGTTTTTCAGATGCACAATACAAGTGCCGTGATGCGCAGTTGTGAGGTTTTTGGAATTCAGGAACTTAATGTGATCGAACAGCGTTACGGGAAGAAAATTGATAAAGAAATCGCTATGGGAGCCCAAAAATGGGTAGATATTCATCAGTATGATTCTGTTAGTACTTGCATTTCTACGTTAAAAGATCAAGGATATCAAATTATTGCTACAACGCCTCATGAAAATGATTGTTTGCTGGAAGATTTTGATATTACAAAACCGAGTGCATTATTCTTTGGAACGGAGAGAGACGGATTGTCACAGGAAATTTTAGACAAAGCCGATGGATTTCTTAAAATTCCAATGGTAGGTTTTACTGAGAGTCTGAATATCTCTGTTTCGGCGGCTATCATCATTCAAAACCTAACAAATCGATTGCAAAAATCAGATATTGACTGGCATTTATCCGAAGAAGAAATTCTGGAGAAACGTTTGGCCTGGGCAAAAAATTCGATTAAAGATATTAAACGAATTGAAGCAAGGTACTACGAAGAGAATCCTAAGGACAAAGTATAAGTTTTTTTGAATCTCGCAAAGGCGCGAAGTCGCAAAGTTTTTCTCATTTTATGTCATTTCGAGGGATGAGAAATCTTCGCAAGGAACTCCGTAAAGAGATTCCAAGCTTCGTAGAGCTTCTAGCGGAGATTTCTCGTCCCTCGAATGACAAACTAGGCATCTAATTATTGCCTTTTAAAAACCTTTGCGACTTTGCGAGATTTTCTTTCTATTTCTTCAAAAACAAAATAAACCCCAAAACACTAACAATTAAAATAGTTAATGCGGCTATAACCATTGTTAGATCCCTAATATTCTTTCCTGCCCAATCCATAAATAAAAATTTGTGAAGAATGGCAAAAGAATATCCTTCGATCCTATCACCATTTTTAACGACGGCAGCTAATCTTGAGGTCGAAGTCTCAATGAAATAAGTTGTTTTTTCGGGTGTGTCATAAGCTAGTTTTATAACCGGTAATCTTTTGTTGACAAAGCCATATTCGCGACTATTAAAATCAGTTAAGAGTTTAGCATCCAGTAATTTTAAGTTTTCTAGAGAGATGTGGGTTTCATCTGAACTTTGATCCATTTCGCAACAAGCGGCTTTTGGAGCTCCATCTGTAAAATAATAAGCGAGAAATTCAGCGTATTGAAAATCCAAATCTGGTATAACTTTATTGGTTGCGGTATTAATATAAACGACTTCAGATTTTGGATCTTCTTTTTTGTTCCATTTTGAATTAGAATCTGATTTCGATGTTTTGAATTTTTGTTTTTCAAGCAATTGACAACGGAAATAGGTTGTGTCATTTAAAGTAATAATGCTCGCATTCTGAAAACGGCTCCAGTCTAAATCCAGATTAGTATTGGCAATAGAAATTTCTTTGGTTTTGAAAGTTGGTTCGTAAACCATTTGCGATAAAGTATACGGATTCCATTTTGTAGTGGCATGGTAAGCACCGCTAAAAGCAAATGTCAAGGTAAAAAGCGAAATCCAAATACCAATTTGGCGATGGTATTTTCTAATGCCTTTTTTAGGTTGTAAAGAGTCTGTTTTTTTAAATTGTTTCCATAATAAACCATAAATCACGATTCCGCTTATGGCCGAAAAGCCAATGATAGATAACAAAAAAATCATCGTTATAATTCGGATACTATTGTTTGATATTACATCGATAAACGACCAATTATGAAACGTATCAAAGAACCAGATAAACGCTTGTCTCGAAGTTGGGTTATAAGTGGCGAGTTTGCCTGATGATGTTTCGACATAAACCTGCATGGCATCCGGACGATCAAAACTTAGTTTGTATACGGGTAAATAACGATTGACATATTTGTATTGCGACGTAAATTCGGTTACGACTTCGCTTTGTTTAATGGCGCTTTTTTGATCGTCCAGAAAATAGCGCGAAAGCCATTCGGCATATTTTTGATCTCCGTTTTCCAGCTTCTTTGCATTCGAAGTATCGAAATAGATCAGTTCACCAAAGATTGTTTTTACCTGATAAAAAGTAGCGTTGTTGAATGAAACGATTCGGAAATTTTTGAATTGTGTGATTTCATTTTTTTGTAAAACTTCCTGAATTGAAAAGTGCAGTTGGGTTTTATCAATTATTGGTATTTCTAGTTTATCGCGTGCAATTTCGGGTTTAAAAAAATGCGCCATAAACGGATGCATTAATCCTGATAAAGTCCAGAAAATAACCGGAACAATGGTTATTAAGCCAATTGTTCGATGCCATTTGTACATGTGCTGCTTGACTTTCTTGACAAATTTTGAATCTTTCTTTTTAGATTTTTTGTCTTTGTTTATTTCTTTGCTCATTTTTAGGTTTTTTAGCCCCGATGGAGGCGATATCCTTTTTATGTCCGCCGCGGCGGACATAAAAAGATAAAGCCGAGAGCGGGATTAGCTTCTAATAATTATTATTTTGTGCCGCAGATTAAAATGATTAGAATGATTTTTTAAAATAATCTTTTTAAATTCTTTAATCTGTGGCAAAAAGGATTCTATTTTTTTAATGAAAAATTATACTGTATTCCAAACACAAAAGTTCTTGGAGCTGCTGCTGTATAAGTGGGCTGAGCGTTTGCGGTATTGGCTCTCGAAACATTATAAGCGTATAATTTATCGGTTAAATTGAGTACGTTTCCGTAAACTTCAATGCTTTTCCATTGATAACCTATTCTGGCGTTGAATAAGTTATAACCACTATATTTTACGGTATTAATCTGATCTTGGTAATAACTCCCAACCAATTGCCATTCGACAGAAGTTCGAAAATTTGGAAGCCAGTTTGGGTAATAACTTACCTCAGAATTTCCAGACCATTTTGGTGCGGCCGGCATTTCTTTCCCGTCCAGATTTTGAACAGGATCGCTTGGTTTGTCAGAAAGTTTAAAATCGATATAGGTGTGTTGTGCGTAAGTTCCGCCAAGACGAATGTTGAATTGTTTTGAAGGACTATACGAAGCGCCAAACTCAATGCCTTTATGACGCGTTTCTCCAGCCGAACGATAATCTGTCGAATTATCAGGAAGTTTAATGTTCAAAAGTTCATTTTTTCCTTCCATATAGTATAAAGCGTAGTCAAAATTTAATTTGTTTTCAAGAAAAGAAAGCCATCCGCCAATTTCGTAATTGTTGAAAGTTGCGGGATCGAGATTATAATAAAAGTCAGCAGGAACGCCAGTTGTTCCGCCAGTTCCGGGTTTGGTTCTAAAGATTGACGTAATTCCGGGAGGCGCAAAACCCTGAGAATAATTGCCATAAAAACCAGCAAATTCAGTTGGATTGTAATTGGCACCGGCTTTAAAAGTCATTTTATCATAAACTTTACTTCCTGTAGAATTGTCAAGCGCATTGTTGTAATTGACTTTCATATTATCGTAGCGTCCGCCAACGGTAATAATTAGTTTTTCGATCGGGTTAAAACTCAATTGCGCATATCCGGCGGAGTTGAAAATATCTGCCGTATAATTGGCTAATTTTGAGTCCGGATGTTGGGCAACAATCTCGTATGAACTAACGGTTTGTTTGCCAGCTTGTCCAGGATTTAGATTGGCTTTTAGATCGATAACATACGACCAATAGGTCACGGGGGAATAATCGTATAAAGCTCCTGCAACCAATTTGGTGTTCCAAAAATTGAATTTTTGAGTATGCTGCCCAATCGCGCCATAACTTTTAAAGTTATTCGAGTTAACTTCGCCTTTTGCCGTAGTAGGATTTACCGTTGGGCTCCATCTAATTCCGTAAGAAGGATTTTGTCCCAATTTATTATCGCGCAAATATGCTGTAATATAACTGCTCGAATTGCTGTTCCAGTCGTGTTCTAATGTTAATCGTGTTCTTAATGCGTCAGATTTTCTATAAGTGAAATTAGAGGTGCTTTGGTAAGTTCTGTTATTAAAAGCAGCTTCATTAACAGTTCCGCTCATGTCCGAATAATATTTTCCGTACATCGTATTGCTGATTAATCGGGTCGAAGAGGAGATGTTGTAATCAATTCTCGCATTTAGATTGTCTTTACTATAGTCAGAATACGTCATCCAGCCGTTTTCCTGCAAACTCGAAATTCCGGCAATATGAAAACCGACTTTTCCAATTGTTGCGCCGCCAGCCGCCTGAAATCTTCGATATCCGTAATTATCAGCCTGAACGCCAAATTTAAATTCCGGATCAACAGGAGGTTTTTGCGAAATTAAATTAATCGTTCCGCCAACCGCTTCGGGTCCGTACAAAGACGAAACAGGACCTTTTACAACCTCGATACTTTGTATATTAAACTGATTAATTTCTAATAAAGCATTGTGGTTAAAGATTCCCATTGGACGAATAGGCAAACCATCTTCGAGATATAAATAATAAGCATTGGTTGTCATAGGCTGACGAATAGACATCATGTGTTGCTCGTTACCTAAATTAACCATCAAAACTCCGGGTGTTTTGTTGATGATTTCATAAACCGCTGTCGCCTTAGTTTCATTGATCGTTTTAGCGGTCAATTTGCTTATGGCAACCGGAGTTTCTTTACGCAAGGTAGCGGTACGATTTGCGGTGATAAAAATATTATCCAGTTCCTGAGATTGTGTTGTATCTTGCTTGACTTTGTTTTGTGCTAAGACACATTGCCCTACAATGAATAGAGCGAAGTATATTTTCTTCATTTTAAATGATATAAATTTTAAAAAGTACCCGACATTTTCTTGACAGAATGCCGAAAAAGCTTTTCAAAAGAATTGAAAAGCGGGACTAAAATCTATATCAAATAAGACGGTGGATGAAAAGTAGTATTCGAAACCGAAACAGGTTTTTTATCCGTGGGAGCAAAAATTTTCGCTGTCGATTCTGTTGGTGGGATTATTTTAAAATCGGCTATAATGATATTCTGAATGTAGACTACCTCTGCTTTGTCTTTCAAATTGTCGTGCATTCTTTTTTCGTTATCATCATATTTTTTCAAGCTCTTCTGAAGTTCGCATCGACCATTACAACTATTAAAAAGCATTTTGCGTTGTACACAAATAGTCTTTGATATCTCTTCCTGATTGAGCTTAAATACCGTGTAAACGCAGAAACTGCCAAATGATGGCATTAAAAGCATGAAGGAAAGAAATATGATGACAATTTTTCTCAAAGCTTGTTTCGTTGTTTTTCTTCTGTTTTAAAAATTACAGGGTATAATTTAAGTTGATGCTCCATCTGTAATTTGCCTCCATATTACCGCTTGATAAGTTTTGGTTAATAGGCAACATCGCATTAATTCCTACCGAAAATTTATCTTTTCCGGCTTCGATGCCAAATTTGCCAAACAAAATATCACCGGCTGTATTAGGTAAATTCAATCCGTGTTGTTGGTTGGTTTGGTAGACCTCGCCCGCTAAACCTGCTTGCGGAACAATTTGAATTGATTTTAAATCGAACAAATAAAAGAACGTTCCGGCATAATTAAACTGATCGCCGTATTGGTAATTTTTACTATTTTCAGTTTTAAAAATGTAGTTTAGCGTTGTGTTTAAGCCTAAGTTTTTATGCTTTACCACATATTCAGAAACTAACGGAAAATCCCAGCTTCCGGTTCCCAACTGAAAACTCTGATTAATGCTTCCTAAATTATTTGCTTCTTTAAATTTTCCGGTAGGAAGTTTTATACCGCCACCCAAATTTATTTTATGCGTAAAAAAGGTGCTGTCTTTTTTGGTTTCAAAAACCGTATACAAAGCCATCACAGTAATATCACCTAATCCTTCGATGTTTTCTGTTCCGGCAGTTAATTGTCTTTCGTTAAAATGATACGGAACTAACGCCGAAATCTGAATTTTCTCCGTCACCGGAACTCGCGTCCAAGCCTGAATCGTATTGAAGTTTTCATCGATCCAAGGTGAATTGGCAAAGATTCCGTCGCGACTTGTATAGCTTTGTTTCATATATCTCAAGCCTACAAAATTATTGTTTAGCATCGAGCCAAAACCCATACTTCCACCACTTGCTGAACATCCGCACGCATCGCAATCAAAATCTTCCATCATTGCCAAACGCTGAAAAGTAAAGGCCGAAATGCTATCTTTTGCAGTAAAACTAAAGGCCGAAAAACCAACCAAAAGCATTAATATTACTATTGTTTTTTTTATTTTCATTTTTATTGTTTTTAGGAGCTGATCCCGCTTTTCGTTTCAAGCTTTTTTCAAAATCCAATTTTTCTATGTTTTTACAAAGCTTCCGCTGGTCGCTTTATAAACCCAGGAAAAATTAGGTCTTTTTTCAAAAAGACTTTTCACTTCAAATATAATTCACTGAACTCCTATGAAAATAAAAGTTAGGTGAAGTAATCGGGGCTAGGACTCCGGTTTTTATTTTAATTTTATTTTATGCCATTAGGTACAATTAATTTTAACACATAGAAACATAGAATAAAGTCTCTTGAAAAAGGTTAAAATAAATGACACATCATTTACACATAGCTATGTTTGTTAATGTAAGTGAAGCGCCTTTTGTGATTAAACGAATCTATGTTTCTATGTATTAAAAAAAAACGGTTTAATGTCTTTCTTTAATATTCTGCAAAACGCTTATCTGTCAAATACTGATTATCTGTTAGCGTTTTTAAAAACGCTATTATTTTTGTTTTTTCGGTATCCGTAAGTTGAATTCCAAACTTTCCATTTTGCTTTAATATCGGATCCAGTGTTGGCGAAGATTCTATACCACTTGCGTAGTGCTCCAGAACACCTTCTAAAGTGCCAAATCGTCCGTCGTGCATATAAGGTCCTGAAACTTCCACATTTCGTAAACTAGGTACTTTGAATTTGTAATAGTCGCTCGCTAACTCAGTGACTTTATATCTCCCAACATCGTTCACCATTGGGTTTACCGCCAGGCCGTTGTTGCGAAAAGAATTGTCTGTCTGTAAGTCGGTGGCATGGCAGGAGGCACATTTAGATTTGAATAAATCATATCCGGCCAATTCATCAGCTGTTAAAGTTCCACCGGGTTCTTTACGTCTGTATTTGTCAAACTTTGAATTAGAAGAAGTAACCATAACCATAAACTGCGAAAGCGCTTTTAGCATATTTTCGGTTGAGATTTCCCCGTCATTAAAAGCTTGTCCAAATAATTTTTTGTACTCTTTGTCGCCTTTCATCATCTTCAGAATAGCATTCAGATCTCCATTCATTTCTATAATGCTCGTTAAGGGAACTATAGGTTGCAGGTCTAAATGGTCTGCAGCTCCATCGTACATAAATATCGGCTGGTAAGCCAGATTCTGAATCGATGGTGTATTTCGTGTTCCCTGAGCATCATTCACGCCATGACTTACGGTGTGTCCGTGATGGGTGAAGGCGTTGGCCTGTATGTGACAAAAGCCACAGGAAACTACGCCGTCAGACGCTAAACGTCCGTCATAAAATAGTTTTTTGCCCAGTTCAAATCCTTTTTCAGTCGGAGGATTCTGCGCAATGTTATACGCTAAAGCAGGAAAGTTCGAGGGAACAGTAAATTCTAAAGGAATGTTTACGTATTCTTCTTCCTGATTAGAGCAACTCCACATCAGCGGAAGCAGTAACCATAGAAAATGTTTTATTTTCAGCATGATTTTTAAAGTATAAAAAGAGTAAAGAGAATTTTTCTACCACTACTTACACGAATTGATGCAAGTAGAACAAGTAGTTTTTTTATCGGGATTACTCTTTGATTTGTAGAAGCAGCAGTGTTGTTTTTCCTTACCAATATTCTTTTATGTCCATTTTGGCGGACACAAAAGATAAGGCATGTTGGAAAACTCAGGTTTTATTTCCCCTAAGGTTTGTACTTCTTAAAAATAAATTAGTCGTTATGTACGTGATCTACTCTAAACATTGTTGAAATGTTTTTAGTGATTAACGGCAGTTTTGCACCGCCCATAATCATAGCGCCCATGCCGCCCATATTGTTGTCGGAAAGGATAATTTTGTTGGTTCCGTCGATGATTTTAGACAAGTCGGTTATAAAGTGAACTTGGGGTGTAATAGTGGTACGAACAAGTGCTTTTGTTGGTAAATTAATTGCAACTTCGGTATAGTTGTAGTCAGTTCCTGTTTTACCGGTATGGATCATAAACGGAGTTGCTTTAGTAACGGTTGCAGAGGTGAAAGTTCCTTCCAAAGCAAAGAATTTGTAACCCGCTGCCCATGACCACATCATTCCTGCTGCGTCGGCTTGAGCTAAAAAGTTACCCTGTCCGGCAGCACCAAGTTTCCACTGGTCTTCATCAACTCCAATTCCGAATTTTACTTTGACGTAATCTCCCGCAGGAATATCGGTCAGTTCAAACGCACGTCCTTCGGCAGTTGCCTCATCTGCAATGAAATAGCTTTTGCTTTTTGGATAAGTATAGGTGGTACCATCGGCTTTCGTTAAAACAATATTGCTCACGATATATTTAACCAGACTGATTTTTAATACTTCGTTATTTGAAGTTTTATTGGGTTGAGTATTGAGGATAAGATCGTTGGCGCCGTAGGAGTTGTCAAACTTCAGGATTAATTTTCCATTACCGGAAACTTCCTGGTTGTCATCGTTTGAACATGAGATTAAGGATATAGATAGTGCTACAATAGCAAGGGCTTTGTATAAAGTATTTTTCATTTTATGAATTTTATATAATTGTAATTTTAAATGTAAGGTGTGCGTAGACACGTTTTCATTGTTTTCTGGGTACAATGAAAATCATTTCAATTGATGTTGAAATGTGATTTAAAAATTATATAAAATAGGATGGAGGGTGGAAGGTAGCAATAGAAACCGAAATTGGTTTTTTGTCTAAAGAAGCATAATTTTTTGCTTTAGATGCTATTGGAGTTACCAGTTTGAAATCTGCTGTACTTGTATTTTGAATGTAAACTACTTCTGATTTGTCTTTCAGGTTGTTTTGCATTTTCTTTTCGTTGTCGGCGTATTTTTTTAAACTTTTTTGAAGTTCACAACGACCGTTACAGGTATTAAAAACCATTTTACGTTGTACACAAATTGTTTTTGATATTTCGTCCTGATTTAATTTGAAAGAGGTATAAACAACAAAACTGCCGAATGAGGGCACTAGGAGCATACAGGAAAGAAATATGGTAAATAACTTCTTCAAGAGTTGATTTCGTTGTTTCGAATGCAAAAATACATTATAATCGTTTTTTGAACGAACAAATACTGATTTTTTTATAAAAAAATATCCGTAGGTACTTTTTGTACCTACGGATATTTCCAGAATAATAAGGTCAACAGGTTTTTAAAAAACCTGTTGGCTTTACTTTATTTAACGATAACCCATTCGCCTGAGGCTACTAAAGATTCCGCTTTTTTAAATTTCATTGTTTCTGTTTTACCGGTTGCAACTTCCTGAACTGTTACAGTATCATTACGGTTGATTTTTGGCATGTCTCTCACAATTGTTTCTGTAACCTGACGTTGTTGTGTTTCTCCCGCTTCACGGTTGATTTCCTCACTGTTTACGATTTCGTCTTTGCTTAATTTGAAGTTTTCTTTTTGACGTACTTCTTTAGCTTCGTGAATTTCAGGAACGTTTTGAGCTGGTAAATCACCTTTGAATAAGAATGAAATTACCTCTTTATTAACGTTGTCTAACATTCCTCTGAACAAATTGAAAGCTTCTAATTTGTAAATAAGCAATGGATCTTTTTGCTCGTGAACGGCCAATTGAACAGATTGTTTCAATTCGTCCATTTTACGCAAGTGCTTTTTCCAAGCCTCATCAACGATAGAAAGTGTGATGTTTTTCTCGAAATCAGCAATTAACTGAGCTCCTTCACTGTCGTATGCTTTTTTCAAATCAGTTACAACATTCAGCGTTTTGATACCGTCAGTAAAAGGAACTACAATGCGCTCAAAATGATTGTTTGGCTCTTCGTAAACTCCTTTAATGATTGGGAAAGCTTCTCTGGCACTTCTTTCTGTTTTTTCAGTATAAAATGCTAAAGCTTCTTTGTACACTTTTCCAGTTACTTCAATATCTGATAATTTTGTAAAATCTGCTTCAGAAATTGGAGATGTAATTCCGAAATAACGAATTAAATCAAAATCAAATGTTTTGAAATCATTAGCTATTTTATTGTTGCTTACGATTAATTCGCAAGTATCATAAAGCATGTTTGCAATATCCAGTTTCAAACGCTCACCAAATAATGCGTGACGACGACGTTTGTATACTACTTCACGTTGAGAGTTCATTACGTCATCATATTCTAATAAACGTTTACGAACACCAAAGTTGTTTTCTTCTACTTTTTTCTGAGCACGCTCGATAGATTTAGTCATCATAGAATGTTGGATAACTTCACCTTCCTGAAGTCCCATTCTGTCCATAACTTTAGCTACTCTTTCAGAACCAAATAAACGCATTAGGTTGTCTTCAAGCGAAACATAAAATTGAGAACTTCCCGGATCTCCCTGACGACCTGCACGACCACGTAACTGTCTGTCTACACGACGTGAATCATGACGCTCAGTACCAACGATGGCTAAACCTCCGGCAGCTTTTACCTCAGGTGTTAATTTAATATCGGTACCACGACCAGCCATGTTGGTTGCAATAGTTACCACTCCGGCTTTTCCTGCTTCTTCTACGATTTGTGCCTCTTGTTTGTGCATTTTAGCATTCAAAACGTTATGCGTAACGCCTCTCATTTTTAACATTCGGCTTAATAATTCTGAAATCTCTACAGAAGTTGTTCCAATTAAAACTGGTCTTCCTGCGTTTGATAGTTCAGTAACATCTTCGATTACAGCATTGAATTTCTCACGTGTAGTTTTATAGATATAATCTTCTTTGTCTATTCTCGCGATCGGACGGTTGGTTGGAATTTCAACAACGTCTAATTTGTAAATCTGCCATAACTCTCCTGCTTCTGTAACAGCCGTACCTGTCATACCTCCTAATTTGCTGTACATTCTGAAATAATTCTGTAATGTAACTGTTGCAAAAGTTTGTGTAGCAGCTTCGATTTTTACATTCTCTTTAGCTTCGATCGCTTGGTGTAAACCGTCAGAATAACGACGACCGTCCATGATACGACCTGTTTGCTCATCGACAATCATAATTTTGTTGTCCATGATCACATATTCTACATCCTTTTCAAAAAGAGCGTATGCTTTCAAAAGCTGAGTAAGGGTGTGGATACGTTCGCTTTTTACTCCAAAATCCTGGAATAATCTTTCTTTAGCTTCTGCTTCACCGTCTTTGTCCAGTTTTTGTTTTTCGATAGCGGCAATTTCAGTTCCAATATCCGGAAGTACGAAAAAATCCGAATCAGTATCTCCTGAAAGGTATTGAATACCATTGTCAGTCAATTCAACCTGATTGTTTTTTTCTTCAATTACAAAATACAAAGCTTCATCCACTTTGTGCATTTCGCGATTGTTATCCTGCATGTATTGATTTTCGGTTTTTTGAAGTAATTGTTTGATTCCTTCTTCACTCAAAAATTTAATTAATGCTTTATTTTTAGGTAAACTTCTGTAAGCTCTTAACAATAAGAATCCACCTTCTTTAGTGTTTCCTTCCTTAATTAATTTTTTAGCTTCTGACAGGAAACCGTTCGCTAACTGACGTTGCTGTGCTACTAAGTTTTCGATTTTTGGTTTCAGTTCATTAAATTCGTGACGGTCTCCTTGTGGAACTGGTCCAGAGATAATAAGAGGAGTTCTGGCGTCATCAATTAATACAGAATCGACCTCATCGACAATAGCATAATTGTGTTTTCTTTGTACTAAATCGCTTGGCGAATGTGCCATGTTATCTCTTAAGTAGTCAAAACCAAATTCATTATTGGTTCCGTAAGTGATATCGGCGTCGTATGCTTTTTTTCTTTGTTCTGTACTTGGCTGGTGATTGTCGATACAATCAACCGTTAAACCGTGAAATTCAAATAAAGGTGCTTTCCAGGTACTATCACGTTTTGCCAGGTAATCATTCACAGTTACTAAGTGAACTCCGTTTCCGGTTAAAGCATTTAAGTAAAGTGGAAGCGTCGCAACTAAAGTTTTACCTTCACCCGTTTGCATCTCGGCAACTTTACCTTCGTGTAAAACCATACCACCAATTAACTGAACATCATAGTGAATCATGTCCCAGGTAATTTCTTTACCGGCAGCATTCCATTTGTTAGCCCAAGTCGCTTTATCGCCTTCAATGGTAACATATGTTTTTGCAGCAGAGAATTCGCGGTCTTTTGCTGTTGCAGTAACTTCAATAAACGAATTGTCTTTAAAACGACGTGCCGTTTCTTTTACTACAGAGAAAGCTTCAGGAAGGATTTCCAATAAAGTTTTTTCTGAGATTTCGTAAGCTTCTTTTTCAAGAGTATCAATAGCATCATAAAGATCTTCTCTTTTGTCGATGTCTTCGATGTTTTCTACTTCTGCTTTAAGCGAAGCAATTTTAGCATCTTTATCAGCTCTGGCTTCTTTTATTTTCTCCTTAAAAAATACGGTTCTCGCTCTTAATTCGTCGTGAGACAAACTCATTAAGCTAGTTTCGAATGTTTTAATTTTGTTTAAGTAAGGCTGTAAAGCTTTGACATCTTTCTGTGATTTATCACCTACAAAGACTTTTATAATACTGTTTATGAAACTCATGATTTATTGTATTTCTATTTTATGTAAATGTGTATTTGAACCAAAAAAAAAGCCTCGGTGATGAGACTTTTTCCTTTGGTTTATTTTTTAATATTCATCCTCATTCCAAAGATAATCTTCGTCTGTTGGATAATCAGGCCAAATTTCTTCCATTGATTCATATATCTCGCCTTCGTCTTCAATTGACTGAAGGTTTTCTACTACTTCTAATGGAGCACCAGCTCTAATAGCGTAGTCAATAAGTTCGTCTTTGTTAGCAGGCCATGGCGCATCACTTAAATAAGATGCTAATTCTAATGTCCAATACATCTGTTATCTGTTTAGTTTGTGCAAAAATAAATTTTTTACCGAAAAAGACAAGTAAAATTTGATTTATTTTAATAAAATTTAAGAACGTTTCATTTAGTTTTCAGTTTTCTGTGACAGTTTACAGTCTGAAAACTGAAAACTGCGACTGAATTACTTTCTCGGAATCCATTTTACTTCCTCCGCATGTAAGTCAGAGGTCAACTTCCGTGCCAATACAAAAAGGTAGTCAGAAAGTCGGTTTAAGTATCGGATTGCGATTTCAGGAACGGGTTCATTATGGCTTAAATGTACTGCCAAACGCTCGGCGCGACGACAAATACAACGTGCTATATGACAATGTGACACAGTGGGATGTCCTCCGGGTAAAACAAAATGAGTCATTTGTGGAAGACTTTCCTCCATTTGATCAATTTCGTTCTCTAACAATTCGATATCAGAATCAATTATTCCAAGATTCTTCAAACGTAGCTCACCATTTTTTAAGACTTCTTTTTCTTGTGGTGTTGCCAAAATGGCACCAACGGTAAATAAACGATCCTGAATCTCGATTAAAATGGTTTTATAATGGGCATCCATTTCCTGATCACGAATAAGTCCTATATAAGAGTTTAGTTCGTCGACAGTACCATAACTGTCAATTCGAATGTGATCTTTAGGAACACGTGTACCTCCAAAAAGAGCGGTTGTTCCTTTATCTCCTGTTTTTGTATATACTTTCATTTTTTTTAAAGATGCTAAGGTTCTGAGGCACTAAGATTCTAAGGTTTTTCACGTTTGAACCAATTTACAATCAGAATTTTTTTAAAGATTTTAAGATACTAAGTGACTACTAAGTTTCTTTTCCAATTAAACAATTAACCAAATAAACGATTAAACTATTTCGTGGTGTCACTTTCAATTAATCCATCTCTTAAACGAATAACTCTATGTGCATAAGCTGCAATATCTTCTTCATGGGTTACAAGGATCACTGTGTTTCCTTGCGCGTGAATGTCGCCAAAAAGCTTCATGATTTCTACAGAGGTTTTGCTGTCTAAGTTTCCGGTTGGCTCATCGGCCAAAATAATCGAAGGTTTGTTTACCAAAGCTCTTGCAATGGCAACACGTTGGCGTTGTCCTCCGGAAAGCTGATTAGGCTGATGGTCCATTCGGTCTGCGAGATTTACCTGTTTTAAAACTTCTTCAGCGCGTTTGGTGCGCTCAGATTTTGAATATCCGGCATAAATCATGGGTAATGCAACATTGTCTAAGGCAGTTGTTCTGGGCAATAGATTAAAAGTCTGAAATACAAAACCAATTTCTTTGTTTCGAATTCCTGCCAGTTCATCGTCTCCCATTTGGCTGACATCTTTTCCGTTCAGAATATAATGTCCTGAAGTTGGCGTGTCCAAACAACCTAACAGATTCATTAAAGTCGATTTTCCGGATCCTGATGGCCCCATTAAAGCCACATATTCACCTTTGTTGATTTCTAAATTGATTCCTTTCAAAACATAAACAATTTCGTTACCTAGCACAAAATCTCGTTTGATCTTGGTTATTTTAATTAATGGATTTGCCATTTCGATTTACAATTTTGGATTTAAAAGTACAAAACACTTTTCAATAAACGATAAGTAGCCTCAAATTGATTTTTGTTACAGAAGTTCTATTGCTGTATATAAATTCGGTTGTTGTTTCAACTTTTTTCGACTAAATGCTTAAAGACTAAAAAAAATGTTGTATAATTTTAAATTAAATTTATATAATTGCCATTTTTTATATTTTATTTTTATTTATAATGTTAAAATATTTGTAATTATTAATTTTACGAGTGTTTTTAGAGGTATATTTGAAATCTAACTTTAAATAATCAGATTATGAAAAATATACCATTGTTGTCCGGAATTGCGCTAATCGCATTAGGTTTTGTATCGTGTAAAGATGAAAAACAGGAACAGGCTCAAAAAACAATCGACTCTTATGTTGCTTATGTCGACTCCGTTAAAAATGTTAAGGCTGACGATTTAAAGGCTGATTGGAAAGCCGTTGAGGCAGAGTATGAAACAAGAGCTGCTAATGCTCAACTGGCACTTGCTGATATTAAAGAAAATAGTGCCGCAACAGAGAAAATAAATACGAGTAAGATTAAATACGAAGAATTTAGAAATAATATGGTAACTATTCTTGCTCCTCCAGCGCCTAGTCCAAAACAACAGTTGCGTAATGCTCTATTTGGTGAAGGAAAGATTGGAGAAGATATGAGTTTTGCCTGGGTGAATGCTAAAAACATTCATAGTGTATATCAACAGTTTGTGCATACGGTGGAAAAAAATAAAGACAGTTATTCCCGTGAAGACTGGGACGAAATTAAATTGATGTATGAAGCACTTGACAGCCGAAAAAATACAGTTGAAAAAGAAGGCTTAACAGGCGAAGACAATCGCAAAATTGCCGGTTTGAAGTTGAAATTTGCTCCAATGTACACCTTAAATAGAATGGGTGCGAAGTCTGAAGAAACGGCAGCTGCTAAAAAATAAATAATTATTTTGAATGAAACGAAAAAGGCGATCAGTTAATGATCGCCTTTTTTATGTTCTAATAATGTGGTAATTCTGAAAGTTATATGATAATTAATTTTCTAGCCTTGCCATCAATTTATCTTTCTCTTTTAGCATGCTATTTTTAAACACATAGAGACATAGATTTAACACTCTTAAAAAAGGCGTTTCACTTAATTTAAAACACACAGAGAGCACTATGTTTAAGAAACGTGTTTCTTTTTGGATTCTTCTTTACACACTTAGAATCTATGTTTCTATGTGTTAAATTATTTTTTTAGATCGTCTATTTGATTAACTTTTCAAGCCTTGCCAACATTTCATCTTTCTCTTTCAGCATACGTTCATATAGTGCAATTTTTTCTTCATGTAATTGGATAATCTTTTCAATTGGATTATAATTATTAATTACAAATCCAGTTGCATTATCATTGGTATTAAATGTATTCGCAATAACATTCACCGCCTGTTCTTCATCAAAATTTTGAAAAGCTTCAACAGGAATTTTCAGGGAATTAGAGATTTGTCTTAGTAAACTGTCTTCAATTATGTCTTTCTGTTCCAGCATAGAAATTTTTTTCTGGTTCCAGTCTTCTCCTAAATCATAAGCCAATGCTTCCTGTTTGATGCCAAGCATTTCTCTGAAGCGTTTTACATTTCTTCCCTGATGAATTTTCTGTTCCATAATGAGTGTCTTTTTTCTGAAGGTTCAAAGATAAAGCTATCTGTACTAAAAGTGTAAATTTCAAAGATAAAAAAACATCTCATAAAACATCTGTTTTTGTCAGATATTATACCTTAATTTAGAAGATGCTAGTTCTCGAATTTCCTTAAATCCTTTAAAAAGAGTTCCCAAATACTCTCTTTAAATATCTTTTTAAAAAAGCCAAAATGCCCAATATCTTTTACGCCAAATTCTTCGGCTTTTAAATGCGTTCTGGTGACTTCAGCATTTTTGAATTGTGATGCAATCCAGTTGATTGCTGGCACAGTGGCATAAAAATCATTATCGATGCTGTAGGATTTTATTTGGCATTTTATTTTGTCGTAGCTCTCTTTTACATTTTTGATGGAGTCAAAATGATAGTTCGGTTTTTTGCACCATTTAGCCCATTCGAGTGCCATTCCCTTAGGTAAATCTTCCATTCGCGTGAAGTGACTGGAAGGCAGGTAGTTGAAAATTCTGCAGAAAGAGGGGATTATTACATACCATAAAAATTTCATTTTTAATCTGTCAAATCCTTTCCAATGTACCCAGCTTCCAGATTGTGATGCAACCATTATAACGCCGTCAAATAAATTATTCGAAGGAACTAAGCCAATAAGTTGACCGCCAATACTGTGTGTTATGATGAGTAATTTGCTGTTTGGATTTTTATTTTTGACATATTTAACTACGCTTTCAAAGTCGTTTTGTGCCCAATTTGAAGCTGTTGTAGAAAACTTAGAAAGTGATTGAATTTTAGAATCGCCAATTCCTCCATAGTCAAAGGTGAAAACAGAGTAATTGTTTTTAGATAAAAACTTTGAAAAATTCTGATAATAATTTTGCTTAACTCCTGTGGCAGAAGCAATAATAACACAATTGGCATTTGGATTGTCTGAAAGAAATTCAGTTACGGCTATAGAGTATTCTAAAGGTGTATCTATTTTGATTGCATTCATATAAACTTCGTATAGTAACAAATGTAATAAAAATTGTATACTGAAATTTGTTAAGTGCGAATCACAAAATGTTCTTTTTCCTGTTCGTATCTGAAAAAGACAAATCCCCATTGAAAAGTATCAATCGTAACGGTTACTTTAGGATGATTTTTGATAATCTCCCAGGCTCCTTCCATTTCTTCTGACCAATGAATGTCGTCAAAGATCCAAACCGAATCGTTGTTGATTGTTGGTAGTAAAAGCTCAAAATATTCCAGAGTTGCTTTTTTAGAATGATTACCGTCGAAATAGATTAAATCGAAGTTTGCAGTCTCTGTTTTCAGTCTCAATTGAATATCCTGAAGATAGTTTTTAAATTCTGTTACAATCGAATTTATATTAGAACAATCAAATTTCGTAAATTGATTTTGAGCAACATTTGCCGTATTTGGACAGCCTTCTAATGTAATAACTTTTGCTTTTGTATTTCCTAAAGACAAAGCTGCAGTTGCCATACCTAACGAAGTTCCTATTTCTAACACATTTTCGGGCTTGAAATATTGGGTAACTCTAAATAACAATTCAGCTCGTTTTGGAGAAATTCCGGCTGCGGAAGCAATTTTTGAAATTTGCCTTCTGTTAGATTTGAAAACTTTTGAACCGGCACCAAAATCGGTTACTTCAATGAAAATTTTATTTTCTAAAAGTGATTTCCTGTAGTTCTTAAGGATTTTGTACTCCGGTTTGGGTTTCTTATCATAAAAACATTTCGTCAATAAATGAAACACGAAGGGCGAATGCACTCCGTGTTCATTTTTGGAATTCCAAAGAAATTTTAAATAAGACTTTATTTGAAATAACATGATGTTTTATCTTTCAATGATGCTCTGAAGTTGTGATTTGCTCTGCTTTAAAAATGGGAATGGTCATTGAGCAAGCCTGTTTTATTTGTTTACTTTGATTAACTTAATATCAAAAATAAGTACTGAACCTCCAGGGATTTTTTTATTTCCTTTGCTGCCATAGCCCAAATGCGAAGGAACAAGAAGAATTCCGCTTCCACCAGTTTTAAAATAAGGAATACCTTCTGTCCAGCCTTTTACAACTTCATCTAAATTGAAAGAGATTCCATCTGAATTACTTTGATCGAATACCGTTCCATCGATAAAAGAACCTCTGTAAGCTACGGTTACATTAGATTTTGCCGTTGGCTGAATTCCGGTTCCGGGAACGTCAATAAAGTAGTATAGTCCAGAATTGGTTTTTTGCGCTGTTAGTTTGTTTTTGGCAATATAATCGACAATTTCTTTCTCGTTTTGAGCTGTGTAATCTTTTTCTTTTTCATCTTTTGAGCAAGAAACAAAAAGCATTACAGCAAGTAGTAGTGAAGCTAATAATTTTTTCATTATGGTGTTTTTTTAAGGTCGTAAATATAAGGAATTAGTCTCAGTTTTCAGTCTCAGTCTCGGTCTCAGTCTCAGTCTCGGTCTCAGTCTCGGTTTTCAGTTTTGTAATGGTAGTTAGTTTTATCCACATCCAAACTTAGTTGGATTGTTGATCATATAATTTATTAATCGTCCAATTTCGAGATTTTTAATATTTAGTTTGTCAAATGTTTCTTTTGTAATGTATTGGCATTCTAACGAAAATTCGAGCCAAGTACTTGTTTCTGAGTTTTCGGCATCGCTATCCGTTAATTTACTTATAAAATGATTTGTATATCTTCTTTTTCTATATGATTCAGCAATATTAGCACTAACACTTCTCGAAGATCGACGTATTTGATCCGTTAAAGAAAACCTTTCTTCTTTAGGAAACGTTTTCGACAATTCAAAAATTTCCATTGCAAGTTCAAATGATTTCTTATAGGCCAATAAATCTTTAAAATCCATAACTAGTTTTTATGCTAAATTAAGATTTTTCTTTCATTATAAGCAGTGCTGAAAACTGAGACTGAAAAACTGAGACTGAAAAACTAAAATTATCCCTCGATCTTAGCCGAAAGCTCGAACCAACGTTCTTCTTTCTGATCTATTTTATTGATGATGTTTTGCAATTCGTTTGCTTTCTTTTCGATATCGGTATCGGCCACTTTTCCGTCAGAGAATAATTGTTCGATTTTGGTTTTGTCAATTTCGAGATCTTTGATTTCTCTTTCCAGTTTTTGATATTCTTTTTGCTCGTTGAAAGTTAAGTTTCCGGTTGGATTATTTTGTTTCCAGTCTTTCTTTTCGGCTTTGTTTTCTTCTTTTTGAGCCACATCGGCGCTATCTTCATAAGCTCTGAAATCTGAATAGTTTCCAGGGAAGTTTTCAATTTCGCCATTTCCTCTGAAGACAAATAAATGATCAACAATTTTATCCATGAAATAACGGTCGTGCGAAACTACAAGTAAACATCCCGGATAATCTAAAAGGAAACTTTCTAAAACGTTTAGCGTCACAATGTCTAAATCGTTCGTAGGCTCATCTAAAATTAAAAAGTTCGGATTCTGAATCAAAACGGTACATAAATACAAACGTTTTAATTCTCCTCCACTTAATTTTTCGACAAAATCATATTGTTTTTTGGCATCAAAAAGAAAACGTTCCAATAATTGTGAAGCTGAGATCATTCGGCCTTTGGCCAACGGAATAAATTCTCCGTATTCTTTAATGATATCAATTACACGTTGGTTGGGTTTTGGGTTAATTCCTGTTTGTGTATAATAGCCAATTTTGATGGTATCTCCTTTTACGACACGTCCACTGTCTAATGGGAGTGTTCCGGTAAGCAGATTCAGGAAAGTTGATTTTCCGGTTCCGTTTTTACCAATAATTCCGATACGTGCTCCACGTTGGAAATCGAAACTAAAGTTGTCCAGAATCACATGATCCTTGAATTTTTTAGAAATTTTGTGAAGTTCGATGATCTTACTTCCCATACGTTCCATATTAATTTCAAGTTCTACTTTATTTTCCTGACGACGACTTTGTGCTTTTTCTTTAATTAGATAAAAATCATCCTGACGGGATTTCGATTTTGTAGTTCTCGCTTTTGGCTGACGGCGCATCCATTCCAGTTCTTTTACAAACAAGTTTTTGGCTTTGTCAACACTGGCGTTCTCAGAGGTAATTCGCTCTTCTTTTTTTTCTAAATAGTAAGAGTAATTTCCTTTGTATTGGTATAGTTTCCCGTTGTCAAGTTCAATGATTTCGTTACAAACACGCTCTAAAAAGAAACGATCGTGCGTTACCATAAACAAGGTAATATTTTCTTTGGCAAAATAACTCTCCAGCCATTCGATCATTTCCAGATCTAAGTGGTTGGTTGGCTCATCCAGAATCAATAAATCAGGACGATTGATCAAAATGATCGCCAATGAAAGACGTTTCTTTTGTCCTCCTGAAAGATTTTTTACCTTTAGTTTAAAGTCTTCCAGTTTTAACTTGAAGAGAATTTGCTTGTATTGCGTTTCAAAATCCCAGGCGTTATGCTGATCCATTCCGTCAAAAGCTTTTTGATAGGCTTCTTCATCGTCCGGATTTTCAAGTGCTTTTTCGTAAGCCTCAATAATTTTAAGCGTTTCATTGTCTGAAGCAAAGATACTTTCTTCAATAGTCAACTCCTCTTGTAAGTTGTTATCCTGAGAAAGAAAAGCCATTCTGATTCCTTTTCTCAAAACAACCTGTCCAGTATCAGGTTCGTCCAAGCCATTGATAATGCTCATAATGGTTGTTTTCCCCGAACCATTTTTTGCGATAAAGGCAATTTTTTGATCTTTATTGATCCCGAAAGAGATGTTGTCAAACAAGGTTCTTTCGCCAAAGGACTTTGATATATTTTCTACAGATAAGTAATTCACTTTGTATATTGTAAGTTATAAATTATGAGTTATGAGTATTTTAGAAAACATAACTTTTTGCAAAAGTAAACTTTTATCTTACGATTTGCGAATTGTTAATCTTAATTTAAGTTGACTAAGACAAACTTAATTACTTAGATTTGTGATCAAAATTGTTTTATGTACTCAATATTCAATGCAATAATTTGCGGTGCAGCATTTTTACTGACATTTATAATTTTTGTAAATCAAAATAAGATCAACATAAAAGCCAATCGCTGGTTTGGATTTTTTATCGGCTGTATTTTTTTAATCTTA
Organism: Flavobacterium collinsii; assembly: GCF_902804485.1. Taxonomy (GTDB): domain Bacteria; phylum Bacteroidota; class Bacteroidia; order Flavobacteriales; family Flavobacteriaceae; genus Flavobacterium; species Flavobacterium collinsii. The sequence continues at coordinate 43,696 of NZ_CADCST010000082.1, read as the reverse complement.
CTTGAAAATGTTATTGTAGACTCCAAAATACTTGGAGAAGATGATATTCTGAATCAATTAATAAACATTTCCAGTTTTGTTGTTGCTCCAATATTTTATCTAAGTGTGAGCTATTATATCGAGCCAGTTAGAAAATGGAAAGCAATTGATTACTTGCATTTTAGTTTCGCTTTCCTAATCTTTATTCTTCTTGTTAGTTCCTGGGTAATAGACGACAACAATAAACCTGAAGACATAAGCCCGGAAATTGTACAGAAAACTATAGCAATATTTAATTTTGTTTTCAGCCTATACGTTTTTATTTATTGTTTTCTGGCTTACCAAAAAATTGTTAAACATGAAAAAACGATTAAACTTTTAAATTCTACTTCTGAGAATCTGGATTTAAAATGGCTGAAAAATATTATTGTCGGCGTTATTCTTATCACAATTTTTTGGATTCTTGATATTGTGTTTCAAATATCCGAAGGAAACAAAACCTTCGATGTCCTGACAAGTTTGATTTACTTTTTAAGTATTCTCTACATAACTTATTATTGGCAGAAACAAAAAGAAATTTTTCCCTATAGTTTAAGAGAGAAAGAAGAAATAGAAAATATTATTGTAGAAACTTCTCTGCCGGAAGGTAAACGAAAACAATTGCTGACTCCTGAAGAATTAGAAGAACAAAAAAGCAGATTATTACAATTAATGGAAGCCGAAAAGCCTTTTTTAGAATTTGGTTTAAGTTTGGTAAAACTGGCCGGTTTGATGAAAATTTCTACTCATATACTTTCGTACGTAATCAATAGTGGATTTGATGAAAATTTCTATCAGTTTATAAACAGGTACCGAATTGAAGAAGCTAAAAAATTAATGATTGATTTTGAAACGGATCGTTTAAGTTTACTCGGAATTGGATTTTCTGTAGGTTTTAATTCAAAAACGGTTTTTAATACCACATTTAAAAAAGTCACAGGACAAACTCCGTCAGAATATAAGAAACAAATAGGTACTACTTTATAAACCCGAACGACCAGCCTTTGTTTTTAAGGGATTTTTGCTGAAAATTTTAATCTTAAAGAAATGAAATCAGCAAAAAAAAGTATTGCAAAAATTGGACTAAGTTTATTCTTTACATTCGTTTCGTGCGATAAAGACAGTGATAATAATACTGAAGCTTTAACAGAAACAAAAGTAGAAGTTGGAACTCATAAATTGGCCGCTTACTCTATTATTCACAACTCAAAATATTTGGTAGTTTTTGAATCTGGACTCGGAGACGGACATTCTGTTTGGAACGAAAAGAAAATACCCATAGAATTAAGTACCCAATCAGATGTCTTAACATACGACAGAGCCGGTTATGAAAAATCTGAGAAAGATTCAAAACCAAGAAATATAAATCAATTAGGAAGTGAACTCGAAACGGTAATTAATAATTTTTCGAATGGTAGAAAAGTTATTCTTATCGGGCATTCGCTTGGCGGAATGGTTATTAGAGATTATGCTGTTAAAAATGCTTCTAAAGTTGCCGGATTATTATTTATAGATCCATCGCACGAATATTATAATCAGCCTTCGCAAGAGGAGGAGAATATGCTTTATAATCTTTATAAGGCCAATTTTGGAGAAAATTTTGGAGGAACACTAGAAGCCAGAGAAATAATAGAAGATTCTCAGTATATGGCGACACTTCCACATTTGCCAAATATTCCTGTAATTGTAATTTCGAGCTTAAAAGTCGATGCATCAACTTCTGAATCAGATAAACAAAAATGGTTTAAGGCTCATGAATTATTAAAAGAAGGAGTTTCTGATTTTATGCACATTACAACTACAAAATCAGGGCATTACATTATGAAGGATGAACCCAATTTGGTGATCGATAATTTTAATTTATTGCTGTCTAAAATAAAATAAAAATGTGCTTTGTGGAATTTGGTTTAATATAAAATCAAATTCCGCAAAAGTTTATTTATGGAGATAGGAATTCAATAGTGAAGTCAAATCAAAATAATGAATCTGCTGTGGTACATTGAGGATTGGTTTTCGAACTAAAGCTTCATTTGTTAAGTAATAATGCAGACCATCTAATGTTGCGATTCCTTCTATTTGATGAAAAGGGAGTTTTAAATTGATTCTTCGTTTGTTTCCCGATACAAAATCAGTGTTTTTGTAATCGTATAACAGGTACAGAAACGGTTTGCCAAATTTGGAATAACCACATAGTACAATTAGTTTTTTAGACGCTACATAAGTAGCTCCGGTTACCAGGCCTTTTGTATTTAGGCTATGTTTTAGCTGTGCAACGTGACTGCCGGATTGGTTAGGCAAAACATAAATATTTGTTTTGGATCTCTTCCATTGTTTGGTAAACAAATAGATACTGTCTTTAGATACAATAAAGGCCTCGCAGTCAAAGCGAGCTGTGTTCGGTTTTTTAGGAGAGAAATCCGTTTGATCAGCATATCGAAACGAAATGTTTTCAATCGTTGGGTTTCCTTCTAAGAATGATTTTTTTTCTATTTTTAAAATGTGTAGATCCGTTCTGTTGTCGGACAGATTGTTTCCAAAATCGCCAACATACAGATAAGAACTGTCTTGCGAGATCTCTTCCCAGTCGTGATTAACGACTTGCTCCAAAACAATTTTTTTTCGAATTTTTCCCAATGAATCTAAGCCGTAGATCGTTTTGTCATGATCGTCATTGTGTGTCCAAAGTAAATTATCGAAGGCAATTAATCCCGAGGTTTCTTTGATCGAATCATTAAGGAGTTTGGAATATATAGGTTTTAACTTGATTTTTTTATAATTACAGCTTCCGTCATTGACTGTTGCATTTGGATTATAATTTTTAGAAAGCGGATCGGTACAGTCTAAAACCTGCGCATTAGCAAAAGAGATAGTGAAGCAAAAGAATAAAATAGTCTTAATCATGATCTGCAATATTAAATTTGCATAACATAAAAGTAAACTTTTAAATATAGATTTTAAATAGTGCCAAAAAATATAATTAAAATACTATTTTGCACTACTAATTTTTAACGGATTTTTAATCAGTTTTTATTTAGTCCAGAATAAGTCATAGACCCCAGATATGGAAATTTTACAGAAACTGTCGCATTATCGTTTTTCGCGCTATTTCAAGCTTTTATTTGTTTGTGTTGATGTTGTGTTGCTGAATTTAGCAACGCTGTTGTCTGCATTGACAAGATTTGGTAGCTTAGATAAACTTTTATCAAAAGAAGAACGAACAGTTGCATTGTTGGCGATTTTAATTTGGGTAGGGTTGTTGTTTCAAAATGATTCGAACAGAAGTGTAAGGGTTGAGCCTATCGAATCGATATTGGTTAGAACAGTTAAGAAGTTAATAATTCACGCTGCCTTAATTTCAATTTTTGTGGTGTACCTCAAATACTATGAAATTTCAAGGCTCAGATTACTTTCTTTTTATTTGATTTTTTTCGGATTATTGATGATTTCCCGCTATTTATCAATGAAGCTTTTAAAGTATATCAGGGCTAAGGGTTATAATTTTAAAACATTTGTGATTGTTGGAGCCAATGAGTCTGGAGAAAGAATGCGCAAGATACTGGCAAAAGACCTGACTTACGGGTATAAGTTTTTAGGCTTTTTCGATAAGGATATAGATGCTTCAATTGTGGATTCAGCTCTTGTATTAGGCGATTTTAATGAGATTCATGAATTTGTTGTCCAAAGTAAGGTCGATGAAATGTATGTGGCACTGCACATCGATCAAATTGAAATCATAAATAGACTGACGCAGATTTGCGAGCAAAACATGGTGCGTATTAAGTTTATTCCGGATTTTCAATTGTATACAAAATCCAGTAAAGTCGAAGTTGCATTCTATGAAAATACACCTGTTTTGATGTTTCGAACCGAACCTTTGGAGTTTGCGGTAAACCGACTGGTGAAAAAAGCATTTGATATTGTTTTTTCACTTTCTGTAATCTTGCTGGTATTTCCGTGGCTGTTTCCTATAATTATGCTGATTATTAAAATTGAATCTCCGGGCCCAATATTTTTTAAGCAGGAAAGGTCAGGTCGTGATAATCGGTCGTTTATGTGTTATAAATTCAGAAGTATGTATGTCAATCGTTTGGCGCATCGAAAACAAGCCGAAAAAGGAGATAGTCGTGTAACGAAATTTGGTTCGTTTATTCGTAAAACCAGTATCGATGAGTTGCCGCAGTTTTTTAATGTTTTTTTAGGTGACATGTCAGTCGTAGGGCCAAGACCACATATGATAAATCTAGCTAAAGAATATAGCGATTTGATTAATAATTACTTGGTGCGTCAGTATGCCAAGCCTGGTATTACTGGGTGGGCACAGGTAAATGGTTACCGTGGCGAAACCAAAAAATTAGTTGATATGGAAAATAGAGTAGAATATGATATTTGGTACATCGAGAACTGGAGTCTGATGTTAGATATTAAAATCATTATAAAAACGATCATCAATATTGCAAAAGGAGAAGAAAATGCGTACTGATAAGGTTTAGAATTTAAAAAACTGATTGTTGGAAATAACTTCTTTTAGGTTAGAAATACTATTGATCTTTATTTTTTGATCAAAAGCTCTGATGTGATTCATGTGATGTGCATCGGTTCCCGTAAAATCATACATGCCTTTTTTGAGAAGTTCTTCTGCCGTTTTGCTAATTCGTTCTCCATAATACCCCACAATAGACAACAAATTTAACTGAAACAAACAGCCTGCTTTTTTTAGCTTTTCATATTCATTAAAATCTTTTCGATAATACAAATAGCGCTCCGGATGTGCCAAAACCGGAATGTATCCGGCTACCTGTAATTCAAAAAGAGTTTTGTACAGTTGGAGAGGAGCATTTTGATACGAGATTTCTACTAATACATAATTGTCTTTTAGTGTGAGAAGCTTTTCGTTTTTGAAATGATTCTCAAACCAATCGTCAATAAAATATTCTGCGGCAGCCTGAAAAGGAATCTTAATATGATTTTCTTCTAATAAAAGCTTAGTCTCCTGCTGTTTTGTTGTAATAATCGGAGCCGAATTATTCCATACATAATGATTAATGTGAGGAGTAGTGATAAATTGCGACAATCCCATTTCTCGAAAGGCATTGACAAGTTTTATTGTATCGGTTGTCGTTTTTGCACCGTCGTCAATTCCGGGCAAGATATGCGAATGAATATCAACATAATGATCCGACAGCAGGTCTTTTAAAAGAGGTTTTGATTTTAAAAAGGATAACATGTTGCAAAAGTATGTAAATAAGAAGAATTTGTGATGCTTTAATTTTAATGTATCGAATATAACTCGTCATTTCAGAATTATATTATATTTGAGATTCCTTAAAATCTAATGATTTATGAAAATAAAAGAAAATTTGTACAACAAAAGAATTATTTCGATAGACGCTTTACGCGGAATCACAATTTTTGTTATGATTTTTGTAAATGAGCTGGCCAGTATTACCAATGTGCCGCAATGGATGAAACATATGCCTGCAGATGCTGATGCCATGACTTTTGTAGACCTGGTTTTTCCGGCTTTCTTATTTATTGTGGGAATGTCTGTTCCGTTTGCTTTTAATGCCCGATTGATCAAAGGAGACAGTGTAAAAACGATTTGGACACATACTTTAAAAAGAGCTTTGGCTCTCATAATTATAGGTGTTTTTATGGTCAATGCCGCTGAAGGTTACGATGCCGCTAAGATGATTATTTCACCGACATTTTGGGGATTTTTAGCTTATTTAATGCCTATTCCAATTTGGAATAAATATGCTAAGGATTTTCCGTTGTGTTTAAAAAATAGCCTGCAATATGGTGGAATAGTGGTTTTAATAGCACTCTACTTTTTATATGTTCAGGATACCGGCAACATTGGAATGACGCCAAAATGGTGGGGAATTCTGGGATTAATTGGTTGGGCTTATCTTTTTACAGTGGTGTATTACTGGCTGGTTTGTGGAAAATTGGGGGCAATGATTGCTTTTTTAGTCCTATGCGTTGCAGCAAATTCGGTAAATCTGACTGAAGGATCCGTTTTGCATCAAATACAATGGTTGAGTTTTATTGCAGGACACTTAACTCATGCTTCCTTAGTTGCTGCCGGAGTAGTAATTTCGTTACTGTTTTTCGATCGAAAAATACCTGCTAAAATCAATTGGGGAGTATTAGGTTTTGTTGTTTTATTTTTAGTAACGGGATATTTGTTGCGACCGTATTTTGGAATTTCAAAAATAAAAGGAACTCCATCCTGGACAATGTTTTCGGCGGCAATTTGTACCGTTTTGTTCTATTTTCTGTATTGGCTTATGGAACTTAAAAAACAAACCAAATGGAGTAATTTCTTTATGCCCGCTGCTGCAAATCCGTTATTGATTTATATTCTGCCGGGTGTTATCTATTATTTCTGCAAGACTATTAATATTCATATTATTCCGGGATATTTTAGAGAAGGAGTTCCGGGGATTATCTGGTCTTTAGTTTTTTCTGTTATTATGCTTTATGTGATGAAAATCATGAATAGGTTTAAAATTCAATTGCATCTGTAACTTTTTAATAGAATATTTGAAAGAAAAGGACTATGTTTATGCTCTTGAATATTGAAAACAATGGATGATAATCAGAAAAGACATATTAAATTAGAAAACGATTCTTTTATAAAGAATAAAGGATATCGAGTTAACGATTGGTTACCCATTCTCGAAACGTTTAAAATAAGATCTCTTGAAGAAATCAAAGGCAGAATGTCTGTAATGAATGCTTTAATAAATATTGCTTTTCAAGCTCCAACTTATATTATCAAAGAATGGATTGATCGTCAAAATCTAACAAAGTATCTCTCAGATTTAGAGAAGAATATGTTAGATAAAGAAAATGAAGATTTGACAGAATTTGAAATTAATTCTCTAGAATGGTATTTAGAGTCGCTATGGGCTTTAATGTGGGGAAGTGATATGATTCAGAACTTAGATGCTGAAAAGCATGTTGGAGATAATCAAGCTTCTCTTTTGCCAGATTTGGAAAATGGAGATAATAATGATAAAATTGAAGTTTTACGAACTTTAAAGCCCGAAATTGAGATTTATAAGATGCTTGATTATTATTATCGCCTTCATTGGTATTGTGTAGATGAAAGATTGAATGGAAGAGAAGCTAAAGTGGATGAAGGATTAGTATATGAAAGACGTAAGGCCTTAGAATGGATTTTTAATCGAGCTGATGATTGGGATAGTGTTGATATGAGTACATAAGTAAATGAAAAAAAAGTATTTCAGGTTTCAGGTGTAGTTTGAACCTGAAACCTGAAACTTTTCAACATAAAAATTCAGCGTACCCTTTTAAACGAAATCGGTCCGGTTCTTTTCTTATTGTCAATAAAAGTACCTTCGAGCGTGTTGCCGTCTTCAGACAGTGTTAAAGTATGTGTGCCTTGTGTTGCCCAGCCTTCAATGGGTAATGTGACTTTTACCGTGTATACAATAGTGTTTCCGGTTCGTTTTCCTGTACCGCTTTCTACAAATTTCTGTCCTTTCCATTCCAGGTAGTGAGAGAAAATAACCTTCCCGTTTTGTTCTGATATAATTGCGACAGCATTTTGTACTCCAGGATTTATGTCTTCCCAGACGCCGTTAATATCGATTTTTTTCGATTGGCTATAGCTGTTATTTGAAAAGAATAGAACAGTAAAAAGTAAAAGACAAAGTTTTGTTTTCATATTTCTTAAAATTTAAAAAGTAACTGATTTTATTTCTAAAAAAGCTCCCGAAACCGGATGGTAGTTCACAAAGTTGAATTTGCATAAATTATGAATGTTCAGAAGTTTTCCGTTTGGAAGACCGTTCTGTCTGAAATCCGTCCATTTAATTTTGATTGTTTTGAATTTATTGGGAGAAGCTGGTAAATCAACTCTTGGGTGAGATCCGCCATGTATGCAACCGGTTCCTTCTTCGTTCCCTTCGCGTGCCTGTATTTTGATGAGGTGCGAAGATTTATAAGTGATGCTTACAAATTTAGAATCATCCGATAAATTGGTCGGAGGGCCATCATTTGAATTAGAATTTGTTATCAGGACATTTAGTTCAATTTCACCCGAAGGTTCTTCTTTTGCGGTGACTTTCACGATTCCTTTTTTCTCACGAACCTCATTAATCATGTTCTGACTTTCTACAGCGGGACCTGCAATATACCAGACAGAGGTTTTGACTAAGTCTTTATCTGGTCCCTTAAAGAAAGTAAAGCCAAAGAAGAGAAATCCAATGCTTAATAATAAAAGTATAAAAGGAGTCCCAATCTTGGTTTTGATTTTCATACAAAGGTTTTTTCAACTCAAAAATATGCTTTTTTGTCTTGTATTCAAATTAGATACCTATAATTTGAGGAAATGGAATCCTATTGTTGGAACCAAATTAAGATTAAATGAAGCAAATAAAATAACAGTAATCTGGTGCTGGATTTTGGGGTCAGTAAAAACGATTGGTCATTAAGGCTAGGTTTGGCCGAAAATTTCTAACTTTCCAAAAAAATCAATTCCCTTATTTTTCATGCAATTATCGGTAATTATTCTTAATTATAATGTACGTTACTTTTTGGAACAATGCGTTTTAAGTGTTCAGGATGCTATTTCGTCGCTTGATGCCGAAATCATTGTAGTGGATAATAATTCATCAGACGAGAGCTGTTTGATGATGAAAACGAAGTTCCCGGGAGTAAAACTAATTCAAAACGATACCAACTTTGGGTTTCCAAAAGGGAATAATATTGGAGTTGCAGCCGCTAGGGGAAAGTATATTTGTATCTTAAATCCAGATACCGTTGTTGCCGAAAATACGTTTAAGAAAATTGTAGCTTTCGCTGAAATGCAAGTCAATTTAGGAATTGTGGGTTGTAAACTAATCGATGGTACCGGAGCTTTTTTACCCGAAAGCAAACGGGGAATCCCGACACCCTGGGTGGCTTTTACTAAAATCTTCGGATTGTATAAAATTTTTCCAAAATGGAAACTTTTTAATCAGTACTACGCACAGCATTTAGGTACAAACGAAAGCGGAAAAGTTGATGTTTTGGTTGGGGCTTTTATGTTGATGACGCGTGATTTGTATTTGGAATTAGAAGGTTTTGATGAAAAATGCTTCATGTATGCCGATGATATTGATTTGTCGTATAGAGCACTACAAAGAAAGAAATGTAACTATTATTATCATGAAACAACCGTTCTGCATTACAAAGGCGAAAGCACGGTAAAAGATGAAAAGTATATGAAACGTTTTCAGGAAGCTATGAGTTTTTTCTATCAGAAGCATTTTAGAAAATCATGGTTTTTTGAATTTTTTATCCAAATCGGAATTTGGTTCTTTTCATTTGTGAAAATGTTTCAAGGAAAAACAAAATCAAAACCTTTGCCGGAAAGAGTCGTTTTTTACTCTTCAAATCGAATTTTGTCTGAAAAATTACCTAAAATTTTAAAAAATAAAGTTACCTTTTTAGATTTCAAAAAAGAAAAAATGGTAAATTCGTGCCAGGTTTTTGAGGGTAAAAGAGTTGAGATTATTTTGGATAATCAATATGTTTCGTTCGAAAAATGTATCAAAATCATAGAAACTGTTAAAGATAAGAACATTACTTTTAAGATTTTCCCCAAAAATGCAAATTTTATTATTGGGAGCAATTCGCGAAATGACAGGGGGCAAATTGTAAAAATCGAGTAAAAAATTATATTAAGTGTAATTTATATTTAAAATATTCAGTAATTTCGCAATCTGAAAATCAAAATCACCTTTTAGATTAACAATATGGCAAGATTTGAATTGAAACTTCCTAAAATGGGAGAGAGTGTCGCTGAAGCAACTATTACAAACTGGTTGAAAGAAGTGGGAGACAAAATTGAAGCTGATGAAGCAGTACTTGAAATTGCAACTGATAAGGTTGACAGTGAGGTGCCAAGCGAGGTATCAGGAGTTTTGATTGAGCAATTGTTCGGTAAAGACGATTTGGTTCAGGTAGGGCAAACTATTGCAATTATTGAGACAGAAGGTGATGCGCCGGCTGTTAAGGCATTAGAATCTGCTGCTCCGGCAGAAGTCGCTGAAATCGAAAAAACAATCGAAGTTGCGAAAGACGCTGTAACGGCGCCACAAGATTTTTCAGGATCGGATAAATTCTTTTCTCCGTTAGTAAAAAACATTGCTAAAGAAGAAGGGGTTTCTGTTGCTGAATTAGAAAGTATTGCTGGTTCAGGTAAAGACGGTCGTGTAACAAAAGAAGATATTTTAAAATATATTGAAGCTCGTAAATCGGGTGTTCAGGCTCCAAAAGCAGTTGTAGAAGCACCAAAAACGGTTCAGCCTGCGACTCCAGTTCAAAAAAGCCAGCAAGCAGTTCCGGTATCTGTAAATGGAGGTGATGAAATCATCGAAATGGACAGAATGCGTAAACTGATTTCAGGATACATGGTGGCTTCGGTACAAACTTCGGCACACGTACAATCGTTTATTGAGGTCGATGTAACGAATATTGTAAAATGGAGAGATAGAGTGAAAAGCGCTTTCGAGAAAAGAGAAGGAGAAAAGCTGACTTTTACACCAATTATGATGGAAGCAGTTGCGAAGGCTTTAAAAGATTTCCCGGGAATGAATATTTCTGTTGATGGTGATTATATCATCAAAAAGAAAAATATAAATTTAGGAATGGCAGCAGCTTTACCAAATGGAAATTTAATTGTTCCTGTAATTAAAAATGCAGATCAGTTGAATTTAGTTGGAATGGCAAAAGCAGTTAATGATTTAGGAAACCGTGCGAAAGCAGGAAAACTAAAACCGGATGATACACAAGGCGGAACTTATACGGTGACTAATGTGGGGACTTTCGGAAGTGTTTTTGGAACTCCAATTATCAATCAGCCGCAAGTTGGAATTCTGGCTTTGGGTGCTATTCGTAAAGTGCCTGCGGTTATCGAAACTCCGGAAGGTGATTTTATCGGAATCCGTCAAAAAATGTTCTTATCACACTCTTACGATCACAGGGTAGTAGATGGTGCTTTAGGAGGAAGTTTTGTAAAAAGAGTAGCTGAATATTTAGAAGCTTTTGATGTAAACAGAGATTTTTAATTCTGTTTTAAAAATAAAATCAAACCCGGGAAATTTAAACATTTCCCGGGTTTTTTGTTTTGTAAGAAAAGGTTAAGAAAGCTAACAGAAGCTCGCTTTTAGAATCAATTTAAAAGTTAAAATCGAGCAATTACAGCCCTTTTTGTTTAAAAAAGTCAAGAATAAAAGAGGAAATTCGGCTTTAAAAATTACATTTGTAATCTTATAAAAATTAAAAATGGAACTCAAACTCAACAAACCAATTTGCTTTTTTGATCTTGAAACAACCGGAATTGATATCGGTAAAGATCGAATTGTAGAAATTTCGATATTCAAAGTTTTTCCAAACGGAAATAAAGAAAGTAAAACCTGGTTGGTGAATCCTACGATTCCAATTCCGCCACAAACAACTGCTGTTCATGGTATCACGGATGAAAAAGTGGCCAATGAGCCTACTTTTGCAGAATTGGCACCACAGGTTTATAATATGATTAAAGACAGTGATTTAGGCGGTTTTAATTCAGATCGTTTTGATATTCCGTTGTTAGCGGAAGAATTGCTGCGTGCCGGAGTTGATTTTGATATGAAGAACAAAGTTTCGGTAGATGTGCAAACAATCTTTCATAAAATGGAAGAACGTACTCTAAGTGCGGCACTAAAATTCTATTGCGGAAAAAGTCTGGAGAACGCGCATTCAGCAGAAGCAGATACAATGGCGACCTACGAGATCTTAAAGGCGCAATTGGACCGTTACCCGGAATTGGAAAATGATATGAAATCATTGTCTGAATTTACAACACGTAAAAAAATCGCTGATTTCGCCGGAATGATTGCTTTTGATAAAGATAACGAAGAGATTTTTACCTTTGGAAAGCATAAAGGAGCTAAAGTGGATAAGATTTTAGAAAGTGAGCCAGGCTATTTTAGCTGGATTCAAAATGCTGATTTTCCTTTGTATACCAAAAAAGTCTTAACGGCAATTAAATTAAGAAAGTTAAACACAAAATAAGGTTCTAAGGGTTTAAGGTTCTAAGGGGCTAAGTTTTAGCATAGTTTCTTAGAACCTTAGAATCTTAGTAGCTTAGCAACTTATATAAAAATGAAGATTATCTGTATCGGTAGAAATTATACCAATCACATTGAGGAGTTAAAAAACGAGCGTCCGACTGAGCCGGTGGTTTTTATGAAACCGGATTCGGCAGTTTTATTGAAACAGCATCCGTTCGTAATTCCGGAATTTTCTGAAGAAATTCATCACGAAATAGAGATAATTGTTAAAATTAACAAAGTAGGAAAGTATATTGAGCCTAAGTTTGCGCACAAGTACTACGATGAGATTAGCGTGGGTATTGATTTTACCGCCAGAGATTTACAGGAAAAATTAAAAGCAAAAGGATTGCCTTGGGAAAAAGCAAAAGCTTTTGATGGCTCTGCGGTTATTGGAGAGTTTTTGCCAAAGACTGATTTTGTTTCGATGGAAAATCTTACATTTGAATTGACAAACAATTCTGAGACTGTTCAAAAAGGGAATACTGGTTTTATGCTTTGGAAAATTGACGAACTTGTTTCTTATGTGTCGCAGTTTTTCACGCTAAAAATTGGTGATATCATTTTTACAGGAACACCGGAAGGTGTTGCTGCGGTTAAACCAAACGACGTTTTAGAAGGCTTTTTAGAAGATAAAAAATTATTCAGAATACAAGTAAAATAATGGCTTTAAAATACAACCTTTCGAAAGTATATGCGCTTTCAGACAATGATCCGGAATTTGTAAACGAAATTCTTAAATTATTTGTTACTGAAGTTCCTGAGGATTTGAAACAAATCAAAGAAGGAATTAAAAAGAAGGATCATAAGTATGCCTATTCATATGCGCACAAAATAAAACCTACATTAGATTTAATGGGGTTGAATGTGGCTTTTGAAGAAATTCTGCAAGTTGAGGCCTGGACCAAAGCCGAAGGCAAGAAAAAAGAAATTATCGAAACTTTTAAAAGTATAAAGGTACAGGTGAAAGAGGCGATCAAGGAGATAAAGAAAGACTTTGATTTATAAGTCTTTACTGTAATCTTTTTGCTTTTTTTGTTGGTGAAGAAGAAGGGAATTGCTGTGGATTAAGGTGTTTGTTTTAAGGGTCTTAGTCAGAGTTGATTTCTTTCTTGTAAAGGCATCTCACGTCTGTTTTTTTGCGAATCTCTACAACTACATCTGTGTTTTATAATAATGACTTACGATAAGTAAGTGAAAATATTCTATAGCTATGAAAGCAACCATTATTACTATCGGGGATGAAATTTTAATAGGTCAGATAGTCGATACAAACTCAGGTTTTATTGCAAAATCACTGGATCGCATTGGTGTCGAAGTTCATGAAATGATTTCGATAAGTGATGATAAAAAGCATATTTTAGACACATTTGCTCAGTTGCAGAATAAAGTTGATGTGGTGATTGTGACTGGTGGTCTAGGGCCTACAAAAGATGATGTTACCAGAAAGACGTTCTGCGATTATTTTGATGATGAGCTGGTGATGAATCCTGAAGTTCTGGCTCATGTGACGGAATTGATCGAGGGTTTTTACAAGCGTCCAATTTCACAATTAAATAAAGATCAGGCCTTAGTTCCGTCTAAATGTACCGTTTTGCATAATAAAATGGGCACGGCTCCAGGCATGTGGATGAAGAAAGAAAATACAGTATTTGTTTCGCTTCCGGGAGTCCCATATGAAATGAAATATTTGATCGAAGAAGAGATAATTCCTAAAATAGTTCGCGAATACAAACGTCCATATATCATTCATAAAACAATTTTGACCTATGGTCAGGGCGAGAGTCTAGTTGCGGAACGTATCGAAGATTGGGAGAATAACTTGCCTGAATTTATTAAGCTGGCCTATCTGCCAAATCCGGGACGAGTACGTTTGCGTTTGTCTGCCCGTGGAACTAATAAAGAAGTGTTGGAAGCTGCAATTGAGGAGAATGTGAAATCTTTGGATGCTATAATTAATGATATTATAGTGGGCTATGAGGAAAATGAAACGATAGAATCTGTAGTCGGAAAGATTTTAACTAAACAGCATAAAACGATTTCGACGGCCGAAAGTTTTACCGGAGGGAAAATTGCTTCGCTTTTGTCGGCAATTCCGGGATCGTCTAATTATTTTAAAGGCAGTGTGGTTTCCTATGCAACAGAGGCAAAGGTCAATGTTCTCGGTGTCTCGCAGGATTTGGTTGATCGATTTTCGGTCGTAAGTGCCGAGGTTGCATCTGCTATGGCTTTGAATGTGAAAGAGATACTTAAAACCGACTATGCAATTGCCACAACCGGGAATGCCGGACCGACAAAAGGAGACTCTGATGCTGAAATTGGAGCTGTTTTTATCGCTTTGGCTACTCCGAACGGAATAATTGTCGAAGAATTTAACTTTGGCCAACCACGTGAAAAAGTGATAGATAGAGCAACTATCAAGAGTTTAGAAATATTACAGAAAGAAATTTTGAAATTTGTGCGATAATTTTTTGCTACAATGGTTTATTTTTCTTTTCTTTGCACCCTGATTTTGAATAACGATAAAAGATAAGTATAATGTCAAGAGTTTGTGACCTTACAGGTAAAAGAGCGATGGTAGGAAATAACGTTTCTCACGCTATGAACAAAACTAAGAGAAAGTTTTCTGTAAACTTAGTTAAAAAGCGTTTTTATCTTCCAGAAGAAGATAGATGGATTACTCTTAGAGTAGCAGCATCTACGATAAAAACAATTAATAAAAATGGAATCACTGCTGTTTTGAAAAAAGCACAGTCAGAAGGATTTATCAAATAATCTTTTCCTAAATAAATATATAGCAAGATGGCAAAGAAAGGTAATAGAATCCAGGTAATTTTAGAATGTACTGAGCACAAGACTTCTGGTGTTCCAGGTACTTCTAGATATATAACAACTAAGAACAAGAAAAATACTCCGGACAGATTAGAGATTAAAAAATTTAATCCAATCTTGAAACGTGTAACTGTTCATAAAGAAATTAAGTAATAATTAGAGATTTTAATACAATCTTAAGTGTTAATTATTAAGTAATACTTGAAATACTAGTAATACTGTTAATATTAAAATATTTAAAGATTTATTGAATTTCAATAACATTTAAATCATGGCAAAGAAAACCGTAGCATCGTTACAAACATCTTCTAAGAGATTATCAAAAGCCATCAAAATGGTGAAATCTCCTAAAACTGGTGCATATACATTCGTAGAATCTATTATGGCTCCTGAAGAAGTTGATGAATTCTTGAAAAAGAAATAATAACAATCACAGTATATAGAAAAGCTACTTTCATTCGGAAGTAGCTTTTTTATTTTTTATATTTGTCTAAAATTTAAAGGAACATGACTAATTTTAGGTTTCTTTAAAAATTAAAGATCATTTGGTTTGTAAAATCATATAATCTAAAAAACTAACAACCTATAAAAATGAGTTTTTTTAAAAAATTATTCTCTACTGATAAGAAAGAGACTTTAGACAAAGGTCTTGAAAAATCAAAAACTACTTTTTTCTCAAAGTTAAGCAAAGCCGTTGCTGGAAAATCTAAAGTTGATGACGACGTTCTGGATGATCTGGAAGAAATTTTGGTAGCTTCTGATGTTGGAGTAAATACAACACTAAAAGTAATCTCCAGAATCGAAAAACGTGTTGCTGCAGATAAATATTTAGGAACAGATGAGTTGAATCAAATTCTTCGTGAAGAAATTGGTGCTTTATTGTCTGAGACTAATACAGGTGAGGCAACAGAATTTGAGATTCCAAAAGATAAAAAACCATATGTTTTAATGGTTGTTGGTGTTAATGGAGTAGGTAAGACTACTACAATTGGTAAATTAGCATATCAGTTTAAAAAAGCCGGTTATAAAGTGGTTCTGGGAGCTGCCGATACTTTTCGTGCTGCTGCTATCGATCAGTTGCAGGTTTGGGCAGATCGCGTAGATGTTCCAATCGTGAGACAGAATATGGGGAGTGATCCTGCTTCTGTTGCATTTGATACGTTGCAATCTGCGGTAGCTCAAAATGCCGATGTAGTTATTATTGATACTGCCGGACGTCTGCACAATAAGATCAATTTAATGAACGAGCTTACGAAAGTAAAACGTGTGATGCAAAAAGTAGTTGCCGATGCTCCTCATGACGTACTTTTGGTTTTAGACGGTTCTACAGGTCAGAATGCTTTTGAGCAGGCTAAACAATTCACTGCTGCTACCGAAGTAACATCGCTTGCTGTAACTAAATTAGACGGAACAGCTAAAGGTGGTGTTGTGATAGGTATCTCGGATCAGTTTCAGATTCCTGTAAAATACATTGGTGTTGGAGAGGGAATTGAGGATCTACAGGTCTTTAATAAGTATGAATTTGTCGATAGTTTTTTTAAGTAATCTTTTTTAGATCATTCAATGAGTTTTTCTTCTTTAAAAAATATAACGCCGGTTACTTTTTATTTCGCGAGTGTTGTCTGTTTTGTTTTGGCGAATGTTTTGAAAGATAGCAGTTTGTCTTTTTATTACATTTTATTGGTTTTCGGGCTCGTACTTTTCTTTGCAGGCATGCTTAAAAGAATCCGAACAAAACGTTAAAAATCTCTCTGAGATTTTATTTTTACCTGTAATATTTGAAATTTGTAAAATTGCTTTATAGGCATTTTACAAATTTTTATTTTTTTTGAATTTAATACACCTATTATGAGAAACACTTTTATGATTTTGGTTTTATCGCTTTTGTTTGTAAGCTGTAAACAGGAAATTAAACCGACGGATATTGCAAAGCTGAATGGCTACTGGGAAATTGAAAAAGTGGTTTTTGATAAAGGTGAAGAGAAAGATTATGGAATGAATGAAAATTTCGATTTTTTTAATTTCAAAGGAACCAAAGGAACGCGAACAAAGGTTATGGCGCAGCTTGATGGAACTTTTCTAACAACTGATACTTTCGAGAATGTATCAATTCGATTTAAAGGAGATCAGGTTTTTCTGGATTATAAAACAGATTACGCAAAATGGAGCGAGGAATTGATTTCACTTTCGGATGAGAATTTTGTAGTGAAAAACGATCAGAATAAGGAATATCACTATAAAAAAACAGGACCGGTAAATTTATTAGACGATGGCAAAAAGACTAAATAATCAAAGTACGATTGGGGCTGTTTTGCAACAGATCATTCAGGTTAATAAATTACAGCCCGGAATGGATCAAATTGATGTAAAAGAAGCTTGGAGGCAGCTTATGGGAAATGGTGTGAATACCTATACCAAGAATGTTGTCTTAAAAGGCAGTACATTGTATGTAGAACTCGGATCGGCAGTTTTGCGGGAAGAGTTAAGTCACGGAAAATCTAAAATCGTTAAAATGATTAATGAAGAATTAGGTCGTGAAGTTGTGAAAGAGGTGGTTTTACGTTAATTTTTTTTAAGTATTTGAAAAAGAATCATGATTATTGTGAGATCCAGATTTAAATTCCTGCCAATTTTGTTAGTTTCGATGTTAAGTATTTTTCCATTTTTGGCTATTTATATGTTTATTATTTCTCCAAATGAAAGCGTGGTTTTTCCTTTGGTAGTTTTTGTCATTGTTGCTTATTTTTGGTTTGCTTTAGTGAGAACCAGAATTCACAAAGTAATAGTTGAAAAAAATAGTATAACAGTTAAACGTTATTATGGATTAGGTAGATCTATAGTTTATAGCTTTAGTGAATTAGATGGTTTTGTAGTTTTATTCGAAAGTGGAAAATTGGGTATTTCGGAGTCTCTTTTTGTTCTTGAAAAAGGAAAAAGAGTTGTTTGTATTTGTAGTTATTATCTAACTAATTTTAATAGTTTAAAATTAGTTTTAAAAGAAAATTTGACTGATTTAGGAGAAATAAAAGGACATGATAATATTTCTGACTTTTTAAAAAAATCATAAAAAAAAAACCTGTTTGTTTGACAAACAGGTTTTTTTTATGTGTTTCTGTGACTAAAAACTGCCACTGAGACTGAAAGCTTATATTAGAATTGCTCTCTACCAGCAAAGTGGAATGCACCTTCAATAGCAGCATTTTCGTCGCTATCAGAACCGTGAACTGCATTTTCTCCAATAGAAGTAGCATATGCTTTACGAATAGTTCCTTCAGCAGCTTCAGCTGGATTTGTAGCTCCAATTAAAGTTCTGAAATCTTCTACTGCATTGTCTTTTTCTAAAATTGCAGCAACAATAGGTCCGCGAGACATGAATTCAACTAATTCTCCGTAGAAAGGTCTTTCTGCGTGAACTGCGTAGAATGCTTGAGCATCAGCTACAGTTAATTGAGTTAATTTTAATGAAACGATTTTGAAACCTCCATTAGTAATCATTGCTAAGATGTTTCCGATGTGTCCGTTTTGAACAGCATCCGGCTTAATCATTGTAAAAGTTCTATTAGTTGCCATTTTATTGCTTATTTTTAATTTTGTGCAAAAGTATACTTTTTTTATGAATTGATTTTAATAAATTCATAATTAAAACTGTAGGAAATGATGTTTTGGTAAACAAAAATGAAAAGTATTAAGACAGGTAGTAATGTAAGTTCTTTTTGTAATTGTGAAAAAAAAATAGAGACACGATGTTTCATGTCTCTATTGGTAAGGATTTATGTTGTTTAGTTGATGGTTTTTTAAACTTTGAAGATCAGTTTGTTTTTGTAGAAAATCCACAATATAAAAGTCCAGATTCCAACATACACTAATGCTCCGGCCAAAGAAGCGGTCATTGGATTGTTGAAAAATGGTGCGATCCCAAAATGATACAAATAATTTAAAAGATTAATTTGTTCCTCGGGATGATCCGGATTTTTAAACTCAACCATTACTAAAGCCTGAGGGATAATTTGTGAGAAGAAAAACAATATCATCGGATTTACTCCCCAAATCAAGAACAATTTGAGCCCTTTTTTGTATTCGGCGATATCAATTATGTAGTACAGAAAGGCTAAACACGTTGTTCCTAATCCTGTAGTGTATAAAACGTAACTGCTGGTCCAGAGTGATTTGTTGATAGGAAAGACGATATTCCATAATAAGCCTGCAATAATTAACGCAATACCCGCAATTGCCATTTTTGCAGCTCTTTGTTTTTTCGAAATTTCAAGTTGTAAAACCTGACCAATTAATAAACCGATGATTCCGTTTACGATTGATGGAATGGTACTTAAAACTCCTTCAGGATCCCAGGTTATGGTTCCGCGATACATATGTCCTTCAAGTAAAACACTATCAAGCCAAGAAGCTAAGTTAGTTTCTTTGTCTAAATTGGCTGCTCCAATTCCGGGAACAGGAAGTAATGTCATTATCGCCCAATAGCCTAACAATAAAACGATGCCGGTTATGATTTGTGTTTTTTGAGTTGTTTTTAAGTACAATAAAGAAACTACAAAATAAACAATAGCAATTCGTTGTAAAACTCCTGGTAATCTCACATCGTGGTAAGCTTCGATACCGCTGTAAGCGAGAAACAGATAAATAAACAGAATGGAGAAGGCCAGAATGTTTTTAATTCTTGAGCTGAAATTACCCATTAAAGCATAGCCAACGGCAATAGTAATGATTAATCGGCCAATAAGGAGTGGGATTCCTTCAAGACCAAAAAGCTGTATTTTTCCAAAATAATTAAAGAAAATTCCAAGACAGAGCATTCGGAGTGAACGAACCAGAATTTTGTTGAAAGTGGTATTGTCCCAGGATTTCGTTGGCATTGCCAGGGGAACTGCAACCCCCATAATGAAAATAAAAAACGGAAAAACTAAGTCGGTTGGCGTGCAGCCATGCCATTCGGAGTGTAACAAAGGAGTGTAAACGTGGCCCCAGTCTCCGGGATTGTTTACAATAGTCATTAATAAAATAGTCAATCCTCTAAAGACATCTAAAGATATCAGGCGCTCTCTGGTCATAATTTTGGTAAATAGGTTAATTTTTTTTTAAAAGGTTACTATTTGGTTAGAGCCGCAATAATTTCAGAAGAGGTGGTTATTTATTCTGATGACTATTACTTTTTTGTTGCAATTTAAAGTGGAAAGCTTTAAATCTGTGATTATTTTTTATATCGTGATAATATTAAAATTAGTTTCTAAAGGTTTTAAGTTTTGTACTAAAAGCGGAATTAGTTGGTCTCCTTTTTCGAGATAAAACTCTGAGAAATTGGTTTGACGTTCTTGTAAACTCTGATTTGGAAATAGCTCGAATTGCAAATCGACAACACGTTGTATTTTCGAATCCAGTTTTCGTTTTTGTGCCTTCAGTAATCTTTTCTCAAGATTGTCTAAACCTTTTTTTTGCTTGACTTCCTGAGCTTTTACAGCTCCACTAAAGGATTTATCAGTTTGTTGCGCTAATTCGTAAAGATATTCAAATTGTTTGATCAACGTTTCTTTTTGAGGCGTTAAATCAATTGGAAAAGTGGATAGTTTATGCGTAACTGCATTGACTAAATCAGCGGGCTGAGTAAATAGATCTTTCCACTGAAGTCCAAGCTGGTCAGCCTTTTTTGCTTGCTTTTCGGTACTTAAAAGTACTGAATTACGAACCAATAGTATTGGGAAAGTAATGTTTACAGCATCAAAAAAAGATTTTAGTTCGAGCCAATAAGCAATTTCTCCGCCTCCGCCAATGTAGCATAAGTTAGGCAAAATAATTTCCTGATATAACGGACGCATAATTACATTTGGACTGAATTTCTCCGGATTACTTTCCAATAGTTTAAGAATTTCTTCTTTTGAAAATGAAATTTTAGTGTGGTTGACAACATATCTGTCTTTCTCCAGAATAATTCGTTCGCGCAGTTTGTCTTCAATATAAAATAAATTGATTTCGCGTGGATTTACCTGAATCGTGTAATCGTTTAATTTTTCTATTGTTTCCTGAACAGCTTTGAAAGCTGTTTGCTGTTCCAGTTCTTCTTTGATGTAAGGAATGAAAGCGCGCTTTAAATCGGCAGCATCAGCATCTAAAATCACTAAGCCATAAGTGTCAAATAAACGATTTGCCAGAAAACGTGTCGCATCGGCAAGATTTTCATGTTTTAAATAAGCTTCTTCAAAGAGCTTTTTTAAGAAACCGGCGTTTGTACTCGAGCCTAGTTCTTTGGAATATATTTCTAAAAAATCGTTTAAACCTTCTGTAGAAAGTCTTCCAACAGGTCCTGTGCTCTCTCTATTCCATCGAAATTTCTTTCCTTTAAAATTAAAATAATTAATCTCTTCAAAATCGTGATCTTCCGTTGCCATCCAGTAAACAGGAACAAAATTATGAGTAGGGTATTTTGATTTTAATTCTGTGGTCAGATTGATTGTCGAAATAATTTTATATAAAAAATACAGAGGACCGCTAAATAAGTTTAACTGGTGTCCGGTTGTAATTGTAAAAGTATTTGAGAGCGCTAAGAGCTCAATATTCTCTTTTGTTGAATTTGAAATTTGAATGTTTTGATATTGCTTTTTTAGCGTCTCGACAAGAGGTATGCGGTTTGCATGATCAAAATTGGCTTGTTTTTCACTTATTTGCTTTTCAAAATTTTCAAGCGTAGGGAAGTGATTGTATAGTGATTGTAATTCGGTTTTTTGACTTAAATAGTCTTGTATCAATTTAGAGAAATATCCTGAGTTTTGGTAGCTGATACAGTCGGTGGGCATAATTTTAGATTTACTTTTGATAGCTGTAAATTTAATCAAAATATATACTTAAAAGATTTTTTAACTAATGCTTAAGATTTGATTTTTTAGTTTTTGTTTAAAATACTGTAATTCAGTGTTTTAGTTTTATGTTGATTCAAAAAGAGTAGGAAATTTTTTGTGAAGCAATAAAATGTTTGATTTGTTATTTCTGTTAAAAATTTAAGAGTAATATAAAAGTATTGCGCTTATGTGTGAGTTTTTAATAATGAAACTATATTTTTGCAGACAAATGTTTGTTGCGTAAAAAAGAATTGATTCGTTTTTCGTAATACTGTTTAAAAGAAAAACGATATTAGAGCCAAATGAAAAATAACCCTAAACAAAAGAACTCTTTAAAACATGTTCTTTTTGGTTCCTTGATTGGTACCACCATTGAATTTTTTGATTTTTATATTTATGCCAACGCAGCTGTGTTGGTTTTTCCTCAATTATTTTTCCCTGGTTCAGATTCGACTACGGCGACTCTTGAATCTTTAGCTACTTTTTCAATTGCCTTTTTATCACGCCCTTTAGGTTCGGCTTTTTTTGGGCACTATGGAGATAAAATTGGACGTAAATTTACTTTAGTAGCAGCTTTATTGACGATGGGTATTTCAACAGTTGCGATTGGATTTTTGCCGGGTTATGCCAGTATTGGCGTTGCCGCTCCTTTATTATTAATGCTGTGTCGATTTGGGCAAGGCGTAGGTTTAGGTGGTGAATGGGGGGGTGCTGTTTTACTGGCGATTGAAAATGCTCCACCTGGTAAACGAGCCTGGTACGGGATGTTTCCGCAATTAGGTGCTCCCATTGGATTGTTGCTTTCGGGAGGAACTTTCTTAATTTTGACGGATACTATGACCAGCGAAAATTTTATGGATTACGGCTGGAGAATTCCGTTTATAGCAAGTTCGCTTTTAGTTGTTGTTGGATTTTATATTCGAACAAAAATTACAGAAACTCCTTCATTTGAAAATGCTAAAAAAGAACAAGAAGAAATTAAAGTTCCTTTTTTGACTTTGATTAAATCGTATCGAAATCAATTAATTTTTGGAACATTGGCGGCTGTTACCACTTTTTTGGTTTTTTATCTGATGACTGTTTTTACCTTAAGCTGGATTACTTCAGATTTAGGGATTACCAAAAGAGATGCGTTATTGGTTCAGTTATTCTCTGTTTTGTTTTTTGCATTTCTTATTCCGGTTTCGGCAGTAGTGGCAGATAAGATTGGGCGACGTAAAATACTAATTATCGCTACGATTGCTATTGCAATTTTCGGATTTTCGTTTTCATATTTTCTGAGCGCTGCAAATATGGTTTTAATTACCACATTTGCCTGTATCGGAATGGCTCTAATGGGGTTTACTTATGGACCTTTGGGAACTTTTCTTTCGGAATTGTTTCCAACAAATGTTCGTTATTCGGGAGCATCTTTAACATTTAATCTGGCCGGAATTTTAGGAGCTGCATTTGCGCCAATGATTGCCATTTGGCTGGCCAGTACTTATGGTTTAAGTTATGTAGGATTTTATCTGACCGGAGCTGCGTTGATTTCGTTGGTTTCCTTTTTGATGGTTTCTAAGAAAGTGCATCAGTTTTAATATATCATAATTTGCAATTTTTTAAAAGCCTTTTGAGACCAGTTTCCAAAAGGCTTTATTGTTAACGCAATCTTTTCCTGAAAAGTCTCTAAATATGCTGTATTTTTGCAAAAAAATAATGCCGTCTTGAAAACGAAACTCTTCATTGTTACGCCACCTTTTACGCAGCTGAATACACCGTATCCGGCAACAGCGTATATAAAAGGTTTTTTGAATACCAAAAATATCGAATCGGTTCAGGCTGATTTAGGTATCGATGTGATTCTGGAATTGTTTTCGAAGAAGGGTTTAATTGATTTGTTTGATTTTTCAAATTTCAGGTTTCAGGTTTCAGGTTCTGAAGTTTCCGATAATTCAAAACGTATTTTTGCTTTGCAGGACGAATACATCAAAACAATTGATGCTGTAATTCAGTTTTTGCAAGGGAAAAATCCAACTTTGGCCTTACAGATTTGTCAGGAAGATTTTTTACCCGAAGCTTCTCGTTTTGCACAACTGGAAGAACTCGATTGGGCTTTCGGAACAATGGGAACGCAGGATAAAGCCAAACATTTGGCTACTTTATATCTCGAGGATATTTCTGATTTTATTGTAGAATGTGTCGATGAAAATTTTGGTTTTAGCCGATATGCCGAACGTTTAGGCCGAAGCGCCAATTCGTTTGATGAATTGTACGAAGCTTTACAGCAGGAACCAACCTACATCGATTCTATTTTAATTTCCATTTTAAAAGAAAAAATGGAAGCGGTGAAGCCCACTTTTTTTCTAATATCTGTTCCTTTTCCAGGTAATTTGTACAGTGCTTTTCGCTGTGCCCAATGGATAAAGCAACATCATCCCGAAGTTAAAATTTCGATGGGTGGAGGTTTTCCGAATACCGAATTGCGTTCGCTCTCTGATGCCCGTGTTTTCGAATTCTTTGATTTTATCACTTTAGATGATGGTGAAGTTCCAATTGAAGAATTAATATTCAATTTAGAAAATCCAAATTCCAATTCATATAAAAGAACTTTTCTACTGGAAAATGGAGCAGTAGTCTACAAAAACAACTCGTTAAAACACGATTATAAACAAGCCTACGTAGGT
Organism: Flavobacterium collinsii; assembly: GCF_902804485.1. Classification (GTDB taxonomy): domain Bacteria; phylum Bacteroidota; class Bacteroidia; order Flavobacteriales; family Flavobacteriaceae; genus Flavobacterium; species Flavobacterium collinsii. The sequence goes on along the minus strand of NZ_CADCST010000082.1, from coordinate 19,225 downwards.
ACTCCGGATTATTCGGATTTGCCTTTGGATAAGTACATTTCGGTAATCGAAATCGTAAATCCAATGCACAGAATGTGGAGTGACGGCCGTTGGAATAAACTTACCATGGCGCACGGCTGTTATTGGGGAAAATGTACTTTTTGCGATATTTCACTTGATTATATAAAGGTTTATGAACCGGTTGCAGCCAATTTGCTGTGCGATCGTATGGAAGATTTGATGCTGCAGACCGGACAAAATGGTTTTCATTTTGTCGATGAAGCGGCTCCTCCGGCTTTGATGCGTGCTTTGGCGTTAGAAATTTTACGCCGAAAATTGGCGGTAACCTGGTGGACTAATATTCGATTCGAGAAAAGCTTTTCTAAAGATTTATGCCTGCTGTTGAAAGCTTCAGGATGTATTGCTGTTTCCGGTGGTCTGGAAGTGGCCTCTGATCGATTGCTTAAATTGATTGATAAAGGAGTTACGGTAGAGCAGGTTGCAAAAGTGACTCGAAATTTTACCGAAGCCGGAATTATGGTTCATGCCTATTTGATGTACGGATATCCTACGCAAACAGTTCAGGAAACGGTGGATAGTCTCGAAATGGTACGCCAGTTGTTTGAGGCAGGAATTTTACAGTCGGGATTTTGGCATCAATTTGCCATGACAGCCCACAGTCCGGTTGGATTGTATCCGGAGAAATTCGGCGTTATTAAAGTGACCGAAGCAATAGGAACTTTTGCTAATAATGATATTGATTATACCGATTCTACAGGAATCAATCACGATAAATTTAGTTTTGGATTAAAGAAATCACTTTTTAATTTCATGCATGGCATCTGCTTTGATTATGAATTGCAGGATTGGTTTGATTTTAAAATTCCGAAGACAAAAATTGATCCCGATTTTATTTTCAATGCACTTGAAGAAGGAAACGATTTCAATACAAAACCCAATGCAAAAGTAGTTTGGTTAGGCGGAAAACCTTTTGTGGAGGCTTTTACAAAATCTAAAAAAGGAAGAACCTGGGAAATGATGGCTTTTACTTTTCATGATAAAAAAGAAAGTTTCAACATTCAGACGAATAAAGAAGAAGGCGAGTGGCTGGTTGAAATTTTAAGTAAAATTGCCATTTCAAACAGCAAAAATTACACTTTTCAGGAAGTGAAAAATGATTATGAGATAAATTTAGATGATTTTGAATTGTTTTGGTATTCCAAACCGGTTAATACTTTACGGGAGTTCGGATTATTGGTGTTGTAATTCGAAAAAAAATCATTAATATTCGACACTCGTTCCGTCATTTGGAATCGAAACTTTGTCCAGAAGATTATTATCAGAAAGAGCTTGCTTTAACTCTGTTCTTGTTGTAGGGCAATGATTTAAAGCCTCTAAATGATTGGCGAAAACTTTTCCGGGTGCAAGTGCAGCAAATTTCAGAATGTCATTCATTCGCATCAATAGGGGCTGACCAATATCTAACCTTGCAGTTCCGCAAGCTACAATCGAAATATCGGGTTTAAACTCAATCAGTACTTTTTGTACATGTTCTGTAAAAATGGTATCAGAGCTAATGTAAACCGATTTTTGATCGGGTAATTCGATATGAAAACCCATTACATTTCCCATTAATTTTGCAATAAAACCATAACCGTGAATGGCCGGGATTCCTGTGATTTTGCCTCCAAAAAATGGCTGAGGCTCCCAATAGTTTAAGGTTTGTATGATGTTTAATCCTCTTTTTGATAAAGCATCTTCATCTTTACTGCTGCAAACAACAGGAATACTTTTTCGTCTTAAGAAAATCTCGCCTGCCTTGTCGATATGATCGGGGTGCAAATGCGTAATCAGACAAATTGTTACTTTGCTTAAAATATCTCTGCTGTTTTTAGGCAAGGCAACTAATGGGTTTCTTTTAGGTTTATAACGAAAAATGGTGAAGGGCTGGATCGTTTTTCTTTTCCCTAACATCGGATCGACCAATATGACATCGGTTTCAGTTTCTATAACTAAAGTGGCGTTGCGTAAATGATGTAATTTCATATCGGGGAAAAATTATAGATACTAAAATACAAAAAATATAAAAGAATTAAAAGGGATAAATTACATGGTAAACCGAAATCCAATTCCGTGTAAATTTTCAATAGTGATGTCTTTTTCGTTGATTAAAATCTTACGAAGACGTGAAATAAAAACGTCCAGACTGCGTCCCATAAAATAATCATCAGTGCCCCAAAGCGAGGTAAGAATCTGTTCTCTTTTTAAAACAGAATTTTTGTTGTCCAAAAATAATTTCAATAATTCAGCTTCACGTTGCGTAAGGCTAATTTTTTCGCTTTCATTGAAAAGAACAAAGTTGCTGGTGTCAAATTGATATTTTCCAATTTCATAGACTAGTTTTTCAACGGGGATATTTTTCTGCGAACGTTTTAGGAAAATTTCAATTTTTAAAAGCAATTCCTCAATGCTAAAAGGCTTTACAAGATAATCATCGGCGCCTAAACGCAATCCTTTTATGCGATCCTCTTTTAATGTTTTGGCAGAGAGAAAGATAATCGGAATATCGCTGTTGCTTTTTCTGATTTCAGTAGCCAGCTCGAAACCATCCATTTTAGGCATCATGATGTCAAGGATACAAATGTCAAAATTCTCTTTTTTAAAGTTTTGTAAACCCGTTATTCCATCACTACAATGATGTACGTCATAGTTATTTTGTTCCAGATTGTCTTTGGTCAGGAACGCGAGGGTCTCATCGTCTTCGGTATAAAGTATTTTGAATTGTTTCATTTTTTATAGGGAATTGATAAAGTTATAGTGATGCCTTTTTCCGAATTGTTTTCGGCTTTTATTTTCCAGTTATGCAAGTTGCAAATTTCTTTTACATAATACAAGCCAAGTCCAAAGCCATTTACCTCATTGCTTTTTTCGTTTGGAGCGCGATAGAATTTATCAAAGATAAAGGAAATGTTCTTAGGAGAAACTCCAATTCCATTGTCTTTAAAAGTTAGCTTTAAAACAGAATTTTCGACCGCGATTCCAATTATGACCAGAGACTTTTCAGAACAATATTTAACCGCATTATCGAGTAAATTATAGACTAAATTGGAGAAGTGAAAAACATCAGTTTCTATTTTATACTCATTGGAGAGTGTTTCAATTTTGATGTTTGCTTCAGGATATTTTAAAAGAATGTTCTGGATGATTTCTTCAATAATCGGAACAAGTGAAACCGTTTCTTTCTGTAATTCCAGAGGAGCATAATCTGACTTGGCAACATTCAGAATTTTCTCAATATGACCGTTCAGTTTGTGGCTTTGATTGATAATAATGTCAGTATAGGTATAGAGTTTTTTATCGTCTTTAATTGGTTTTTGCTCAATTAAGTATTTCGAGGCAATTAGAATAGAGGATAAGGGTGTTTTAAATTCATGGGTCATGTTGTTGATGAAATCACGCTGCAGTTCCGAGTACTTTTTGTGCTGCAAAAGCGTAAAAATAGAATACACATAAATCAGTAAAATAAGAATCAAAGCAATCGAAAGTATGAACCAAAATCGCATCGAACTAAACAAATAGGTCGTTTCATTTGGAAAACGTATGGCAAAATAATAAACCAAATTTTTATGTTTTGGAAAATAAACCGATTGCTTTACTTTAGTTTTTTCAGATAAAGAAATATAATTTCCATACACCATTTCGTCGCTTTGGCAATTGTACATAGCATACTCAAAGTCGGTGGTGATATTCATTTTTTTGAATTCGTTTTTCAGATAAAATTCTAAAATATCGGGTTCAAAATCATTGTCAATATTTACGATATAATAGTCGTTGGCAATTTTTTGAACGGGGCTTTGTGCAGGCAGCTCATGATTGGTTCCTTCGTATAATTTTTTGGCTACTTCGAGTAAAGCGATATGTGCTTTTTGATTGAGTTTTTTTTGCTCTAAAGTAAAAGCCTCTTTAGTCCAAAGCAATTGTGCCACCAGTATGCTTATAATGGCTATTAATCCTAAGATGATGATGCTATTGAGTTTGTTGAGTTTCAAGAAAAAGGTATTTTTTGATGGTGTAATATTAATCAAATTTATAGTTAAAAACACCAATTAACAAGTCGTTAACAAAGATTTGAAAGCGGTTAACAGCGTCTTGCTCAGTTCGGGAGTACTTTTGAAATATCATTAACCAATAAAATATTTAGCTATGAAAATGATTAAAATTTCGATGTTGTCTTTGGCATTATGTTTAATGTCTTTTTCGGCGATTGCACCACTAAAATCCATTACTTCAGAAACAAAAGTTACTGCAGTAGCTGCTTCAGCTGTGGTATGGAAAGCAGAAACTATAGATGTGGGTGAAATTCCTCAGGGAACTCCAAAAGTAATTGTTTACGAATTTAAAAATACGGGAAAAACGGCTGTTGTCATTACAAACGTACAAGGATCTTGTGGCTGTACAGCAACAGATTATACTAAAGAACCGGTTTTGCCAGGAAAATCAGCTAAAGTAACTGCTACTTACAACGCAGCGAACAAAGGTGGTTTTACAAAAACAGTTACTGTGACTACAAGTGCCGAAAGCACTCCAAAAATCCTTACTCTAAAAGGCACAGTGATTTAAATTTAGAGGTTAGTTATAAAGCAGGGACTCCGGATATCATATGTCTGGAGTTTTTTTTTGCTTTTATTTCAGTGATTAAAGGAGCGGTAATATTTTGTGCTGTAGGCTAATCTTCGGCAAAACTTTTCTACTTTTATTGTAAAAATAATAGTTATGAAGTTTTTGTCCCCCCTTATTGCTGTTGTCCTTCTTTTTAGCGTTGTTTCCTGTAATAAGAAATCGGAAGTAAAGGGTGAAGAATCGAAAAAAGCAACACAGCACATCGTGCCGGAACTTAAAATTAAAATTGACAGCTCAGGTATTGTAGGTTTTTATCAGGCCTACCCCAATTTGATTAAGTTTCAGGAGGACGTTCTGGCGTTGTACAAAAAACACAATTCTACTCAGTTATGGCTCGACAATAAAGGAGTTGTAGAATTTGGGAATTTATTATTCAACAAATACAAAGGACTGGATCAGGAAGGACTGAAAGCTAATTTTCCTTATAAAGAAAAGATCAGTCCAATATTTGAGCACACTGCTGACAATAAACTATCGAAAGTCGATACCGATTTGATGATTACTAATTTGTATTTCTACTACGTCAAAAAAGTATCCGGAGTAGACGAGAAGACCACAAAGTCCCTGGAATGGCTTTTACCGCGAAAAAAAGTAAACTATCAGGTGTTTTCTGATTCAATTTATAAAAAGGCCACGATTAGCGATGATAAGAAAAGCAAAATGTTCAGTCAGTACTATAAACTTCGCGATGCACTTCATCAATATAGAGAAATAGAGAAAAAAGGAGGATGGAAAACCATTGAAACAGAAGAAGGTTTTAAAAGTTTTAAAACAGGTGACTCTGTAGCCGCTATTGGACAGATAAGGGCGAGACTTTATGCAACAGGTGATTTAAAGGAAAACAATAACGGTAATGTCTGTGATTCCGTTTTAATTGCAGCGGTTAAGAATTTTGAATCACATCATGGCCTAACACCTAAAAATATAATCCTGCCAGAGCATATTGTCGAACTGAATGTGCCTGTTTCTGATAGAATCAAAACGATTATTGTCAATATGGAACGCTGTCGATGGATCGATCCGGAACTTGAAAAAGGAAAAGAATATATAGAAGTTAATATTCCTGAGTTCAGATTGTATTTAATCCGAAATGGGGAAATTGTTTTTGTGTCGCCGGTAGTGGTGGGCAAAGCGATGACACAAACCGTTATTTTTAGCGGAATGATGAACAATATTGTTTTTAGTCCGTATTGGAATGTACCCACTAGTATAATCAATAAAGAGATCAAACCCGGAATGGCTAAGAACAAGAATTATCTGAGAGAGAAAAATCTTGAATGGAATAACGGTGCGGTTCGTCAGTTACCCGGAAAGAATAATTCGCTGGGTTTGGTAAAGTTTCTGTTTCCAAACTCAAATAACATTTACCTGCATGATACACCTGCCAAAAGTTTGTTCGAAAGAGAAAATAGAGCTTTTAGTCACGGTTGCGTACGTGTAGGGAAACCTAGAGAACTTGCAATCGAACTCTTAAAGCAAGATCCTTCATGGACCCCTGCACGAATCGATAAAGCCATGCATGCCGGTAAAGAAAACTGGTATACTTTAAAAAGAAAGGTGCCTGTTTATATTGGCTACTTTACTGCCTGGGTAGATCGCAAAGGACAATTGAATTTTTATAAAGACATTTATCAGAGAGACGAAAGTCTGATAAAACTGCTGACAGAAGAATAAAAGAAGTGTTTAAATAGATAGCAAATAGGAAATAATAGATTTAAGTTTGTTTTCTTTTTTATGATTTTCCATACCATGATAACAAACCTAACACTTCCGAATATTTTTGGCGACAATATGGTATTGCAGCGCAATTCCATAGTAAAAATCTGGGGTTGGGCGAATCCAAAAGAAGAAATTACACTAGTTCCAAGTTGGGACAATATTAAGTATCAGGTGATTGTAAACCATCAGGGGCAATGGGAGATTATTATTGAAACTCCCGAAGCAGGCGGTCCTTATACAATTTTGATAAAAGGGAACAGGGAGATTGTGCTTAACAATATTCTCATAGGGGAAGTTTGGCTCTGTACCGGACAATCTAATATGGAAATGTCGGCTAGCTGGGGAATCGATAATGGAGAAGAGGAAATGAAAAATGCTGCTGACGCTGCTATTCGCTTTTTTAATGTTCCTCAATTAACATCGGCAGAACTTCAGTATACCCTTTTAGGAAGCTGGACAGAATCAACTCCGGAAACCATGAAAGATTTTAGCGCAATAGGTTATTTCTTTGCGAAACGTTTGCGTGAGGATTTGAAAAATGTTCCTGTCGGATTGATATCTTCCAATTGGGGAGGAACTACGGCAGAAATCTGGATACCAAGCGAAGTTGTTCAGAATGATCCTGTCTTACTTGAAAGTGCCAGAAAATTTAATGGGCAGGAATATGAGCCACGTAAACCCGGTCGTGCCTATAACGCAATGATTCACCCAATTGCTGGATTTAAAATAGCCGGAACTATTTGGTATCAAGGAGAGTCAAATGTGGGATCTCTGATTTATGATGAAATTCTGACTGCTTTGATCGCCTCCTGGCGGGAAGTCTGGAAAGACGAATTCCCTTTTTATTATGTTCAAATTGCTCCCTATAAAACCGGAAGTAATAATTTCTTCAATGTTATTTTAAGAGACTCACAAAGAAAATTGCTTGATAAAGTTCCTAAAACCGGGATGGTCGTAATCAGTGATGTCTCAGACGTGAAAGAGATTCATCCAAAAGATAAAAAATCAGTAGGAATCCGTCTGGCGAATTTGGCTTTGGCTGAAACCTATAAAATCAAATCGAATTTGGTAAACGGACCACTCTTTAAGGATTTTATAGTAGAAGAGAATGAAATAATAGTTTCTTTCGATGCTGCTGACGGATTGCATTTTAAGAATAAAAACTCCAGTCAGTTTGAAATGGCTGGAGCAGATGAAATTTTTTATCCAGCCGAAGCTTCTATACTAAGGGATCAGGTCATTTTGACAAGTAAAAAAGTGTCGAGCCCTGTAAAAATTCGTTTTGCTTGGGGAAATACTATTCAGTCTGATCTTTTCAATGAAGTGAATCTGCCTGCTTCTTGTTTTGTTACCGATTGAAAGTTGAAATGCCGCAAAAGGAATTTGTTTTTTTTCTACCTTTAAAATTATAAAATGTACACCCTTTAAAATATAATAATGAAATACAACAGATGTGGAAAAAGTGGATTGCTGCTGCCGCAGATTTCTTTAGGATTGTGGCATAACTTCGGATCAGTAGATAATTTTGATACTGCAGAATGCATTGCTGTGGAGGCTTTTGATAAAGGAATTACACATTATGATCTGGCTAATAATTACGGACCAGTTCCGGGATCGGCAGAAACTAATTTTGGAAAGATTCTCTGGCATAATTTTCAGGGAAATTTAAGAGACGAAATTATTATTTCAACAAAGGCCGGTTATACGATGTGGGACGGACCTTATGGAGATTGGGGCTCCCGAAAATATTTGTTATCGAGCCTGGATCAGAGTTTGAAAAGAATGAAAGTTGATTATGTGGATATTTTTTATTCGCATCGCCCTGACCCGGAAACTCCAATTGAAGAAACCATGATGGCTTTAGATTATGCGGTGAGAAGCGGAAAAGCTTTGTATGTGGGAATAAGCAACTATTCGGCAGAGCAAACCAGTGTTGCGGTTGATGTTTTAAAACACTTGGGAACACCATGTTTGATTCATCAGGCAAAATATTCCATGCTGGAGCGTTGGGTAGAAAACGGTTTGCTTGATGTTCTGGACGAAAAAGGAGTAGGGTGTATCGCCTTTTCTCCTTTGGCTCAAGGACTTCTTACGGATAAATACTTAAACGGAATTCCAGAAAACTCCAGAGCACATAATCCAAACGGGCATTTGAAAGAAGATGAGGTTACGGAAGGACGCATCCAAAAATTAGTTCGGTTGAATGAAATTGCTAAAAACAGAAACCAGTCTTTGGCTCAAATGGCTTTAGCGTGGCTCCAAAAAGACAAACGAATTACTTCGGTCTTGATCGGAGCAAGTTCTGTACGTCAATTGAATAATAATATAGAGTGTTTGCAAAATCTTGATTTTACGCAAGATGAATTAAATGCAATCGAGAAAATTTTAGCATAAGCCAATTTTTAGATTCCCGGAAAAAGACATATCCCTTCGCTACAGTCTGAACACAAATTGCACTAATTTGCACAAATTTTAATTGGTCAGCCTGGTTTGTGAAATTATTTTCACAAAAAAATTAGTGGTGATTTGTGTAATTCGTGTTATTTTTTATACTTGTGTCAACACGATAGCCCCCTGGTGCGTCTTTTTTTTGTGCCAAGCTTATCAGCATTCTTAAAAAGGATTTTCTATAGATCTTAAGCTGATCGGTTATAGAAGCTTTTATTTAGTATAGCACATTGTGATTTGATTTTTAGTTAAGCATAGTGAAGCTTTTTTGAGAAAGCCTGTTCGAAATGGAACAGGCTTTTTTTGTTTTTAGTAACAGCTGTTTTAGGGGTAAAGCGGTTGTGTTTTTAGATGTGTCCCTTGCTTTTCTGGGTTGTAATTTTTGTAGGAATTTTTACTTTTTGAAATTATCCTTTTTCGTGTTATATGTGTTTTTTGAATTTTGCCTTTATTTTTATTATTTTATTATATACCCTGTTTTTTGATGGGTGTATTGTTTTTAAGATTTAAATTTTGATGTTTTTCGGCTAATTTTTACTTGTTGTTTTGTTTTTACCTTTAATTTTTTAATGTTTTTGTTAAAATGTAGTTGTTGATTTTTTAAAAAAGAATAACTAATAATGCCAAATAACGATTATAGAGAGGCTAATTTTTGTAATCCATAATTCTTCTTTAAAAACAGTAGAAAAGTAGATTTGGATTCTTTTACTCATACAAAAGTTAATAAATTCGCTACTGAAAATGAAGGAGTTTTAGAGGGAATAAGAGGTTTTAAAAGTGGCTTATAGTATTCAATTACCTATATAAAAGATTAACTAACCAGAATCAATTAATAACCAAAACCAATTAAAACATGAAAAAAGTATTGCACATTTTAGCCGTGATGTTAACGAGTTCTTTTGCTTTTGCCCAAGAGGAAACTGAGGCTGCGACTTCACCGGCAACCACTTGGGGAGGATCAGCAGATGCGTATTATAAATATGATTTTTCAAAACAGATGAATGGATTGACAAGTTTTACAAATTCTCAGGACTCATTCGAATTAGGGATGGCCTCTGTTCAGGCTGGACATACCTTCGGAAAAGCTTCGGTTTTTGTCGATTTAGGCTTTGGGAAGAGAGCGGGGGAGTTCTCCTATAACGAAACAACAGATAAAGATATAAATGCAAAATTTTTAATTAAACAATTATTTTTCACCTATCAGGTTACCGATAAATTTAAGTTTGTTGCAGGTAGTTTCGGAACTCATATCGGGTATGAAGTACTGGATGCGATCGGGAATAAAAACTACAGCATGTCTTATGCTTTTTCTTATGGCCCTTTTTTTAATACTGGACTAAAAGCGCAATATACATCAGGCAAGTTCACCGCGATGTTTGGTATCACAAACCCAACCGACTTTAAGTCGGCAATGGATGCAGGTTCGAGTCAAAAAACATACATAGCACAAGTGGGGTATATCGGAGACACAGGCAGTGCTTATTTGAATTTTACTTCAGGTAGCAGTAATCCTGCTTCTGAGGAGAATAAAACGCAAATTGATTTTGTAGCCTCTAAAGCGATAACGGATGCCTTTTCTTTAGGATTTAATGCTACTTATGCTAAAACAAATAATGATATTGACAGTGCACTAGATGGTGATTGGTTTGCTTTGGTAGGATATGCAAATTATGCTTTTAAACCATCATTGAGCTTGGCTTACCGTATGGAATATTTCGATGCGAAAGATGCTGCGGCCAGTTTGGGTACCTTAACAGGATCGAATGTTTTTGCCAACACCGTTTCTTTAAATTACAAGGTAGGGAAACTAACAATTATCCCGGAATTACGATACGACGCTGCTTCTCAGGATATTTTTTTGGATAAAGATGCTGCTCCAACAGGAGGATCATTCTTCGGATTAGTCGCTACAACATACTCTTTCTAGAGATAAAGATTGATATTTTTTTTTTTTTTGGAGCTGTCAAAACCTATCTTGTGTTTTGGCAGCTTTTTTATGGGAGTCTTTTTGTATTGCACTATTCTCACGGTTTTCAGCTAAGTATTTTTACATTGTAATTTAGATTAGTTGTGCTATTTTTTTTGGTGTATCAAAATGCCGAAATGGATACTTAGAAAAAAATGCTTCACTTTTATAAGACGTCAGGTTTTTTACAATAAAAAAAGTGCATTTCTAAATTTTAGAAATGCACTTTTGTGCTTGATTGTTATTGTATTACTGAAGCTGTTTTTTATAAATCGAATAAATAGTATCTATTGTTTTTCGATCTAAAGTTGCAGTTGTGTCAGTTTGAATATAATGTAATTTGAATGCCATGATAGCTGCTGAAAGATTTTTGGTATTAAATCCTATAATTCTCAGTGCAGGCTCAATCTTAAAATCAAAAGGTGCTTCCTCAAGAACTTCGTCTGGCCAGATTCCAAATCCTTTTTCAGCAAGGGTTTTCCAAGGGAATAGAGCACTTGGGTCTCGTTTTCTTCCCGGAGCAATATCAGAATGTCCCAATATGTTTTGAGTAGGGATGTTATAGTCTTTTTTTAATTTTGTTAAAAGCGCTACTAAACTACTAATCTGTGCTTCTGTGAAAGGTTTAAAGCCGTTATTGTCAAGTTCAATTCCGATAGAAGAAGAGTTTAAATCTGTATTTTTTCCCCAAGTTGATGCTCCTGCATGCCAGGCTCTTAGATAATCGTTTAGCATTTGAACTACTTTTCCGTTTTCAGAGATAATATAGTGAGCACTTACCTGAGTTCGGGTCTTGGTAAAAGTATTGATCGTTTGCTGAAGAGAATCCTGAGCGGTATGATGAAGGATAATGAAACTTGGTTTTCTTAAGTTGAAGTTTACTGTTCCAATCCATTCGGTGCTTATACCATTTAGTAAAGAAGTTGATCCTGTTTTAGATAAAGTATCTTTTACTATGCCAAGTTGTTGTGCATAAGTAGTGTCGATAACTACAGGGCTTACTACTGGAATTGGTTGGGCTTCTTTACTCGTAATTTGTCCCTCTAAAGTTTTAAGCTGCTGATCGTAAACTTTTTCGGTGTTTTTATAAGGATTTGTGGAGCAAGAAGTAATAATAATTGCTAAAATCAGGTAACAAAAATGTTTTTTTGCCATGGCCAGTTGCATTTTTTTAGATGAGGTTGAAACAATTAGTCCTGTGTTTTGGTTGTTTCGGAGTCTTCTTTAACTTCTTTAACTTCTTTTGAATCTTTATCTTTTAAGTCTTTTTTCTTTTTTGATTTAGAGGTCTTTTTGATCTCTTTAAAATTATCCATGAATGCAGTATACTTTGGAATCTGATCCGGATTTAAAAAAGCAGTTATTTTTTTAGTAGTACTTTCTCTTAATGCTTTAATCTGTTCGATTTTTTGATCCTGATTACTGCTTTCATTTTTTAATAAGATGCCCTGCTCTCTCATGCTGTCTATTAAAACATTTCCAATAGCTATGGCTTGTAGTTCGTCAAGGTTTACTTCCGGTTTCATTTGCTCTACAATTTTACCAACAGTCTCTTCAACAGGTATTTCTTTTGGTTTACTGGTATTTGGCTGAGGACCTCCCATCATGCTTCTGTCCATACCCATTCCGCCGCCTCGTCCGTAGCCATTACCATAACCGCCACCACCGTAACCATTATTGTAACCATTTCCGTATTGAGCTGAAACAGAGTTAAAGCACAATAACGCGAAAAACAAAATAAATAAAGATTGTATAGGTTTCATAAAAGTGTATTTATTAAAAATTGTTTAGCGTAAATTTAAGCAGGTTCTCCGTATAAATCAAATTCTGTTGCTTCTATTATTCTTATATTAACAAATTCTCCCGTTTTTACATAATGTTTAGACGCATCAATCAAAACCTCATTATCAACATCCGGGCTGTCAAATTCTGTTCTGCCTACAAAGTGAGCTCCTTCTTTTCTGTCAATAATACATTTGAAAACCTGTCCAATTTTTTCCTGGTTTAAATCCCATGAAATTTGTGACTGTAATTCCATTATTTCATTTGCTCGTGCTTGTTTTACATCATCCGGAACATTGTCTTCCAATAAGTAAGCGTGGGTGTTTTCTTCGTGAGAATAAGCGAAACAACCCATTCTGTCAAATTTCATTTCCTGAACAAAATCTTTCAAAATCTCAAAATCTTCTTGAGTTTCACCAGGATACCCAACAATTAAGGTAGTTCTAATAGCCATTCCCGGAACCGCAGCACGGAAATCTTTCAATAATTGTGTTGTTTTTGCCTGAGTAGTACCGCGGCGCATTGATTTTAAAATCGAATCAGAAATATGTTGTAACGGTATGTCTATATAATTACAGATTTTAGGCTCGCGTTTCATTAATTCTAAAACATCCATTGGAAAACCAGTAGGATAAGCATAATGAAGACGAATCCATTCGATACCTTCAACATTGGCTAATGCTTCCAGAAGCTCGGCAAGATTTCGTTTTTTATAGAGATCAAGACCGTAATATGTTAAATCCTGAGCAATTAAGATTAATTCTTTAACGCCATTTTTAGCTAAACCTTGAGCTTCTTTAACCAATTTTTCAATAGGTTGCGAAATATGTGAACCTCTCATTAACGGAATAGCACAGAAACTGCAAGGTCTGTCGCAGCCTTCCGCAATTTTTAAATAAGCATAATTCTTTGGAGTTGTAGTTAAACGCTCTCCAAGTAGCTCGTGTTTATAGTCAGCACCAAGAGCTTTAAGCAGCTGAGGCAATTCAGTTGTGCCAAAATATTGATCGACATTTGGGATTTCCTTTTCTAAATCCGGTCTGTAACGTTCAGACAAACATCCGGTAACGAAAACTTTATCTACTAATCCTTTGTCTTTTTTATCAGCATATTCCAAAATCATGTTTACCGACTCTGCTTTGGCGTTGTCAATAAAACCGCAAGTGTTGATCACAATAATGTTTCCTTCTTCTTTAGCAGGTGCCTCATGCTGTACTTCTTTGCCATTAGCACGAAGTTGTCCCATTAGCACTTCGCTGTCATATACATTTTTCGAACACCCAAGAGTGATTACGTTAATTTTGTTCTTTTTTAAAGACTTGGTTCTCATACTTTTATAAATTGGAGTGCAAAATTACACTTTTTTATTCAAACACCGCTTGTTTCCGTTTCTTTTAGGTGATTTTTATGAAGCTTATCCTGCTGTTTGTTATATCTTTTGTGTCGGCCAAGGCGGACACAAAAGGATGTTGCTTCCATCCGGGCTAAAAAAAAATCCGTCAAGTAAGGGCCTGACGGAAATTTTAATTTATTCTATTTATTTTTAATTACAATTCAAATAATAAAGTAAGCGTAACGTTGTTTAGTTTTGAGGTAACATTTGCTCCATCTTTAAATCCGGTTGCAAAAAATCCCTGGTTCGATTTTCTTTCTAAATAGGAATAAGCTAAATCGACTTTAGTGCTTCCAAAATTATACCCTAAACCACCTGAGTAACTGTTTAAGTCTCCAATTGTAGTTCCGTCTTTGTATGGGCTCTCTTCAAAACGATATCCACCGCGCAGGCTTAATTGTTTTATTTTATATTCGGCACCTACTCTTAATTCACCTGCATTGGTCAATTGATTGCTTAGTTGATTGTTGATTCCTGTAAAATCACGGCCAGGTTTGTATTTGGTATTGCTATAGTCTTTTATGGCATAGTCAATACTGATTAATGCGGATTTTCCAAAAACATAAGCGGCACTGAAAGTGGTTTTTCCCGGAGTTTGTAAGGTGTAGCGTTCGTAAATATTAACTACATCAGGATTAACGGACTTATTAATAGGTTGTCCGCCAGTTGCTCGCATGGTTGTGTATAAACTTTGTGAAAGTTCATCGTAAAGTTCGTACCAAGTGTTGGATTCGTAAGCCAGTCCAAGTCGGAATTCTTTAGTAACTTTGGCGATAGCTCCAAGTTGAAAAGAGAAGCCATTTCCGTAGGTGTAAAGGTTGTTATTGAAGCGTAAACTTGATATCGTTGGGGTTGATATCGTTGGGTTGTCATTGTCTTCGTAAAAACTACTTGATCTTCTATAATCCGTGATATGCACATTTAGATTAGCACCTAAATAAAGTCTGTCTTTGTAGGAAGTTGCTATGTTGAAGCTTAATTTACTATTGTATCCGCTCGTGAAAATTTCATTTTCTTGGTAATAATCTCCTTTTCCCGGGGTATTTCCTGCAGGTACATTTGTGGTGTATGTACTGTTCGGGTTATTCGGGTCAGAAGCGTTTATGACGAATCCCTGATAACCCAGCATGGCTTGTTGAGCAGAGAATCCCGATAGATTTCGGTATTGACCATTTGGTAAGTTCGAGCCTAAATAGCGATAAAGGTCGCTAATTGATTCGTTATTGGCCAGGTTTACAAATTCTTGTGGCACTGGTGCTCCTCCGTTTCCGTTATTAGCATAAGATAAAAAATAACCGTCAATAGAATTTGTTGGGTTTGTTCCTACTGAAACAATTCTGTTGTTGAAGTTATTAGTGTTTTCGTAAGAAGCTCCAATAGCAATCTTTTTCCAGTTGTTGCTTGGGTTGTGATCGTGAAAAACAAAAACAGCACCCGCCTGATTTAGGGTAAAAGAATTTTTGCTATCGCTAATTTCTGTTCCAAAATAGTTTGAATTGTTTTTGATGTTTTGATTGCTAAAACTTACTCCAACCTGATTATTAGAGAATATTGCCGATCCTGCAGGGTTTACGGAAATGGCTGAAAAATCTCCTCCAACAGCTCCAAAAGCGCCACTCATGGCTCTAAATCTTGCAGTTCCGGTTAAATTGTCTTGCGCATAACGTACAGCATCTGATACATCCTGAGAATGTGAGACGCTGGCAGTTAGTCCTGTAATAAGTAGGAATAATATTTTTTTCATTTGGATAGTTTTTAGTATGATTTTGTGATTAACGAAAGAGGCGATTATCTTCTTCCGCCTCCTCCGCCACTGTATGATCTTCCGCCGCCACCACCGCCACCACCGCTATATGATCTTCCTCCACCGCTGCCGCCGCTATTCATAGAACGGGATGGGCTAGGAGAGTAGCTTCTTGTTGGTGCAGAATTGTTATTGTTGTAGTTGTAACTTCTGTTAGTGTTGTTGTAGTAATTACTTGATGATCTTCTGTTGCTGTAATCGGCGCTATTATATTGAGTTGTGTTTCCTCTGTTGGTAAAGGTAGGTGAGGAGTTGTTGTATGTTCTTCCGTTTACAGATGCATTTCTTCTTGAATCAGAGAAATCACTTCTGTTTGTGCTATAGGTTCTATTGCTGTTATAGCTGCGGTTAGTGTTGGTGTAGTCTCTGTTAGAGCTGTAAGTTCTATTGGTGCTGTAGCCTCTGTTTGTGATATAGTTTCCGGAAGAATAGTTTCTTCCTCCATAATAAGCTGCTGAACCTCTTCTTCCATAGTTATAAGAATAGTTGTTGTATCCATATCTGTGACCAGATCCCCAATAGCCAGGGTAGCCCCATCCTGGATATCCCCATCCTGGGTATCCCCATCCGCCTCCCCAGTAGCCAGGGTATCCCCAATAGTTGTCCCAGTATCCTCCATAACCCCAACCATAGTAAGGGGATCCGTAGCCAAAACCAAATCCTAACGACCATGTAGGGTTAGAATATACGTTTACAGAAACATCAGTGGTTGCACTTCCCCAGGCAGGGTAGTTGCTAACGGTTTTTGTGCTGTCATTTACAGCATAATTGCCATAGCTGTCAACATCTGTGAAAATTTCCGTTGGCTGATTGTCGTCTTGTAAGGATCTAAAGTAATCTTTATATTGATTATTTGTGGTATTTGCTTGAGCATACGTTCTTGGTGAACCTCCGTAAATTCCATCGTTGTCATGATAGGAAGTGTTTTGGTAAGAACCACACGATGCTAGTAGAAAACTCAATAATCCAATTAAGTAAAAATGACTTGAGTTTTGGCGGAAAGAAATAGAAGTTTTCATATCTGTGGTGTTTTTTATTGTTGCACATTACAAAAATAGTTAGTTTTGTCAAACTATTTAGTTAAAATTATTAAAACAAAATTTGTGCCAAACTATTCGATATGAGTAAGAACCTCACTACAAGATCAGAAGATTATTCAAAATGGTATAACGAGCTGGTTGTAAAAGCGGATCTAGCTGAAAATTCAGGAGTTAGAGGCTGTATGGTTATTAAGCCGTACGGATACGCTATTTGGGAAAAAATGCAGGCGGAATTGGATCGAATGTTTAAAGAAACAGGACATCAAAATGCATACTTTCCTTTATTTGTGCCTAAAAGCATGTTTGAAGCAGAAGAAAAAAATGCTGAAGGATTTGCAAAAGAATGTGCTATTGTAACGCACTATAGATTAAAAAATGATCCGGATAAACCCGGAAAGCTAATGGTGGATCCGAACGCTAAATTAGAGGAAGAGCTTATTGTTCGTCCAACAAGTGAGGCGATTATTTGGTCTACTTATAAAGGATGGGTTCAGTCTTATAGAGACTTACCTTTGTTAATTAATCAGTGGGCCAATGTGGTGCGCTGGGAAATGCGTACGCGTTTGTTTTTAAGAACTGCTGAGTTTTTATGGCAGGAAGGGCATACCGCGCATGCAACAAAAGCAGAAGCATTAGAAGAGTCTGAAAAAATGATGCATGTTTATGCTGATTTCGCACAGAACTTTATGGCGATTCCGGTTGTGAAAGGTTTTAAAACCGAAACGGAGCGTTTTGCTGGTGCTGATGAAACCTATTGTATTGAGGCTTTAATGCAGGATGGAAAAGCATTGCAGGCTGGAACGTCTCACTTTTTAGGTCAGAATTTTGCAAAAGCATTCGATGTTAAGTTTGCGAATGCTGAAGGAAAACAAGAACATGTTTGGGGAACTTCCTGGGGAGTTTCGACCCGTTTGATGGGGGCGTTGATCATGACGCATTCAGATGATCAGGGATTGGTATTGCCTCCAAATTTGGCGCCAATACAAGTTGTGATTGTTCCAATTTATAAAACGGATGAGCAGTTGGCTGAAATTACCGCTGCGGTTAATGAGCTAACGGCTAAATTGAGAAAATTGAAAATCTCCGTTAAGTATGATGACCGAACCACTCAAAAACCAGGATTCAAATTTGCGGAATGGGAATTGAAAGGGGTGCCGGTTAGAATTGCTGTTGGTCCAAAAGATTTAGAAAATGGAACTTTTGAAGTTGCCAGACGTGATACATTGACAAAAGAGACGGTTTCTGGTGAAGGAATTGTGAATTATGTAAATGATCTTTTAGAGCAGATTCAGACTGATTTATACAATCGTGCCTTAAACTACCGAGATACTCATATTACGGAAGTGAATAGTTTTGAGGAATTTAAAGAGGTTTTAGACGGTAAAGCAGGATTTGTATCAGCTCACTGGGATGGTACTGCTGCGACTGAAGAAAAAATAAAAGACTTGACAAAAGCGACAATTCGTTGTATTCCTTTAGATAGTAAAGAAGAGGCGGGAACCTGTGTGTTTACTGGTAATCCTTCCTCAAAAAGAGTGTTGTTTGCAAAGGCATATTAATTTTTTTTAATTTTTTTTGCATCAGGTATTGTACATCTTAAAAATAGTTGTATTTTTGCATCCGCATTAGAGAAGCAGGCCCGTTCGTCTATCGGTTAGGACGCATGGTTTTCATCCATGTAAGAGCGGTTCGATTCCGCTACGGGCTACAATAATACCTCTATTTAAGTATAGAAAAACTTAGAACGATAATGGTCTGTTCGTCTAGGGGTTAGGACTCCAGGCTTTCGTCCTGGTAACAGGGGTTCGATTCCCTTACAGACTACAAAATTAGTTGTAAATAAGTTTTGTAAAATGAAAATTGGTGTCTCGGTTTTTGTTTTATTAGTTAAAACCAAAGTGATTGTTTTGCAATTGTGGGAGGTTTTTCTTTTTTAACTAGTATTTATAATAATTATTACATCTAAAATTAAAACAAAATGGCAAATCATAAGTCAGCATTAAAAAGAATCAGAAGTAACGAAAAAAGAAGAGTTCTTAACAGATACCAACATAAAACTACTCGTAACGCTATTAAAGCATTAAGATTAGCTACTGATAAATCTGATGCGTCTTCTAAATTATCAACTGTAATTTCTATGATTGATAAATTGGCTAAAAAGAATATCATTCATGATAATAAAGCTTCTAACTTGAAGTCTAAATTAACTAAACATGTTGCTAAATTGTAATTAATTGCAATTTCCTAAAAATATAAAAGTCCTCTTTGAGGACTTTTTTTTGTTTGTAATATTCAGGTAATTTTTAAAGTAAAAATGGATCAGGTTCAAAAGTTGGGGATTAGGCAAAAAGATTAGATAATCTGAACAAGAAAAAATCTATATTCCTCACTCCTCTGAATTGACTTCTAAAAGC
>NZ_CADCST010000081.1 GCF_902804485.1 Flavobacterium collinsii | reverse complement strand
AGCACCAAATGCGGGTACTTTATCAGGTACACAAAACATTTGTGTTGCTCAAAAAACAACATTCACTTCCAATGGAGCAAGTGGCGGAAGCTGGTCAAGCAATAATACAACAGTTGCTACAGTAGATGCTTTAACAGGAGAAATTACAGGAGCTGCAGCAGGTACTGCAACAATATCTTATACAGTAACCGGAACAGGCGGTTGTGGAAATGCCACAGCTACCAGAACAGTAACGGTAACTGCAGCACCAAATGCGGGTACTTTATCAGGTACACAA
>NZ_CADCST010000080.1 GCF_902804485.1 Flavobacterium collinsii | reverse complement strand
GCCCAAAAGCATAAAAATAGTGCAACGCACTATAAATTAAGATAATGAATCATAATGCCCTGAAGGGGCATAAGCAGTTATAAACAAAGCATAATATCTTGATTAAAAGTTGCTAACTTTCGGAAATGTCATATAATAAGATATGTGCTTTTTGGGTTGTGCTTTCGCCCTTACAGGGCTTAAAGAAGTGCTCACCAGTATCTATGGCACTTCGTACCATGTTACTGCTAAGGCTCTTACAGAGCAACAGATTCCAAATACTTCTCCCTTATAGGGTAAGCTGTAAATTATTATTTTTACAATCAAGAAATTTTAAGAAAAAGTAAATCTTTAAAAGATTGCAAAAGGCTGCCACTATCATTCCTAAAGTCCTTTACGGTAAAGAGAATACTGTTTTTACACTCCACAACTTTTAAACCTGATTCTTTTTAGATTGACTAATACTTATGCCCAATTTTTTAAATCCACAAGTTTGCGTATTGATTCCAGATAGCTCAAATAGTAACAATTATACAAAAAAAAAAATCCCACTTCGTAAGAAATGGGATTTTTTTGTGACCTCGACTGGATTCAAACCAGTAACCTCTTGAGCCGTAATCAAGTGCGCTATTCAGTTGCGCCACGAGGCCTTTTTTATTTTTCAATAAGCTATTTTTTAGTAGCTTTGTTGATTGCTGTTTGCGGGTGCAAAGATAGACATAAATGCGAGATATACAAGTATAAAATAACATAAAAATTAAAAAAAATGCAGATCGAAAATTATATACGTGATATTCAAGGATTTCCAAAAAAAGAAATTTTATTCAAAGACATCACTCCGTTGTTAAATGACCCCATTGCAAGGAAAAAGGCGGTTTCTGTTCTGGCAGAATCCTTAAAAGGACAAAAAATCGATAAAGTAGTAGGTGCTGAAAGTCGGGGCTTTTTCTTTGGGATTTTACTGGCGCAGGAACTGGATGCAGGGTTTGTTCCCGTAAGAAAGCCAAATAAGCTGCCGTACGACACGATTTCGGCTTCCTACGAACTCGAATATGGTACCGATAGTTTAGAGATCCATACAGACGCCATAAAGAAAGGGGACAGGGTTTTGATTCACGACGATGTTTTAGCAACAGGCGGAACCGCAAAAGCTGTTTGTGAATTGGTAGAACAACTAGGAGGGGAGATTGTACAATGCAACTTTCTGATGGAGCTCAGTTTTTTGAACGGAAGGGAAAAAATAAGCAAACATCCCATTTTTGCCGCAATCACTTATTGATTTGCTTCTAGAATGAAGATTAAAGAATAAAGATTAAAGAATAAAGATTTAAGAATAAAGATTTAAGAATAAAGATTAACGATTAACGATTTTTTATTTTGTATTACTGAACGGGGTGAAGTTGTTGATTTTATCTAGTTTGAGATCTGAATTCAAAAATCTTAAAGGTTAAAATCTAAATACAGGTAAAAAAAAATCCCAATTCTAAAATAAATTAAGAATTGGGATTTGGAATTTTAAAAATTGTATTTTTTAAAAACTTATCTTAAAGTTGCTCCAAGTTCAGTTTCGAAAGTTTGCTGCAATTTCGACATAATTTTGTCGATTTGAACGTCTGTAAGCGTTTTTGTATTGTCCTGAATGGTAAAACTCAAAGCATATGATTTCTTACCTTCCGGAAGCTTACTACCTTCATAAACATCAAATAAGTTGATGTCTTTTAAAAGAGATTTCTCTGTTTGTTTAGCAAGGTTAAAAATACTCTCGTACGTCGTGTTTTTGTCAATCAATAACGCTAAATCTCTGCGAACTTCAGGATATTTTGGAATTTCGGTATACTTAATTTTTCCGGTAATGATTTTTAGAATCAAATCCCAGTTGAAATCAGCAAAATAAACATCCTGTTTGATTCCGAAATGTTTCAATATTGACTTTTTAACGACTCCCGTTTCTACTAAAGTTTCGTTATTGTAACAAATTGCCGTTCCTTCCGAGAAAACATCTGATTGTACAGGTGCATTGGTGATTTTATCAATTCCCAAACGCGACAATACTCCTTTTACATATCCTTTTAATAAAAAGAAATCAGTTGTTTTTTGAGGATTTGTCCAGCTTTCTTTGTTTCTGTTTCCGGAAATCAACAAAGTAAGGTGTTTGTGCTCCTCGTATCCGTTAAGGTATTTATGATACGATTTTCCGAATTCAAATAATTTTAAATCAGAGTTCTTTCTGTTGATGTTGTATGAAATAGCCTCTAAACCTGAAAACAATAAAGATTGACGCATAGTCGACAAGTCACTGCTTAAAGGGTTAAGTATGCTAACATTGTGCTCTTCTTTTAAAACAGTTGATAATTTTGCATAAGCAGCTGTAGTTAAAGAGTTGGCCATCATCTCGTGAAAACCTTGCGAGTTCAATTGAGACGCAATTACATTTTGAACTTTATAATCTTCTGTTCTTGGAGCGTTAGATACGGTAGCATTGAATTTTTTAGAAAAATTAATGTTGTTGTATCCGTAAACTCTCAGAATTTCCTCGATTACGTCAATTTCACGCTGCACGTCTACACGATAGGCAGGGATAGTTAAACCCAAACCTGAATCTGAAACGCTATTTACTTTTATATCTAAAGAAACCAGAATTTTTTTGATAGTATCTTTTGGAATCTCCTGTCCGATAATTTTTGAAACATGACTGAAATTCAATAAAACTGAAAAATCTTCTACTTTCTTAGGGTATACTTCTATAACGTCAGAAGTGATTTTTCCTCCGGCTACTTCCTGAATTAAAAGGGCAGCGCGTTTTAAAGCATATTCAGTAATCGTTGGATCAATACCTCTTTCAAATCTAAAAGAAGCATCTGTGTTTAGTCCGTGTCTTTTAGCAGTTTTACGCACGCTTACGGCATCAAAATAAGCACTTTCTAAGAATACAGTGGTTGTTCCTTCTGTTACTCCCGATTTTTTACCTCCAAAAACTCCTGCGATACAAAGTGGTCCTTTTTCATCACAGATCATCAGATCTTCTTTGTGTAAAGTTCTTTCAACATCGTCTAAAGTCACAAACTTAGTTCCTTCAGGAAGCGTTTTTACAATTACTTTTCCGTTGATTTTTGCAGCATCAAACGCATGCAAAGGCTGTCCTAATTCGTGTAAAACATAATTAGTAACATCGACAATATTATTTTTTGGAGTCAGTCCAATAGCTTTCAGACGATCTTGTAACCATGCCGGGGATTCTTTTACAGAAATTCCTGAAATAGTTACTCCGCAGTATCTTGGTGCTAAAAGAGGTTCTTCAACATTAACATCAATTTTTAAAGTACGCATGTCTACTCTGAAGTTACTCACAGAAGGAGTAATTAACTCAATATTTACACCGCGTTGAAGCATTCCCGCTCTTAAATCACGGGCTGTACCCAGGTGACTCATCGCATCTGCACGGTTTGGAGTTAAACCTATTTCGAAAACTTCGTCATTAACAACTTTAAAAACTTCTGAAGCAGCAGTTCCGGGAACTAAATTTTCAGCCAAAACCATAATTCCGTCATGACTTGTTCCTAAACCTAATTCATCTTCGGCACAAATCATTCCGTGGCTTTCCATTCCGCGGATCTTTCCTTTTTTAATGGTAAACTCAGCACCATCTTTATCGTATAAAACAGTTCCTATCGTAGCAACAGGTACTTTTTGCCCCGCAGCAACGTTAGCAGCGCCACAAACAATTTGTATAGGCGCTTCTAAACCAATATTTACAGTTGTAACTTTTAATCTGTCGGCATCAGGATGTTTTTCGCAAGTCAACACATGTCCAACAACAACACCTTGTAAACCGCCTTTAATCGATTGGTATTTTTCGACAACTTCTACTTCAAGCCCTAAATCTGTTAGTAATTCCGAGGTTTGATCAGATGGCCAGTCCGTTTTTATAAATTGTTTTAACCAATTGTAAGATATTTTCATGTTGACTTTTTTTGTTCTTGTATGAGGTTACAAATATAAGAATTGCACATTGTAGTAAGAAACAATTTATTTGCTTTTTTCAGACTGTTTTTTCAGACGGATAGTTTAGAATGCTAAGTCTTCTTTTTAACACATAAAAGTATAGTTCTTTACTTTCAAATAAGGTTTTTTATAAAATAAACCGCAAAGTGTTATATGGGAGAAATAGATTCTTTTTGTATGCAAAAACTATGTTTCTATGTGTTAGAATATAGGTTCTGATGTTGGAGCGTTAAAATTTTTAACACATAGAAACATAGATTTGTATTATTTAAAAGAGGTTATAAAAGAGAAATATATTTCTTTCGCATAGTGTTATGCGTTTTATTTCAAGGGAAACGACTTTTTAAGCGTTTAGAACTATGCCTCTATGTGTTAGAAACAAATTCCGATGTTTGCGCACTAAAAATTTTAACACATAGAAATATAGATTTGCATTATTTAAATAAGGTAATAGAACAGAAATGTATTTCTTTCACATAGTGATATGCGTTTTATTTTAAGTGAAACGACTTTTTCAGCATTAAGAACTATGTCTCTATGTGTTGAATGTTTATGTATTAATTGATTATGCTAGTTATCTAATGATTGCGGTAGCTATTTATAAGTGCTTAATATTCAGTCGAATCAGATAATTTCCTCAATGTGTTTTTTGATGTTTTCCGAGATCTTTTTTGTTGGCAGATCATTTTCGTCATCTCCAAACGGATCTTCGATTTCTTCTGCAATAAGTTCCAAACTTGCCAGCACATAGAAAATGAAAACGACAACCGGAGCCACATAATATCCCAGGCTTACAGAATAACCAAAAGGTAATGTCATCGTGTAAAAGAAGATAAATTTTTTGATAAAAGCACTGTAAGAGTAGGGAATAGGCGTGTTTTTAATTCTTTCACAGGCACCGCAGATATCTGTAAAAGACTGTAATTCCTCATTTAAGATTATGAGTTGGTCTCCACTAATTTTTTTTGCTTCGTAAAGATCATTGATTTTCTGAAACATCAGTTTTTTAACCTGATTTGGTTTGTGCTTATGATGATCAATTTCCAAATCAACATCTTCAAAAAGCTGCTTTCCTGTGTCAGAATCATGCAGGTGTTTGTGCAAAACAGAAGCGTAGGCCGGAATAAATTTTCGGAAGAATTTTCGATCGTTTTCTTCCTTCAGCATTGCCGAAAGTTTGATGGCGAGATTTCGGCTGTTATTGACAAGGCCTCCCCATAGTTTTCGGCCTTCCCACCAACGATCGTAAGCAGTGTTGGTTCTGAAAACTAATAATAAGGATATTACAAAGCCCAACATCCCGTGCATGATCGGGATGTTATGGATGTAATCGTTTTTACCAATTTTAAAATAAGAGACTTCAAGATACCCCACTATCGAAGAGTAAATTCCGATAGCAATCATGATTGGAAGCAGTTTTCTAACGGTATCCGATTTATGAAAATGAAAGATAAAAGTGAACCAATCTTTGGTGTTGTATGAAATCATTTGAACTTGTTTTAAAACAAATTTACTTTAAAAATTAATATTTCCGGCTAATTCTTTCAAGGCAATTTCAGATAATTTTGCCTGAAATTGTGCGTTGCTATAACGTACTTTGGCATTTACATAATTCAACTGAGCTGTTCTGAAATCAAGAGTGGTAATGGTTCCGATTCTGAATTTATCTAAAGTAATATCTAAATTCTGCTTTGCAATGGTTACGTTATCCTCTTCCAGTCCAATCAACTCCAGATTGGTTAAATATGTTTGAAAAGCAGTGCTTAATTGTGTATTTAAGATCATGTTTTGCTGCTCTATAGCTATCTGCGAATTTTCGATCTGTAATTTGGCTACTTTCTCATTTCGGTGCTGATTAAAACCGTCAAATACATTTAAAGTGGCATTAAAACCATAGTTAAAACCTTTGGAAGAGTTTTGACTTGTAAATCCAAGACTGGACTGACTTTCATTAAAGTTGTATCCTGAAGTAAGGTTTACTACCGGATAACGATCGGCTTTGACCTGTTTTAATTGAAGTTCAGCGATACGTTTGTTGATAATTTGTGCTTCTAAAGCAGGATTTTGCTTTTGTGCCAATTCTATTAAATCAACCAAAACAAGTTTATTGTCTACAGAAACTACATTTGTTACGGTAAAGTTTATTTTGGCATCACGGGCTAAATATTGATTCAATAAAATTTTAGCGTTAGCATAAGATTCTTTCTGTCTCAATAAAGCAACCTGATCAGAATTTAAATCCACCTGAGCGTTTAAAACTTCCAGTTTGGAGGCTTTTCCGATACTAAAGCGATTTTGTGCCAGCGTAAGTCTTTGTTTCGAAATTACGATTGTGGTATCCAGTGCCGATAATTGCTGTTGTTGCTGTACCAAATCAAAGTAAGCAGTGTTTACCTGACCAATTTTTACAAGTACGGTTCTTTTTAACTCAGAATCACCTAGTTTTTGCAATTCTTTAAGCTGATCTAGTCGGGCGAACATTTTCATTCCGTCAAAAACGGTCCAGCCCAGACTTACTCCGTAAGCCAAACTATTGTTTTTGGCATTTCTTAAGGAAGTAGAAGTTCCGTCCTGACGCGTTTGTGACGAGTTTGTAACGCTGTTGTTGTCTGTAACCGAAGCGGTAGCAGTTGGCAACATTCCCGCATTTCCAACTGTTACATTGGTTTCGCTTATTTTAGAGTTGTTTTTGGCAATTTTAATTTCGAAATTATTCTCTAATGCGATCTTCATGGCGTCTTCGATAGTTAAGACTTCCTGCGCGCTGATTTTTGTTGTACAAAACAAAAATAAAATGAGACCTGTTACTATTATTTTAGCTTTCATGTGATGAAGGATTGCTGCGGGTGATTCTTTTAAGAAGAAGGCCGCAGCTTCTATATTATTTCAAAAATTTTATCAATTACTTAGTATCTCTTTCATATTCTTCAATATGATCAAATTCAGGATAATGTTTTCTGGCTTTGGACCACATTAAATAGATAGCAGGAATTACAAATAATGTCAGAGCCAATGAGAAAATAGTTCCTCCAACAATTACAACTCCCATACCAATTCTACTGGTTGAAGCAGCTCCAAGCGACATTGCAATTGGCAAGGCACCTAATGCAATAGCCAAACTCGTCATCAAAATAGGACGCAAACGTGCTTCTGAGGCTTCTAAAATAGCTTCTAATTTGGGTTTTCCCTGTTCACGAAGCTGATTCGCAAATTCAACGATCAGAATACCGTTTTTCGTTACCAGTCCAATAAGCATTACGGTTCCGATCTGGCTAAAAATATTCCAGGTCTGATTGAAAAGCCATAATGAGAATAGAGCTCCCGCAACCGCCATAGGTACTGTTAAGATTATGATAAGCGGATCGATAAAACTTTCAAATTGTGCAGCAAGAATTAAAAAGATCAATAATAAAGCCAGTCCAAAAGCAAAAGAAGTGTTGGAGCTACTTTCAACAAAATCTCGCGATTCTCCACTTAAATCGGTGGTAAAAGTATCGTTCAGCACTTTTGCTTTGATTCTGTCCATTTCCTGAATACCGTCGCTGATACTTTTTCCCGGTGCCAGACCTGCAGAAACAGTCGCAGACATGTAACGGTTGTTGTGGTACAATTGTGGAGGATTACTTTGTTCTTCAATTTTAACCACGTTATCCATCTGAATCAATTCTCCGCTTTTATTTTTCACAAACATTGAAGTCAAATCCAGAGGTTTTGAACGGTCTTTTTGATCAAATTGACCAATTACCTGATACTGTTTTCCGTTTTTAATAAAATAACCAAAACGCTGTCCGCTTAAAGAAAGCTGTAGCGTCTGAGCGATATCAATAATTGAAATACCAAGACTCTCTGCCTTTTCACGGTCAATACTTACGTTAATTTCCGGTTTGTTGAATTTTAAATTAACATCAGTAACGGAGAACACGTCACTTTTGCCTACTTCTTCCATAAAAACGGGAATTTTTTCTCTCAGTTTTTCAAAATTCGGAGCCTGAATGATATATTGAATCGGCAAACCACCACGTCGGTTTACAGCAATTGTAGGCTGCTGAATTACGGATGTTTTTGCATCAGGATATCGTTTGGTCATTTTGGTCAATTGGTCGGCGATATCTTTTTGAGATCTTTTTCGCTGATCCGGTTCTACTAATGAGAGTCGAATAAAACCTGAGTTGGTAGCCGAAGCTCCAAAACCGGGCGCGGTAATCACCAAACTCACTTTTTTCTCCGGAATGGAATCGTCTACCAGTCTTGAAATTTCCTGCATAAAACGGTCTGTGTATTCGTAGGTCGAACCCTCAGGAGTTGTCATACGCATGGTAACAGAGCTACGGTCGTCATATGGAGCGGTTTCTTTTGGAAGAATAGTAAAGAATAGATAGATCAATCCAAAACACGCTATCAGAATTGGGAAACTAAGCCATTTTTTGGCAATAAAACGATTTAAAGAATCAGCGTAACCGCTGTTTAGTTTCTCGAAGAAAGGTTCAGTTCTGACATAAAATTTTGATTTTTTCTGCTCTCCGCCTTTCATCAGATAGGCGTTCAGCATTGGTGTTAGTGTCAGGGATACAAAGGCCGAAATTAATACAGCAGCCCCGATTACCACTCCAAATTCCCGAAAGAGTCGGCCTACGAAACCTTCTAAGAATATTACCGGAAGAAATACTGCCGCAAGCGTCACAGAGATCGAAATTACAGCATAGAATATCTCATTAGATCCTTTGATTGCCGCTTCAATTGGCGACATTCCTTCTTCCACCTTCTTGAAGATATTCTCGGTAACCACAATTCCGTCATCCACCACCAGACCGGTTGCGAGTACAATTGCCAACAAGGTTAATACGTTGATAGAGAACCCAAAAAGCCACATGATAAAAAACGTAGCGATTAACGAAACCGGAATGTCAATTAAAGGTCGGAACGCGATGGCCCAGTCTCTAAAGAATAAATAAATAATGATGATTACGAGAATAATCGAAATACCTAAAGTTTCGGCAACTTCAAGTACTGATTTCTTTACGAAAATAGTGTTGTCAAGTGCAATATTCAGCTTGATATCTTTTGGAAGATCCTTTTTTAAGGCTTCGTATTTTTTGTAGAATTCCGTAGAAATGTCCAGATAGTTGGCTCCCGGCATCGGCACAATAGCCAAACCAATCATCGGAAGGCCAGATTGGCTTAGTTTTGTTTCAATGTTTTCCGGACCTAATTCAGCTCCTCCAATATCGCTTAAACGAACAATTTTATCACCGTTAGTACGAATGATGATGTTGTTGAATTCTTCGGGTTTTGAAAGATTTCCGACCGTTTTTACGGTTAATTCGGTATTGTTCCCGGTTAGTTTTCCTGAAGGCAATTCGACATTCTGTGCATTTAACGCATTACGAACGTCAGATACGGTACATTTATATGCCGTTAGCTTTACAGGATCAATCCATAAACGCATAGCATAACGTTTTTGTCCCCAGATTTGAACTCCGCTGACTCCCGGAATGGTCTCCAGGCGTTGTGAAATGACATTTTCGGCATAATCACTTAATTCTAAAGAATTTCGGGTATCGCTTTGTACGGTCATCGATATAATAGCATCACTGTCGGCATCTGCTTTTGAGACCACCGGCGGCGCATCGATATCCTGCGGTAAACTTCTGATAGCCTGCGAAACTTTATCACGAACGTCGTTTGCAGCTTCTTCTAAATTTTTATCAAGGTTGAACTCGATGGTAATATTACTGCTTCCCTGATTACTCGAAGAGGTGATATTTCGGATTCCGTCGATTGCATTTACCGCCTTTTCGAGAGGTTCTGTAATTTGTGACTCTATAATATCAGAATTGGCTCCGGTATAATTGGTTCGGATAGAAACCTGTGCAGGGTCGATCGAAGGAAATTCCCTGACACCCAAAAACGTATAACCAATAAAACCGAACAGAATAATTAAAAGATTCAGTACAATGGTTAAAACAGGTCTTTTTATACTTGTTGTTGATAAACTCATAGTGTTATTTATGATTTTAGAGTTTAGATTTTAGATTTTTTTTGAATAACAGAAAAAAAAGTATAGAATAAAGAAAATAGAGTATAGACTATAGAAAATAGATTGAAGCGTATTAAGTATCCCGTTAGACGTCATACATTTTACAACTCACATTTCTCATTTCTCATTTCTCATTTTCTATTTTTTTACATTCACTTTTATTGGAGCTTCATTTTTAAGCGACATTACGCCACTGGTAATCAGAGTATCCCCAGCTTTTAATCCTGATAGAATTAAAATAGAAGAGTCTGTTCTTGTAGCGGCATCTACCATAACTTCTTTAGCTTTTCCATTATTAGAGATGTATACTTTTTTTCCACTTTGCACTGGAATAATTGCTTCTGAAGGCACTACAATAGCATCTTTTATAATGTTTAGAGGTAATTTAACATCGGCAAAAGTTCCCGGAAAAAGTTTTCCGTCAACATTATCGGCAATAGCACGAACTTGCAGTGTACGTGTAGCCACTTCCACTTCCGGTTCGA
Organism: Flavobacterium collinsii; assembly: GCF_902804485.1. Classification (GTDB taxonomy): domain Bacteria; phylum Bacteroidota; class Bacteroidia; order Flavobacteriales; family Flavobacteriaceae; genus Flavobacterium; species Flavobacterium collinsii. The sequence continues at coordinate 18,935 of NZ_CADCST010000080.1, read as the reverse complement.
TAGCGTATGTTTTTGCTGAATAGACTTTGTCAGAACCTGAAACGGTAAAATCAATCGATGATCCTGTTTTTACTTGAGAAGCATACTTTTCAGGAATAGAAAATGTAATTTTTAATTTACCGGTGTTTACCAGTTTAGCAACCAAAATAGTAGGAGTGATGTAAGTTCCAGGAGAAATAGAACGCAAACCAATCTTTCCTGAGAAAGGAGCCTTAACCGAAGTTTTTGCAATCTGAGCTCTGATTAACTGACTTTGTGCCTGTGCAGACGCATGATCAGCCTTAGCAACATCAAATTCTTCCTGACTGATTGCCTCTTTTTGAAGCAATAGTTTAGCTCTTCTTTCATTTTCAGCTGCAAGACCTTCTCTGGTTACCGCTTGTCTTAACTGAGCTTTGAGTTCAATATCATTTACTTTAAAAAGTACCTGACCTTTGTTTACAAAAGTGCCTTCAGTGAAATAAATCCCTTCCACAATTCCTGAAACCTCACTCCGAATTTCGATTTGTTCATTGGCTTCAATAGACCCTGAAAGCGATAAATTGTTATCGAAAGTGGTGGTCTTAACGATAATTCCGGTTACTGTAGTAGGAGTGTCTTTGTCTCCAAATTTTTTTGATTCGTCGTTCTTCTTTTTGTTTGATACGACTCTGTAGGCAATAAAACCTCCTAATACAATGATTAAAAGGGCGTAAACAAGGTTTTTTACTTTCATAAACTTGAGGTAAATGTATTTTTGGTGTATGTTTTTAGTAAGCTCACAAATTTAACTTTTTGTTGTGAAATCTGATGAGCTTAGCTTTTATTTAACATTTGTAGGTACAAATTTTAAAACAAGGCCTTGATTAGACTGTTTTACTTTACAAAGGTTTAATGGAGAAGTAAAAAAAAATGAAAATAAATAAGAAAGGGTAAAGTCAGGGGCTGTAAAACTCATTTTTATGGTTTTACGCACAAAACAAGTAGAACTACGGGTTTTAAAAATAGAAAAAAACGCACAAAGCTATAATTTTGTGTATTTTGTCCGATTTTATTTGCAGTTTATCGATTTTATTTGTAACATTGATAAGCTTAAACAAAATGACATGTTTTTCATCTGACGGCTAATGTTTTTGAGGGTTAAGCGTTAAATTATGTAGATTTTTTATTTTATTTAAAGTTAAAATAGTTAAATAGTAAAGCAGTTAATTAACAATTGTTTAGACATTTTTTAAGTTTTCACCCCAAAATTTACCTGTTTATGCTAAAAAAATTACTTGTTGGCTTGTGGATGGCATTGTTAGTTGCCGCTATTTCGGTTCTGTTCTGGCAGAATGAATTTAAGTACAGTTTACCTACACCTGTTCCTGTGAATTATAAAGTGATAGCCGTGGGGAGTAAAATTGATTTGAAATGCTGCTTAGCAGACCGAAAACCAATTTTTATCCATTTTTTCAATCCCGATTGTCCCTGTTCGCGTTTTAATATTCCTCATGTCAGCGAACTCATCCAGAAATATGGCGACCGGATAAATTTCAAAATTGTAGTGCTTAATAAAGAGAAAACCTTTACCATAGCCGAAATTCAGGAGAAGTTTAACGCCAAGATTCCAGTTTATTTTGATCAGAGCATAGCAAAAAACTGTGGCGTGTTCTCAACGCCGCAGGCTGTTTTACTTGATGGCTCACAGAATTTGTATTATCGCGGAAATTACAATAAAACCAGATATTGTACGAATGCCGACAGTAATTATGCTCAAATGGCAATTGATTCATTATTAAAACAAAATCATTCACCCTCGTTTGATGCATTGGCTTTAAGGGCCTATGGATGTTCGCTACCAAAATGCAATAAATAAACCAAATTCTTAACCAAAATCATTTTAATTTATGAAAACAAGAGCCAGTTTGAATGAGCAAGATTATTTGCACAATTTTATGTCTACGATGACGCAAAGATCAGACACTATTATTAATTACGTATTAGCAATTTATTTTCTCCTCGGAATTGCTTTGGCCTTTAAGTATGACACGTTTGAGATTGGAGTCGGGGTGGGTGTTTTAAATTTATTATTATACTATTCGGCTAAATTTTTCTTCAAAAAATCTAACTTTTATCAGTATGTTCTGGCTATTGTTCTGGCTGTGTTTATGGCACAGTACATTTATCAGATGCACGGTTTGTTTGAAATGCATTTTACCGTTTTTATCGCCAGTACAATTTTAATTATCTATCAAAACTGGAAATTGCAAATTCCTTTAACGCTTTTAGTGGTATTGCATCACGGGGCTTTGGCATATCTGCAAAATACTGTTTTTAACGATCCAAAAGGACTGCAATTATATTTTTCGCAGGTTAATTTTGATTCGGAAACCTTTCTGATCCATGTTGTCTTGGCGGCAGTTGTATTTTTTATGAATGGCTATTGGGCGTATTATTTTAAAGAACACAGTCAAAATCACATCTCTAAAATATCGGACGAATACGAATTGGAGAACATGAAGCTAGCCTCGGCAAAATACAGTTCGCTAACCGCTACTAAAGATTACAACGATTTTATTCACAGAACTACGCTGGATTTAAAGCTACCGGTAAGCTCGGTTCTCAAACTTATTGATGTTTCAAAAGGACATACCGATAATGATAAGTTGTTGAGTTATCTCGAAATGATGCGTGAAAGCGCCAAGAAAATTGACGATCTCGTGAACGATATTCATGTGAAATCAACTGACACCAGAAGTTAAGATAAAGAGCAGTAGTGAGTTGTAAATTAGTTATTTATCTACTTTCTTTATGTACTACAAAGATGTACAGGTCAAAGGCAAAAAAACAATTGCTTATTAATTTTAAATACAGGATTTATGGACAACAGAATTACCCGCCCGACTCCATCCGACAGAGAGGTTGATTGGAACAGAACTAAAGTGTTATTAAGTAAAACGGATACAAAAGGAACCATTCTATATGCAAATGAAGCTTTTATTGACGTTTCAGGATATGATGAGCATGAATTAATCGGTCACGCTCATAATATCGTGAGACATCCAGAGATGCCAAAAGTAATTTTTAAATTCTTATGGGATAGTATCAAATCTAGTCAGAATATCCACGTTATTATTAAGAATATGTCTAAAACAGGACGATACTATTGGGTTGTAACTGATTTTAAAATTATTGCTGATGGTGACGGCGAGATTATTGGTTATTTCGGGACTAGAAAATCGGTACCAGAAGAAATAATTACAAAGTTTATTGATCCCTTGTATAAAAAGTTACTGCATATCGAAGAAGTTAGCGGAATAGGCGCCTCCGAAGACTATTTGGTAGGTTTTTTAGAAGAACGCAAAAAAACATACATGGAGTATGTTGATCATCTGATTGCTACAGGAAAAGACGACAAAAACAAAATCAGCAAAGGTCTATTTAGTGGTCTTTTCGAAAAGAAAGCAGCTCCTAAAAAATAAACTACAGCAGAAATATATACTTCATTGTAAAAGACGAACATTCGACTTCCAAAAATTTGTCCCCCAACGAATTTAAATCTCCAAAAACATCAGTCGTTGAATTTTTACTCTTTATTACAGTGAAGTATTTTTTAAAATTTCCATAAACCTTCGACTTCCCTCAGGGTGACAGTACTATGCCCGCATTCAATTTAGGTTTTATAAGTCCTCAATTTCACTTAGATTACCGTTACGCAATTCTAAGTTATAAACCTCAGAACCTTAGCATCTCAGTACCTTAGCACCTCTAACTAATATAATTCCAAATGTTTTTCTTTTTGGTAAGTTCTATAAAAACGGCCTTAAGTATGGCGTGTTCTGGTTTTTGAAGCGGACCGTCTTCTTTTAGGATCTTCATAGCATAGTTACGGGCCAGGCTTAAAATATCTCTGTCACGGACTATATCAGCAATTTGAAGGTTTAAAACACCGCTTTGCTGTGTCCCCATTAAATCTCCCGGGCCACGCAGTTTAAGATCTACTTCGGCGATTTCGAACCCGTCATTAGTCTGAACCATTGTTTCCATTCGCGTTTTACTGTCAGAGCTCAACTTGAAACTTGTCATCAGTATGCAATAACTTTGTTCCGCTCCACGTCCCACGCGCCCTCGGAGCTGATGTAGCTGAGACAATCCGAAACGTTCGGCACTTTCGATAATCATTACACTCGCATTAGGCACGTTAACTCCCACTTCAATTACAGTTGTAGCCACCATAATATTGGTTTTACCTTCAGAAAAGCGTTTCATTTCGGCATCTTTGTCGGCTGGTTTCATTTTTCCATGTAGGATAGAAATTGAATACTGAGGTAATGGAAAATCGCGGGAAATACTCTCATAACCATCCATCAAATCTTTGAAGTCCATTTTTTCTGATTCCTGAATCAAGGGATATACGATGTAAATTTGTCTTCCCAAGGCAATTTCGTCGCGCAGGAATTTCCAGACTTTTAAACGATTACTATCAAATCTATGTACGGTTTGAATAGGTTTTCGTCCCGGAGGCAATTCATCAATTACCGAAATATCTAAATCACCGTACAAACTCATCGCTAAAGTTCTCGGGATAGGGGTGGCGGTCATCACCAAAACGTGCGGCGGAATTTCATTCTTCTTCCACAATTTCGAACGTTGTTCTACACCAAAACGATGTTGCTCGTCAATTACTGCGAGACCTAAATTTTGAAACTTTACCTTGTCCTCCAAAAGTGCATGTGTGCCAATTAAGATCTGCAAACTTCCGTTTTCGAGCTCTTCATGAATAATCTTTCTGGCTGAAGTTTTACTTGAGCCAGTTAGGAGTTTTATGTTGATATTTAGCGTTTTAGCTAATTCCGATAATCCGATAAAATGCTGATTAGCAAGGATTTCTGTCGGAGCCATTAGGCAAGCCTGGAAGCCATTGTCTATAGCCAAAAGCATGCTCATAAAAGCTACGATCGTTTTTCCGGAACCTACATCTCCTTGCAATAATCTATTCATTTGAGCATTACTTCCCATGTCCGAACGAATCTCTTTAACTACTCTTTTCTGAGCGTTCGTTAGTTGAAAGGGCAGATGATGCTGGTAAAATTCATTAAAAAATTCACCCACTTTTACAAAAGGATGTCCTTTGATTTTATGCTTCCGAATGAGATTTTTGGTAATTAACTGTAGCTGTATAAAAAACAGTTCTTCAAATTTTAATCGGTATTGGGCTTTAGCTAAAGCATCGGTACTTTTTGGAAAATGAATATTAAAAAGGGCAGCTCTCTTTGAAATAAGCCTTAATTCTTCGATTAAATAGGCCGGAAAAGTTTCTGTAAACAAAGCCTGAGTCTCCAGAAACAATTGCTCCATTAGTTTGTTAATGGTTCGGTTTGAGATTCCTTTATTAGCCAGTGTTTCTGTTGAAGGATAAACCGGCTGCATGGCCGAGCGAAGACTTCTTTCATGCTCGCTCCACAATTCGATTTCAGGATGTGCCATACTGAACTGGCTTCCATACAACGAACATTTTCCGAAAATCACACAAACTTCATTCAGTTTCAAACTCTCACGAACCCATTTGTGGCCCTGAAACCAATTTAAGTCAATTTGTCCCGTATCATCTACAAAAGTAGCAACCAGACGTTTTTTGTTCTTCGCAAATTCAACTGTTTTAATGTTGATTATCTTTCCAATAATCTGTACCTCAGAACCGGTATTTTGCAGTTCATTAATTTTATAGTAACGCGTCCGGTCAATATACCTGTTGGGGTAAAAATTAACTAAATCTCCATATTTATGAATTCCCAATTCCTTACGAAGCAGCTGTCCACGACTGGGACCAACGCCTTTTAGGTATTCGATTGGGGTTTCAAGGAGATTGTTAGACATGTAATGATTTTAGATTTTAGATTGCAGAGTCAAGAAAATAGAGCCAAGATTCAAGATTGTAGAACAAAGACTATAAGATGTAGAATTTACTCTATCTTCTTTATTCTTGACTCTATTTTTTCGTTCTATTTTCTTTCCTAACTGCGAAGATATATTTTAATTGGGAAATTTGAAAGTCGAAATTGTCGGTTTGCTATTTTGAAAAACAAAGATAATAATTAGATTTGTTAAGATGTTTAAGACAATTAGCCCTTACTATGACTAACGAAGAAAAAGTTCCTTTTGAAACCATGACCTTTGCAGGTGTTGCATTCAAAGTGATCAATCGACACGGAGCACATACTATTATTGGAGATCTTACTGATTTTAATAATCAGAAAATATACAACGTTTTTGAAGACAGTTGGCGTTTTCCAGACTACGAAGAAAATTCGATATTTCTGCTAGCAGAAGAAGATGTAGAAATGGATTCGTTTGAGATGGATTATTGTACAGAAGAACATCCGGATGTTTTTATACTTGGATTTATTTTCAAAGGAAATCTAACCGTTGGTAAATGTATAAGCTCTTATGATACTGACAACTCACCAGCCTTAATCGTTTTGGGAGAAACCACTACTATAAATATTACATTGTTTGGAAGTGTTCATTATTTGGGTGGTGGCTTAAAATGTGATTCGCTTATAGGAGAATACAACCACGGAGAGCTCTTTGTTAAAGGCGATGTTACAGCGTGGCTGATCTACAGTGATGATATGTGGATGCATTTTGAGCGTTTTACCAATGTTCAGGCAATTATTAATATAAGTAGACCTGATGTATTAATTTGCAGTAATCTAACTACAGATGACGGATCAATTATAACAGTAGAAAATTATCTGCCATCAACGCATAAACTAAGCGATATTGTAAACGATTCTTTTATAGAGCAGACCCAATATGGCACAGCGATTTTAGGAAATAATTATTATGAAGAAGTCTTTAAAAAAGGGCTATCCATTATTGATTATGGCAAAACCGAAAAGTATCTGTACAGCGATTTCCGAAATCAATTTGTAAATTTAATTGAAGTTTTATCTGAAAAAGAAGAATTTAAAAACGATGAAAGGCTTTATCGTCACATTGACGGTACCACGTATTTGTTTATTTCTTTTGATTACGAAGGAATGAAATACAGTCAAATTTTAGAAGAAATTGAAAACGGTTTTAATATCAGAATGCGTGGTTTGTGGTGCCATGATACAGAGGAAATTACACTCCTTTTGGAATATCTTGATGAAGATAGAGATCCAAAATACCAATGGATGAACGACGAAACTGCGGTTGGAATTGAATTTTATGGTATAAAACGTGCGGTCCTAAAAGCTTTTGAAGTGCTTATGGAAGAACCTGTTGAAGGAGAAGAAAGCGACGAAACCGAATATGCTGAATACGACAGTAGTTTTTCATTAGAAGAATACTCAGCTCAGTTTGGTAATTATATTTTACCTGCAGATTTAGTGAAATTATATAAATTCGAGCAGGAATATGGCGTAGAAAGCTATTCAGAATGTTTTGGTTTAACGATAACAGAAGACAAAACCGGTATAAAAACATGGTCGGAAGAAGAAGAATTTTACAACAGCTTTATTGAATTTGCAGGGGCAAACGGATCGGGAAGTTCGTACGCGTACTGGCTTATAGACAATGATTTAAATAAGTGTCCCATAGTTGTCTTTGGTGACGAAGGCGGAATTCATGTGGTAGCAGAAAGCACTCGTGAATTAATACATCTGTTAACTTTTGATACCGAAATTTCAGTTGATTTTGATTCGGCTTATTTTTATAAGGATGAAGAATATTATGAAGAAAGTGAAAATAAGGAAGTGTTTGAGGAATGGGTCAAAAAAGAATTTAATCTTAACGTGATAACATCAAACGAAGAAACGGATGAAATTGTAAACCAGGCTAAAGAGAAATATAAAACACAATTAAATGATTTTTTAATTCGGTTTGGTATCGAAGTAGGCGAAGAGAATGAATAGTTGAAATAGCTATAAATCTGGCAAAGGAGCAGAAAAGAATCGAAATCTTTATCTTTGAAAAAAAAATAAAAAGAATGATAACACATTTAGCACTTTTACGCGGTATTAATGTTTCCGGTCACAACATGATGAAAATGGAGGCTTTGAAAGCGATGTTAGAAAATATCGGCTTTCAAAACGTACGTACCTATCTACAGTCCGGTAATGTATTTGTTGATACAGAAGAAGAAAGCGCTTCTAAAGTAGGTTTCATGATCAAACAGGAAATCTTTAAGGTTTTTGGGCACGAAGTTCCTGTGGTTGTAATTACTAAAAAAGATTTAGAATTGTGTTTTGAAAACAACCCGTTTTTGAAAGAAAAAGATATTGATACCAAAAAGCTCTATGTAGCTTTTGTTTCAGTTGCCTTAAAAAACGAAAACATAAATGATCTTAAAATTAGCCAGTTCAAACCGGATGAAGCAAGTATCGACGGAAATAAAATTTTTATTAAATATGCCGTTGGAGCAGGGAAAACGAGATTCGATCAAAAATATATAGAGAAAAAACTAAATGTAACTGCTACAATTAGAAACTGGAACACCGTTACTAATTTGCTGAACATGTATTCTTAATTAGTCAATGAGATAATGTGCCAATGAAGTAATTTTCAAATTGACTAATTGCCACATTATCTAATTATCTCATTAACTTCGGAGCCATTTTAGCATTGTTGGAAACGAGGGTTTCCCCTCATCAAGAGCACGATCATTACCTAAAGTAAGTCCGATCCATTCGAGAAAAGGCAATCCGATGTAATTTTTAGCCTTAAAACTGGAAATCAGCCACTCGGAATCATTCTTATAACCGTTAGGATGGAATACCAGTTCTAGCGGTAATTCTAAATGAGTACATGCGGCAAATGACCATAAAATAGCAGCCATTTCTTCGGCTTCAGTGGGCCAGTTCGAAGCTATTTTATCGGTACCCACAATTTGTCTGTCAGCAGGAGAGGTAACCGCCATATGTCCGGCTTCGTGTAAAATATCACCTGGGTATAATAATTTGCTGTAATCAATAAAGATACAATTGGGACCCAAATCCAAACCAGGCAGAAAAGTGTCATTCAGTTCTTTTTCAATTACATCTATCCCAATTTCATCAAGAAAAGATAAAATTTTCTTTACTTCTGAATTTTCTTTCGTGAACATAATCTCGTTTTAAATCAAATCGCAATACCAAAATCCATAATCAAAAGCATCGCTGGAACTGGTGTCACAAGCCGTATTTGAGGACTCTTGAGTTTTAGGTTTTTCATACTTGCGGTAAACAATTTCACCAATTTCAAAATGTACAGGCTCTGAGAAGATTGGGCCATCGAAAGTAAAAGTATGAAACTCGCCGTTTTCACCACAGACGTCAACATTTTCAGGTAAATCCTTGATGAAATCGGCATCGATAATTCGGCCCACAAAACTTTTGTCTAAATAGCGTTCGTTAACACAAACAACAATCGTTTTAAAACCCAGAGAAATGAACTCCTGTATTAAATCACGTGTAGGGATCTTCCAAAGAGGAAAAACACCTTCAAACCCAATCTTTTCCAATTGACTTTCGCGATACTTTCGCAAATCTTCCAGAAAAATATCCCCGAAAACAGAATGTGTGATTTCCCGATTTTTTAGTTCCGTCAGAGTTTCAGTCATAACACTTTCATAAGCTTCCATGGTAGGCATCTCAGGAATCTGCATAACCTTCAATGGTAAACCAAGACTTTTGGCCTGCGCTTCGAGGAGTTCAACACGAACACCGTGCATAGAAATACGCTGGTACTTTTGATTAACGCTTGTTAGTAAACATTCAATTGTGAAGTCAGGATTTTTTAGAATTTTATACAAAGCAAGAGCAGAATCTTTTCCGCTGCTCCAGTTAAATAAGGCTTTTTTAGATGTTGACACGTTGCTGTAATTTTGTGTCGTAAACTTACAAATTTCATTCGATTTGTTGATCAAACCTTTGTAACTTTGGAATTTCGCCTTCAATTTTGTCTCCATGAAATACATTCTTCTGTTTTTTACCACTTTTACTTTCGCACAGCAAACACAATTTGTTGATTTTAAAACCGTTTCAGGAAAATTATCTTTAAATGCTGTAGAAAAATCAGTTTCCGGAACAGTTGATTATCAGTTTGAAGTACTTAAACCAATTGATACGATTAAAATTGATGCGAAAAACATGGAATTTTCTCATGTTCAAATCGACAACAAAGAAGCTGTTTTTGTAAACACGGGAAAAGAACTGCAAATTATTGGTAATTTTCAGAAAGGAGAAAATCATCTAACTTTTCAATACACCGCCAAACCGAAACAGGCTTTGTATTTTGTAAATATGGATCATTCTGAAGTGCAAATCTGGACACAGGGACAAGGAAGATACACTAGTAACTGGTTTCCAAGTTTTGATGACGTGAACGAGAAAATCGTATTCAGCTTAGGAATAACCTATGATACCGCTTATCAGGTAGTTTCAAATGGTATTCTAAATAATAAAACATTAACAGATACGCAGACCTATTGGCAGTACAAGATGGAAAAGCCAATGAGTTCCTATCTCTTAATGCTTGCGATAGGGAAGTATGACAAGAAAGAGTTCCGCGCAAAATCTAAGATTCCGTTAGAATATTATTTAGAAAACAAAGACGCGAATCGTTTTGAACCGACCTATCGTTATTCGAAGCGTATTTTTGATTTTATGGAGAAAGAAATAGGCGTTAAATATCCTTGGGAAGTTTATAGAGAAATTCCGGTTCGTGATTTTTTATATGCCGGAATGGAGAATACAACTTCAACGCTTTTTGCTACACGGTATGTAGTAGATTCAATAGGTTTTGAAGATAGAAGTTATACAAATGTAGACGCTCATGAATTGGCACATCACTGGTTTGGTGATTTAATTACAGCTGAAAGTAGTACGCACCATTGGCTTCAGGAGGGGTTTGCTACTTATTTTGCGGTTTTGGCTGAAAGAGAAATTTACGGTGACGATTTTTTCTATTCCAAATTATACGATACAGCACAACAGATTAAGTTTGCTTCCAGAACGGATTCAATTCCGGTTTTGAACGCAAAAGCAAGTTCGTTGACTTTTTACGAGAAAGGGGCTTGGGCGCTGTTTGTATTGCATGAGTCCATAGGTGATAAAGCATTTAAAAAAGCGATAAAAAGTTATTTAAAGAAATATGCCTATCAAACCGTAACCACACAAAATTTCTTTGACGAGATTAAAAAAGTAGCTGATTTTGATCTTGATAAATTTCAGAAAACCTGGTTGGAATCGACCGTTTTTGATACACCAACTGCCAATACTTTATTGAGTAAAAATAAATCGATTCAGGTTCGTTTGGAGGTAGATAAATTAAAAAAGACAGCTTTAACGGAGAAAGAAGAATTTTTAAGTAAAACTTTAAAATCGGACGTTTATTACACTGTAAAAGAAGCTATTGTAAATCAGTTAGAAAACGAAAAGTACGAAGCTAAAAAAGCACTCTTATTACTTGCCATGCAAACTAATGATATTCAGGTTCGACAAGCAGTTGCCGGTAGTTTAAGTAAAATTCCGGAAGATTTCAGAACGGAATACGAAACGTTACTCGATGATAAATCTTATCAGACACAGGAAATTGCTTTGTATTGGCTGTGGAGGAATTTTCCGGAGCACCGTACCAGATACTTAAATAAAACAATGAACTGGATTGGTTTTAATGACTATAATCTAAGAACATTGTGGCTTTCGTTAGCACTGTCAACACCAAATTACACAGAAAACTCCGAAACTCTAATTAATGAACTGATTGCTTTTTCTTCTACAAAATACGAAGCAACAACGAGACAAAATGCTCTTGAAAAACTTGTTGCTTTTAAGATTATCAACGATTCCGTTTTAAGTAATTTAGTTTCGGCAACCACACATCATATGTGGCAATTTTCAAAGTTTGGAAGAGATACAATTCGGCTTTTATTAAAAAATCCGGACATGCGTGCTTCGTTTGAAAGAATTTTGATTAATTTAAACCCCGATGAACAGTTTCAACTGAAGCGTTTATTGGCCGAGGAAGTAAAGAAATAGCATTAGATTATTAGTAGAAAAGATAAGAAAACAGAGTAATGAGAGAAGTGCAAATAGTAATTACAAACACTTCTAACTCATAACATCAAACGCACAATTTAAAATATGAGAGCATTGGTTATTTCTGGCGGAGGAAGTAAAGGCGCATTTGCCGGTGGTGTAGCGCAATATCTGATCGAAGAAAAGAGTCATGAATATGATTTGTTTATAGGAACTTCGACCGGTAGTTTACTGATACCCCATTTAGCATTAGGGCATATTAAAAAAATTCACTCTGTTTATACCAATGTTACCATGGCCAGTATTTTTAATATATGTCCTTTTGTGGTTAAAAATAAAGATGGAGTAGATATTGTTACCATCAATCATTTTAATGTGTTGCGTCAGTTCTTTAGAGGCAAGAGAACCTTTGGTGAAAGTAAAGGATTAAAGCGATATATTAAGAATAATTTTTCGATCTCCGACTTTAATAAACTCAAAAAGCTGGATAGCGATGTTGTTATAACAGTAACTAATTTTACCAAGAACGAAGCCGAATATAAATCTGTAAAAGATTGTACATACGAGGAGTTTTGTGAATGGTCCTGGATTTCCAGTAACTATGTGCCTTTTATGAGTTTGGTAGAGAAAAATAACTACGAATATGGCGATGGCGGTTTTGCAAGCTTAGTTCCCATTCGTGAAGCCATTAACCGCGGAGCAACTGAAATTGACGTTATCATTCTGGAAACTGAGGTCAATATGGACAAGACGGTTATTGGTAAAAATCCATTCTCCCTAATGATTGATTTGTTTCGAATTGCCTTAGATCAGGTTGAAAAGCACGATATCGCTATTGGAAAACTGCTTGCAAACAATAAAAACGTAAAGCTTAACCTTTACTATACCCCAACAAAACTAACAGATAACGCTCTTATTTTTAATCAGGAAGTCATGAAAGAATGGTGGGAACAAGGTTATGAATATGCTCAGAATAAGTCTGAAGTCATGAGCGATAATAGATAGTTTAGACTGACTTAGACTTGTTAGATTTTCAGACTGGCTTAGACTTTTTTGGATTGTGAGATTACTCGATTGTAGGATTGTAAAAAAAAAATAATTCGATTCTTAAGTCTAAAGATCTAAGAATCGAATGATCCAACTACCTAACAATCTAAGAAGTCTAAGTCAGTCTAACTAAGTCTAAGCTAGTCTAAAAAAGATCCGCTACTTCATTTTTTATGTATGCCAAAGCAGCATTACTTGGTGATTGTTTTTCCAGTAAGTCATTTAAAATTACTTCACGTAACTTGTCTGCACTGTCAACACGGTCACTCATAGCGGCCTTTCGAATAATTTGTATGGTTGAATTTTTGGCTGTTGTAATAATCGTCCAGCATTCATCCGACATATAAATTTGTTGCGTTAGATTATGCTCAAATTCCTGTTCTATCTGATCGATTAAGAAGTTTTCGTAATCATGTTTTTCGTTTGAAATAGGCGCAATTCGGATTAGTAATTTGGTTAGATTGATACGCTCTAAATACAGAGTCATGCGCTCATAAGCCTGTAATCGTATTGGTAATGATTCTTTATGAGCTTCTTTATTTAATAAAAAATTGCGTTTTTTATCAAAGTTTTTAATGTGCAATTCAAAAAAACTGTAAGCAACAAATCCGGTAACAACAGCAGGTAGAGTGTAACTGGCTAATTCTATAATTTTTGTAAAATCCATTGGGTTTAAATTTTAAGCAAAAATATACTTTTTGAGGAGAAATCCACTTTAAAATTATTGTAATAGACAATCTGGAAGTTTACTTTTGTGCAGCGTACTTAAAAACAGTTCAAATACAATCATAATGGAAAACTACATCATAATTTTACTTTGTTTAGCAGCTTTTGCAGCAGGATTTATAGACGCGATAGTAGGTGGCGGCGGATTAATTCAAACCCCAATGGGACTGATTCTGTTACCCAATTTACCCGTTTCTACCGTGATAGGTACCTTAAAATTGCCTGCTTTTACAGGAACTGCATTTGCGGCCTTTCAGTATCTCAAAAAAGTGGTGATTCAGTGGAAGCTTCTTTTAATTATGATGTGTTTGGCCGTCCCATCGGCATTTCTGGGGTCGACCTTACTAACTTATGTAAGCAATGATTTTATGAAGCCACTTTTGTTGGTGGTTTTGTCACTGTTGCTGATTTACACCTATGCCAAGAAAAACTTTGGACAACATGAAGCTAAAGATCATTCTTTTGGAACACAAATCCTGTATGCAGTTGTAATTAGTATAATCGTTGGTTTTTATGATGGCTTTATTGGTCCTGGTACCGGAAGTTTTTTTGTCGTAGCTTTTATTGCTTTGATGGGATTTGACTTTTTACATGCTTCCGCAAATGCAAAAATGGTGAATCTGGCAACCAACTTTGGCTCAATCTGTTTGTTTGCAATTAAAGGGAAAATCATTTGGACAATAGCTATTCCAATGGCAGTAAGCAACGGACTAGGGGGATGGCTTGGGGCAAAACTCGCCATAAATAAAGGCAATGGTTTTATTCGTGTGTTCTTCTTAATTGTTGTAATCGGTACTTTAATTAGATTTTCGTACGATGTGTTTTATAAGTAGTCAGGTTCTAAGGGACTAAGGCGCTAAGTTTTTTTATTAATTTATTCACAACTTTATCTTTATAGAATCGTTTCATTAGTCATTAAATTTCATATACAATACAAACTAATTTATCTACTTATAAAGTTAAGATCTTTAAATCTCAACTAATTATATCTTCATTGTCCGACCTCAAAAAGAATAAAAAACTTAGCAGCTTAGAACCTTAGTATCTTAGTAGCTTATTAAAGGTATAATTATTATTTTTGCATCATTATGGAGAAAAATTTCATGCAAAAGTACATTGACCAGCTCAATGAAGCACAAAGACAGCCGGTTTTAAAGAAAGACGGGCCAATGATTATTATTGCTGGTGCAGGTTCAGGAAAAACTCGTGTTTTAACCATTAGAATTGCTTATTTGATGGCTCAGGGGATTGATGCCTTCAATATTTTATCACTAACTTTTACCAACAAAGCGGCTCGCGAAATGAAACACAGGATTTCAGATATCGTAGGAGCCAGCGAAGCTAAGAATCTTTGGATGGGAACTTTTCACTCGATTTTTGCGCGTATTCTTCGTGCGGAATCGGATCATTTAGGTTATCCTTCAAATTTTACGATTTATGATTCTCAGGATTCCGCCAGATTGATTTCTTCTATTATAAAAGAAATGCAGCTGGATCGCGATATCTATAAACCAAAGCAGATTTTAGGCCGTATTTCGAACTACAAAAACAGTTTGATTACAGTAAAAGCCTATTTTAATAACCCTGAATTAGTCGAAGCCGATGCAATGGCTAAAAGACCACGTTTAGGTGAGATTTATCAGCAGTATGTAGAGCGCTGTTTTAAAGCAGGAGCTATGGATTTTGATGATTTATTATTGAAAACCAATGAGCTATTGACTCGTTTTCCAGAAGTTTTAGCGAAGTATCAAAACCGTTTCCGTTATATTTTGGTTGATGAGTACCAAGACACTAACCATTCTCAATATTTGATTGTAAGAGCGTTATCGGATAAATTTCAGAATATTTGCGTGGTTGGAGACGATGCGCAGAGTATTTATGCCTTCCGTGGAGCGAATATCAATAATATTTTGAACTTCCAGAAGGATTATGAAGGCGTAATAATGTTCCGTTTGGAGCAAAATTATCGTTCTACCCGAAACATAGTGGAAGCCGCAAATACCGTAATGGAACACAATAAGACCAAACTGGATAAAGTAGTTTGGACAGCAAATGATTTTGGGGCAAAAATAAAAGTCCACAGAAGTTTAACTGATGCCGAAGAAGGGCGTTTTGTTGCCAGTACCATTTTTGAACAAAAAATGCAAAACCAGTTGCATAACGGCTCATTTGCCATTCTATATCGTACGAATGCACAGTCACGTGCGATGGAGGATGCGTTAAGAAAGCGTGATATTCCATACAGAATTTATGGAGGATTATCTTTCTACCAACGTAAAGAAATTAAAGATGTATTGTGTTACTTGCGTCTGGTAATCAATCCAAAAGACGAAGAGGCTTTGATTCGTGTTATCAATTATCCTGCTCGTGGAATTGGAGATACAACCGTTGAAAAACTTACAATTGCTGCCAATCATTACAAACGTTCGATCTGGGAAGTAATGGTGAATATTGACAAAATCGACTTGAAATTAAACACAGGTACAAAGAATAAAATAAAAGACTTTGTTACCATGATTCAGAGTTTTCAGGTAATCGATCAGAATCAGGACGCTTTTTATATTACAGATTATGTAGCTAAAAAAACGGGACTTGTTCAGGAATTGAAGAAAGATGCCACACCGGAAGGAATGGCTAAGATTCAGAACATTGAAGAGCTTTTGAACGGTCTAAAAGATTTTACCGAAGGACAAAAAGAGATTGATGGTGCAAGGGGAGCTCTATCTGAATTTATGGAAGACGTTGCACTGGCTACAGACTTAGACAAAGATACTTCTGACGAAGATCGTGTAGCATTGATGACCATTCACCTGGCAAAAGGACTTGAATTCCCACATGTTTTTGTCGTGGGAATGGAAGAGGATCTGTTTCCAAGTGCCATGAGTATGAGTACCCGTAGTGAATTAGAGGAAGAACGTCGTTTATTTTACGTAGCTTTAACACGTGCAGAACATCAGGCGTATTTGACTTACGCACAGTCACGTTACCGTTGGGGTAAACTAACAGATAGTGAACCATCCCGCTTTATTGAAGAAATTGACGGTCAATATCTGGAGTATTTAACACCGGCAGAAACCAACTATCGTTACAAATCACCAATTGATGGCGATATTTTTGGAGATATCGATAAATCAAAACTACGTCTGGCAAAGCCAGTCGGAAGTACTCCGCCTAAGCATGTTACAGGCAATGATCCGAAATCGGACTTGAATATTCGAAAATTAAAGCCCGTTGTAGGAACCAACCCAAATAGTGGTGCTCCAAATTTGTTTGATAACAAATTGACAATTGGAAATGTAGTGATGCATGAACGTTTTGGAAAAGGCGAGGTAGTGAATTTGGAAGGTGTTGGCGCCGATAAAAAAGCTGAAATAAAATTTGAGGTAGGCGGAATAAAGAAATTATTGTTAAGATTCGCTAAATTAGATGTTGTGGGATAATCAATGTTTCAAGTTTTAAGTTTCAAGTTGCTATTCGGTAACCTGAAACCTGAAACTAATTAAACTTTTAACAAAAAATAAAATGGCTGAGTTCATAAAAATATACCCTGACAAACCCAGTGAAGCTGCAATAGCCAAAGTGGTAAAAGTACTTCAAAACGGAGGTTTGGTAATTTACCCAACCGATACTGTTTATGGTTTAGGTTGTGATATTACTAATTCACGTGCTTTGGAGAAAATTGCAAAAATAAAAGGTGTTAAGCTGGAGAAAGCAAATTTTTCATTCATCTGTCATGACTTAAGCAATCTATCCGATTATGTACGCCAGATCGATACGTCAACTTTTAAAATTCTAAAAAGAGCATTACCGGGACCATACACTTTTATTCTACCGGGAAATAATAACCTGCCTAAAGAGTTTAAAAAGAAAACAACTGTTGGTATTCGTGTACCCGATAATAATATTATTCTTGAAATTGTTCGTCAATTAGGAAATCCTGTTGTATCAACTTCTATTCGTGATGAAGATGATGTAATTGAATATACGACTGATCCGGAATTGATTTTTGAAAAATGGCAAAATCTGGTAGACCTGGTTATTGATGGCGGATATGGTGACAATGTAGGTTCAACAATTATAGACCTGTCAGAGCATGAACCGATAGTCGTGAGAGAAGGAAAAGGAGATGTTGATATTTTGTAAAAAGAATAATATTTTTTTTGTATTATAAATATAATAGTGTTAATTAGTGGTGAATATTTATAATTAAACTATGAAAAAACTAATTTTTCTCTATTTTCTTTTTTGTTCTCTAAATTCCTTTAGCCAAAGGATGAATGGTAAAGTTTCTGATAAAGAAAACACACCACTACCAGGAGCTTTAATCTACTTAGACGGAACGACAATTTCAACAATTTCTGATGGCAATGGAAATTTTACCTTAGAGTATGATCCAAAAGCTAATAACATTCTAGTAATAAGCTTTCTAGGATACGAAAATGAATATATTGCGGGTTCTGATTTTCAAAAGAATCTTAATATACACTTGAATTTTGCCAAAAACTCGCTTAAAGAAGTTGTGGTGAACAGAAAAGATATGTT
The DNA here is from genome assembly GCF_902804485.1 of Flavobacterium collinsii. GTDB lineage: Bacteria > Bacteroidota > Bacteroidia > Flavobacteriales > Flavobacteriaceae > Flavobacterium > Flavobacterium collinsii. Next base: position 654 of record NZ_CADCST010000080.1, on the reverse strand, counting down.
TAGAAGGGATCAGAAGTTAAAAATATTCAGAGAGTATTTTATTGGAAAAACAGTAAACAGTAAAAAAGTTGTAATTCAAAATGAAGATGATATTTATTTTAAATATGATAAAGAAAAATTTGTTTTAAAAGCTTTTTCCGATAAGCCATTAATAATCATAAATCCTTCATTGGGTTACAAAATCAGCTATGAATTGCAAAACTTCGAAGTTACGTTTAGTAAACGAAGTGTATTATCGAGCGATGTAGTCAAAAACTTTTACTCTGGTTTGAGTCATTTTGAAGAAATAGCCAATTCGGATCTAATTTTGACAAAGAGGGAAGAAGCATTTAAAGGTTCTCTAATTAATTTTTTTAGAAATTTATCCAATGGCACATGGAGCAAAGATGAATTTTTATTATCTAAAAATAGTGATACGGTTATTTCCGATAATTGTTTCAAAATATCCAAAGAAGAATTCTCTACAAAGGTAGAAGTAGTAAAGCAAGCCCAACAGCAAGATAAAGAGATTATTGCATCATACGATGTTTTATTTAAAAACAAAGAAGAATCAAGTGTTATTTTTGAGACAAATACTTTTTATGTTTATAAATATGGAAATATCTCTAACATATCAGATATTGTTTTCTTAGGTCAAATTGCAAAAGAAAGAGT
>NZ_CADCST010000079.1 GCF_902804485.1 Flavobacterium collinsii | reverse complement strand
TTTAAAAGCCGTAATTCGTTACGGCTTTTTTACGCCTGAAATTTACCTTTTACCGGTAGAAAAAATAACATTTTTTTTAGTCCATTGTTTTTTTTTCATAACTTTAATTCTTCAATTTGCAGAAGAAAAAAAATCAGAGTACAATAAGATAATCTAACCTCTTTAATAATAAAATTATGGTAGTACAGTATCAGGGAGAACAACACGGAAAAGCGACAACATTTACAATAAGAATCATAGGAAACAATTTATCTAAAAGTAGTTCGAATTACCAGATTGATTTATTGGTTGGGGACAAACAATTGCCAACTTTTACAACGGGAATTCATCAGAGTTTGTCCAATTGTTTAAAAGAGATCTATTTGTTCAGAAAGCACAATGGTATTGTATTTCAGCCTTCGTCAGAAAAAGTAGCGCCGCTTTTAGTTCCTTATGATCAGGTTTTATACAATTATAATAAATATGCTTTGTTTATGGCTTAGGCCGAAGTTTGTTTATCGCAAAATATTTAGAAAGACTGTCTTTAGGGCAGTCTTTTTTTTGTTTTATAATGCGGCTTTTGAATTAAAGTTTTTATATTTTTTTCTTTTGGGTATTTCTGTTTCATAAATTTTATTATGTTTGCTAAATCGATTTAGCAACACTCAGAACCCTTTTGTTTATGAAGAAAATTCTTTTAACCTGCTTTTTTATTATTGTTTCGAATGCATGGATCAATGCTCAGGAACTGAAGTCTCCCGATGGGAACTTGATATTGACATTCAATTTAAATACAGAGGGTGCTCCGATTTATGCTCTAGCCTATAAGAAAAAAGAAGTCATCAAAGAAAGCAGATTGGGTTTTATTTTAAAGTCGGATATCAAAATGAATAAAGGTTTTCAGATTGCAGGAACAAAAAAACAATCAGAAGACAGTTCTTGGAAACCAGTACTAGGAGAGCAGAAAGAAATTAGAAATCAGTACAATGAATTGAAAGCTGATTTGATACAGGAAAAGAGCAAACGAAAGATATCCATTTATTTCCGTCTGTTCAATGATGGTTTGGGATTTCGATATGAGTTTCCGGTACAGGATAATCTGCGTCATTTTGTGATTCAGGAAGAAACTACCGAGTTTAATTTAACGGGAGATCATAAGCTTTTTTGGATTCCGGGGGATTATGATACAAACGAGTACAGTTATACCACTTCAAAAATTTCGGAGATGCAATCTTTGATGTACAATGCTGCTCACGTTTCGATGGCAGCACAAACAACGATTAAAAATCTGGCTACGCAAACGCCTTTGATGATGAAGACTAATGACGGACTTTATATTAATATTCATGAAGCAGCTTTAAAAAATTATCCGGCAATGTGTCTTAATGTTGATGATAAGGCTTATTCGCTGAATTCACATTTGGTTCCAGATGCTGTTGGGAATAAAGGATACCTTCAAACCGGAAGTTTTACGCCCTGGAGAACGATTGTGGTGAGTGATGATGCGCGAAATATTCTGGCTTCAAAAATGATTTTAAATCTGAATGAGCCATGTGCATTTGATGATACCTCATGGATTAAACCAGTAAAATACATTGGAGTTTGGTGGGAATATTTTACCGGAGGAGGATCTACCTGGGCGTATTCGGATGATCAGGATGTGGTGATTGGTACGACTGATTTTTCTAAATTGAAACCCAATGCAACACATGGGGCCAATACAAAACACGTGAAAGACTATATAGATTTTGCTGCTACAAATGGTTTTGATGCCGTCCTGGTAGAAGGTTGGAATGAAGGATGGGAAGATAATACCGCTTTTAAAAAAGAGCGTATTTATAGTTTTACCAAAGCCTATCCCGACTTTGATGTAAAAGATTTGAGTTTGTATGCGAACCAAAAAGGAGTGAAAATCATCATGCATCATGAAACGACTTCTTCAATTGCAGAATACGAACGACAATTGCATGATGCCCTAGATTTCATGGTTGATAATAAGTACAATGCTGTAAAGACGGGTTATGTAGGGCCAATTATTCCCAGAGGAGAACATCATGACGGACAGCAAATGGTCAATCATTATACCTATGTAGCCAAAGAGGCGGCAAAGCATAAAATCATGGTAGATTCCCATGAAGCAGTTCGCCCGACCGGATTGCATCGTACCTATCCCAACTGGTTTGCGCAGGAATCAGCTCGCGGAACTGAGTTTGAGGCTATGGAAGGAATTCACCCGGACCATACTACAATCTTGCCGTTTACACGACTTATGGGAGGTCCGATGGATTATACACCGGGAATTTTCCAGGGAGATTTATCGGTATACGGATCAAAGAAAAACAAACTGAGTACCACATTAACAAAGCAGCTGGCTCTTTATGTGACCATGTACAGTCCGTTACAGATGGCGGCCGACTTACCTGAAAACTATATGCGTTTCAAGGATGCTTTTCAGTTTATAAAAGAGGTCGCATTAGACTGGGATGAAAGTTACATTCTCGAAGCCGAACCGGGCGATTATATAACAATAGCCAGAAAAACCAAAGGAAAAGAAGAATGGTTTGTAGGCGGAATCACAGATGAAAATCCGCGCACCGCTTTGATTGATTTTAGCTTTTTGCCTGCTGGTAAATCCTATAGTGCAACGATTTATGAGGACGGAAAAACGGCAGATTATAAAACCAATCCGCAATCGTATAACATTCGTAAAGTGACAGTAAACAGTAAAACGAAACTAAAGCAAAAACTTGCTTCCAGTGGTGGAGTTGCTATTTCTATTAAGTAAGAAGTAAGAAGTGGTACACGGATTCCACAGATTCGCTAAAGCGAAAACGCGGATTAAACTGATTTAAAAAACAGCTAAAAAAAATCTGCATTATCTGCCTAATCTGCGAGAGAAAAAATTTAGGCATAGAATTAAAAAACCTTCCAATCCGTGGCAAAAAATAATAAATAACCAGAGGACGAGACCAATCCGTTCCTCTCAATGACATAAAAAATGAGCATGAAAATTTATCCTTTACAATTTGAACCTATTCTAAAAGAAAGAATCTGGGGAGGTGAAAAACTAAAAACAATTCTGAATAAACCCATCACATCAAAAATTACAGGAGAAAGCTGGGAGTTGTCTACCGTAGAAGGAGATGTAAGCATTGTTGCCAACGGAGCATTAAAAGGGCAATCGTTAACCGATCTAATTGACCAATCACCAAATAAAATTTTAGGAACAGCAGTTTACGAACGATATGGAAATCAGTTTCCTTTGTTGTTTAAATACCTGGACGCAAGAGAAGATTTGTCAATACAAGTGCATCCGAATGATCAATTGGCCAAAGAACGTCATAATTCTTTTGGTAAAACCGAAATGTGGTATGTGATGCAGGCGGATGCCGATGCAAGAATTATTGTTGGTTTTAAAGAAGATTCAAGCAAAGAAGAATATCTGGAGAATCTTAACAATAAAACACTAGTTTCGATTCTGGATGATGTAAAAGCCAAAGCCGGTGATGTTTTCTTTTTGGAAACGGGAACTGTTCACGCGATAGGTGCAGGACTGGTTGTGGCGGAAATTCAACAGACATCAGACATAACGTACCGTTTGTACGATTTTGACCGCACAGATGCTCAGGGGAATAAAAGAGAATTGCATGTTGATCTGGCATTGGATGCAATCAATTATAAGAAAGTCAATACGCAAAAAAGATATGAAACTGCCGTAAACAGATCAAATGTGATGGTAGATTGCCCTTATTTTACCACCAACTTTCTTCCGCTTGACGGAACATTGGAAATAAGTAAAAAAGGAACAAGTTTTACCGTTTACATGTGTACCGAAGGCAATTTTGAAATTCGCTATGAAAATGTAAATTATCAGTACAAACAAGGTGATACCGTCCTGATTCCGGCAGGAATGCACAGTTACGCCATAAAAGGGAAAGCTTCAATTTTAGAAGTATACATCGCGTAAAGAAAGTCAAGAGAAATATTTTTGTCACGTTACAGGTTTTTAAATAGACTCATCAAGACTTTATCGTTTTGAAAAATAGAGAATTGAAGAGAATTCATATTAAAAAAATAGCGATTTTCAGGAAGTAGAAAAAATGATTAATGGAGAAAATACCTGTAAATACTGATGATTATATGTTTAATTAACTTTAAAATAATGATTTGTATAAAAAAAATATTTACAAAATCGTTTTAGTAACTCTTTTTATATATATTTGTGATATAATTAATAACTGCTTAATAAAAAATTAACTTATTTGATGAAAAAGATTACTATTAAGGATATTGCTACAGAGGCTCAGGTATCCATATCTACTGTATCTTTTGTCATCAACGGTAAAGGGGAGAAAATGGGCATTAGTCCGGCGGTAATCAAAAAGGTACAGGAAGTGGCCGAAAAGCTCAATTACAGGCCAAGTATGATTGCGACCAGCCTTAGAACCGGGAAAACCAGATCTATTGGACTTATAGTCGAAGATATCTCGAATCAGTTCTTTGCAGATCTTGCCAGAGTTATAGAAGATGAAGCTAAGAGCATTGATTACAGAGTTTTTTATTGCAGTACAGGAGGAGATGACGGACGTTCTGAAGAATTAATACATAGTTTGTTGCAGGCAAATGTAGACGGCTTTATTGTGACGCCAACGCAGAATTTAGAAAATAGTATTGACCTTCTTTTAAAGTTAAAAAAACCGGTAGTATTAATCGACAGGTATTTTCCGGGACAAAGAGTGAGTCATGTGGTGATGGACAATTATGAAGCCTCCAATTCGGCTGCAAAATTTCTGATCAGTAAAGGACGCAAAAATATTGCGGTGGTAAATAATACATCCGAGATGATTCAGATGAAGCTTCGTGAGGATGGATACAGAGATGCTTTGAAGGAAGCAGAAATGTACAACCCGTCACTTGTTCTCCACATGGATTACCATACGAATGAAGAAACAAGAATCGCCGGAATAATTGGTTTTTTTGAGAAAAACCCTGAGATTGATGCCGTTTTGTTTTTAGCAAATTACATGGGACTTGCAGGACTTCAGGCTTTTAGAAGAATGGGGGTTAAGATTCCGGAAGACATTTCGGTTATTAGTTTTGACGACCACGACAGTTTTAAATTGCATACACCGACTATAACTGTTATTGCACAGCCCATAGAAGATATCGCTGTGAAATCCATCCAGTTGTTAATGAGTCAGATGACTGATATGGAAAAATTTGAAATAGAAAAAAGTCTTAAAAAAGGAAAATTGATTGTTAGAGAATCGGTTTAAAATTTTGAGAAAAAAAATAAAAAAGAAAAGAAACGGTTCGTTTTTTTTTAACCGTTTTACTAAATCGTTTTAGTAAATTTTAGATCAATTAAATTGGAAATGAGTTATGTTTCTGATCAGTTTACGATATCGATTTCTTAAAAGAGTGCTTATAAACATGACTATAAATAAGGCCGGGATATTTATAAGGTGCAAACCTTATAAGTATCCTAATTAAAAAGGAGTTCAAAATTTTTATTAATTATTTAAAACAATCAAATTTAAAACAATCACAAAAATCAAAACAAACAAATAACCAAAAAAAAATGCTTATGAAACGAATATTGGCAGTGTTAGGAATGGTGTTGTTAAGCAGCTTAGGAGCTGTGGCGCAAAACCGATTGATAACAGGCATAGTGGCTGATGCAGAGAACAAGGGAATTGTTGCTGCATCGATTGAGGTTCAGGGAAAACCGTTTAGTGCAATTACTGATGCGGAAGGCCGATTTAAAATGAATGTTCCTGAAGGACCGGTTACTTTAAATGTATCTTCTATAGGTTTTACACCGCAGTCGATAGTATTGCAGCAAAACCAAAACAAAATTTCAGTGGTATTAGTAGAAAATACTCAGGAATTAAAAGATGTTGTAGTAACGTCATTTGGAGTTAAAAAACAAAAGAAAAGTTTAGGTTATGCAGTTGGAGAATTGAAAGGCGATGAACTGACAAAAAATAAGGAAATTAACTTAGGAAATGCTCTTCAGGGAAAAATTGCCGGAGTTAACGTTTCTGCGCCAGTTACGGGACCGGGAGGATCCAGTCGTGTAGTAATTCGTGGAGCAACTTCGGCTTCAGGATTGAACCAGCCTTTGTATGTTGTCGATGGTATTCCAATTGATAACAGTCAGCAAGGAAACGCAGGAATGTGGGGAGGAGCTGATAAAGGAGACGGTATGTCTTCCTTTAATCCTGATGATATCGCGTCTATGTCGGTATTAAAAGGTAGTGCGGCTTCTGCTCTTTACGGATACAGAGGATCAAACGGTGTAATTTTAATTACAACCAAAAAAGGAAAGAGCGGAACAGGAATAGGAGTAGATTTTAGTACTAACGCTACATTTAACACGCCTGCAAGTTTATTAAACTGGCAAGATAAATATGGAGCGGGAGCACCGGTAAACGGCGTAGCTACAAGATTTAATAACCTACAGGAACTTAGAGATTCTTACTATTTTGCGTGGGGAGACAAATACGATGGAACACCATCTCTTGGTATTGATGGAACGACCAGACCTTATCAGGCTTACGGAAAAAATAATGTTGAAAATTTCTACAGAACCGGATTTTCTTCCAGTAATACTTTAGCAATTTCGGGAGGAAGCGAAACTACTAATTTCAGATTGTCTTTCGGAAACACCAAAGACGAATCTATTTTGCCGGGAACAAACTTTGGTAGAAATAACATTTCTTTAAGTTTAAATTCAGCAGTAAATAAAAAAATAAGCATCGAGACTAACGCTCAGTATATCACAGAGAAAAATCACAATAGACCTTATTTAAATGATTCGCCAAGAAACCCTTCTTTCCCAACCACTTTCCTGACACCGGGTACCGATATCAGATGGATTAGTAACGGTTTTGATGCAAATGGCGGAGAGGCAGATTATTTTGGAGCAAATGTTTATCATACAAACCCTTATTATGCAACACAATCACCTTTAAATGATGATCTTAGAAAACGTTTTATTGGTTCTGCAAAGGTAAATTACAACATCACCGACAAAATTTACGCAAAAGGTGTTATTGGAGTGGATGATATTAATTATGAGTATACTGAAATTGAACCAACAGGAATTAACTATAATCCTGGAGGGTCTTACGAGAACAGAATCGAAAACCGTTCAGAATACAATGCTTCGGCTTATTTAGGATATAAAGGCGATATCGCTAAAAACTTGTCATTAGATGCTTTCATTGGAGCTAACCGTCAACACAACAGGTTTAGTGGAATAAAAATGAAAGGGAATAACTTTATTGTTCCGTTCCAATATTTCTATGGAAATACACAACCGGCTCAAACAGAGAAATTATTTGGTGAAACCGAAGTAAACTCTCTTTTCTATTCAGCCGATTTAGGATACAAAGATTTCTTATATCTTAGTTTAACAGGTCGTGAAGACTGGTTCTCTACTTTAGATCCATCCAGCAACAGCACGTTTTACCCATCTGTAAGTTCAAGTTTTATTTACTCTGAAATAATCGATTTACCAAAATGGATGTCTTATGGAAAGTTAAGAGCAGGTTGGGGTAACGTAGGAGGTGGATTGCAGGAAGCTTATGCCTTATCTTTGAATTATACTGCACCAGATGGACAAACCGATGCTTTGGGACAACCAATTTTGGGTGTTAAAGGAGAAACAGTTCCGAACAAATTTTTAAAGCCTTATAATGTAACTACAATCGAGTTTGGTTTTGAAAATACCTTCTTCAATAACAGAGTAAGTACAGATTTGACTTTCTACAGCAAAAAAACGACAAATGATATTACGGATGCTGATATTTCTCAAGCTTCAGGTTACAGAACTACTAAAATTAACGTGGGAGAAATCCTGAACAAAGGGGTTGAATTTGCCATCAATGTAAAAGCAGTTAAAACACCAAGCTTCTCCTGGAGTGTAGGATATAATTTTGCTTATAACAATAGTGAGGTTCTTAATCTTTCAGACAAGATTACAACCAAATCATTGGAAGGAAACAGAGACGGAAGAGCTTCTGTGGTGTTAGAAAAAGGACAGCCTTTCGGAGTAATCAAAGCATATGACTATTTAAGAGATGCTAACGGAAATATAGTAATCGACACTAATGGTAAATTCCTGAGAGGAAACCTGATTATTGCAGGACAAGGTGTTGCACCAACTTCAATGGGACTTTCAAATGACTTCCAGTACAAAAACTTTACACTTTCCGTTTTTGTGGATGCTAAATTTGGAGGAGAGATTTATTCTGCGACCAACCAGTTAGGAACCCGCTACGGATTAACGGAAGAAACAGTTTCTGGCCGTGAAGGTGGAGTTGCAGTAAAAGGAACAGATGTTAACGGAAATGCAGTAAACACAACTGTTTCTGCTTATGATTATTGGAGAAGCTATAGCGATGTAACTTCAAATTTTGTGTACGATGCCGATTTTGTGAAACTAAGAGCCATTTCATTTAGCTATAATTTTCCAAAAACATATTTGTCAAAAACCCCATTCCAAGCGATCAGCTTAGCGTTTTCAGCACATAATTTATGGACGATTTACGACAAAGTTCCAAACATTGACCCGGAATCCAACTATTCTAATAGTAATGCGCAAGGTATGGAAAGAGCTTCTATGCCTTTGACCAGAAACTATGGAGTAACGCTTAATGTGAAATTTTAATAATCAAACCGAAAGATGAAAAATAAATATATAAAAATATTTTGTATCGCAATTGTGGGGGCAATGACATTGGCTTCATGCGATAAAGGATTCGAAGAGTTAAACAAGAATCCAAATGCTTTGCTTGATCCGGCTGTAAAATCAATGTTTACACTTGCCGAGATCTACGTTGACGGACAGGATTTTTCAAATACCAGAGGAAATAATCTGTATGCGGCACAAATCGTTCAGCAATTTTCTTCATTAGGAGGACCAGGTTCAAAATATAGTTATTCTCCGGAATACTCTGCGGCACTTTTTGGAGAGTCGTACGGTAAAGGATTGAATCAGATTTTTCAATTGATGTCGGTTGCAAAAGACGCACCGGAAAACTCAAATATGATTCAGGCTTGTAGAATCATGAAAGTGTTTATGTTTCAAAAATTGACAGATACTTACGGTGAAGTTCCTTATTTTGATGCAGGTAAAGGATACAATGGAAACGTTTTTGCTCCGAAATATGACACGCAGGAAGCTATCTACAATGATCTTTTAAAAGAATTAGACGAGGCAGGTGATGCTTTAGACGCTAATAAACCATTCGTAGGGAATGCCGATTTGTACTACCAAAGTAATGTAGCCAAATGGAAAAAACTGGCCAACTCTTTAATGTTGAGAGTAGCGATGCGTTTATCAAAAGTAAATCCTGCCAAAGCAAAACAATACGTAGAGAAAGCAGTATCGAAAGGAGTTTTTACTTCAAATGATGATAGTCTTGTTTTAAAACATGATTCAGGTCCGGTTGGGGTTAAAACCAATCCAATTACCTCTTCATGGGTTCAAAATGATCTGAACAAAGGAGAGGCGAATATTAAATTCAGTAAAACATATATCGATGCGTTGAAAAACAATAACGATCCGCGTTTAAGAATTTATGCTAAACTGGAAGCTTCAGGAAACAACAATCCGGCAAGTCAGCAAGGTCTTGCTAATGATGCTAAAGAATTTCCGGGTGGAGACAAAAAGAAGTTCTCAGATCCTAACACTTCTACAGTATTACGCTTAGATGCTCCTACTTTAATTATGTCCTACGCTGAGGTTCAGTTTATATTGGCAGAAGCAGCAGTAAAAGGATGGAGTGTTGGAGGAAATGCACAAAAGTTTTATGAAGACGGTGTAAAAGCAGCTATGGAAGTGCTTACTATTTTTGGCGACAAAGTACCGGCAGTTACGTCTGCAGAATATACCGCTTATATTACTGCAAATCCGTTTAAAGCGGCAGGAACCGAAGCTCAGAAAATCGAACAGATTATCACTCAAAAATGGATTGTATTACTATTCAATGGTTTTGAAGCATTTTCAGAATACAGAAGAACAGGATATCCGGTTTTAGTTCCGGTAAATGATCCAACAGGAGAAACAAAAGGAACTATACCAAGAAGATTAATCTACGATCAGTCAGAATTGATTACCAATTCCGCTAATTATAAAGAAGCAATTGCTCGCCAGGGGTTGGATTTAATGACAACCAGAATCTGGTGGGACAAGCAATAGTTTTATGCGTTAGGTGAGTTAGTTGAGTTAAGCCGGGTAGGGATACCTGTACCTCCCGGCTTATTTTTTAATTTTCTGTTTGATTTTCACTAAATTAGAGGAGTTGTATCCGAAAAAGTTCCATAAATCTTAATCCCTTTTTTTCGCAAAAGAAATTAGCTTCTGCTGAAAAAGATGGAATTATCATCCAAAGAACATCACAATTAGGACAGACTTTTAGGAAATCGAAAATCAGAAATCGAGAGTTTAAAATCAACGATCTAAAATGAATTAAAGCTTGGCAGCCGTAAAAAAAGGAAATGATTTCAGAGTATTTTGTTAGTTACTTTTATTCCGTATTAAACCCTTAAGCGAGAAGGAAATAATTAAAAAATAATTATCCTTCTCCAACTGCCGGCGACAGCATTAAAAAAATACAATAATTTATTATTCAGCGAAAATGGAGTATACAAAAAGATTTTATTGGTTTGTCGGCGTTTGTCTCGCCAATTTTTCATTGGCGGCAAATGCCCAAAACAAAGATTTGAAAACCGGCTGGCGGTATCGGGAGACTAAAACTACCCAATGGTACCCTGCAACAGTTCCAGGAGAAATACATACCGATTTACTGAACAATAAAACCATACCGGATCCATTTTACCGGGATAATGAAAAAAAACTGACCTGGATTGAAAAGAAAGACTGGGAATATAAAACCACTTTCAAAGTAAGCGCGGAAACTTTAAAAAAGAAAAACACCGACCTCGTTTTTGACGGATTGGATACTTACGCCACCGTTTATCTGAACAATCAGCTGGTTTTAAAAGCCGATAATATGTTCCTGCAATGGCGTGTTGATGTAAAAAAGATATTAAAATCAGGAAACAACGATTTGGTTATTGTCTTCAAATCGGCACAAAATGTAGTCGATTCCTTGGCTAAGAAAGATTTACCGTTTGTAATTCCGGACAATCCGCGTGCGTATGTGCGTAAAGCGCAATATCATTTTGGATGGGACTGGGGACCAAAATTCACCACTTGCGGAATCTGGAAAACCCCTCGTTTAGAAGCTTATGATAAAAAAGAAGCTGAGAAACCGTATGTGTTAGATCGTAAAATCGAGTTGGTTCAGGAACCGGATAAGGTAGGTAAAACCTTTTATTTTAAAATAGATGGAAAACCGGTCTATATGAAAGGGGCCAATTACATTCCGTCAGATGCATTTCTTTCCAGAGTGACCAAAAAAGAATATGAAAAAGTAATCGGTATGGCCAAAGATGCCAATATGAATATGCTTCGCGTATGGGGAGGTGGTATTTATGAAGACGATTATTTCTACGATTTATGTGATAAAAATGGTATCTACGTTTGGCAGGATTTTATGTTTGCCGGAACAATGGTGCCGGGAGATGATGCTTTTTTTGCCAATGTAAAAAAAGAAGTTCAGTATCAGGTAAAACGTTTACGCCATCATAAGAGTATTGTTTTGTGGTGTGGAAATAATGAAATCGACGAAGCCTTTAAAGATTGGGGATGGCAAAAAAGCATGAAAATGCCTAAGCAGGACTCTATTCGTTTATGGAAAGATTACGTTCGTTTGTTTCAGGACAGCATCCCAAAATGGGTAAAAGAAGTAGATGATAAACGACCATATATTAGTTCTTCACCATCATTCCACTGGTCGAAAGCAAAAAGTTTAACCGAAGGTGACAGCCATTATTGGGGAACCTGGTGGGGATTGGAAGATGTTGAAGCCGTACAAAATAAAACAGGACGTTTTGTGAGCGAATACGGAATGCAGGCGATGCCCAATTATTCGTCGATCGAAAGATTTACAAAAGCTGAAGATAGATATTTATATTCCGATATCTTACAGGCACATCAAAAAGCCGGAAAAGGATTCATGAAATTAGATTCGTATCTGAACCGATATTTCATAGATTCTACCAAAATAAAGAAAATGAATGTCGAGGATTATACGTATCTCACACAGTGTTTACAATATTATTCCCTTAAAAACATTATCGGTATCCATCGTTCGAAAGCACCTTACAATATGGGAACATTGGTTTGGCAGCTTAACGATTGCTGGCCGGTAGCAAGCTGGAGCGTTACCGATTATTACGACCGACAGCCGAAAGCAGCATGGTACGCCATGAAAGAAGCCTACCGTGATGATAAAACGCCGGAAATTGATTTAACCCGTCCGATCAATCTAAAATTGGAAGACCCAAAAATCACCTGGCAGGTAAAAGGAAATAAGGTGATTCTAAAAGCTTCGAAATTTGCCAAATACGTCAACGTTTCGATAAAAGGATATACCGGAAAGTGGAGCGACAACTATTTCGATTTGAAAGAAGGAGAAGAGAAAACCATCACGTTTGAAGGTGCGATAGCAAAGCCGATTATTAGAGTTTATTCTCTATATGATGTTCTTAAAAGGTACTAAGTCTTCTAGGTACTAAGCCTTCTAGGTACTAAGGTTCTGAGATGCTGAGGTTCTGAGATTTTTTAGTTACAAAGTTGCAAAGGTTCAAAGCGACAAAGGTTTTTAACAGAGGTGGAGTGCGTTTGCTTGGCGGACTTTGCGTAAATCGTTGCGCGCTTTGCGGTTAAATTTTTAGGTTAAATTTTAAAAAACAGCTGTGTAAATCAGTGTCATCCGTGACCAATCAACACAAGTCAATAAAAAAATAATATGTTTACAAAATATAACAAAATAGCTTTTAGCGGCATTTTAGCTTTAAATCTATTTTTTGCCAATCCGGTTGTTTCACAGCAAAAGAAGGCAAAACAAACCAATTTAGATTATACTCAATATGTAAATCCGTTTATAGGTTCTGCGGGTCATGGACACGTATTTGTGGGAGCCAATGTTCCTTTTGGAGCAGTACAACTGGGGCCTGTAAATGTTTTTGAAGGCTGGGATTGGTGCAGCGGATACAACTATGCCAGCAACACCATTTTGGGTTTCACACATACCCATTTGAGCGGAACGGGAATTGGAGATTTAAATGATATTCTTTTGTTGCCGGTATCCGGAAAAGTGCCGCTTACCAAAGGAATAAAAGAAGATATGACTACGGGTTATGGTTCTTATTTCTCTCATAAAAATGAAGTAAGCAAGGCCGGATATTACAGCGTTATCTTAGACAAATATAAAATTAAAGCAGAGCTGACAGCCACCGAAAGAGTTGGTTTTCATAAGTATACTTTTAATTCCACTACTGATAATCATGTTTTACTGGATCTTGCAGACGGAATTGGCTGGGACAAACCGGTTAAAACGTTTATCAAAAAAATCAATGAAACCACGCTTGTGGGTTATCGTTATTCTGCTGGCTGGGCTGCCGATCAGCGTGTTTTTTTCACAATGGAATTTTCCGAGCCAATATCTAATATGGCATTGTATGACAGCACCACTGCGGTTGCAGGAAACGAAGGAGAAGCACTAAAAATGAAAGCTGTTTTGGATTTTAAAACATTAAAAAACAAACAGATTTTAGTAAAAGTCGGAATATCTCCGGTAAGTTATGAGAATGCTTCGGCAAATATTAAAGCTGAGATTCCGGGTTGGAATTTTGAGGCTGTAGCCAAAGAAGCAACTTCAAAATGGAACAAAGAACTGAACAAAATTCAGATCAAAGCCGACGATAAAACGATGAAAGTTTTTTACACGGCAATGTATCACACCATGTTTGCGCCTTCCATCTTTAATGATGTCACCGGCGATTACAGAGGGACCGATAAAAAAGTGTACGAAAAAGCAAATTTTACCAACTATACCACCTTCTCACTTTGGGATACGTATCGCGGACTGCATCCGTTGTACACCCTTACACAGCCCGACAAAATCAATGATATTGTGAAGTCGTTCCTGGCCATTTATGAGCAGCAGGGAAGATTACCGGTTTGGCATTTAATGGGGAATGAAACCAATACCATGAATGGAAATCACTCCATAGCGGTTATCGTTGATGCTTACATGAAAGGATACAGAGGATATGATGTTGCATTGGCCTATGAAGCCATCAAAAAAACAGCGATGCAAACCCGCGACGGAATGGATTACGTACAAAAACTGGAATATATTCCTGCCGATAAAATGGTGGAATCTGTTGGAAATGCTTTAGAATATGCTATCGATGATTACTGCGTAGCCTTAATGGCAAAAGATCTGAACAAAACCGAAGATTATAATTATTTCTCTAAAAGAGCCAATTTATACAAACTCTATTTCGACAAAGAAACTACGTTCATGAGAGGGAAATTAACCAATGGAAATTGGAGAACACCATTCAATCCGCTTTCATCAGCACATCGTAAAGATGATTATGTAGAAGGAAATGCCTGGCAGTACACCTGGTTAGTGCCACAGGATCCTTATGGTTTGATTGATTTGTTTGGAAGTGAAGACAAATTTTTGGCCAAATTAGATTCTCTTTTCTTAATCACAGACAAAGTAGAAGGCGAGGAAATCTCTCCGGATATTAGCGGTTTAATTGGTCAGTACGCACAAGGAAACGAACCGAATCACCATATTCCGTATTTATATGCCTACGCAGGTCAACCCTGGAAAACGGCAAAACTAATCCGTGAAATCGATGAGAAATTCTATTCGACGAAACCGGATGGACTATGCGGAAATGAAGATTTAGGACAAATGTCGGCCTGGTACGTTTTATCCTCCATGGGATTCTATTCGGTTAATCCGGCCAACGGAATTTATGTATTGGGAAGTCCGTTAGTGAATACAGCAACGATACATCATAAAGAAAGTATTTCGTTTACCCTGAAAGCAATCGATAATAGCAAAACAAATATTTATATCCAAAAAGCAGAGTACAACGGGAAACCTTACACAAAATCATATATCACACATGATATGATTGTAAAAGGAGGAGAATTGAAATTGTATATGGGAAGTAAACCGTCGATTACTTTTGGAGTAAAAAAAGAAGACAGACCGCTTTAGAATTGTAGATTTTAGAATAAAGAACAAAGAATAAAGAACAAAGAATAAAGAGTATAGATTTAAGAAATGTAGCGTGAGAAAAAATTGATCACAATGCACACCTCACATTTTACATTTTACAATACACATTATTTGAAAATAAAGAGATTTTAGATTTTTAGAAGAGATCAGTTACCGTTTTTAGCTTATAGCTTATAGCTTAAAGCCTAAAGCAAAAAAATAAAAACATGAAAATAAAGAGTTTACTTTTTTTAGGACTATTGCAATGCTTCGGTTTTGTCAATGCACAGATCAAAGCAGTAGATGCTGTCGAGTATGTAAATCCTTTAATGGGGACGCAGTCCTTACATAGCCTTTCAAACGGGAACACCTATCCGGCGATTTGCAGACCCTGGGGAATGAATTTCTGGACACCGCAAACCGGAAAAATGGGTGACGGTTGGGCTTATATTTATACTGCCGAGAAGATTAGAGGATTCAAACAAACACATCAACCCTCACCCTGGATGAACGATTACGGACAGTTTTCGATCATGCCGGTAACTGGTAAATTGGCTTTTACCGAAGACGAAAGAGCAAGCTGGTTCAGCCACAAAGCGGAGGTTTCAAAGCCCTATTATTATAACGTTTACCTAGCCGATTATGATGTAACTACAGAAATTACGACTACCGAAAGAGCGGCACATTTCCAGATCACCTTTCCGGAAAATGAGCAGTCTTCTATTGTGATCGATGCTTTTGACAAAGGATCTTACATCAAAATAATTCCGTCTGAGAATAAAATCATTGGGTATACAACTCGCAATAGTGGTGGAGTTCCGGAGAATTTCAAAAACTATTTTGTACTGCAATTCGATAAGCCTTTTGCCACTACTGCTGCCTGGCATGATAAAGTTTTGGAAAAAGACAAACTCGAATTAAAAGACAATCATGTAGGTGCTATTATTGGATTTAAAACTAAAAAAGGAGAAATCGTAAACGTAAAAGTTTCCTCTTCATTTATTAGTTTCGAACAGGCCGAATTGAATTTAAAGAACGAATTAGGTAACGCATCGTTTACCGAAACCGTAGCACAATCCAAACAGGAATGGAATAAAGTTTTAGGAAAACTAACCGCCGAAGGTGGAAGTGAAGAACAATTAAAAACATTCTATTCCTGCCTGTACCGCACCGTTTGTTTTCCGCAAAAGCAGTATGAGATAAATGCAAAAGGAGAAACAGTGCATTACAGTCCGTATAATGGAAAAGTATTGCCGGGTTATATGTATGCAGGAACAGGTTTTTGGGATACTTTCCGTGCCTTGTATCCTTTGTTAAATTTGGTTTATCCTTCGATCAATAAGGAAATGCAGGAAGGATTAATCAACGATTATAAAGAGGGTGGCTTTTTACCGGAATGGTCAAGCCCGGGATTCAGAGACGTGATGGTGGGAAACAATTCGGCCTCTGTAGTTTCAGATGCTTATATCAAAGGACTGCGCGATTATGACATCAATAAATTGTATGAAGCCTTATTGCATGGCGCTAATAACGAAGGACCTTTAGAAGCAGTAGGACGAAAAGGAGTATCCTATTACAATACTTTAGGATACGTTCCTTATGATGTGAAAATTAATGAAAATGCAGCAAGAACCTTAGAATATGCCTACGATGATTTTGCGATTTGGAAATTAGCTAAAGCACTAAACCGTCCTAAAAAAGAAATCAGTTTGTTCGAAAAAAGGATGATGAATTATAAGAATCTTTATAATCCTGAAATAGGATGGATGAGTGGTAGAAATAAAGATGGAAGTTTCCCGAAAAATTTTAATCCGCTAAAATGGGGAGATGCTTTTACAGAAGGTAATGCTTTGCATTACAGCTGGAGTGTATTTCATGATGTACAGGGCTTGATTGATTTAATGGGAGGACAGAAAAATTTCACAGCCAAATTAGACGCTGTTTTTACAACACCTCCTGTTTTTGATGATAGTTATTACGGATCCGTTATTCATGAAATTCGCGAAATGCAAATTATGAATATGGGACAATATGCCCATGGTAATCAGCCGATACAACACATGATTTATTTGTACAACTATTCAGGAGAGCCTTGGAAAACACAATATTGGTCAAGAGAAGTGATGAACCGTTTGTACAAACCCACTCCGGATGGTTATTGCGGAGATGAGGATAACGGACAAACTTCGGCCTGGTATATTTTCTCGGCTATGGGATTCTACCCGGTTTGCCCGGGAACCGATGAGTATGTGCTTGGAGCGCCTTTGTTCAAGAAAATTACGTTGGAGCTCGAAAACGGAAAACAATTGGTCATCAATGCGCCAAACAATTCAGCAGACAACAAATACGTTCAGGAATTAAAATGGAATAACACCACTCATACCAAAAACTTCATCAACCATTTTGAAGTATTAAAAGGAGGTGAATTCAATTTTGATATGAGCAGTAAACCTAATTTACAAAGAGGAACTTCGGCAAGTGCCTATCCATATTCTTATTCAACTTCAAAATAATACTATGCAGTCACGTAGAAAATTTATAAAAGATACAGGGATTTTTTCAGCTGGATTATTAGCCCTTCAGACGGATGTTTTTGGGATGAATTCAGATGCTTTCAATTTTGCACTAAAAGATTTTATTACCAAAAGACCTCCTTTGGCAGAACGAAAATTTACCAGTAAAGCGATTGAAGCTGCCATTGTAAGAATCAAAAAGCAAATCGCCAATCCGGAACTCGCCTGGTTGTTTGAAAACTGTTTTCCAAACACCTTAGATACCACTGTAGATTTTGAAATCATTGACGGAAAACCGGACACTTATGTCATTACAGGAGATATCGATGCGATGTGGTTGCGTGACAGTACAGCACAAATTTGGCCGTATATTCCGTTTATAAAAGAAGATAAAAAACTTGCTGAACTGATAAAAGGAGTCATCAATCGTCAGACCAAATGTATCTTACTGGATCCTTATGCGAATGCTTTCTACAAAGATTTTGCGCAAGTAAGCGAGTGGAAAAACGACATGACCAAGATGCAACCCGGTATTCATGAACGCAAATGGGAGATCGACAGTTTGTGTTACCCTATACGATTGGCACACGGCTACTGGAAGGAAACGGGAGATATTAGTTTGTTCGACAGCAAGTGGAAAGAAGCTATGCTTTTGGTATTGCAGACTTTCAAAGAGCAGCAAAGAATGCATGATAAAGGACCTTACAATTTCCAGCGCGTTACTGCCTGGGCTACAGATGGTGTACCTTTAAGCGGTTACGGTTATCCGGTAAAACCATGTGGATTAATTGTTTCGACTTTCAGACCAAGTGACGACAGTACGCTGTTTGGTTATTTGATTCCGAGTAACATGTTTGCAATTGAAGTATTGGGGTATCTGATTGAAATTTTCTCTTTGCCGGCTTTAAAAGATGACAATTTAGTCGCTAAAGCCAAAGAATTGCGTGGGCAGGTTCAAAAAGGACTGGAAGAAAACGGAATCATCGAACATCCGAAATTCGGAAAAATCATTGCTTTTGAAGTAAACGGTTACGGCAGTTTTCACATGATGGACGATGCAAATGTTCCGTCTTTATTGTCGTTACCTTATTTAGGCGCTATCGCACCGGACAATCAACTGTATCTGAATACCCGTAAAGTAGTCCTCTCAGAAAACAATCCGTTTTTCTACAAAGGAAAAGCAGGAGAAGGTATTGGCGGTCCGCATACCGGGACAGACACCATCTGGCCGATGAGTATCGTTTTGAGAGCCATTACCAGCGTAGACGAGCAGGAAATAAAACAATGTATCAGCAACCTGATCAAAACAAATGCCGATACCGGTTTCATGCACGAATCTTTTCATAAAGATGACGTAACCAAATTTACCCGAAAATGGTTTGCATGGGCCAACACCTTATTTGGAGAAATGATTGTACATACCAGCATTCATTATCCTCAAATTTTAAAAGATAAAAACATTTAAACTAAAATATTTACCATTTAAGGAATTAGTAAAACTAGAGATAAAAATATTCACCATTAAGAAATTAAGAAAAATGAAGCAGTTAGACTTAATAGCTTAATTTCTTAATGGTGAAAAAAATAAAACTAAATTTTTGTAATCCCTATATTGGTTCAAATCCAAAATACAAAAGAATGAATAAAGAATATGCCGTTGGATTAGACATTGGAGGTACACATATCACCGCAGCGATTATTGATATAGTAGACATGAAAGTGATCGATTTTTCACTGCACAAAGAATCTTTTGATTCGAATTTGCCTGTAGCAGAAGTAATGACTATTTGGGAAAAAGCAATTCGTACTGCAATAGAAAATTCTAAAGTAGAAAATACCACGGGATTGGCAGTTTGCATGCCGGGGCCTTTTGATTATACGAATGGTGTTTGCTGGATAAAAGGACAATCTAAATACGAACATTTTTATGGTTTAAATGTTCGTGATTTGTTTCAGGATAAACTGAATCTTTCAAATGATTTTCCGATACTTTTTGAAAACGATGCTGTTTGTTTTGGTAAAGGAGAAGTATTTAAAGATGCTGAAAACCTTTCTAAAAAAGTAATGGCCATCACGTTGGGTACCGGACTTGGAGCTTGTTTTATAGACAAAGGCGAATCGATTAGCACTGGCGAGTTAGTACCAAAAGAAGGCGAAATATACGATCTGCCTTATCAAGACGGAATCGCTGAAGATTATGTTTCCGCACGTGGACTTATAGCGGGTTATTTCGCTTTAAGCGGAAAAAAAATAAACAACGGATTAGAGCTTTTTAATTTGGCTAAAGCCGAAGATAAAGTAGCGATAGAAGTGTTTGAAAAAATGGGAGAAGATTTAGCAGCGATTGTTATTCCGTGGTTAGAAAAATTTTCGGCAGATGGTTTTATTATTGGAGGGAAAATAGCAAATGCAAGCGAATATTTCTTACCGGTTTTCAATAAAAAATTAAAAGAAGCAGGAAGTGAAGTTAGCGTTTCTGTTTCTACAGATAATGAAATAGCAGCTTTATTAGGCGCAACAAGTTTGCTTTATACAGTATAGTTTTGATTATATTAGATGCCACAGATCAAAAAGATTTACAACACAGATTAGAGCATGCTTTTGAATCCTCTAATCTGTGACAAAAAAAATGATCAGTGGTTCATAAAACATTAGATATGACAAATTCAAATCGCAGAAATTTTATAAAAACGGCAGCTATAGCTTCAGTTGCTGTAGCCTTGCAATCTTTCAATTCAAATACTGAAGAAGAAGAAGAAAAAAACATAGTTTCTAAAAAAGGAAAAAAGCCAATTGTACTTTCTACCTGGAGATTTGGAATTCAGGCCAATGAAGCAGCCTGGGAAGTTTTAAAGAATAAAGGAACCGCTTTAGATGCTGTCGAAGCCGGAGTTAAAATTCCGGAGGCCGATCCTAAAGAAAGAAGTGTGGGGTACGGCGGACGTCCGGACAGAGATGGTCGCGTAACGTTAGATGCCTGTATTATGGATGAAAATGCCAATATAGGATCAGTTGCTGCTTTAGAATATATCAAACATCCCATATCGGTTGCGAGAGCAGTAATGGAAAAAACACCTCATGTGATGCTGGTGGGCGATGGAGCCTTGCAATTTGCAGTAGCACAAGGTTTCAAAAAAGAAAACCTGCTGACAGAGGAATCTGAGAAAGAATGGAAAGAGTGGTTAAAAGACAGTAAATACAAACCCATCGCGAATATTGAAAATCACGATACCATTGGAATGATCGCTTTGGATGCCAACGGAAACCTTTCAGGAGCCTGCACGACAAGCGGAATGGCATTTAAAATGCACGGACGTGTTGGAGATTCTCCAATTATTGGAGCTGGTTTATATGTTGACAATGAAATTGGAGCGGCAACAGCCACCGGACATGGTGAAGAAGTCATCAGGATTTCGGGTTGTCATCTGGTCGTTGAATTGATGCGACAAGGTAAATCTCCTCAAAAAGCCTGCGAAGAAGCCGTTGCCCGAATTGTAAAATTAACAAAGAACAGAAACAAAGACTTAAAAGACATTCAGGTAGGTTTTATAGCCCTGAACAAAGCGGGAGAGTATGGTTCATATTGTATTCAGGGAGGTTTTAACTATGCCGTTTATGACGATACCGGAAATCGTTTAATCGATGCCGATTTTTTTCTGAAGTAGGAAGAAGTCGACTGTTTGTAATAATTAATTTCGAGAGATCGCAGCGTACTAAAATAGTACCTCGTTTGTAATTTTTATGAATCAGGTTCAAAAGTTGTGGAGTGAAAAAAAGTATTCTCTTTATCGTAAAGCACTTTAGGAATGAAAGTGGCAGCCTTTTGCAATCTTTAAAGGTTTTACATTTTCCTGTAATTACTTAATTGTAAAAAATAATTTACAGCTTACCCCATAAGTGATAAGTGTTTGAGATCTGTTGCTCTGAAAGAGCCTTCGCAATAGTATGGTGTGAAGCACCATCAATAATGATGATGATTGTTTAAGCCCAGTAAGGGCGAAAGCATAACCCAAAAAGCACCTATCTTATTTTATGATATTTCTGAAAGTAAGTAACTCTTAATTAATATCTTATACTTTGTTTATAGCTGCTTATGCCCCTTCAGGGCAATATGATTCATTATATTAATTTATAGTGCGTTGCACTATTTTTATGCTTTTGGGCTTTCAGCCCTTTTTAAACATTTCAAATCTTTATACCGGAAGGTAACGCTAATTATAAAATCAGCTGTAATAAAATGATCTCTTAAATGAAGAGCTGAAATCATTAATAAAAGGAATAACTTCTATTAGCATCACAACATTTTGTATTGATCCATTTTTATTAGAAAATAGACACAAGCTATGTACAAAAAAAAGCTTCGGAGAAATCCGAAGCTTTTGATTTTTATAATCTTAACGTGCGTTTAATAATGACTTGAATAAGAAAGAAATCGGCGTAAATCCGCGTTTTCGCTTTAGTGAATTTGTCTTATCCGCGTACATTATTTGCAGTTCTTTTAGGTTAGTCTCACATTAAGTTTAAAATTTGTCCCCCCGTTGGCACACGTAAAGATAAACACAACGAATAGTTTCATGCCTACAAAGTTGAGAAGACAAAGTAAATTGCAAAAAAAAGCTTCGGAGAAGTCCGAAGCTTTTGATTTTTATAATCTTAACGTGCGTTTAATGATGACTTGAATAAGAAAGAAATCGGTGTAAATCCGCGTTTTCGCTTTAGCGAATCCGTCTTATCCGCGTATATTATTTGCAGCCCTCTTGGAGTAACCCATATTAATTTAGAACCTATTCCTCCATTGCAGTTTCAAATTCCATGTGATCGATGGTTTCTGCTGCTGCTTGTGCGGGTTTAGATGCTTTTAGGGCATTGAATCTTTCTAATCGTTCTGATTCACCTTCTTCACCGCTGAAATAAGGAAAAACATCCATAATAGGAGATTCAGAGACTGCCGGGATAGAATATTCTCCCATCGTACTTTGCATTACATGCAGCGTGTTGTCATAAGCTTCTCTTACATCATTTGCCTGAACCAGCATGTACATGTTTGATTTTCTTTCTTTACCGCTTTCTTCATCATAAGCCAATAGAGATACTTTGGATTTAAACCAACGGTCTGTATTTTCAAAAGGGTGAATTTCGGCGTAATTGGCCACTTTTATATTGGTGATTTTGAATTCCTCACTAATAAAAGCCGACATCTCTTCATTAATTCTTCTCTCAGCTTCTGTATAAGACAGAGCATCTACCAAATAAGGTTCTGTTAAAACCTTTTGTCCTCCGGTTTCGTCAGTCTTTCTATATTTTACTTTGCATTCGTACCAAGTTGCGCTCATCTTTGTTATTTTTTAAGGATGCCAAAGATAGATTTTACAGGAAAAAAAACTCGGAATTTACGAAATAGATATTCACAATTTCAAGACTTTTTTGGTAAGCTTTTGATTTTTAGAGCTTAACATTTAAAAGGTTGAATTTATTCGAATCGTTGCTTTTACCAAAGCTAATCCTTCAATATTTTTAAGAAGTACCTCCTTTGATTGATACTGGGCGTTTTCACTTACTAATTCGATCCTATCGTCGCCTTTGTCTGATTTTTGAATTCGTCTGATAAGCAGAAACTCTTCAAGATCATCTGTTATGATGGCGGTCAGATATAATTCTCCCCAGATAATATGTTCGGCCTTGTTGCTCATCTTTTTATAGATAATAAGATCTCCACTCTTTAAAATCGGATACATACTATCTCCACTAACATAGACAGCACCATCGCATTTAGGTAAATTGGGAACCGAAACGTAATCTACAGGTTTTTCGGCGTTTTCTTTAAACAAAGAAACGGTGCCTGCAGCAGTCTCAACATCGTATACAGGTATAAATTGTTTTTTAACTGTTTTTACGGTGGTAACTTCGTAAACAGAAGTAGGTTCTTCAATCTGACTCATTTTTATACCCCATTCATATTCAAAAAAAGCAGTATTTTCAAGCATATGACCTTTTCCCGTGAGGAGCCATTCCGGGCTAATTTCAGGATAGATTCGGAGTATCTGCTCTATTTTTGAGGCACCAACATCTTTAACCTTATCTAAAAAACCATTGGAAAGTCCTGTTTCAATATAAAATTTTCTTCTATTAATTCCTTTATAATCAATTATTTGTAAGATTCTATTTATAATCATTGTAATTATTTTTAGATTATTTGATCTTTTTATGAATTTGTATAGAATATAATCTATATATTTGTAAGTAAAAAGACACAAAAACGCGATTTTAGCAAACGTACGAAAAAAAACATAAAATACATTAATAAAGCGTAAGATCGTTAAAATTTCAGAAAGAAAATAGAGCTTGGTATTATCGAAGGTTCTTTAAGTTATGAAGTGATAGTCAGGAAAAGAGAGATGAGGTTTAACATAAAAAGAAGAAAACATGAATTATACGCCCAGAATAGACCAAAACAATCCAGATCGGGAACGATTAGAAAGAGCTATTACAAATTTGCTTCCGTATGTTGAAACAGAAGCCGTTTACCTATCTTGTAATCGAAGTAATAAAGTAATAGTGCTCACTTTTATTTTGAAAGAAGAGCGTGATCAGGATGGAGAGGCTTTGGATGATACAATATTGGATAAGATCATAATGATATATCCCGATTTTATTTTTAAGTTTATTAGTTCGGATAATGCCAGGCTTGGATTTAGAAAAGGTAAGCCTTACTTTATTCGGCATTGTACTCTTAAAGAGTTAGTATACTTCAAACCTGGGGCTGAAGTTTTTTACCCTCAAAAAAACACGTCGAAAAAGCTGATAAGGAGAGCTAAGAAAAGATTTTCTCTTGATATGGAAGCGGCAGTGGTGTCTCTTAGAAATGTATCGGTTTACACCAGAAACAATAATAGTGTTGCGACTGCCTTTGCCTTGTATCAAACCTTGAGATACATCTACATTTGTGCTTCAGAATTTTTTACGCCTGTTTTTATTACTTCTACCTGCTTGTTTGTTCATTATGATTATATAATCGATTTTGCACCTTCTCTAAAGAAAATACTCAATAAAGATGTTGAGATGGATAAAGAGATACTTGAAATGCTCAATAATGCCTATTTCTGTGTGGTGGAGAATAGGAACATAGATGATATTAATCCCGAGTTGCTTGCCAGAGCAAAAACAAAAGTAGAACTGTTACAAAAGGAGATTAATAAGCTATTTCTGGATTATAAAGCGTTGTGCAGTGAGAAGATGCAGAAATTGAGCTGTCAAAAATGTATTGGAAGACATATTTTCAACGAAAAGATTCCATCCAATTACTTTATCGAAGAGGCTTTGGAGAATATTGGAGCTGTAATGGCAGTGGATTTTGTTATAAGATGTATATATTGTTTTGGTTATACAATACGCCATAACCAGGACTATGGGGCTAAGAATTATTCAGATAAACTTCCCCGTTATCACTTTTATTTATTGGTAGTGAATCTGGAGGAATCGGAAGATGATTTACTAGTAATGAAAAATTTGATTCATGAAAAATTTGGAGCCGATTATAAAGTAACAATTTTGAATCATTGTCCAAAAATGATTCGTACCAGGAAAATAGATAAAAAGTATTTTTTTGATCATATCCTAACAAATGGACTTCTGACTTACAATAACCCAAGATATCTTCCTTATCCCAAAAAGTGTATTGCGAAATGGGATTCTGATGATAAAGAAAGATATGAGAAACACAAAGTTTCAGTGGCACGACAATTTTTTGAAGATGCGCAGGATTCTCTTAGTTATGATGCTACTATCATTAAAAGAGTACTTTTCAAGAAAGTCATAGAGCAAATTTGCTCAGGGCTCATCTATTTGTATTTGGGATATCTCTCAGATAAATTACCGATGCGTAGTTTATTCTCTTTATTAAGATATATTGAGGACGTCGAACTTCCTTTTGATTGTAACAGTGAAAAAGAAAAAATGATTTTTCAATACCTTTCTGAAGCAGTTGTAGTGTCTCTAACCAAGGCAAGACGCGATGCTAATCAGGAATATGACAAACTTATTGAGTATAAGTGCATCTTGTTTTTGAAGCATGCAAATGATTTGGCGGAGAAAGCAGCCGGAAAATTAGATTATAAAAAGACACGGTTTTTTAGTTAATTCCCGGACTCTGTAAAGAGTTCTATTAAAAATTGCACAAAGGCTTTTGACTTGGTGCAATTTTTTTATTTTCTACAGCTGGCTTTTTGTGAATATCTTCCACTTTTTTACCTAATGAAGGTACAGAGGTTTGCCCTTTTAGAATTATATGCTCCTTAGAATCTGACTTAGATTATCCTGGCCTTATACTATCTTATCTGATGTTGTTTCTGTGGTACTTCTTTTATGAAAATAATTGAATTGCGGTCTTTTTATTTGTTTTATTTGCGCCAAATTTTACCTTTTTAGGGTAGAATTTGACTTATGGATCATTGCGCGTTTTTTGGACGCATTACTTGGAAGGGTGATTTACTGTAATTAACAGGCTGTATTGTAGCGGTATTTTAAAGAGATATTGTCGATACGATGTTATTGTTTAATAGTATTTAAAGACTGTCGATTTGATAGTATAGTTAATCTCAGAATGAAAAAAATAATTACACTAACATTAATCATTAATTCATTTTTTGTTTTTTCTCAGGAAGTGGTTAAAAATGAGTGGAGTGATTCTTCAAAAGTAGAAGTTCTCAAAGAGATCAAAATCACTAAAAATAAGAGAAAAGCAGGAGTTTATAAACTTCACTTACCCAAAGAAATTTTAAAAAATGAAAGTATGGGTAAGACTTTGCGGAGAGTTGAGAACATTACTTTAGATAACAATAAAACCGTTTACTTTAAAGGGAAAAGAATCAAGAATTACATTTATAATGATAAAGTCATAACTCAGGAAGAATTTTTCAAACTATTGTCTGAGAATATCGTTTCTTTTCAGATTGTTGAGAATTATTTTAATTTGTCAACTGGTGAGACTGAACTCGTTATAAAAGTAAGGGACAATAATGGTAATGTAGATAACATAAAAGGTTCTGTTGACGGAACGCTTAGTTTTTTGCAGGAGTTTAATTTTTTAGGTTCGAGTTTATTTTACAAAAAGAATAAATTTTCGACAGTTCTGAATATTTCCGGGCTCAAGAATGTTTCGGATAACAGCTCGGAGGAAACTTATAATGAGAGCACTTTAAATTATGCGAACCACAGAGTTTTGTATCAGTCTAATTTCTCAATGCTTAACATTTATGAAATCGATAAGTCAAGTAGTATTTCATTACGGAATAAATATTCAGTAGTAGATGAAAACAGGATCAGTTTTTTTTCCGATTTATCAGAAGCAGCTTATTTTTTTCTTGTCCGCGATTATAATACCAATGTGAGGTACGAGAAACGAACAGTAAATGATTTAGAGTATAAACTCAATTTAGACTATGTAAACAGCAATAATAAAATTGAAAACAGGTTTAATAAATCGAATCAAAAATTTACCGAATGGACGTTGAGTTCCTCCGTCTCAAAATCAATTAATCAATTATATGTTCAATCGGCATTAGTACTAACGTATCGCAATTATGTTTTTGATAATATAACAGATAGAAGTGAGGTCAGGCAGAAAATTGTTACTCCTTTTGTCAGTTTTAGTTACGATCTAAATTCTAATAATTCGTTAGTATTTGGAAACAGATTTCAGTTTTCTGAGGATAAAGTCAATAATGATGTTGTTTTTTACCATAATTTTCATCTGCCAAATTTCACTTATTTCTCGAAAATTGACTCCATATTAGATGTAGAATTCAATTATAAAAGATATGTCGTCAGACCAAGTATCAGATCAATTTCTAATTTCACTTATCAGGATTTTAATAACAATTCAATTGTAAATCCTTCTTATATAAAACCTGAAATCGACAATTCTTTTTCTCTTGATTTGGTGAAGAACATAAAGAAAGTCGATTTAACCTTAAACTTCGGTTATTTAAAATCATCCAATAATATTTCTGTTGTCAATACACTAGATGTATACAAAATGGTTTCTGAAAATGTAAATCTGGATTCTTATAATAGCCGATCAGTGGGTACTTCTGTTTCGTTTAAATTTTATAAAGAATCCAGATTCAACTTAAATTATAGTTATACAAAGTTAAAAATGAAAAAGGTAAGTGAAACTCATAAAGGAGTTGTGAATTATCTGGATTTATCTGTTAGCGGCAATATAGATAAAAGCACTATGTATTCGATTAACTCTTATTATATCGACAGGTTTTACGATTTTAATTTATATCGTTCGGTGAAACCGGATCTTTCGTTAAGTGTATCACGTAATTTACTCAAAGACAGACTGAATATTAGCCTGGAATATAGGAACATATTGAATACTGATGCAAACAGAATGTTGCGGTTTAGAGATAGTGGCAATGAATATGTGTTAAATAATACCAATACATCTAATATGATCTTAATAAATGCATCCTATAATTTCGGAAAAACATTTAAAGAAAATCGCAAATACATTCGGAATATTAGTTCGGATATGAAGTTGTAAATTAGGGTACAATTCGATCCTTTTGGAATTTTAGGACGAGACATTTATAACAAAAAAAGCTTCAGAGAAATCTGAAGCTTTGTCTTTATAAGCGGGTGTCTTAAAAATTTGTATTTACTTTTTTAGAACGGTCTGCCACATAGGAGATAAGCCAGGTTATTGGACCTTCTTTTACAAAGTATATTTTTTTCTTCTCTAAATTAGGAATACTTTCTACGCAAGCTGATAGTATGTTATTTGCTGAAATAAGATATTTCTGGTCGTATATGTTTAATACTCTTGCTGCCTCTTTATTGGTTTTAGAAAGATTGTTAAACTTGTTGAAATTATTTTTCAGGACCGCATCGTAATCGATAATATCTTCAAGGGTTATAGGTAAGAAATGATCTTTGATGTTTTCATTATAGTACAATGTTGTAAAAGCCCAAACAGCTCCTCCAGACAAATAGATCTTTTCTTTTTTTAGTAAAAGAGGATTTGCATCGAGCATTTCTTTGATCTTCTTACGTACCACCGGGTTAAAATCAAAAGATTTTTCCTGATATACTGACATATCACCCGCCTGGCTTTGGTTTGCAACCGTTTTTTTTACAGCATCGGTAAGCGACATAGTACCAAAGTCAAGTTCTAAAGGCATAAACTCTAATTTACCATCCTGAAGTTCGTCAATATATCCACCTTTAGTACTGGCAGCACCAATATCAAGAAGCAAAGCGTTAGCATAATCAACTGGTGGAATAGAACCTTTAACTAGTATTTTAGCTTCTTCGTCAACATTAATAACATCAAGTTGTTTGTTGGTCAGGGTGCTGATTTTGTTTTTTAAAACATCAAGGTTGCGGGCAGATCCAAAAACAGAAGAAGCTACTAAAAAGATATTTTCTTCGGGAATTTTAAATTGAGATCTGATTTTCGTCAATTGAGTAAAAACGATAAGACCGGCTTTGCTGATGTCTTCCTGAGTAAGTTCGCCATTTGCAGTAATATGCTTGGCAAAACTAAGACCTTCATCATTCGAATAGTAGGCAATTTTATAGTCTGCTTTTTTGATATTGTTTACTTCAAGAACAGTAACCTTTATTGTTCGGCGTCCGATCTCAATTCCGGCATAAAGATTTTTTTGAGCAAATGAACTTATGGAAAAAAATAAACTGAAAAGTATAAAAACTAGAACTTTGGGGGTGTTTTTTTTAAGCATTGGATTTAATTGTAATGTAATTTTTTTGATAAAAACTGTAGGTTGTTGTTGTTGTTGTTGTTGTTGTTGTTGTTGTTGTTGTTGTTGTTGTTGTTGTTGTTGTTGTTGTTGTTGTTGTTGTTGTTGTTTGAAATTTAAAAGGTTAAGTAAGAAATAATGTTTTTTTAATGTAAATAATTTAAAACTGCAGAAGTGGATTTTTTAAAAGTAATTCAGATTTTGGTCGCGATAGCTTTAAAAAGCAAAAAAGGGTTTCATAATTATTAACATGTAAATGACTAGATTAAAGAGCAATCGCCTATTAATACGAATAAAAAACTGCTAAATATTCAGGGTGCAAATTTATAAAAACAATTACGAATACAAACCCGGTTATTAAGAAAACATATTATTTAATTGTTAAGGCAGTCCTGCAAAGTTAGTAGCATACAGTTCAGTATTTCTAAAGTATTGAAAAAGAGGAATAACAGGAAGTGATCTGGTAGAAGTATAGCTATGATATTTATGGAATCTCTTAAAATTATCCTGTTTTCAGCATAGCCCGTGGCAGGAAAAGTAAGGGGTATTGTGTTCCTATTGGTTGAAATTGTAAGGAATATTTGATGTGGTATTTACAAGAAATGTTGATTTTACTTCATCTTAACTTTTACTCTAGATCC
The DNA here is from genome assembly GCF_902804485.1 of Flavobacterium collinsii. Taxonomy (GTDB): domain Bacteria; phylum Bacteroidota; class Bacteroidia; order Flavobacteriales; family Flavobacteriaceae; genus Flavobacterium; species Flavobacterium collinsii. The sequence goes on along the minus strand of NZ_CADCST010000079.1, from coordinate 12,342 downwards.
CAATGACTTCAAGTATATTGGTTCAGTTTTTCTAAAAAAAAAGACTGCCAGGGATTTGGCAGTCTTTAATATATAGCAACGATAACTTTATAAGATTATTTTTTAGTCACTTTCATGACAGAGGACTGATCAGGGGAAACGATTTTTATAAAATAAGTACCTTGAGCCAATGGTGACAGATCAACCTTGGTTTGTACAGAGTGAACCGACTGTCTAATGAGTTGTTGGCCAGCAAGATTCAATACAATAACTTCTGTCATTTCGTGAGGCATCTCAATGTTTATCATTTCAGAAGTTGGATTTGGGTAAGCCAATCCCGAGCTTCTGCTTTTCTCAAAAGCAGGATCAGACAAAGTACCTGCATAATATGCTGTATTATCTATTGTCCAGTTACTGCCAGTAGGAGCAGTATTTTTATCGGCTTGAATAGCCGTAAGATTAGGATTTTTTGTGGCATCAAAAGTCCTTAAATTACTATTGTTTTTATTTTCAATATTCAAAGCCGTCAATTGATTGTTAGAGCAATCCAGATAAGTTAAGTCCTTATTTTTAGTTGCATCCAAAGAGGTCAATTGATTGAATGAACAATCTAAATAGGTCAAAGCAATATTTTTGGTTATGTCTAAAGTGAAAGCATTGGCTAAGACAGCATTTTTAGTACTGTTTTTTGTACCTCCTAATTTATTATGCGAACTATCCAAATAAGTCAAAGCTGTATTTTGGCTTACATCCAAAACGGTTAGCTGATTATAAGAGCAGTTTAAATACGTCAAAGCGATATTTTTACTGACATCCAAAGCGGTCAATTGATTTCCGTAACAGTTTAACTTAGCCAATGTCTTGTTTTTTGTCAGATCCAAAACAGTCAATTGATTTCGATGACTATACAAAGTGTCCAAAACGATATTTTGTGTTACATCCAAATCGGTCAGTGCGTTATCAGAACAATCTAACGTACGTAATGCCTTAAAATCCTGTATTCCTTTTAAATTCCTAATTTTTCCGTATGAAACGTTCAAGCGGGTTAGATTTTCAATCTTAGAAGTCAGTATTTTCCCGTCTATCTTGCCAGAGTCTATTCCCTGATTAATCAACGCTTGTTCAAAGTTAGTATCGGGAATAGCGGTGTATCGGAGTACAGTACAAGCGATCGTACTATAATTTGCCGTAACATCTTTTACCCAACCCGTATTTGGAGCTGTGACATTATCGGCTTGAATGCAGGTCAGTTCCGGATTCGAGGTAGAATTAAAAGTGGTTATCGTGCTGTTATTTCCATTTTTAACATTCAAATCCAGTAATTTATTAGAAAAGCAATACAATTGGGTTAAATGTGTGTTCTTACTTACATCCAAAGCGATCAATTGATTGTTGGCACAATGAAAACTAAGCAAAAGAGGGTTTTTAGTTACATCCAATGTGCTTAGCTGATTTTGAAAACAATCCAAAGATTCTAAAGCTGCATTTTTAGTTACCTCTAAATCTGTCAATTTATTACTGCCGCAAAACAGTGCTTTTAGAGCTGTGTTGTTGGTTACATTTAAGGAATTCAATTGATTATAGGAGCAATTTAATGAAGTCAAACCTGTATTTGGGGTTACCTCTAAAACACTCAATTTATTATTATTGCAATTCAAATCGATCAAAGTTGTACTCTTTGTTAAAGTTAAAGTGGCCAGTTGATTAGAATAGCAATATAGCTTAGTCAGGGTATTATTTTGAGTAACATCCAGAGCGGTCAATTTGTTTGAACTGCAATCTAAATAAGTTAAAGCAGTATTTTTGCTTACATCCAAAGCAAGTAATTGATTTGAAAGACAACGTAAATCGGTCAATGCTGTATTTTGCGTAACATCCAAAGCTGCCAGTTTATTAGCGGTACAATCTAACTTAGTCAACCCTGTATTTTTGGTTACATTTAAAGAAGTCAATTGATTACCAATGCTCTCCAACTCAACTAAAGCGGTATTCAGTGTTAGATTCAAAGTGGTCAATTGATTATAACTGAAATACAAGCCTGTCAAAGCAGTATTTTTAGTAATATCTAAAGTAGTCAGTTGATTTCTGGTACAATTTAATAAAGTCAAAGCAGTGTTTTTGGTAACATCTAAACTTGTCAATTGATTGTAATTGCAATATAAAGTCTGCAAAGCCACAAAATCCTGTATCCCTGTTAAATTTGAGATATTCTTATTAGAGACATTCAGGCTGGTTAGGTTGGCAATATTAGCAGTCGGTATTTTTCCGTCAATGCTACCCGAGTCGTAGCCTAAACTAATCAAAGCCAGCTCAAAATTGGGATCCGGAATGTTGGTGTAAGTTTGTACAAAACAAGCTGTAATGCTATAGTTTGCTTTAGTATCTTTTCTCCATCCAGAATTTGGAGCCGTGGTATTATCAGCCTGAATACAGGTAAGTTTGGGATTTTGTGTAACATCAAAATCGGTTATTTTACTATTATTTCCGTTTTTAATATTCAAAGTAGTCAATTGGTTTGAATAGCTTTTCAACTTATTCAGGGCAGTGTTTTTGCTTAAATCCAAAGTGGTTAATTGGTTTGAATAACAAGTCAAATCAGTCAAAGCAATATTTTTGGTTACATCCAAAGTGGTCATTTGATTGCTATTACACCACAAAGTAGTTAAAGCGGTATTTTTGCTTAGGTCTAAAGTGGTAAACTGATTTGAATAACATTGTAATACGGTCAAGGCGGTATTATTATTTAGATTTAAAGTGTTCAGTTGATTGTCAAAACAATAGAGGACACTTAGAGCAGTATTTTTGCTAATATCTAAAGTGGTCAATTTATTGCTGCTGCAATACAGGGTAGTCAAAGCTGTATTTTTACTTACATCCAAGGTGGTTAATTTATTTGCATAGGACTGTAATGTAGTTAAAGCTGTATTTTGGGTTACATCCAAAGTAGACAACGGATTTGATCCGCAAATCAATTCTGTCAGAGCTATATTTTGGCTTACATCCAAAGCAGTCAGTTTATTTAACCAACATACCAATTGAGTCAAAGAGAGATTTTTACTCACATCCAGAGCAGCCAATTCATTAGTATTGCAAATCAAAGTAGTCAACGCAGTATTTTTGGTTACATCCAAAGCTGTCAATACATTTCCTCGGCAATTCAAACTAGTCAGAGCCGAATTTTGGGTTACATTCAAGGTGGATAATAAATTTGAGGAGCAATCTAAAGTTTTCAAAGCTATAAAGTCCTGTATCCCTGTTAAGTTTGCAATGCCCTTATTGGAGACATTCAAATTAGTTACACGAATAATATTATCAGTAAGCACCTTTCCGTCTGTGCTGCCGGAATCGTATCCCATAGCAATAAGTTCTCTCTCAAATTTTACATCTGGAATTGCCGTGTAACAGGCAGTTGTACTATAGTTTGCAATATTGTCTTTGGTCCAGCCAGAGTTTGGAGGATTTATACCGTCGGACTGGATGCACTTAAGATTAGAATTGCTTCTGGCATCAAAAAATGATATATTGGTGTTGTTTCCGTTTTTAATATTTAAAGTCGCCAATTGATTGTTGTTGCAAGTCACAGCTGTTAAAGTTGTGTTTTTGCTAAGATTCAAAGCGATTAGCTTGTTGGAACTGCAATTCAAAATTTTTAATGCTGCAAAATCCTGTATCCCTGTTAAATCTGCGATATTTTTATCGGATATCTCTAAATTGGTTACGCCGGCAATATTGGAAGTAAGTACTTGCTTATCTAAAGGGGCAGAATCATAACCAAGATCAATTAAGGCTTGTTCAAAATTAGGATCTGGAATTGATGTATATCCGGTTGCGGCACAAAAAGTACTATAATTTGCAGCAGCATCTTTGAGCCAGGATGAATTTGGAGGAGTTAGGTTATCAGCCTGGATACAGGAGAGGGTAGGATTATCGGTAGCATCAAAACTCATTATATTGCTGTTGTATCCGTTTTTAACATTTAAGGATACTAACTTATTGGAATAACAATAAAAGGATGATAAAGCAGTATTTTGACTTACGTCCAGAGTGGTCAATAAATTAGAAAAGCAATTCAAATAAGACAGTGAAGTATTTTTACTTACATCTAAAACGGTTAATTTATTCTCTCTGCATTGTAAAAAATTCAAGGCTGTATTTTTACTTACATCCAAAGAAGTCAATTGATTTAAGTAACAATTTAATGTAGTTAATGCGGTATTTTTGCTGACATCCAAAGAGGTCAATTGATTTAATTCACAATAGAGTATTTCTAAAGCTGTATTTTTGCTCACATCCAAAGAGGTAAATGAATTTCCGCCACATTGTAAATTGGTTAAAGCAGTATTTTGAGATAAATCCGGGGCCTGATCAAACTTATTTACAATGCAATACAATCTGTTTAAAGCTTTGTTTTTGGTTAGATCCAAGGTCGACAATTGATTGTTACCGCAATCGAAATCCGTCAAAGCCATATTTTGGGTTACATCCAAAGAGGTAAATGCATTTTTAGCGGCAAACAGAATAGTCAAAGCTCGATTTTTGGTAAGATCTAAATTGGTTAACAGATTTTTAGTGCAATCTAAATCGGTCAAAGCAGTATTTTTAGTGACATCTAAAGCGGTCAATTGGTTATAAGAACACTTCAAATTAGTCAAAGCAGTATTTTGTGTTACATCCAAAACCGTTAATTGATTTGAGCCACAATCCAAATTAATCAAAGCGGTATTTTTGCTGACATCCAAAGTGGTCAATTTATTGCCTCCGCAACTCAAAGTTTTTAAAGCTGTAAAATTTTGTATCCCGGTTAAATTTGAAATATTATCACTGGTAAGATACAAAGCCGTTATATTGGCAATTTTGGAAGTAAGTACTTTTCCGTCTATAGTACCAGAATCGATACCTTGATTAATCAAGGCTTGCTCAAATTTAGCATCAGGAATAGCCGTGTACTGTGCATTGGCTGTAAGACATAAAAAAAATAACATTGCAAAGAATGTTGTAAAGAGTTTGTTGTTTCTCATTTAATTATGGTTAGTTTTATGTGTTGCAAGATATTGTATTCTCTTATAAATTACAACAAAATGCCTATAGGCTTTAGTAAGATATTTTATATATTCGCTGTTAACGCTAATCGATCTTATTGGGCAAAATTGTGATGCATTCAGGAGAACGTCCCGGGGAGCGAGGTTTAATAAATAAATGAAGAGATGAAACAGAATATTTACGATGATACAGATTTTTTTGAAAACTATGGTAAAATGGCGCGTTCGATTGATGGTTTGAATTCGGCAGGAGAGTGGCATGTTTTAAAAAAGATGCTGCCTGATTTTCAAGGGAAAAATGTTCTTGATCTGGGTTGCGGTTATGGATGGCATTGTATTTACGCAAAAGAAAAAGGTGCAGAGAGTGTCATTGGAATTGATTTGTCAAAAAAAATGATTGATAAAGCAAAGGAAAAATCAAAAGGATTATCAATAGAATATTATCAAATGCCAATAGAAGATATTGAATTTGAAAAGGAGCAGTTTGATGTTATTTTTAGTTCACTTACCTTTCATTATATACAAGATCTAAAAGCTCTTTTTCGTAAAATCAATAAGTATTTAAAGAAGGGCGGAAGTTTTGTTTTTTCTATGGAACATCCTGTTTTTACAGCAAAAAGTGAGCAAGATTGGTTTAAAGATGAAAATGGAAACCGACTACATTGGCCAGTTGACAATTATCAGTACGAAGGAGCAAGAGAAACCTCTTTTTTAGGCCATAAAGTAGTAAAATACCATCGAACAGTAGCAAGTATTCTAAATATTGTAATTGATTCAGGTTTTAGTATTACACAAATATCGGAACCAAAACCGTCGGAGGAAATTATTGAAAAATATCCGGAAATGAAAGACGAGTTAAGAAGACCAATTTTTATTATGGTTGCTGCGGATAAGTCATAAATCAATGAATTTTAGAATGCAAATAGTACACAGATTATACGGATTCGCTAGGCGAAAACGCTGATAAAAACGGATTTTAAATGTTTTTCCCTTTTTATAGCTTCTGATTTTGAATCTAAATGATTTGCCAAATCCGAAGAATGGGCTTAATTTAGTTCCAGACTCAGCAGTAGTCCCCGAAAATTGACGACAAGTTTTAAAAAATGAGAACACGAATTTTAATAATATTATTTCTGACTTTTTTGATTTCAAGTAAATCAGTTGCTTGCGAGTGTAAAATCCCTAAAAGTTTAAAAGAAATTCAAAATAGAGAGTTTACGAATTCAAAGTATATTTTCGTCGGAGAAGTTTTAAAAATTGATGCTAAAAAACATACTTTTGAAATTAAAGTTATTGAATCTTTTAAGGGAGTAAAAAACGGAAAAGTGTACAGCGGAATATATGGAGAATCATGTGGGCCTGTAATTGATGAAGTTGGAAAATGGCTGATTTACGCAAAGTCTTCCACAGGTAATGTGATTAAAATAAATATTTGTGGGTTAACGAGAAGTTTTAAGAATCCGGAACCTAATATTTCTGCAACAAAACTGCCAAAACCACCGTCTCCGAATGCGTCAAAATCTCAAATTAAAAAGGGAACTGCTAATAGGAAATTAAGATCAAAGTCTGATTTAGAAAACGAAATAACTAATCTGAGAATAAGAAGTAAATAAAAGCCTGTTGCCAACAACTACTACAGCGAATTTGGATAATAACGTTGATTGAAAGTTGGTTTTGTATTTAGGATGATTTTGTAAGTCTGAATAACGGGCATAATTTAGTCTTAAATCTGCTTTAGCTCCATAATATTATGATGAATTACTATAATTAACAATAACTAACAGCTTATCATTATGTTTTTTAGGTAGTAATTCTAACAAGAACATCGGAATTAAAAACTGAATTCCGTATATTGTTCTGCTAAAATCAAATATGCCAGTCATATACATTTTAAAATACCTGCTTTCAAACGTTTTTCAGTTCATTTTAATAGAAATAATTTAGATTATGAAAAAATCACTAATGCTCTTCATTGCATTCTTAGCTTTAACAGCGTGCTCTAAACATCAAAAGGAAAAAAACATTGCTATCACCGGAATAGATTCCACATTGCGTCCTGGTAATGATTTTTTTAAATATGTAAATGGTAAATGGTATGACTCTGTATCAATACCTGCATCTCAAACCGGAGTAGGTGTCTACATGTTTATGAATTACCCGCAACGAATGCGTCTGCAAGGAATATTGGACAGTATTTCGCAAAGTAAGAATTCAGCAGGAAGTATAGCACAAAAGGTAGGTGACTTTTATGCATCAGGTATGGATACCGTAACTATTGACAAACGCGGTTATACACCTATCAAACCTCTATTGGCTAAAATTGAAGCAATTAGCGATTTACCGTCTTTAATGAACTTTGTAGTTAATGAAGTAAAAGTGGGCAATTCTTCTATTATAGCTTTTGGAGTGTCAACCGATGATAAAAACAGCAGTATGAACATTGCTCAAATCTATCAAACGGGTATCGGTTTGCCTGACAGGGACTATTATTTCAAATCAGATGCACCAACTGTTGCGATACAGGAATCGTACAAAAAATACCTAACTACATTATTTCAACAAACAGGCAGCAATGCCGAAGAGGCTAAAAAGAATGCTAATTTGGTGTACGATATAGACAAACAACTCGCTGTTTCGCATAAAACAAAAGTTGAGCTTCGGGATGTACAGGCCAATTATAATAAAATAGCTGTAACAGATCTTGTAAAAAGACATCCCAACATAGGCTGGACTGCTTTTTTAAATAATTTAGGGGCTAAAACCGATTTTATTAATGTAGGTCAACCTGCGTATTATGATGCCCTTAATAAACTTTTAAAATCTGTTCCTATTGCTAATTGGAAAATTTACCTGAAAGCAAATTCTTTAGAAAGATATGCAGATGATTTAAGTAAACCTTTTGTAGATGCTTCATTTGAATATACCAAAGTGCTTTCTGGTCAGGCTGTTCAAAAATCACGTGGTGAAAAAATGGCTAGTGTTCTTGATGCTTACTTAGGCGACGCATTGGGCGAATTGTATGTTAAGAAATATTTTTCGGAAGATGCTAAAAAACGTATGTTAATCCTCGTGAATAATTTGCAAAAAGCTTATGCCATAAGAATTGATAAATTGGAATGGATGAGCCCTGTTACAAAACAAAAAGCAAAAGAAAAATTGGCCGCCATGACTAAGAAAATAGGATATCCGGACAAATGGAGAGACTATAGCAAGGTACATATTGCCAGGGATGCTTATTTTGAGAATATGGTTTCGGCCGCTACGGTTGACTATCAACTTCAATTGGCAAAATTGGGTAAACCAGTTGATAGATCTGAATGGTATACGACAGTTCCAACTGTTACAGCATATAATAACCCTACTGCAAATGAAATTGTTTTTCCTGCAGGTATTTTACAACCTCCCTATTTTGATAATAATGCAGATGATGCACTTAACTATGGAGGTATCGGAATGGTGATTGGTCACGAAATAACCCATACTTTTGACGATCAGGGGGCGCAATATGATAAGGATGGTAACTTAAAAAACTGGTGGACAAAAGAGGATTATGCACAGTTTAAATCAAGAGTACAGCAGGTGATCAATTTGTACAGCACCTATACTGTTTTGGGTGATCTGCACGTTAATGGTGCCATGACAGTTGGCGAAAATACGGCAGATATTGCAGGATTAGCAGTTGCTTATGATGCGTTTAAAATGACCGAACAAGGAAAAGGAAACACAAAAATAGACGGATTTACTCCAGACCAGCGTTTCTTTATTTCGTTAGCCAAAATATGGAGAGTAAAAATGAAAGACGAGTTCCTGCGTTTGTGGATTAATAATAACCCACATTCTCCACCAATTTGGCGTGTAAATGGTACTTTAATGAATACTACTCCTTTTTACGAAGCATTTAATGTACAACCCGGAGATAAAATGTTTTTACCGAAGAAAGACAGAATAACAATTTGGTAATATCTTAGTTGAAATTTTCCAATGAAAAGCTGCGCAAATGTTCCTGTGAACTTTGCGCATTTTTTTTGGTTTCTTAGAAATTGCAAACTTTATAAAAGGCTCTTAACTTTTTATGTTTTAACTTAAATAAAAAAACTCCAGATTTCTCTGAAGATTTGTCTTAGTATTGGGTAATATTGAGAAATTTAACGAGTTTAGTGATGATTTTCATAGGATTGTTAATATTAGTGATTATATTTAAAAAAACAATGGTTACTGTAAGCAGAGTATTTTGGTTTAACAGAATTGAATTTAAAAACGTTAAATCCATAGAAAATCTAGGTAACCCAAGCGGGTGATATAATCTGTTTTGTCAAAATATTTCCCACCACTTCTTCTTTTTCGTCAATTGTTTTACAGTTAATATTCTTGAAGGTTTTGGTTTTAAAAGTTCTGATTCAAACTGTTTTTCAATGGCATTGTTCATATTCCAACCTGATGAATAAGATGGACCGAATAAATATCCTTTCCCTACGTAATTTTTAACGTCATATTCAATTTCTATAGATATTTTACCTATATGCTCGTAAAGGGCTGAAAAATTTTTATAATAAAGGTCAGGCATATACCAAATCACATCTGGTTTATTTTGCCATTGTCCAAAATTACAAAGAAGTACTTCTGCATTTTCAAAATCAACAAGTGAAGGTTTAGTTTTTTTATTTAGTCGTGTAGTAGCTACCAAATTATAAGCTGTTTCTGGATTAGTATCGGTCGCCAAAATAACAGCACCACCATAATTTCCATTTTTCATTTTAAAAGTTAAACAGTCTCCAGTTGAAAATATTGGTGTTTTTAATTTAACTCGCTTTCTTGGTTTTGGTTTTGGTCTGTCAGACCTTATTTTATCTAAAAACTTATCTAAAGCAATTTTCCGTCTTTTAATATCTAGCTCAGTTGCATCAAAATTCGACCAGATTTGTATATCTGTACCTGATGTTACAATCTCTTCAATTGTCGATAATATTTTTGGTTCAAGTGATTTTGTTTCCCATTGAGCTAAAGCAAGAGCAAACCATAAACTATGTTTTTCTTCTTCAATTTCTAGTATTTCCCAATTGTCTGTAATTATTTTTTTAGAAATATCTTCTGGATGTCCACCTTTGTTATAAAGTTCAAAGAACTCATCATAAATGTCTGCAAATGCATCACTATCTTTTATCGCTGTTCCCCAAGTTCCCATATTTGTAATGTTTTTCTAAAACGGCTTATAATTTGTATAAATAATGCTTTATAGGGCATGTCCTTCCCCTGCTGGCGCGAGCGTCCCGCTCGTGAACGCAACGAAATGTTAACAAAGAAGGGAAGTTAATAAAAATAAAGCTTCAGATTTCCCCTGAAGCTTTATTTTGATATTTTTTATAAAAATGATTTATTCTGAAACTATTTATTGATTAATTTTTCAAGCCTTGCCATCATTTCATCTTTTTCTTTAAGCATGCCCTCGTATAATCGATTTTTTCTCCGTGTAGTTTTAAAACCTCTTTTTATAGGGTCGAAAGTTGGACGAAGATTATTGTTCGATGTGCATCTTACTGATTTATGATAAAAAATAGAGCACTTTATCACACAACGCTGTGCCAATTTGGAGAGCTTTGCGTAGTTTGTACAACATATAAAGAAGTTGACAGTAATTTTAAGCAGACATTATGAAAACAAATATATTTATGATCTTTCTCAGCCTTTTGATATTCAGTTCTTGTAGACAAGATAATGTTGACTGGATTTTTGTAAATGGCGGGACTTTTGAACAGGGCAAAAACCAAATCATCATTAGCCCCAAAGGCGACACAATAAAAGGATTTACAAGCCCGCACCGAATGGTTGAACTTGATGATTTTTACATAAGTAAATATGAAATAACTGTTAAACAGTTTCGGGAGTTTTGTGAAAAAACAGGCAGAAAAATGCCTGATGCACCTATTGAAAATGCATACGGAATAAAAGTATATTATAAATGGATAGACGAAAATCCAATGCTGGCAACTTGGGATGAAGCTAATGACTTTGCAAAATGGGCCGGTGGAAGATTACCAACAGAAGCAGAATGGGAATATGCCGCTAAAGGAGGAAAGAAAACTAAAAATTACAAGTATAGTGGTAGTAATAATCCAATCGAGATTGGATGGGTAAAAGAAAATTCAGACAGTATCTTTCATAAAGTTGGACTTCTCAGGCCTAATGAACTGGGAATTTATGATATGACCGGAAATGTTGGTGAATGGGTTTCTGATTGGTACAACCCTGAAAAGGATGGTTTAGTAAGTAAAAAGAACCCGCAAGGACCAACAGAAGGAGAAGGATCGTATAAAGTTTCGAAAGGTGTTAGTTGGTTTTACGAAACCCAAAGCTTAGATGGAAAACCATTAGAATATGGAATTCATATGCCAGAAGTTAGATACCAATCTCCAAAAGGTACACGAAATGACGGATTTGGATTTAGAATCGCGAAAAGTAAATAAAAAACTATTCGCAAAAGACTAAAATTGATTTGGGTAATAGGGTTTAAAAGGAAATAATTTAATGGTAGAATCAAGGTTAATCTCAAAAAAATGAGTCCTATATATGGGACTTATTATTATCTAATTTTAATTATAAATTCGTCTAAACTTTTGGGAGCAGTCTATTTTAATATATAAGATATTTTTTATTTTTGAACATGTCTTAATGAAAAATATTAATTAAATGAGTGTTTTAATTACGTAGTCAACAAAATATACTTATTTCATAATTCTTTAGAAAATGCATAAATTAAAAATATTAATCTTAATAGTTTTTATTACTTCTTTCAAATCTGTAAGATCACAGAGTAAAGAATTAATTGTTACTATTAATTCAAGTTTAATCGACATTGATAACTCAAATCCAGAATGCCCTTTTAAGGAACTATTTAAATTTCAAGATATATTTCAAAATGTAAAAATATTTGGTTTTGGAGAGGCAACGCATGGCACTAAAGAATTTCAGGATTTAAAAGATAAGTTTTTCAGATACTTAGTTACTAATTGTAATGTGAAAACATTTGCAATAGAGGCTAATTATAGTGACTGTTTGTCCATTAATTCATATATTAAGGATGGGAAGGGTAATCCAAAAGATCTTCTTAGTAAAATAGGATATTGGATATGGAATACGAACGAAATATTATCATTAATCGAATGGATGAGATTTTATAATTCAACGCAAAGTAAAGAGAGCCAATTAAGTTTTGTTGGTATAGATGTTTTGAATTGTAAAAATGCTGTAAATATACTTTACAAATACCTACAAAGTAATTTTTCACCCAACAATCAGAAGTATCTCACTACATTAAATAATTACATTT
>NZ_CADCST010000078.1 GCF_902804485.1 Flavobacterium collinsii | reverse complement strand
CTTTAGAATCGTGGCAAATGAATGCCTTGCGCAATAGTAGGTGATTTTCTTTTGAATGTCTAAATCGGTAATAATTTTTTTAAGAGGTGTGTTTATATGAATTTTGAGATATTTTCTTTTTCTATTATTTATATAAATTTTGGAGTTCTGATTATTATGAACGATATTAAACAAATAGATTGAATCGACTGGTGAAGTATATTCTTCAATTTTCTGTTTCCAGAAATTATTTATGTTAAAATTTACTATTACCTCGATTTTACTTCTTTTATAGGTAATTGTTTCTTTGTATAAATCTGTTTTTTTTAATTGCATTAAATCAATGAAATTAATTCCTCTCCCATAAAAACTTAGCAAAAACATATCTCTTGCAATAATGTCATTTTTTTTTAGCAATTGTGCATTTTTCAATAATTCAAGTTCTTTTTCAGATAAATATTCTTTTTTACCGCTTTCTTTAATTTTTGATACTTTAAATTTATCAAAAGGATATATTGTTGCAGGAATGATTTCACGTTTAATAGCTTTGTTGAAAACGGCTCTTAAAGTACGAATTCTTATTCCAATTGTGCTTTGGCTGTTGTTCTTACCATTTAAAAATGATTGATATTTATAGATTGAGTCTACTGATAAATCTCTAAAAGTGATTTCTGTTCTATTGAAAAACAATTGAATCGATTTTAAGGTTTCCTTTTCAATATTGCTGGTTGACAGTTTTCCTGCATTTTTAATTTCTTCGATTAAACTTTCGTGAAAAGTAGTATAGCTTACTGGTTGCTGTTTTCCTGAATCTTTTTTGAATTTTGTTACAATGTCTTGTAAGGTGAATGGAGTATCATCTAATTCAAATTCGTGAATAATATTGTTGATATGACCCGAATATTTTTCAATCAGATCATTAATTTGCTTGTATTCTTTGTGTGATTTTTTAAGGGGTTCTGTTTCAAATGACCAATCTTCATGCTTGCATTTTTTTTTTGATTGATAAACTCGTATTTATTCTGTCTTTGATTAATACAAGATTGATAAAATACTCACCTTGTACATTTGGTGTTGCTTTTAGTGTAAATTTGTATGATACCATTATTAGAAATATTAGTTATAGTTTTGACGAATATTTGACGAACAAAAAAATACAATTAAAATAAGAAATAATGATTTATTATTATTATTTAAATTTATAACTTGTTGATAATTAGGTGTTGTAATGAAAAATAGGCTATGATAAAATTAATTAAACCTGACTCATAATCAGGTGGTCCCTGGTTCGAGCCCAGGTGGGACCACTACTAGAATAAAGCCTTTACAGCGATGTAGAGGCTTTTTTTTGTGCCTTGTTTTTCAGAGATTCCGGAAATTAGTTTAATTTTTCTTTACCCGTTCCAAAAGTATAAGTATATCCAACGTAAGGAAAATATTTAAACATTCTGACCTGTTCTAAATTAAAGGTGTCATTACTTAAACTGGTTTCAATGATAAACGGTGGAGATTGTCCTACGAGATTGTTAACTCCAAAATACAATCTGGTTTGGTTGCCGGATTTCGTTTTTTTTGTTCTTGAAACGCCAACATCTACATTGTAATTTCTCGGTAAACGGTAGTTGTTAGGTCTTGATATTTCATTGCTTTGGTTTGAATCTACTGGGTACGAGTCTTTTTTATTGCTATAGGAAAAAGAATCTGGTGCCGAGATTAAAACACCCGAACTATAATTAAACATAGTGGATAGGACCCAGGATTGATTAATATTCCAGGTAACAGCTCCTTTTATTTGATGGGTAATATCGTTTGGAGAATTAAACGTCTGACCATTATTTATTGTGGGGAATCGCAATGTCGATTTGCTCAGGGTATACGATGCCTGTACATCAAACTTTTTGAACTGCTTAGAAAATTCAAGTTCCAAGCCTCTTGAATTGCCAAACCCGATTAGAGGGGATTGTATTTTGTCCTGATATGAAACATCATAAAGGGGTTGATACATTAAAATATTGGATACTTTTTTTTCGTAAAACTGTAATCTGATGTATCCTTTGTTTAAAGTTTTTTCATAGCCTGCTTCATAAATAAAAGCCTTTTCCGGAGGTAACTGATCTGTACTTGGCATGCGTAAATCTGAGGGTAAGGCATAGGTGTTCTGGGCAATTTGATGATAAAACTGTTCCATTATGGCATAGGAGGCAAAAAGACTATTAGAAGTGTTGTATTTGTAGACCAAACTGGTACGGGGCTGAAAAGAATTATAAACCTTGTTTTTAGTTAAAAAAGTTGCATAATGAAGACCCGCTTTTATTCGAACTTTATCAGACAGCGTTATATCATTGTCCCAATAGGTTTTGAAATGTAATGACTTTATCAATTGATCACGGTCAATAGTGTTATTAGAAAAATTAGTCATATTTATTCGTAAGCCTATCGCACTATTTAGGAATGACGACCAATGGTAATTCAGGTTGTTTTCGATACCTATATCTGTAATACGAAACTTTCTGGTTCCATCCTCATCTGCATTGGCAAACTGATTATTATAGTTGCTTAGCAGTAGAACCGAATTCTGAAACAGTCTGGGATTATATACCCTGTTCCAGCGCAAAGAAAGTGTCCTGTTGGTCCAGGTAAGCTGAGGTGCTTCGGAAGAAAAGAAATTTACACGAATAAGATCTCCGCCGGTATAGGCACCAAGGTAGAGTCTGTTGGACGAGTCAATAAAATAGTTAATTTTAAAATAGGCATCATACATCCGGTATTTAAAATTAATATCCTGATCAAAAATCGCTTTGGTCAAAGCATCAATCCAGCTTCTTCTCGCACTGATCATAAAGGACATCTTGTCTTTTATGATAGGGCCCTCAATCATTGCAGAGCCCGTTAGCAAACCAATATTAGCAGCCCCATGGTAGGACTGCATGTCGCCATCTTTTGTTTTAACATCTATGACCGAGGATAGCCTTCCTTCGTAACGAGCCGGAAAGCCGCCTTTGTAAAAACTTATTTGTTTGATGGCCTGCGAATCGAAAATAGATAACAAACTCGTAAAATGATTGTAGTTGTAAATAGGAACACCATCTAATAAAACCAGATTCTGGTCAGTTGAGCCTCCTCTTACATTTAAAGAAGTGCCGTAGGTGCCTGGTTTTAAGGTAAGAAGTTTTAACGGGTCTGATTGCCCCATTAGAAAGGGAAGAGCGTTAACGTGCTGCGTATCGATTATGCTGGAAATCTCATTTAAAGGTTTTTTGGATGACTTAACTTTAACCGGAGCAAGGGATAGTCCCATTTCAAGATTGAAGTTTTTTTTAATGGTTTTGTTTACCAGTATCGTATCTGTTTGTGAAGTAAAACCGGTATAACTCGCATTTATGATGTACTTGTTTTCGGGTAATGTTAGCGTATAGTAGCCATAATCATTACAATTAACAGCAATGTTTGTGTTTAAAACTCGTACGGTAGCGTAGGGTAGTGCTTCTTTACTGTCGCCTGCATAAACAAACCCACTAATAGTAAATGGGTCAGGAGCTCGTGAAACCGTGTAGATAATTATTTTATTATCTTTCTCAAGAAATTTTACTGATTCTGTTTCAAAAAGAAGATGTAGAAGCGTTTTTAATTTATAAGTTCCTTTGTCGATCTTTATCTTTTTACCAAGATTGAGTTTGTTATT
The DNA here is from genome assembly GCF_902804485.1 of Flavobacterium collinsii. GTDB lineage: Bacteria > Bacteroidota > Bacteroidia > Flavobacteriales > Flavobacteriaceae > Flavobacterium > Flavobacterium collinsii. The sequence continues at coordinate 153,823 of NZ_CADCST010000078.1, read as the reverse complement.
GCTTAGGGATAAATTTGCGCCTTGTGCTATTATGGTGGAAATATAAGCTCCGATACTATCATTTTCTATTTGAATAGTGATCTTTTTTTCCAGTAAGCTTGTTTTTTGTGCTTGTACAGATCCGGCACAAAAGAAAAGTACAAAATAGACTGAAGTTGTTAACCAGTTATTTATGGGAGAATTACTTTTCACACGATATGTTTTTCACCCAAATAGTATTGCCTTTTTGTGTATAACTAAGCCCAAACAATAAACGGAATTCTTCCAATATTTCTTTTATAGATTCGTTCTTGAAATTTGTGGTAACGGTGCAGGAATCAGAGATTTTGCCTTCTACCTGTATTTTAATATGATAACAATTTTCAATATCCTCAAAGGCTTTTTGAAGTGGAGTATTTTCGAAAGAAAGAGACTTTGTTTTCCAGGAGAGTAAGTTTTTATCTTCATTTTCACTTTTAATTAATCTGCTGGAAGCGTAACGAACTGCTTGCTTTTTCTCCAAAACGACTGTTTGACTGGTAGGAGTGGCGGTAACTTTGACTTTTCCTGTAATCACTGCTACCGATTTCTCTTTTTCTGTTGTTTTTACAACAAAAGAGGTTCCTAAAACTTTTACGGCTAGTGTGCCTGTATTTACAGAAAAAGGCCTACTCTCGTCGTGTTTTACTTCAAAGAAAGCTTCCCCATTTAAGCTGACAGTACGGTTGTTCCATAGAAATCTTCTATAGGTGATACTCGAGTTGTCGTTCAAAGTAACCAAAGAACCATCGCTCAATTCGATACTTTTTATCTGTCCATTAGCTGTCTGGATAGTTATCTCGGCATTCGCATACAAGAAAGCGAACGTACTTATTAAAATGAAAACGGCTGCAACTGCTGTTGCATATAGGTATTTTTTGTACAACTGAAATACGGTTGGCTTCGTGGATGATAAATTTGGTGCTATGCGGTTCCAGGCATTAGCTGTTTCAAACAACTGAGGGGAGTCTAATGGCTGACTTTCTGCAAAAAAAATCTTAAGCGAGAGGTATTCATCAGGATTGTTTTTTATCCAATTCATTAACACAGCTTCTTCCTCAGGTTTCGTTTCTCCTGAAAAATGCTTTGCTAGTAATACATTAATATCTTGGTTGTCCATGGTTAAACCTCTTTTAAATAAAACACAAATTCTTTTAAAACCCCCACTATGTAATGACTAAAATACCATATTTTAAAGAAAGCAATTAGGTTGGGATGTTGTTTGACAAACTCCCGTATATGTTTGATGGCTTTGCCCATCTGATTTTCTACTGTTTTTACTGATATTTCTAATTTCTCTGCAATTTGTTTATAGCTTAATTTTTCAATACGACTTAGTTTGAAAATTTCAAGACATTTTGGTGGAATTCCATTAAATGCTTGTTCTATAAGCTGGTTAGCATCTGATAAGGGGTTTGTTTCGGGAATTTCTTCGGCAATATCGGCAGACATTTCGTCAATGTCAAACATATAGATTTTTTTTCTCAGAATAGATATGCACCGATTCTTAACTGCTATATACAGATAATATTTAAGGCTCTTTTCAGATAGTAAATCCTTGCGGGTTTCCCATATTTTAATCATCAGTTCCTGCACCACATCTTCACTTTCGTCTCTATCCTGAAGGTATTTATAGGCATGATTGCATAAGGGCTGATAAAGCTCGCTGAACAATTGTTTAAAATGCTTTAGGTCCTCATTCATATCATAAAAAGTAGGGAGATTTTAAATTTTTATTGCAGCGTATAGGGGTATTTTGATTTTTGGCGTATTAGTAATAAGGCAGTGTAAGATATTCTTGCCACAAATTTAAATTTATTAACTATAAAGTAATTAAAACAAATGAAAAAGTCAATTATTGTATGCGTAATTTTTTTAACATTCGGTACAACTGTAGTAAAAGCACAAGAAACCGGTAAACATGAAGTAAATCTAACCTATAGCGATGGTATACCAATGACTTTTGTAGATGGTTTTTCAGATGCATTATCTTCCGCAATTCTGGGACAAAAACTAAATTCTAAGACAACATCTTCTGGGAATTTTGGCTTGGGTTATAGAAATCAAATCACCGAACGAATAAGAGTAGGTGGTGATATCGCTTTTCAGCAGGAACAAACCGAGCAAACCGATAAAAATAACAAATTTATTGGTAAGAGAACCAATCGCTATTTAATGGTAATGCCAACGTTGTCGTTTAGTTACATAAAAACAGATTGGTTGGATTTTTATGGCTCAGCTGCTGCAGGTGTTGTTCTGGAAAAATATACACAAACAGAGCCTAATAGAGCTGCCGTTAAAGACAATGCTGCTGATTTTGCTTTTCAGGTTAATCCTGCAGGTATACGTGTAGGTAAAAAACTTGGTGTGTTTGCAGAAGTCGGATTCGGATATAGAGGAATTGTAAGTGCAGGCCTAAACTATAAATTTTAAGTAATAATTTATTAGACTAAGAAAATAGATTGTTTGCAACATTCATAAATGGCTAAATAGTTTAAATATTTAGCCATTTACTTTTTAAAGAAAAATGGATCAGGTTAATAAGGTAAGATTGCTCAAAAAAAACAAATTGTACATAAATATGGGCAAGTAGAAGTATTGCCAATGGTTTCAACCATCGGGAACAAAAAGTGAACGCAATGTATAATTACAAGACAAATCCGGTGATTGAAACCATGCGTAACAATTTGCGTTAATTGCCTTTTCAATGTAAGAAAAAGTAGAATATCTGGAAAAAGCACAAAAAGATAAATAACGTTTAATCAATTTAGAAAAAACCGTTTCGCAATCCGAAACGGTTTTTTTTGCTTTAAGTTATTTTGGAGCGATAGAGGTTTTATTTGAAGTAATAGATTGTGAATCATTCAGATGGATTTTGTACTCTCAGGTGTTAAGGTTAGGTTTATTGTTGAAATCGAAGTTTGGATTTGTAGAAAGAAAAATCTAAACCACAAAAATATACGTAAGTACCGGTGAGAATTAATGTTTTCGGGGGTTTTTCCTGTGTCAGGATAAGTGTATTATTTTTGTTTTTCTTTTTTTGTTTTAAATCTTGTGTTTTTGCAAAAAACTTATACATTTGCCGAATAATTCGTTGTAAGCCCCTGTTTTTGTGCGAATTATATTAAAATAGATAAATTTAACAACCTACCGTGCTGTGTTGCAGCATGTTGAAATTATGAAGATAATCAAGACTGTTTTTTTTACATTTTGCCTGACTTTACTATCTGGTTTTAGTGCTTTGGCACAATTCATACCGCCGCCACCAGATGATGGGAATGATCCGGACATAGTACCAATAGATGATCACTTACTTTTTTTGGCAATATTTGCTGTTGTTTTAGGAATTACAATGATATATAGAAATAAAATAAAAAAAGCTTCAATGTAAATTGAAGCTTTTTTTATGAACAGGTTTTAATACTTACTTGTTTATTGCGTAAAGTCTTGAGATGTATTTTCCAACAACATCAAATTCAAGGTTTATTTTGGTTCCAACTTTGAAATTTTTAAAATTGGTGTGCTCAAAAGTATACGGAATAATCGAAACGCTAAATTCGTTTGTTTTTGAGTTTACAACCGTCAAACTCACTCCGTTAACCGTAATAGAGCCTTTTTCGATGGTAATATTGCTGAGGTTTTTGTCGTATTCAAAAGTGTAATTCCAGCTTCCGTGTGCTTCTTCAATTTTGATACAGGTTCCGGTTTGGTCAACGTGTCCCTGTACGATGTGTCCGTCCAGACGATCGCCAAGCTTCATTCCTCTTTCCAGATTTACAATATCGCCTTCTTCCCAGTCACCGATATTTGTTTTTAAAATAGTCTCATCGATAGCGGTTACAGTATAAAATGAATCTTTTATGGCTACGACTGTAAGGCAGATTCCGTTATGGGAAACGCTTTGGTCAATTTTTAATTCATTTGTAATAGATGAGTCAACTGTGATGTGAAGATTGTTTTGATCTTTTTTTATTTCGTGAATCCTTCCTAGGGTTTCTATAATTCCTGTGAACATTGTTGTTTTATTTTACTAAATTTGCACATCAAAATTAGTAATAAATAACCTGAGCTCATGAATAAAAAAGCAGAAAATATAATTGTTGGAATTTCAATTGGAGATTTAAACGGTATTGGAAGCGAAGTTATATTGAAAACATTCGAAGATTCCCGCATGTTGGAGATGTGTACGCCGGTTATTTTTGCAAACGCCAAAATACTTTCTTTTGTTAAGAAGAGTTTTACATCCTCAGTTCAGTTTCATGGTGTAGACAAGTTAGAGCAGGTTTTGCCTGGAAAAGTCAATGTTTTTAATCTTTGGAAAGAAGGGGTTGATATTAACTTGGGGAAAAACGATGAAAAAATTGGCGAATATGCTATTAAATCATTTGTTGCAGCGACCAAAGCTTTAAAAGAAGGTTTGATTGATGTTTTGGTAACGGCGCCAATTAATAAATACAATATTCAGTCAGAAGAATTTAAATTTCCGGGACATACAGATTATTTAGATCAGGAGTTGGAAGGAAATGCTTTGATGATGATGGTTCAGGATAATTTGCGAGTAGGTTTGCTAACGGATCATGTACCGTTGAGTCAAGTTTCTTCGCATTTGACAGAAGAGTTGATCGTTAGAAAAATTGAAACGATCAGAAAGTCTCTGATTCAGGATTTTAGTATTGTGAAGCCAAAGATAGCGGTTTTAGGATTGAATCCGCATAGTGGTGATGGTGGAGTGATTGGTAAAGAAGAAGATTTGATTTTGAAACCAACGCTAAAGAAGATTTTTGAAAAAGGTACGATGGTTTTTGGTCCATTTTCGGCAGATGGTTTTTTTGGAAGCGGTCAGTATGAAAAGTACGATGCAATTGTAGCGACTTATCACGATCAGGGATTGATTCCGTTTAAAACATTATCGTTTGGAAAAGGGGTGAATTATACAGCAGGTTTAAATAGGGTGAGAACCTCGCCAGATCACGGTACGGCTTATGATATTGCTGGAAAAGACATGGCTGATTTCAACTCGTTTAAAGAAGCGGTTTATCTTGCATTAGATATTTTTCGCTCGCGTAATCAGTATGAGGAGATTACTGAAAAACCTCTCAAAATAAAAGAAAAACAGTTATAAACAAAAAAAGGTGAATAAGATTATTAGTTTTATAATAATTTTATATCTTTGCACCCCAATTCAGGTATCTGAGTTTTAGATACTGATTGGTCAAATTGATGTTGAAATGAGCAAAACAAAAGATTTTTTAATTCCTTTCATAGGATTAAAACTAGGAAAACACCATTTTGAGTATCAAATAAGTAACACGTTCTTTGCGAACTTTGATTACGATGAATTTCAAAGTTCAGATATCAAAGTAGGTTTAGTTTTAGATAAGAAAAGCAACATGTTAGAGTTGGAATTCAAACACAAAGGGACCGTAAATGTGCCATGTGATCTAACAAGCGAAGATTTTGATTTGCCATTAAAGGGTAAAATGAAATTAATTGTTCGTTTTGGAGATGAATTCAATAACGATAATGAAGAGCTTCTAATCTTGCCGCATGGAGAGCATGAAATAGATGTAGCACAATACATTTATGAAATGATTGCACTTTCGGTACCGCTAAAACGAGTTCATCCAGGAGTAAAAGACGGAAGTTTGCAAACTGACGCCTTGAAGAAACTAAATGAATTGACAGTAAAAGAAGTAAAAGAAGAAAAAGAAGAGAGTAAAAAAGAAGAAGATATTGACCCGCGTTGGGACAAATTAAAGCAACTATTAACGGATAAATAATATAGTAAAATGGCACATCCTAAGAGAAAAATCTCGAAAACAAGAAGAGATAAGAGAAGAACACATTATAAAGCTACTGTAGCTCAAATCGCTACATGTCCTATTACTGGAGAAGCACATTTATACCACAGAGCTTACTGGCATGAAGGTAAAATGTATTACAGAGGGCAAGTTGTTATCGATAAATCTGTAGCGGTTGCTTAATACGTTTTTGTAAATGATACTGGAACTCTCACATAGTGAGAGTTTTTTTTGTTGGTTATAATTTTCTTTTTTTAAGAAAATATCTACAAATTAATTTCGTTTTTTTTTGTAATTTTCAAGTCTTTTAAAAATTTTTCAAATACACTGTATTTGAAACGAAATAATAGAATATAATGAATAAAATCACAGCCGCAATTACCGCTGTTGGAGCTTACGTTCCCGACTTTGTACTTTCGAACAAGGTATTGGAAACGATGGTCGAAACTAATGACGAATGGATTACTACTCGTACCGGAATTAAAGAGAGAAGGATTTTAAAAGATGCTGATAAAGGAACATCGTTTCTTGCTATAAAAGCAGCACAGGATTTAATAGCAAAAGCTAATATCGATCCGTTAGAGATTGATATGATTATAATGGCAACAGCTACAGCAGATATGCCAGTAGCCTCTACCGGAGTTTATGTTGCAACAGAAATTGGAGCTACCAATGCATTTGCTTACGATTTGCAAGCGGCATGTTCAAGTTTCTTATACGGAATGTCAACTGCTGCAGCTTATGTGCAGTCAGGAAGATACAAAAAAGTATTATTAATTGGTGCCGATAAAATGTCGTCAATTGTAGATTATACAGACAGAGCAACTTGTATTATTTTTGGTGACGGAGCGGGAGCCGTTTTATTCGAACCCAATTATGAAGGCTTAGGCTTACAAGATGAATACTTAAGAAGCGACGGTGTAGGACGCGATTTTCTTAAAATTTCTGCCGGAGGTTCTCTAACACCAACTACAGAAGAGACCGTAAAAAATAAACAGCACAATATTATTCAGGACGGAAAAACCGTTTTTAAATATGCTGTAACAAATATGGCCGATGCCAGCGAATTGATTTTGCAAAGAAACAATCTTACCAATCAAGACGTGAACTGGTTAGTACCACATCAGGCAAACAAACGTATCATCGATGCTACTGCAAGCAGAATGAATCTTGAAGAATCAAAAGTATTGATGAACATTGAAAGATATGGTAATACCACTTCAGCTACATTACCATTAGTATTAAGCGACTTTGAACACTTGCTTAAAAAAGGAGATAATATTATTTTTGCTGCGTTTGGTGGAGGATTCACTTGGGGATCTATTTACCTAAAATGGGCATACGATAAAAAATAAATCAAAACTAAAAACGAATCATTATGGATTTAAAAGAAATTCAAAACCTAATCAAATTTGTAGCAAATTCGGGAGTTGCAGAAGTAAAGTTGGAAATGGATGACGTGAAAATCACGATCAGAACAACTTTAGAAACAAATGTAACTGAAGCTACTTACGTACAACAATTGCCAGCTCAGGCTGCATTGCCACAAGCAGTTGCTCCTCAACAAACAGCTCCGGTAGTTGTAAATGTAAATGCAGAGGCGCCTGCTGCTGTTGAAGATTCTAAATTCATTACTATTAAATCTCCAATTATTGGAACTTTTTACAGAAAACCATCTCCAGACAAACCAGTATTTACTGAGGTTGGAAGCACTATCGCAAAAGGTGATGTTCTTTGTGTAATTGAAGCAATGAAATTATTCAATGAAATCGAATCAGAAGTTTCAGGTAAAATTGTAAAAATTCTTGTTGACGATATGTCTCCTGTAGAATTTGACCAACCTTTATTCTTAGTTGATCCATCATAAATAAATTTAGATTTTAGATTTTAGATTTTAGATTGATCTGACAGAATTAATACAGACATCTAAAATTATCTAATGATCAAATTGTCTAATTATCTAATTAAAATAAGATGTTTAAAAAAATATTAATTGCAAATAGAGGAGAAATTGCACTTCGTGTAATTCGTACATGTAAAGAAATGGGAATCAAAACTGTAGCAGTTTACTCTACAGCCGATGCAGAAAGTTTACATGTTAAGTTTGCTGATGAAGCGGTTTGTATTGGTCCCCCTCCAAGTAACTTATCGTATTTGAAAATGTCAAATATTATTGCTGCTGCCGAAATTACTAACGCAGACGCAATACATCCAGGATATGGTTTTCTTTCTGAGAATGCTAAATTCTCAAAAATTTGTCAGGAACACGGAATCAAATTTATTGGTGCAGCTCCTGAAATGATTGATAGAATGGGAGATAAAGCTTCTGCTAAAGCGACAATGAAAGCTGCAGGAGTTCCATGTGTACCAGGTTCTGACGGATTATTAGAATCTTTCGAACAAACACAAAAGTTAGCTAAAGAATTTGGTTACCCGGTAATGCTTAAGGCTACTGCTGGTGGTGGTGGAAAAGGAATGCGTGCTGTATGGAAAGAAGATGAATTATTGAAAGCATGGGAAAGTGCACGTCAGGAAGCTGCTGCTGCATTTGGGAATGACGGAATGTACATGGAGAAACTTATCGAAGAGCCACGTCATATCGAAATTCAGGTTGTTGGAGATTCATACGGAAAAGCATGTCACCTTTCTGAAAGAGACTGTTCGGTACAACGTCGTCACCAAAAACTAACCGAAGAAACACCTTCACCATTCATGACAGACGAATTGCGTACAGCAATGGGAGAAGCTGCTGTAAAAGCGGCAGAATTCATTAAGTACGAAGGAGCTGGAACAGTAGAGTTTTTAGTGGATAAACACAGAAACTTCTATTTCATGGAAATGAATACCCGTATTCAGGTAGAGCACCCAATTACAGAACAAGTAATTGACTACGATTTAATTCGTGAGCAAATTATGGTAGCGGCAGGAATTCCAATTTCAGGAAAAAACTACTTACCGGAATTACATGCTATCGAATGTCGTATTAATGCCGAAGATCCTTATAATGATTTTCGTCCTTCACCAGGGAAAATTACTACACTTCACATGCCAGGAGGACACGGAGTACGTTTAGATACTCACGTTTATTCTGGATATACAATTCCGCCAAACTATGATTCGATGATTGCTAAGTTAATTACAACTGCACAATCTCGTGAAGAAGCAATAAGCAAAATGCGAAGAGCTTTGGATGAATTTGTTATCGAAGGAATCAAAACCACAATACCATTCCATAGACAATTAATGGATGACCCAAGATATATTGCAGGAGATTATACTACTGCTTTTATGGATACATTTAAAATGAAACCTATAGAGGAATAAAACTGAAGGCTGTCGATTTCGACGGCCTTTTTTATTTTACCAAATGGTAAGCCCGATAGGTTTTAAGAATCTATCGGGCTTGTTTTTTAGTGAAGTAAACACTTCTGGTGTGTATTTTTTATACATGTTTTGCCCGAGTTACACACTTTTTGTAAATCTGAAATTCTGGCACAAATGGTTTAATCCCTTTAAAAATAAGGATTTAAGCGAATGTAGATACAACGTTTTCGTTACGGCATAATAATTTCATTATCTAAAGCGTAAACAACTATTAATAATTTAAAATATACACATTATGAAAAATTTATTTCTATCAGCCGCAATTGTTTTAGGAGGTTTAACATCATTCGCATCAAACGCTCCAATAGCAAGCACTATCGTTAAGACGGTTTCTGTTGCAGACGAATATACAGAAATCAAATTAGAAGAATTACCTGCTCCGATTACAGAGGCTTTGAAAAAAGCATATCCAAGTGCAGTAGTTACAAAAGCGTATAAAAACGAAAAATCAGAGTACAAACTAGACGTTACAGTAGGAGAGAAGGTAGGTAATCTTTTTGCTAATGCAGATGGAACCTGGATCAAAAAATAATTTAAAAAAGCTCTTATGTTTATTCGAGTTAAGAATACCAAAATAAAATTAAGAGTACTAAAATATACACACTATGAAAAATTTATTTCTATCAGCCGCAATCGTTTTGGGAGGTTTAACATCATTTGCTTCAACTTCACCAATATCAAATACAATCGTAAAAACAGTAGTTATCCAGGATGAGTACACTGAAATTAAAGTAGAAGAAGTTCCTGCTGCTGTAATTGAAGCTCTTAAAAAAGCGTATCCGGATGCAATACTTTCAAAAGCATACAAAAACGCAAAAACAGAGTATAAACTTGATGTTACTGTAGGTGACAAAGTAGGCTCTCTTTATGCAAATGCAGGCGGAAGCTGGATCAAAAAATAATTAATAAAGAACCATAAAAAAGGATCATTATGAAAAAGTTAATCTTATCGGCGGCTATCTTATTAGGTGGTTTGTCAATGCAGGCAGGAAATGTAACTGCGAAAAGTTCAATAGTACAAACTGCAAGCGTTCAGGACGAATATAAAGAAGTTGATGCAGTTCCGGCTGCAATTAAAACTGCTTTAGACAATGCTTATCCGGGTGTGAAACTGGATAAGGCCTATGTAAATGCAAAGAAAGAGTATAAAATAGAAATAACCGTTAGAGGTGAAAAATCTGTAGTTTATACAGATGCTTCGGGAAACATTCTTAAAAAATAACTATTAGTAACCCATAAAAACCATTTATTATGAAAAAGTTAATCTTATCAGCAGCAATTGTTCTGGGAGGTTTGTCAGTTCAGGCAGCAAGTCCGGTAATGCAAACATTAGGTGTTCAATCTGTAATTGTTCAGGATGAATACAAAGAGATTGGTGTAGATGCAGTTCCTGCAGCAGTAAAATCAACAATCGAAAAATCTTTTCCAAATACGAAACTTGAAAAAGCGTATAAAAACGAAAAAGACGAGTACAAACTGGAGATCTCAACCGGAGATAAAAAGTACACTGTATTTACAGATGCTTCCGGGAACATCCTTAAAAAATAATTAAAAAGAAAGCACTATGAAAAAGTTAATCTTATCAGCAGCAATAGTTTTAGGTAGTATGTCAATTTATGCTTATAAAGTGACCACTCCAAAATTAGAAAAAATAACTGTTTCTGTTCAGACAGAATATACAGAAGTTAGTGCAGATGCTGTACCTGCCGCTGTAAAAACAGCATTGCAAACCGCTTATCCGGGTGCTAAACTGGTGAAGGCAGCAGTAAACGAGAAAAAAGAATACAAACTTGAGATATCAGTTGGTGACCAAAAGGCTACTGTTTTTTCAGATGTCAATGGCAACTGGTTGAAGATATAATTAGGTGAATTTAGATTTATGTTTTTGGTGAAAAAGAGATTGCGATAAGCAATCTCTTTTTTTTTACATAATTTTGTGAAAAGACAATTTTATTAGTATTATTTTAGCAAAAAAGTCCTCAAAAGCAAATGCCAAAGATATTACTGATAGAAGATGATATTTCGTTCTGTAAATTATTAGAAAAATTTCTAATCAAAAAAGCGTACGATGTAACTATTGCTTTTTCGGCTGCCGAAGCCAGAATTGCGATCAAAAAAGAATCTTTCGATTTGATTTTAACAGACCTTCGTTTGCCTGATTCTGATGGTATTGGACTAATGTCAGAAATCAAAACTACTTATCCTCAAATTCCTGTAATTTTAATGACAGGCTATTCTGATGTTAATACCGCTGTTAAAGCCATAAAAAATGGCGCAGCCGATTATATTTCAAAACCCTTCAATCCCGATGAAGTTTTATTGGTGATTACAAATGCTTTAAAAACTTCGGAAACCGAAACAGAAGAAGTTCCTGTGAAGGAGAAGAAAGCAGTGAAAAAACAAATTTCTAGTGAAAACGAATTTGTAAAAGGAATTTCTGTCGCTTCAAAAAAACTGCTGGATCATATTCAATTGGTAAGCCCAACAGATATGTCGGTTTTAATTATAGGAGAAAGCGGAACAGGAAAAGAAATCATTGCTAAAAGTATTCACCAGCAAAGTTTGAGAAAAAACAATAATTTTATTGCGGTCGATTGCGGAGCCATACCAAAAGAACTGGCGGCAAGTGAATTTTTCGGACATTTAAAAGGATCTTTTACCGGAGCAATCAGCGATAAAATGGGTTATTTTGAAGCGGCCAATGGCGGAACTCTTTTTCTGGATGAAATAGGGAATCTGTCTTATGAAAACCAAATTCAATTGTTGCGTGCGCTTCAGGAACGAAAAATTAAGCCCGTTGGAAGTAATAAAGAAATAAACGTCGATATACGCATTATTACTGCTACAAACGAAGATTTGCGAGAAGCGGTAAAAAACGGCGATTTTAGAGAAGATTTATACCATAGAATCAACGAGTTTTCGATATTGTCCCCATCTTTAAAAGAGAGAGACGAAGATTTGATGGTATTTGCTGATTATTTTCTGGAAAAAGCAAATCAACAGCTGAATAAAGAGGTTATTGGTTTTTCGCCGGAAGTCGTTGCCATTTTTCAGAATTACAATTGGCCCGGAAATTTACGCGAATTACAAAATTGTGTCAAACGTTCGACATTGCTGTCTAAAGGTGAATTTATCGAAAGTGATGTGTTGCCTGTAGAGTTTTTCCAAATACAGAAAGAGGCGAACTCAGGAGGGAGTTTTTCGTTATCTGAAAATGAAAAAGAAGCCATCATTCAGGCACTGTCAAAAGCACAGAATAATAAATCTGAGGCGGCTAAATTGCTTAAAATTACGAGAAAAACGCTTTATAATAAATTAAAGCACTATAACATCGATTAAACTATTTCCTGACGTAAGGCATTAAAAAGCAGATCTGTTTTTGATTTCAAAGTATTAAAAATGCCTTTTGCCTCCGAAATGTCAAGATTCTTGCTTTCCAGAACCCTTAAAATTTCGCCTATTTCGCGTGTTTGAATTTGTTTGAACATAGGAGCCATTCGATGTGCAATCGAGTTAATTTCGTCCGTATTTTTTTCTTCAATAGCATTTTCTAAAGCGTTCAGATTTTGAGAACTATTTTCGATAAACGCTTTGAGAATTTCTTTGAGTGCTTCTTCATCATTGCCTAAAAACTCTTTTAGGGTGTCAAGAGCATACAATTCTGAAGTAATAGTCTCTTCGCTCTTGTTGATATCTGCATTTGGTAATGTGTCGTGTTCCAGAATAAGATGAATCGTCTCCAGTAGTATTTTAGGTGAATATGGTTTTTGAATTACCGTAGTAAAACCAGCTTCGGTGTAAATCGTAGCATCCAGATCAGTTCTTCCGGTTAAAGCAATTACAGGTTGGTTTTTAAAAGTCGGGTAACCGCTATTTTTTAGTTTTTCCAAGAACATAAAACCGTCCATCTCTGGCATTTGTATGTCGGTGATGATAAAATCGAAAGGGGTGCTCTCAATTGCTTCTAAAGCTTTTTGGGCGCTGTTAAAAGAAAACACCTGGTGTTTTTCCTGTCTTAAAACACCACTCGTTAAGTTCAGAAGATTGATGTCGTCGTCAAGAACAATAAACGTCTGTTTTTGGGTGTCCAGGATAATGGGTTGTTTTTCGTCGATAACCGTGTTTTGACTGGCATCGAATAATAAAGGAAGCTGAATTTGAAAAGTACTTCCTTTTCCAAAAGTGCTTTCAAGGTTTAAGGTTCCGCCCAAAATCGAAATTATTTTCTGACAGATGGATAATCCTAAACCGGTTCCGCCATATTTTTTTTCGATATTTTCATTTGCTTGTGCAAATTCTTCAAAAACTAATTTCTGATTTCCCTTTTCGATGCCAATTCCTGAATCCTGAATTGAAACAATAAAAAAGTCATTATTTTCTGTAACGTATACACTGATTTTTATAAAACCTTCTTCGGTGAATTTATAAGCATTTCCGATAATATTACTTAAAATTTGCTTTAACCTGAAAGGATCACCTACAATACGGCTATTTAGTTTGTCGTCGATATTGATAATAAGATCGATGTTTTTCTGCTTGTATACGGTTTGGATACTTTTGGCGACTTCATCTATTATTTCCGGTAATAGAAATGGTACTTTTTCAATCGTAATTTTTCCGGCTTCAATCTGAGAAAAATCCAATAAGTCCTGAACCAGTTGCGTAATGTATTCAGAAGAATTTTTAATGTTTTTGATGAAATAAGACTGCTTGGTGTTCACGTCAGAATTCCCCAGAAGTTCCGAATATCCTACGATCGTACTCAAAGGTGTCTTTAAATCGTGACTCACCGTAGAAATAAGTTGTTCACGGCTTTTCAGCAAGTTTTTTGTTTTAAAATTCGCAATCTCCAGCTTCTTTTTATAAACCTGCGATTTAGAATAATCGCTTACAATTAAAATCGAGAAAAACAGAGTCAAGACCAAACCAATAATGGCTGAAGCTGTTACAATTTCATTCACTTTTTTAAGTGACTTTTCTTTTAAAGAGTTGTTTTTTATCGAATTGATGATGATTTCCCTTTCGATAATCCGAAGTACTTTTCGGAGCTGATCTGAAATGGCAATTTCATTCTTTAATAACTTATTTTCTTCGAAATTCAGCGATTCTTTTTTCTTTTCGGCTTTCAGTTTTACATTGCTTAGCAGTTTTTTCGAATTGGCAAGAATGGAATCCGAGGCTTGTTTGCTTAAGGTGTTGGTACTATCATCGGGAATATTCTGATTGAGATAATCCACGTATTTTTGAAGTACATTTCGTTGGTAACTGCCTAACTGATTTGGGTTTTTATTGAAATCCTGAAGTTCTAATTTTCGGAGTTTAAACTCCATTTTGGTAATTTCATCGATTGCCGTATTAACTGAAACTTCATCGTCGGCTTTATTTTTTATGGTTTTTAATTGTCTGATGTTTTTTGTCTTTTCTGACAATAAATAGGTAACGCTATCTAATAGTGTTTTTTGATATTGTGTAGTAACGATCTGTTTTAAGGTATCGATTCTGGACTTCAAAGAGTCGGTTTCGGTAAGGTAGCTTTTGAAATCTTCCTCCGAATTGGTTTGAATAGTTTTCCTTGCTAAACTTTCGGTTTTGTAAACATTCGAAAACAGCTTGCTTACTTTTAGGATCTTGGTTTTTTCAAAAGCAATTTTATTTTCCAGTTTGTTGTAAACCACATTTTCAGCATACAAGAACCATCCCACGGTAACAACCAATCCCAGTAAAGCAATATAACTGAAGAGTACTTTTATCGGCATGTAACTTTTTTTACTCTCCATTTGGTAATGTTATAAGTTTTAGGAAGTTTATTGGGGAAACAACCGCAATTTATTTAAAATTTCGGTTTTATAAATATAAAATAATGCTAATGTTTTTATATAATTAAAAGATTTGAAAAACAAAATAGCCGCAGATTTTATCACCTGCGGCTATTTTTTTATTTTAAGTATTTCAATTTAAAGTGTCTCGTTCAGCCATTTAAAAAATTCACCTTGCCAAACCTGAGCATTTTGTGGATGTAAAACCCAGTGATTTTCATCAGGGAAATACACAAATCTACTTTTGATCCCTCTTAATTGAGCGGCCTGAAAAGCTTCTTGTCCTTGTCCGATTGGCACACGGAAATCTTTTCCACCCTGGAAAATTAAAATAGGTTTGTTCCAGTTTTGAACCAAAGTTGCAGGGTTAAAGACAGTATAAGATTTTTGAGCTGCAGCATTGTCTTTCTCCCAATAAGGGCCGCCAAAATCCCAGTTGTTAAAGAAAACCTCTTCGGTAGTTCCTAACATACTTACGGTATTGAAAACACCGTCGTGAGCGATAAAAGTTTTGAAACGGTTTTTGTGGATTCCTGCTAAATAAAACACAGAATATCCTCCGTAGCTTGCGCCTACACATCCTAAACGGGATTTGTCTACATAATTTTCTTTAGAGACATCATCGATTGCCGAAAGGTAGTCATCCATAACCTGTCCACCCCAATCTTTACTAATCTGCTCGTTCCATTCAACACCATGACCCGGCATTCCGCGACGGTTTGGTGCAACCACCACATAACCTTTTGCTGCCATTAAGGAGAAATTCCAACGGAAAGAATACGATTGTGTCAAGGCGCTTTGAGGCCCTCCCTGGCAGAACAATAAAGTTGGGTATTTTTTCGTAGCATCAAAATTTGGAGGTAAAATTACCCAAACCAACATTTTTTTACCATCTGTAGTAGTTACATAACGTTTTTCTGTTTTGCTAAGTGCTAATGTTTTGTAAGTTTCTGTATTTACATTTGAGATTTGTTTCCATGTATTTTTCTTTAGGTTAAAAGAATAAATTTCCGGAGCGTGATTCATATCGTTTCTGGTTACGATGATATCATCACCTGCAAAACCTACTAAGTCATTCACATCAAAATCTCCATTAGTCAATTGACGAACCTGAATTGCAATTTTGGTTAATCCCGGGAAATTAACAGAAAAAAGCTGTTTTGTACCATCAACCGGAGCTACGAAAAACACGGTTTTACCGTCTTTACTCCAGATGAAATTGTCTACAGTCCCATCCCAGTTTGCTGTAAGGTTTGTTTTGATACCTTTAAATTCAACAATAAGATCGTTTTTATCGGCTTCGTAACCGTCACGTTTCATTTGCAGCCACGTTAGATTTCCTGTTGGAGAAAACTGTGGAGCTGTATCATAACCTAAATTACCTTCGGTTCTGTTTATCGTTTTCTGAGTCTCTAAGTTGTATTCGTAAATATCCGTATTAGTAGAAATTGCATATTGAGTTCCTGCTTTTTTCTTGCATACATATAAGATGCTTTTTCCGTCAGGAGACCAGATGTAATCTTCGTCACCACCAAAAGGTTTTTGCGGAGAATCAAAGTTTTCACCTTTCAGGATGTCAATTCCGGCTGCACCTTCTTTGTTTTCTTTGTAAAAAACGTGGTTGAATTTGCCTTCATTCCAGGTATCCCAATGACGATAGTCCAATCCGTCATAAATCTGAGCATCTGATTTATCCAGTTTTGGATAAAAATCTTTACCTAAAACTTTTTCTAATTTTACCTCCTCGTTGTACACTAAAAATTTTCCGTCAGGCGAAACGTTTTTGTCGGCCAAGACTTCTTTGGTGTCTTTGATTTCGGTAGCATTTCCACCATTTACAGGAATGATGTAAAATTTTGAAGACGATTTGTTTTCTTCAATAGAAGGTGTCGAAACCTTAAAAACAACATTTTTTGCATCTTTCGAAAGTCCAAGTGCGCTTACTCGTCCTAATTTCCATAACAATTCCGGAGACATTACATTCTGTCCGATAGCGTTTAAACTCATCATTATTAAGGTTGTAAATAATACTTTTTTCATAATAAAATTCTAATTTTTCGTGGGCTAAAAATACAACAATTAAATTCCAAATTAGCTAAATTCCAAATTCCAAAAATTGTTAAAGTTTATGGTGTTGAGTTTTAAACTTTGGAGTTGATTTTATAGGCTACGAATTCACAAATTATTTTTTGATAATCTTTAAGAATAAAAATTCGTGAATTCGTGGCAAAAAAAAACTTTATAACAGCTCTTGTAGTTTGGAATTTAACGAGTTGGAATTTTAAAAATATAAATTTCTATCTTAAATTTATTTCCTAAATTGGAATTTGGATTTTAACTAATTGAAATTTATTATTAATGATGGAACTAAGTTATTGGGAGCTTAAAAATTGGTTTACAAATGTTGATTATACTATTGTTGGAAGTGGAATTGTAGGCTTACATGCTGCATTACGCTTACGCGAAAGGTTTCCGACAGCTAAAATTCTGATATTAGAAAAAGGAATGCTGCCTCAGGGCGCAAGTACCAAAAATGCCGGTTTTGCCTGTTTTGGAAGTCTCTCCGAAATTATGGAAGATCTCAAAACACATTCAGAAGAAGAGGTGATTCAGCTTATCGAAAAAAGATGGAAAGGTCTGCAGTTACTGCGGAAAAGACTCGGTGATGCCGCAATAGACTTTAAGCCTTATGGGGGATATGAACTGTTTTTAAAAGAGGATGATCTTAATTTTGAAGCCTGTATTTCGAGACTGTCTTTTGTCAACGAAATTTTAAAGCCACTTTTCAAAGCTGATGTTTTTACTAAAGAAACGGATCGGTTTGGGTTTGGGAATATTCAGAACGATTTAATTTTTAATCCGTTTGAAGCACAAATAGATACCGGAAATATGATGCAGGAACTGTTGCGACAAGCTGTTTCTGAGAATATATTGATCTTAAACCAGCAAACTCTTACCGCTTATTCTGATTTGGGAAATCAGGTTGAAGTTGTACTGGAGAATTTTAGTTTTAAATCCCAAAAAGTACTTTTTGCAACCAACGGTTTTGCAAATAAGCTAACAAAAGGTGCGGTAAAACCTGCCAGAGCACAAGTTTTAATTACGGAACCCATTGCAAACTTAGGAATAAAAGGTACTTTTCATCTGGATCGCGGGTATTATTATTTCAGAAATATTGGTGACCGGATTCTGCTGGGAGGAGGACGAAATCTCGATTTTGAAACCGAAACAACAACAGAATTTGGCCAAACTAAAATTGTACAAAATAAATTGGAAGATTTACTTAAAAATGTAATTTTACCGAATCAGGATTTCCAGATAGCCCATCGTTGGAGCGGAATCATGGGAATTGGAAATAGTAAAAACCCTGTTGTTACTCAATTGTCTGAAAACGTGTTTTGTGGCGTTCGATTAGGCGGAATGGGAGTAGCAATTGGAAGCTTAATAGGAACAGAATTAGCAGATTTAATATAATGGCAGCAACCAAAAAACCGTTACCAAAAAAAACAAACACAACTAAACCAAAGCCGGGAGCTAAAAAAGGCAATCGAACTTTTGGTGAAAAAGTAAAATGGTTTTTCATCAAATTATTTTTATGGTTCTTCGGAATCTCAATTGCCTCAGTGGTATTTTTTAAATATGTGCCCGTGCCTTTTACGCCATTAATGATCATTCGTGCGATCGAGAACAAAATGGCAGGTAAAGAAGTTTATTTTGATCATGACTGGGAGCCGATCGATAAGATCTCAATGAATCTGCAAAAAGCAGTGATAGCCAGTGAAGACGGAACGTTTTTAAAGCATAATGGTTTTGATTTCAAAGCACTGCAAAAAGCCTATAAAAGTAATGAACGCGGACGCAGAATTCGTGGAGGAAGTACCATCTCACAGCAAACTGCCAAGAATGTATTTTTATGGCAGGGCAAAAGTTATCTGCGTAAAGGACTGGAAGCTTATTTTACCGTTTTGATTGAATTGATCTGGGGTAAGGAACGTATTATGGAAGTGTACCTGAACAGCATCGAAATGGGGGATGGAGTCTACGGAGCTTATGCTGCTACCGAGCATTGGTACCGTCGCGACGCTTCGAGTCTAACGCCTATGCAGGCTGCAGGAATTGCAGCAATATTGCCAAATCCAAGAAAGTTTAAAGCAACAGGATCTTCCAGTTATATCAACCGAAGAAAAGAACGAATTGTTCGTGAAATGCGTTCGGTTGGGAAAATAAATTACAATGCGAACTAAAAAAGCCTTTTTTTTATACGGGTTGTTGATAACAGCTTTGACTTTTGGACAGACAAAAACCACAGAAATTGGGTTAATTACAGATAACGATTTATACACTTCGTCTAAAAACGATATGTATTACACCAATGGAATTGAGCTTTTCTATCGTTTTTTATCGAAAAACAACAACGAAAAAATAAGTAAAAAAATTACCGAGTTTCGTATTGGACAGTATATTTATAATCCGAGATTTATAAACGAGGCGGCGGTAACCATTAATGATCGCCCTTTTACCGGTTATCTTTTTGCTGAAGCAGGGCGAAGTTTTTTCTATAAAAGCGAATCGGTTTTAAAAACAGATTTTCAGCTCGGTTTTATGGGGCCTAATGCCATGGGAAGAGAAACTCAGGAAAGTTTCCATCATCTTATTGGGTACAAAACGGTGTATGGTTGGGAAAACCAGCTGCACAACACATTCGCTATTCAGGCGCATGTAATGTATTCGAAGAAATTATTTCTTTCGAAGCACAATAATTTTATCGATCTTCACTTTCAGTCGGAAGCAAATGTAGGGACTATTTTTACAGGTGTTTCAACAGGATTGCTGACTAGAATTGGTTTCAAAAAATTACTTCCAATTTATGATTCTAATATGCATGACGCTTCTGTAAGCGATGTACCGCAATATGATGTTCGCGAATTTTATTTCTATGCGATGCCAAGTGTCAATTACCAGTTTTATGATGCTACAATCGAAGGCAGTATGTTTAGCAATACCAGTCCGTTGACATTTGATTTGGAACCACTTCGTTTCAATGCTGAGGCGGGTATAAAATTACGCCACAATAACTTCAATATGTCGTATTCGTTTATGTACCGAGGCAGAGAATTAAAAGATCCGGATACCAATACCAATTCGGGATATTTTTACGGGTCGATTCGATTTGGGTATTTGTTGAATTAGTTTTTTTGAGTTGCGGATGTTTTTGGTTCGCAAAGACGCTAAGGCGCAAAGTTTTGTCCTTGTACTATTGTTATTAGGTGGTGCATTTTGTGTTGTTTACTTGCCTTATCTGGATTTATTGCCGGATATAGTTGCCGGGTAAATGCCCTTTTGACTCTATTGTATTATCCGTTTTTTTCAAAAAGTTAAATCTGATTAAAGAGCCCTCAAGACCCTGACCAAAATCTACAATATATAGATCATCGGTTTTCGCTATTTGCTGTGGAAATATTCGATTTGTTGATGTTTTAATCTGATTTTTACTGAAAGAATAGGTACTTCCGTTCAAATTATATTTGATATCATTTTTTGTGAAAGTTAAAGTAGCTCCGGTTGTATTATCTTTCCAGGTCCCCTGTATCCAGGAAGGAGAATGAAAAACTCCCTGTGTATCTTCGTCACTTGACGAACAAGAAGTAATAAAAATAAGGCTCAGTAGTAAAATTAAATTTCTCATTTTTTTGGTGCTTAAAAGTGGTATTGCCTAAACCTAACAAAAACAATTCCGGACTCTCTTCTTCTGATACATTTAACTTTTATTTATAGGTATAACTTCCATTTCTAGTAAAGTACCAGACTACAATCTTTTTGATAAACAATATAATATTAGGGAAGAGGGATTGTTCTTTGTCAGCAAAATTCTCCTCTCCGCATTTTATAAGGTTAAGGTTTAACCTTTTGGTAATGTTGCAAAAAATCTAAATCTTTATTTTTAACTCAAAATTAAAGTTATGGAAATCAATTGGGTAGTAATAGGAATTGTAGCAGCCGCCGTAATAGTCGTGATCGTATTTACAATCAAGAAAAATCAGAAAGAGAAAAAGAAACTGACAGACTTATTAAATAACGATTTTAAGAAAGCGGAGAAAGAAAGAGTAGATGCCGAAGATTCTGCGAATGAACGCTGAGAGATTTCTTTCTTAAATTAGAAAAACCGTATTCCAATAAAGAAATACGGTTTTTTTGTGGAGAATACCGGATTCGAACCGGTCACCTCTTGCCTGCCAGGCAAGCACTCTAGCCAAATGAGCTAATCCCCCAAAAGCGAGAGCAAATTAAGTCAATTAATTTTCAAAAAGCAAATTTCAAATCACTTCAACCGAAAATATTTTTCAAAAGTGTAACTTTACGATCAAATTTATTTTTTATGAGTGCAGAAAAACAAGACGGTTCTTTACAAACTACTTTTCATAATGCTGTTGCAACGGTTGAATTTGGACATCCGGCCAGCAATTCTTTTCCAAGACAATTATTAGATCGTTTAACTTCCGAAATTAATGCTTTAAGTGAGAACGAAACAGTTTCGGTTATTGTTTTGAAAAGTTTAGGGGCTAAAGTTTTTTGCTCCGGCGCCTCTTTTGATGAGCTGTTAGCAGTAAAAAATGAGAAGGAGGGGACACACTTTTTCTCTGGGTTTGCTCATTTGTTAAATGCGATGCGAAATTGTTCTAAAATTATTGTAGCACGCGTTCAGGGGAAAGCAGTTGGTGGTGGTGTCGGAATTATTTCTGCCTGTGATTATGTCTTAGCAACTCCTGAAAGTGCGGTTAAATTGTCGGAGTTGGCAATCGGAATTGGTCCTTTTGTAATTGAACCCGCCGTTTCGCGTAAGATTGGAAAAGCAGCAATGACCGAAATGACTTTGGCAGCACACGAATGGAAATCGGCAACATGGGCATTAGAGAACAAATTGTTTACGGAAATTCATAATGCGGAAGATTTAAATACCGCAGTGGTAAATTTTGCGCAACAATTAAGTTCTTATAATCCAGATGCTTTGTACGAAATGAAGAAAATTATTTGGGAAGGAACGGAACATTGGGAATCATTGCTTATCGAGCGTGCAGGAATAACAGGGAAATTGGTTTTATCTGATTTTAGCAGAAAAGCTTTGGAGCAGTTTAAGAAATAGGAGAAACCTCAATAGTATTAGGTTCTTTATGTGGATTCAAATTATGATATTTGTCATTGGCTGCGGTGATAGAGGAATGTAAATTTGGAAGCTGTTAAAAAATTTTGAACTACAGATTGAGAGTAATCTTTTTAGGTTTTGAAGTGTTTTTTTACGGTTGAACATAAACAATAAATCAAGATGAGAATTATTTCGTTGTTGCAACAAGTAGATGTTGCAGAGAAAATTAAGACTGCTCCGGATAGCAGTTATCAGATTGGAGTGGTGATTGGATCCTTTATTCCTTTCGTTGTTTTAATCGGAATTGCATATTGGATGTATAACAGAGCCAAAAAAAGAGGCGAGAACGGTTATTAATTTGTAAATTTGCAACCTAAAATTCAAATCGATGAGTAATATCAGAATTACAAAACAATTTAGTTTCGAAACCGGACATGCTTTATACGGTTACGACGGAAAATGCAAGAACGTTCACGGACACAGTTATAAATTATCGGTAACGGTTATTGGTTCGCCAATTACAGACCGATCGAATGTGAAATTCGGGATGGTGATTGATTTTTCGGATCTAAAGAAAATTGTAAAAGAAGAAATCGTCGATCAGTTTGATCATGCTACGGTTTTTAATGAAACAACACCACATATCGAATTGGCAAATGAACTAAAAAATCGTGGTCATCATGTTATTTTAGTGGATTACCAACCAACTAGCGAGAATATGGTCGTAGACTTTGCCGATAGAATCACGGCACGTTTGCCTAAAGAAATTTCTCTTTTCTCTTTAAAACTTCAGGAAACAGAATCGTCGTTTGCAGAGTGGTATGCTTCCGATAATTTGTAAAAAAGTAAATTGTGAGATGTAAAAAGTTAGACGTTTCACATTTTACATTTGGCATCTCACAAATCACATCTCACATCTCACAAAAAAACTAAATGAAAAAAGTATATTTCGCTTCTGATCAGCATTTTGGGGCTCCAACTGCAGAGTTGAGTTTACCGCGTGAAAAGAAATTTGTTGCATGGCTGGACGAGGTGAAAGGTGATGCCGAAGCTATTTTTTTATTGGGGGATTTGTTTGATTTTTGGTTTGAATATAAAACGGTTGTTCCAAAAGGTTTTGTTCGTATTTTAGGGAAATTGGCGGAAATTCGGGATAGCGGTGTTCCTATTTATTTTTTCGTGGGTAATCATGATTTATGGATGAATGATTATTTTGAAACCGAATTGAATATTTCGGTGTATCATGACAATAAGGAATTTACTTTTAACGGAAAAACATTTTTAATTGGTCACGGTGACGGAAAAGGGCCTGGTGATAAGGGGTACAAACGAATGAAAAAGGTATTTACAAATCCTTTTTCAAAATGGCTGTTTAGATGGCTTCATCCTGATGTTGGCGTAAGCTTGGCGCAGTATTTATCAGTCAAAAACAAATTGATTTCGGGTGATGAAGATGTGAAATTTCTGGGAGAAGAAAATGAATGGTTGGTTTTGTATGCTAAACGCAAACTGGAGACCAAACACTACAATTATTTTATTTTTGGCCATCGCCATTTACCGATGGTTATTCCGGTTGGAGAAGACTCCAAATATGCTAATTTGGGCGACTGGATTGGTTATTTTACCTACGGAGTTTTTGATGGAGAGACCTTTGAGCTTAAAAAGTTCGAATAGCAGCTATTTTTTATTACCTGGATAAATTCCGATTTTGTGTGTTCTCAAAACGTAATTTGACTTCTGTTTACTTTTTGAAAGCTGGAATGTGATGGCATTCGACATCTGTTTTGGCATATGACATGCTACACAATTATCTGCCAATAAGAGCTCAGAACTGTTTTTTAACGTTGTTGCGTTGTGTTTTAGATCCTGATGACAACTCATGCATATTTTAGAATAACTCACAAGATTTTGCGAAGCATCTGCGTGCGGATTATGACAAGTCATGCAATCCATAGTTGCACTCTTCTGGAAACATTTACTTTGAGCAAGTAAACCTAATTGATTGCCGTGTACATCAAAATGTATACTGTCATTTGAGGCATGAGTGGCTCTGAAATAATCGGTAATATTATCTCCGGGTTTAAATTGAAAACGGGATTTCATTTTTAGTTTGTCATTTCCGGAGTGACAGAGTGCACAGGCATCTAGTCTTTGTTGTCTGGTGAGATTTTTAAAAGAAACAATACTTTGGGGTTTGTTTTTTAAATCAGGAAATTCTAAATGGGTTTGAACGTGTTGTTTGGCGGGACCGTGACAACGTTCGCAGTCGATTCCGTAGACCAAAGTTTTTTTATTCAGGAAAGGCTCCGTTTCCATTGCCATACCTTTAACCTGATCCGAACTTGTGGTTACAAAACTGCCTGCAATATTTGAACTGTGGCATGCATAACAATCTTTTGGGATTTCTCTGGTAAAGTTAGCTGCGTTAGCAGGATAACCGGGACTTGTTGCCCAATTGTTTAGTGATTTGTAGTACGATATTGGCAGCTCGTAAGTAGTATGGTTTTTCCAGAATGCACTTGTTTGAGCATGTTTAGTGCCAAAAAGAATATCAAACGGATAGGCTTCGATTTCTTTTCCGTTTTTGTAAAGTACCTGGTACAGACTGTCATTTCGTTCTTCCATGACTAACGTAGTGTTTTTGTCATAAACGAAAGTGTTATGCCCATTTGTAAAATGACCCAATATGTTTTCTTTAGAAGCGGGTGAGGTTGCTTTAAAATGCGAACTGTGAAAAGCGGTTTCGTATTGCACCTTATGGCATTGAATACAGCTTTCAGAACCGGCATAATCGGTTCCTCTGGGGTCGATGTAATTGTCAGATTCGTTCTTGCAACCCGTTATAAAAAAGAGTAATGCAACAACAGAAAAAAGAATGCCTGTTTTTTTCATTGTTGTAAATATACTTTTTTTTGAATACAATCAAAATATATTTAAATAATGAAAAGATGTTGTTAAAATGTTTGGAATACTTCTTAGTTTAAGCCAACTCCGTAAACATATTCGTCTAACTCAATTCTAAATAAAGAGCCTTCCACTAAATCTTTGATTGATTTTAGTTCTTTGATAGAAACGGCTAAATCTATTGCAGCGTATGGGGTTTTAAGTAAAAATTTGTGACAAGAGTTTTTTAGTTCGCAAGCTTCGCAACAGGCATTTTCAATCATACTATCCTCAATTAAATCGCAAAAATAATTGAGTTCCTGAACCGTGAAGTAAAATCCGGTTTCTTTAAAAACCAATTGTATTTTGTCAGTGATAGTTTGGTTTTCCTTTTTCCAGTAAAAGGCAATTCCAAAATTATTGTGGTATAATTGTTCTATTTCTCTCATTACAGATCCTTTTATTTCAACAAATATAAATATTATTTATATTAATTCTAAATAAAAAAGTCTTAAAATTTCGAAAAAATAAATTGGCTATAAGTCACGTAAATTTATTACAATTTGAAGTTTTACTTAATCCATCTTTTGATATGTGAAAGAAACGATTTTTGCTGATCTACAAAAAGATAATGGGAGCAATTGTTTAGTAAGTCAAAATGATTTTCTCCTACTAAGTTTTTGATTGAGTTGATTTGAGTAGTTGAAAAGATACCATCATCTTTTCCGTAAATTGCAAAAATAGAAATTCCTTTAGCTTTTATTTTCTTTAGAGATGATCTTGTATCGATATTATTTTGCTTTTCATTTTGATAGAAAAGGAGAGGAGCATTTTTGTTTCGGATATTGGTTTTAAAAAAATCACCTTTTTCATAATTTGCGTACAACTTTTTTGATTCTTTGGTTGGATTTGGCATTTTAAAATAGTCGTTATCACTTGCTAAATCAAAGCAATGTTTTCGGTATCCGGCAGAATTTTTGTTCAGCCTTTCTACATAAGCTATTTTATTGAGGGTTTTAGAATCACCTTTGTGGCTTATCTTTAGGGAGTTTAAGATGTGATCGTATGTTTCCTGCTGTGAAAATAAAGCCCCGACGAGTACAAGTGCACTAACATTTTGAGGATATTTTTCTGTGTAAAGAGTCGCTACTAAACCTCCAAAACTATGGGCAAGAAGTGTTGCCTTTTTGATATTGTATTTTTTATAAATGCTATTTAGATCCCGGAAAGCTTCATCATAAGTAAATGTCGCGGTAGTGTCTTTAGATCTTCCTTCGCCTCTGCGATCATAGACAATTACATAAAAACCTAAATCAGCTAATTTTTGAGCAGTTGTGCCTTCAAACAATGTTGCGTTTCCGCTTGGGCCGCCATGAATAAAAATTATTGTTTTGTCCTTTTTGTTGCCATATGTTTTAATATATAGATTTTGCGCGCTCACTAAAGAGCATGTAACAAGAAAGAAAGTTAATAGCAAATGTTTCATTAGTCCATATTTTGATGATCGTCCATGTCTTTTTGAAGGTCCAAATTTCTAAACGTAGGGGATATTAGCCCGAAACCTAAAACGGTTAGGAGTGTAATACTGCCTCCAAAAATTACGGAAGTTACGGTTCCCATTAATTTGGCAGTTGCGCCACTTTCAAAGGCTCCTAGTTCGTTAGAAGACCCAACGAAGATTGAGTTTACAGCCCCCACGCGGCCACGCATATGATCCGGAGTTTTAAGCTGTAAAATGGTTTGGCGGATTACTACTGAAATTCCATCGGCAAGTCCGCTTAAAAATAAAGCAAAAACAGAGAGCCAGAAATAGGTAGAGAAGCCAAATAAAATAATAGATAATCCAAAGATAAATATGGCAATTAGAAGTTTTTTTCCGGCGTTTTTATATAAAGGTACATAGGCAGAAATGAGCATCGTTATAAAAGAACCCACCGCCGGAGCAGCTCTTAAGATACCAAAACCTTCTGAGCCAACTTTTAGAATATCCTGTGCAAAGATTGGTAATAAAGCAACGGCACCGCCAAAAAGTACCGCGATCATATCCAGAGATAAAGCCCCTAATACAATTTGGTTTCGAAATACAAACGTTAAACCTTCTGTTAAACTGTCTTTGATTGATTCTCCAATCTTTGGATTTATAATTGGCTTTTTACTGATTTGTGATAATGCAATTAAGGAAAGTATAGAGAATCCGAAAACAAGACACATTGACCAGTGAACTCCAATCCAATTGATCGAAAAACCCGCAACTGCAGGGCCTAATACGGCTCCAATTTGCCAAACAGAACTGCTCCAGGTTGCAGCATTTGGATATACTTTTTTAGGAATTATAAGTGATAAAAGAGAAAAAATAGTAGGTCCCAGAAAAGCTCTGACTAATCCCCCCAAAAAGACCAAAGCATAGATGGAATACAAAATTACATTTGAAGATAAGCCGCCAACAACTCTAGGCCAGGTAACTAAAAATAATCCAAAACTGATTACGGAGAAGCCTAAAATACATTTTACCAATAAGCCTTTTTTCTCTCTCTGATCGACTATGTGTCCCGCAAATAAGGCCATTGAAACAGCCGGTATAACTTCCATTAAACCAATAATTCCGAGGGATAATGGATTCTTAGTGATACTGTAAACTTCCCATTCGATTACAATAAACTGCATTGCCCAGGCAAAAACCATAGCAAAACGCAAGATAAGGAATACATTAAATTCTCTATAGCGCAACGCCTGGTAAGGGTCTTGCTTGTTTGGTTTAGTTTTCATTTGTTCTGATGTCTTTAAGCATAAGTTGGTTAGAAACAGTTCCGTTCCATTCGTTTTCAGCGAGTGAATAAGCCAGCTGAAACGGGGTTTGATTTTTTGCGATGTCTAATTTTTTTCCAAGTCCAAAGCCTATTGCAGCAATTCCATCCGAATTATTTTGTTTTACAAAAAGCCTCAAATGTTCCTCTTCTGCTCCTAAGGTTTTGGCGTAGCCCGTGTCCTTGATGTCTTTAGTCATAAAAACGGGCGTCATATTTAAAGGGCCAAAAGGCTCAAATTGTTTTAAAATGCGGATTAGTTTTGGAGTGATGTCGCTGAAATTTATTTCGGCATCAATTTCTATTTCAGGAGTTCGCATTTCCGGAAGGATGGTGGAAGAAACCTGTGTTTCGAAGGCTTCTTTAAAGGTTTGGTAGTTTTCTGCTTTCAGGGTCATTCCGGCAGCGTACATGTGACCTCCAAATTGTTCCAAATGTTCTGAGCAGGCATCAAGAGCGTTGTAAACGTCAAAACCTTTTACAGATCTTGCGGATGCCGCATATTTGTCACCGCTTTTGGTGAAAACTAAAGTCGGACGATAGTAAGTCTCGATTAATCTGGAAGCTACAATTCCGATAACACCTTTGTGCCAGTCTTCCTGAAAAACAACGGTAGAGAACCGGTCTTGTTCGTTGTTTTCTGAGATTTGTTGAAAAGCTTCTTTGGTTATTTTTTTATCCAGATCTTTTCGGTCTGCATTGTATTGTTCTATTTCCGATGCAAATTGTTGGGCCTGTTCAAAATTAAACTCTGTAAGTAATTCAACAGCATGATTACCATGTTTGATTCGTCCTGCGGCATTTATTCGAGGAGAAATGATAAAAACGACATCGGTTATGTCTAAAGTTTTCTTTTTTACCTGATGCACCAAAGCTTTAATTCCGGGTCTCGGATCTGAATTGATTACCTGCAAACCGTAAAAAGCCAGGATTCTGTTTTCACCGGTTATGGGTACAATATCGGCAGCAATTGCTGTTGCAACTAAATCGAGGTATGGTAAAAGATCCTGAATGGTTTCGTTCCGGTTCGTTCCTAAAGCCTGAATCAATTTAAAGCCAACACCACAACCACACAATTCATCATAAGGGTAGGAGCAGTCGTTTCTTTTTGGATCTAGAATGGCAACGGCATCGGGAAGAAATTCCCCAGGTCTGTGGTGGTCACAGATGATAAAATCTATGCTTCTTTCTTTCGCGTAAGCGATATGATCGATGGATTTTATTCCGCAGTCTAAAGCAATTATTAATGAAAATCCGTTGTCATCGGCAAAGTCAATTCCTTTAAAAGAGATTCCGTAACCTTCATCATAACGATCAGGGATATAAGTTGCAATATTGGGATAATGCGATTTCAAATAGGATGAAACCAATGAAACGGCGGTTGTTCCGTCGACATCATAATCACCAAAAACTAAAATGTTTTCCTGATTTTTAATGGCCAGTTCTATTCTGGAAACCGCTTTGTCCATGTCTTTCATTAAGAACGGATCATGCAGTTTTTCTAGTGAAGGACGAAAGAAATCCTTTGCTTCGTCAAAAGTTTCAATGCCGCGCTGAATCAAAAGCGTTGCTACAAAATCTTCCACATTTAAAGCTTGCGCCAAATGTTTGATTTTTTCTTCAGAAGGTTTTGGTTTTAAAGTCCAACGCATGGTTGATTTTAGATTTTAGATTGCTGATTTTAGATTGCTGATTTCTGAAGTCAAAAATCTTAGATAATTATTTTTGCTCTAAAGCATTTCCTTCAAACTGAATTCCGTCCCAACCTAAGTTGATGAAATTCCTAATGTTTTGATGGTTTGTTCCGTTTGGATCTCCCAAAACTTCATCAAAATAGAATGCGCCAAAACAAGCCAAAGTTTCGTCTTTAGTTAGGTTTTGCAGTTTTGCGAAAGAAAATAATTTGCAAGAACCAGAGTTTTCTCCGGCTGCATTATGTTGTGTCCCGTTTTGGAAGGCTGTTGGAGTAAAGTTGTAGTTCTCTTCGATTACGGCAATAGTCTCTGGGAATGTTATTTCGTTCGGAGTTTGTTTTACTTTTTCTAAAAAGGCTTGTATGCTCATGTTATTGTGTATTAGTTTTTTGCCACGAATTTCACTAATTGAACAGGAATTTTAATTTAAGTTCGAGCTCTAATTCGGGAAATTAGTGAAATTCGTGGCCAAAATTATTCTTCTTCTGTTTCTTCTTCATCCTTAGAAAACTTACTTTTCTTAGGTTCTTTTGTTATGGTTTTTCCAGCCACGACTACGACAATTTCGCCACGTGGTGCCGTTTTTTCAAAATGAGTCAGAACTTCTCTTGCTGTTCCGCGTACGTTTTCTTCGTGCAGTTTCGATAATTCTCTCGAAACGCAAACTTGTCTGTCCTCTCCAAAATATTGAATGAATTCAGCTAATGTTTTTACCAGTTTATGTGGTGAAACATACAAAATCATAGTTCGGGTTTCTTCGGCTAAAGTTAGAAAACGGGTCTGACGCCCTTTTTTGTCAGGGAGAAAACCTTCAAAAACAAATTTGTCATTGGGTAATCCACTGTTTACTAAGGCTGGAACAAAAGCTGTTGCTCCTGGAAGGCATTCAACTTCAATTTTATTTTCGACACAGGCACGTGTCAGTAAAAAACCGGGATCCGAAATTGCAGGAGTTCCTGCGTCAGAAATCAAAGCAATGTTCTCACCGGCTTTCAGACGTGCGATTAAATTTTCGGTCGTTTTATGCTCATTGTGCATGTGGTGACTGTGCATGTGCGTACCAATCTCAAAATGCTTTAACAATTTGCCGCTGGTACGGGTGTCTTCGGCCAAAATCAAATCGACTTCTTTCAGAATCCGGATGGCACGAAAAGTCATGTCTTCAAGATTGCCAATTGGCGTGGGAACGATATATAATTTAGACATAATTTTTCTGAATTCTAAATGGAGTTATTGGACACGAATTTCAATAATTGATACAAATTTTAAGTGTCTTTAGGAATTTTACAACCAATAAGGTTCGTGCTAATTCGTGTAATTTGTGTTTTAGTTTTTATGAAAATTTCTTTTCTACAATTCCTAAGAAACGTTCGGCATAATCATCTTTTCCGTCCCAGTTGTTATAATCCGGTTTTACCATATCTTCAATAAATTCTTTGGCTTCACCATAAGAATCAAAAGTTAATAACTGATTTAAAACACGGCTGTAATCTTCAGAACTGTTTCCGAAAAGATTTTTGGTAAAAGCAATACGGTCGTTTAAATCAATGTGGAAACCTTTTGCCAGTTTTTCATTTAATGTAACTGCTTTGGGTTCAACAGGAGTTTCTAATACCGTTGTTTCGATAGTTTTTGGTTCTTTTAACTCACTGATTGATGGTGTTGGAGTAGGAGAAACTGCTTCGAAACTGTCTACTTTTACAAAATGAGCATCAGCGTAGTTAATACCTAATATCTCTTCAAAAGAAATGTGAACAGGTTCCGGTTTTGAAGAAGTTTCCGTTTTTGGTTCTTCTTTTTTCGGTTCTTCCTCTTCTTCTACTTCTTCAAGTCTATCTAATTCAAAAGCTGGAACAAAATCTGGAATTGGTTTAAAATCACTAACAGTCCTGAATGAAAGCTCTTCTGAAGCTTCTGTTTCTTTTTCAGTTTCTGAAATTGGTTCCTCAATTTCTTCGATAACCGGTTCTTCTGTGATTTCGGAAACAGTTTCCGGAATAGTTTCAAGAATTGGTTCTGCTGCTGTTTCTTCAGGAATTTCAGCTGTTATTTCTTCAAGAATTTCAGGTTCCGGACTAGCTTCTTCTGTAGGTTCAGAAATCACTTCTTCAGGAGTTTCAGGTCCCGGATTTGTCTCTTCTTCGGGTTCAGCAGCGGTCTCTTCAGCAACTATAGGCTCTGTCGCTTCTTCAGTCACTATTTCTTCCGTTATTAGCGGAGTTTCAATTTTAATTTCTGTTGCAATTGTTTCTTCCTTTTCAAAGATAGATTCAATTTCAGAATGGATTTCACTGTGACCAATTGTTGGTTTCTGCGTATCGAAATTCTCGTCTACAAATTTTAAAACCGCTAATTTTTCATATAACTTCTGCGTTTCAAGATACAATTGATTGATATCGGATTTGTTTTTAAGTTTTAAAATTCGATGTGCAATGCTGATTAAATCGGCTTCCAATTTTTTTTTCATAACTGTTGAAATTATAGTGAATACGGTATTTTAGTATATTTTGTATTTGAATATCTTTATTCGCGATGGAAATCTGAAAGATTTTTTTTTATTTCTGTTAATAAGCGTTTGCGAATCTTCGATTTGATAAAAATTTTCTACTTTTGAAAAAGTGTAAAATCGCAATTTTTCACGTCGATTTATTACCAGTACAAAGTAATAAAAACTATTCATTTTTAAAGGTAGAAAAATACAAAATGTTTCTCGAAAATACAGTAAATCACAAAGAACAATTTGGTTGGATTGAAGTTATTTGTGGATCAATGTTTTCGGGTAAAACCGAGGAATTAATCCGCAGATTAAAACGTGCCCAATTTGCCAAACAAAGAGTCGAAATCTTTAAACCCGCTATTGATACCCGCTATCATGACGAAATGGTAGTATCTCACGATGCCAACGAAATTCGTTCTACTCCGGTTCCGGCAGCTGCCAATATCTCTATTTTAGCACAAGGATGTGATGTTATCGGTATTGACGAAGCACAATTTTTTGATGATGAAATAGTTACGGTTTGTAACGATCTGGCCAATCAGGGAATTCGTGTGATAGTTGCAGGACTTGATATGGATTTTAAAGGGAATCCTTTTGGCCCTATGCCGGCACTTATGGCAACAGCCGAATATGTAACCAAAGTTCATGCAGTCTGCACTCGTACAGGAAATCTTGCCAACTATAGTTTTCGCAAAACAGATAACGATAAGTTAGTAATGCTTGGTGAAACCGAAGAATATGAGCCGCTAAGTCGTGCTGCTTATTATAATGCGATGAAAAAGATTCAGGACAAGTAAAGTTTTTTTCTTTCTAAACAAACAAATTAAAAGATGCAGCAACCAACTAAAAAAAAGAATTCAACTATTTTAATAGTAAGTGCCATTGCTGCATTAGTGCTGGCTTTTGTTTTATATCGCTCTTTTAAAGAGCCTGTGACAGATAAAGGAATGATCGAATTGGTTGCTAAATACAATGAAAATTGTCCTTTAGTCATTCAGGAAGGAATTCGTTTGGACAATGTTACTTTGCCTAAAGATAAAGTGGTTCAGTACAATTTAACTTTGTTAAATGTTGAAAAAGAGACTGCAGAAATTGAAACAATAAAACAAAATATTGAAGCAAGTCTTCTGAGTACGGTTAAGGCAAATCCAGGGCCTAAAGCTTTTCGGGACAGTGATTTTACCCTGATCTATAATTACGATGATAAAAAAGAAAATTATTTGTTTCAGATTACCATAACGCCGAATCAGTACAAATAATTTAATACTACTGTAAACTAAACCCGACAGCTTCACAAAAGCTTGTCGGTTTTTTTTGTTTATGGGATATAAAAAAAAACTAACAGTTTTTTTAAAGTACTGTTAGGTTTGTTTGTTAGATTTTCTTTCTCATTCTTGCTACCGGAATATCTAATTGTTCGCGGTATTTTGCAATAGTTCTTCTGGCAATTGGATAGCCTTTTTCTTTTAAAATTTCAGCCAATTGATCATCAGGTAGAGGTTTCTTTTTATCTTCTTCTTCAATGGTGTTTTGAAGGATTTTTTTAATCTCTAAAGTTGATACATCTTCTCCCTGGTCATTTTTCATGGCTTCAGAGAAAAACTCTTTGATCAGTTTTGTTCCGTATGGTGTTTCAACGTATTTACTGTTGGCAACACGCGAAATGGTCGAAATATCTAAGCCAACCATATCGGCAATGTCTTTTAAGATCATTGGTTTTAGTTTGGTTTCGTCGCCATCTAAGAAATATTCTTCCTGATAATGCATAATGGCATTCATTGTAACAAAAAGGGTTTCCTGGCGCTGTCTGATTGCATCGATAAACCATTTGGCCGAATCCAGTTTTTGTTTGATAAACTGAACTGCGTCTTTTTGTGCCGACGATTTATCACGGGAATCTTTATACGTCTGCATCATTTCCTGATAATCTTTAGAAACGTGTAGGGAAGGAGCATTTCGTCCGTTTAAAGTTAATTCCAGTTCGCCATCTACAATTCTAATCGCAAAATCGGGAACTACATTCTCTGTTACCTTATTGTTTCCGGTGTAAGATCCACCCGGTTTTGGATTCAGTCTTTCGATTTCGTGAATGGCTTTTTTAAGCTGTTCGTTCGAAACTCCGTATTTCTGTAAAAGTTTGTCGTAATGTTTCTTGGTGAAAGCGTCAAACTGATTTTCGATGATATCAATCGCCAAATCGATATATTCTGTCGGTGTTTTGTGCTTTAATTGAAGTAATAAACATTCCTGTAAATCACGTGCTCCAACTCCCGAAGGTTCGAGTTCATGAATCACCTGAAGCATCTTTTCGACCATTTTCTCATCGGTATAAATACCCTGAGTAAAAGCCATATCGTCTACAATATCCGGAACGCTTCTGCGGATATACCCCATGTCGTCAATACTTCCAACAAGGAATTCAGCGATTTCGCGTTCTTCATCATTCAGAATAAAAGTATTCAGTTGATTGATTAGATCCTGGTGAAAGCTAATTGGCGAAGCAAAAGGAGTTTCGCGTTCTTCGTCTTCACTATAGTTATTCACCTGAGTTTTATAATCGGGCGTATCGTCGTCGCTTAAATATTCGTCGATATTAATGTCGTCTGCTTCGATTCTGTCACCTTCTGCATCGTCATAATCGTCGTATTCTTCATTAGCAAATTCATCGGCTTCGTATTCGTCTTCTTTACCGGCTTCCAGTGCCGGATTTTCGTTCATTTCTTCTAATAAACGTTGCTCAAAAGCTTGCGTAGGCAATTGAATTAACTTCATCAGCTGAATTTGCTGTGGAGATAATTTTTGGGATAATTTTAAATTTAAAAATTGCTTTAGCATAATAAGGCGCTATTTTTTTTAGCCACTAAGGCACTAAGGCGCAAAGTTTTTTATTTTTATTCGCCTTTTTAATTAAGGCTTTTGTTTTAATCTTTTATAATACTCTTTTTGTGTTTATAAATCTTCTAATACCACTTTTGATTAATGGTACATTGAAATTTATTAAAAAGCCTAAATCCTTATTCAGCAATTTTAATTGACTTATAATTTGCGCTTCCCAAACCGGATTCATTTGTTCAACTGCTTTTATTTCTATAATTATAGAATCTTCAACCAGTAAATCTAATCTTAATCCTTCGCTAAATTCAATTCCATCATAAAAGATTGGAATATCAACCTGGCGTTTTACATCAAGACCAGCTTTTGTGATTTCATGAGCTAAACAAACTTCATATACCCTTTCTAATAATCCAGCCCCAAGTTGTTTGTGAACTTTAAATGCCGAGTGTACAATTATTTTTCCAATTTCTTCCGTTCTTTCAGAGAGCATAATGTTTTGTTTTTGCTACGAAGACACAAAGGCTCGAAGTTAATTTTAATCAAAGACTTAAATCTTTTAAAAATAAAAATACATGATCGACTTTCTTGGTGTCTTCGTGGTATTTTTATTTTTTAATTAGCAAAATTTTTAAAAAAATTGCGTCTTTGTGCCTTCGTGGCAATCTTTGTTTATGCGCAATGACAGTATGAAAAAAAACTTAGTGTCTTAGCGTCTTCGTGGCAAAATCTTATTTCTTAGAACTCTGCATTTCCAGGGGTTCTCGGGAAAGGAATTACGTCTCTGATGTTTGTCATTCCGGTTACAAACAATACCAAACGCTCGAATCCAAGTCCGAAACCTGCGTGAGTTGCTGATCCGAATCTTCGGGTATCTAAATACCATGATAATTCTTCTTCATCAATTTCTAAAGCTTTCATTTTTTCGATCAAAACGTCGTAACGCTCTTCTCTTTCAGATCCACCAACGATTTCTCCAATTCCAGGGAAAAGGATATCCATGGCGCGAACTGTTTCTCTTCCTGGTTCAGTGTTGTCGTTCAAACGCATGTAAAACGCTTTAATATTTGCTGGGTAATCAAACAAGATTACCGGACATTTAAAGTGTTTTTCAACCAAATAACGCTCGTGTTCCGACTGTAAATCAGCTCCCCATTCGTTGATGAGGTACTGGAATTTTTTCTTTTTGTTTGGAGTAGAATCTCTCAGGATGTCAATAGCTTCTGTATAAGAAACACGTTTAAAGTTGTTCTCTAATACAAAGTTCAGTTTTTCTAACAAAGCCATTTCGCTTCTTTCTGCCTGAGGTTTTGATTTTTCTTCGTCTAAAAGTCTTCCTTCTAAAAACTTCAAATCATCTTGGCAGTGGTCTAAAGCATATTTAATGACATACTGAATAAAATCTTCAGCCAAATCCATGTTGTCATCCAAGTTATTGAAAGCAACTTCCGGCTCGATCATCCAAAACTCAGCAAGGTGACGAGAAGTATTAGAGTTTTCAGCTCTAAAAGTTGGTCCAAAAGTATAAATCTGACCCAAAGCCATCGCATACGTTTCTCCTTCTAACTGTCCTGAAACCGTTAAGTTTGTTTCTTTTTCGAAAAAATCTTCTTTATAGTTTACTTTTCCGTCTTCAGTTCTTGGCGTATTGTCAAAAGGTAAAGCGGTAACTTTAAACATTTCTCCTGCACCTTCAGCATCAGAACCGGTAATGATTGGCGTATTTACATATACAAAACCTTTTTGTTGAAAATAGTTGTGAACCGCAAACGACAATACCGAACGCACACGCATAATTGCACCAAACATATTAGTACGAACACGTAAATGTGCATTTTCGCGCAAGAAATCTAAACTAGGTTTGTTTTTTGGTTGTATCGGGAATTTTTCGGCATCAGAATCTCCTAAGATTTCCAATTTATTCACCTGAATTTCATATTTCTGACCAGCACCTTTACTTTCGATCAAAGTTCCAATTACAGAAACCGCAGCACCGGTCGTAATTCTTTTTAAAGTTTCGTCAGGTGTATTTTCAAAATCAACAACACATTGTATATTATTAATGGTAGAACCGTCATTAAGCGCGATGAACTGATTATTTCTAAAAGTTCTCACCCATCCTTTTGCATTAACCTCCTGAAGCGTCGTCGTACTGTTTAATAAGTCTTTAACTTTTGTGTGTTTCATTTTATATATACTATTGAAATTAAATTATTTGTTGTGTAATAACTGCAAATATAAACGATAATAATTAAAATTAGAAGCTGTTTCCTGCTATCCGCTATATCTTTTTCTTCCTAAAGAAGTCAGAAAAAGGATACCGCTGCTATCAGGGCTAGGGCAATCGTTTTTATAAAGTCAGTTATTCTCTTTTTTGCCATTCCCAGGAAAGAGGAATCGCACTAGTAAGTCTGTAAAGAAATTCGCTAATCGTTGTCGGACTTCTCGTGGAATTATTTTTTCTTCAATTAAGAAGAAAAAACTAATTGATCTTTTATTTCCTTCGGAATTTGATCTTTCTCTTTTATTTTTTCATAGATACCTAATGCCTTCTTTTTCATTTTTTCATCTTTCTTTTCTTCGGAGACTTTTAAAAGTGACAGAGAATAATAAACCTTGAAATTAAAGTCTTTTTTATAAGAAGAATAAACTTTGTCAAAGTTTTCCAAGGCCTCATTATGCTTATTGTTCATTGAAAGTAAAATTGCCTGTAAGAAAATCACATCATCCTTTAATTTTTGATTTACATTTTTGTATTTTTCAATGGCAATATTTATATTTTCTAATCCTTTTTCGTGATCTCCAAGAATTGGTGAAGTAATTGCGAATCCGTAATAACCCTCAGGGTTTTCAGGAAATAGCTTTATTATTTCAGTATATTTTTTTCTGGCAATTTTGACGGTTTTTTCATTGCCATATCTTAAACATTCAGCGGCTAAATTTGTTTTAAACTCAAGCGATTTATTATACGAGCTATCTGCTGCTATATACAAGCGCAATGCATTCTTGTCTCCTAATAGTCTTAATGTATATCCGGTAAAAAACAAAGCGTCACAAAATGTTGTGTCTTTCTTATATGCATCAAAAAAAACTTTTGACGTAATCTTAAGATATTTTTTATCTAAAGATCTATTTAGATAAAGAGTTTCAATTCCGAGATTAAAAAGTCTGATTGATTCAGAATTCTCAGATTTGCAGTATAAATTTTTTCCCTCAAAATAATTTTGAGAAGACATTAAGTTTAGATTCGCAACATAATTTTGAGAGAATGTTGAGTTGATATTCAATATAAGAATTAACAGGATTATCTTTTTCATACTTTTGAGTGACTTTTGTTAGTGTACTTTATGAAACCTTACTTTTCCAATCCCTCCATTTCCTCTTTCTTAGCCTTCTTTTTCTCGAAAGTCAAGACCAAGGCCGGTAGAACCAATAAGTTAGCAAACATTGCAAAGGCCAATGTACAGGAAATTAAACCTCCTAGTGCAATGGTTCCGCTGAAGCTTGAAAGCGTGAAAGTAGCAAATCCAAGAATCAAAACTACCGAAGTGTAAAAAGTACTGATTCCGGTTTCTCTTAAAGCACTGAAAACTGATTTTTTTACCTTTCCGTTGTTCTGCAATAAATCATGATGGTACTTCGCCATAAACTGAATCGCATTGTCTACCGAAATTCCGAATGCAATACTAAACACTAAAATCGTCGAAGGTTTTAATGGAATTCCAAAATACCCCATCAGTCCTGAGGTGATACATAGCGGTAAGATGTTCGTAATTACCGAGGCAAAAACCATTTTAAACGATCGGAACAAGTAAAGCATTAGAGCAGCAATTACAAGTATCGCAAAAATTAAAGACTCAATTAAATTATCAACCAGGTAAGAAGTTCCTTTTTGAAACACCAGTGCTTTTCCGGTTATGGTAACTTCATAACGGTCTTTCGGGAAAATTTCATCAATTTTGCTGTGAAGTTTTTTCTCCACTTTTGCCATTTCATCCGTACCAATATCTTTCATGAAAGTCGTAATTCGGGCATATTGTCCGGTCGAATCTACATAGGCTTTCATCAGGTTTTCTTTGCTGTTTTTGGTTGCATTTTTAGCATACGACAAAATAAAAGTCTGTTCCTGCGAAGTCGGCAATTGGTAATATTCAGGATTCCCGTTATAAAAAGCCTGTTTCGAATATTTAACCAGATTTACAATTGAAACCGGTTTTGCCAGTTCGGGCATTTCTATGATTGTGTTTTGTAATTCATCCATTTTACGAATGGTCGATGCTTTCATGACGCCCTTTTTCTTTTTGGTGTCAATCATGATCTCGAGAGGCATTACACCATTGAATTCTTTTTCGTAAAAGAGAATATCTTTAAAGAAAGAGGCGCTTTTTGGCATCTCACCAATCAAACTTCCCGAAACTTTCATTTGAGTAACTCCAATAACACTAAAAACTAATAGTAAACCATAAATTGTATAAATTACTTTGCGTTTGTTTTTTACCACATTTTCGACAAAATCAAGTAAGGTCGAAATGTAAGTTTTGGTTAAATGATACAAATGTTTTTCTCCTGGAACCGACATGAAACTGTACACTATCGGCACAATTAAAAGCGTTAATAAATACACAGAAATTACGTTGATCGAGGTAACTAAACCAAATTCAAAAAGCAAATCATTTCCGGTGATCATAAACGTTGCAAAACCAATTGCAGTGGTTAAATTGGTCATTAAAGTCGAAACTCCAATTTTAGAAATAATGCGCTGTAATGCTTTTGCCTGATTGTTGTGAAGCTTAATTTCCTGCTGGTATTTGTTGATCAGGAAAATACAGTTTGTAATTCCGATTACAATAATCAATGGTGGAATAATAGCGGTTAGAATCGTGATTTTATAATGAAACAATCCTAAAGTCCCAAAAGACCAGATTACCCCCACAATTAAAATAC
Organism: Flavobacterium collinsii; assembly: GCF_902804485.1. GTDB lineage: Bacteria > Bacteroidota > Bacteroidia > Flavobacteriales > Flavobacteriaceae > Flavobacterium > Flavobacterium collinsii. The sequence continues at coordinate 114,009 of NZ_CADCST010000078.1, read as the reverse complement.
AGATTGAAATAAAGGTGGCTCGGTACGAACGGAAAAAGAAAAAGAAAATCAAAGAAACGGTCAATAATGCGGCACCAATAAAAAGTCCAATTTCGCCTTTCATATTGTCGGCATTGATCGTTCTGATGTAGGGCATTCCCGATACACGCAGATCGATTCCTGTGGTTTTCTCAAATTTATCAATTTTCGGAACCAGATTTTCCAGGATAAATGTTTTTCTTTCAGCGGTGTTTACAAGCGCTTTGTTGATGTAAATGGCCGAACGGATACTACCGCTTTCTTTGTTATAAAGCAATCCTTCATAAAAAGGTAAATTATGAAATAAATCATATTGCACCTTTTTCAAATATTCAGGATCAGTTGCTTTGCTTTGATCGATAAACGGTGCCAGAACAAATTTTTCGTTAACCGTGTCTTTTTCCAGTTTCTTCAAATCGTTTAAGGAAACCACTAAGTCTACTTCTTTCGATTTCTTAAGACCTGTCATTAACTCATTCCAGGCAGCATAATTTTTTGGCGTGAAGAATTTTTTATCCTGAAAACCAATTACAACCAGGTTTCCTTCTTCTCCAAATTTGTCCAGGAATTTTTGATAATCTTTATTGGCAATATGGTTTTTAGGAAGCAAATTTGCTTCAGTATAAGTCATAGAGAGGTTTTTCCATTGGTAACCAAGGAAAATAGTCAGGGCAGCGATCCCAACGAGTATAGAAATTCTGTTTTTAAGTATGATTCTGGCTAATTTCTCCCAAAATCCAACTTGTGTGACGTTTTTCATAAAATTTGTAAAATGGATGCAAATGTAGTGAAAAGTGCTCGGAATCATAAATATTCGGCTTGGTTTTTACGGTTTGTTAACACAATTGAAACGATGCTGTTGTTTAAAAATGTGATATTTTATAGAATTCTACGTTAGCTTTTCTCATATTTGTATCTAATTTAAAAAGAGGTAGAAAATGAATTGGATTCTATTAATAATCGCAGGACTTTTTGAAGTTGCTTTTGCCTCTTGTCTGGGCAAAGCCAAAGAAACGACAGGAATGGTTTCGACCTATTGGATGATTGGTTTCTTTGTTTGTCTTTCCATCAGTATGTTTTTGTTGTATAAGGCCACTCAGGTATTGCCGATTGGAACTGCCTATGCGGTTTGGACCGGAATTGGAGCAGTTGGGACTGTTTTGGTTGGAATATTAGTTTTTAAAGAGCCGGCAACTTTCTGGAGAATATTCTTCCTTTCGACTTTAATTGCTTCGATTATTGGATTGAAGTTCGTTTCCAGTCATTAATAATTTTTTTTTTTACATAGGGAGCTATGTATATTTAAATAAAGTGAAACGCCTTTTTATGGATACAGAATCTATGTTACTATGTGTTAAAATGAATTACGCCCAACAGCTTGCATTAGGCAGAAAATCTTTATCATCTTTGTAATCTGTGGCAAAATAATAACATGGAGATTTTATAATTCGTGTTTATTCGTGACTCGAGCGATAGCGAACAGACGGAGTAAATTAGTGGCGAAAGAAAACTTTTAAACTTTACATAAAACAATGCAGGACAATACAATCACTTTTATATTTCTGGCAATTCTCTTATTGCTCATCGCTATCATTTGTTTTTTGATGTATCAACTGCTGCAGTTCAAAAAAGCAAAAGATGATGCCGAGAAAAGTTTTTATGCACTCGAAATGAAGGTGAACGATTTGCAATTGGAAACTTTAGAGTCTAAACTGAATCCGCATTTGTTTAAAAATATTTTAAACTCGATTCAGTCACATGCTTATCAAACCTATTTTGCTTTAGATAAATTAGCGAATGTACTGGACTATATCCTTTACGAGAGTAAGAAGAAGTTTGTCACGGCAAAAGAAGAAATTGATTTTGCACTCAATTTAATCGAAATCAATAAAATCAAAATCAGTCCGCTTTTTGAATTAAAAATCAAAACCAATATCAATAAAGAAGACAAATTGTACGAGCAGCCTTTACTGGCACCGTTAATCTCGATTGATTTAATCGAAAATGCTTTTAAACATGCCGACTTACAGAGTGCCGATGCTTTTATCTCGGTTGTATTTGAGTTCAGGGACAATGCTTTTTCTATGACCGTTTCTAATAAAATATCGGATAAAAAAGTATTGAAAAAAGAACGAAGCGGTTTCGGTCACGCCACCTTAGAGCACCGCTTGCGAATTATTTACAAAAACAACTTTAAACTCGACAGGTTTGTCGAAAATGACATTTATATTGCTCATCTAAAAATAGACTTACTTGAATACAAAACTGAAATGCTTGCTGCTGGACGATGAGCTGCCGGGCTTAACGTATCTGAAAATGCTTTGCGAACAGATTCCCGAAGTAGAAATTGTAAAAACATTTAACAATCCCGAAAAACTCCTGGCCGAAATACCGAATCTCGATTTTGATTTGTTGATCTCAGATATCGAAATGCCGGGTATCGATGGTTTGCATCTGGCAGAAACCCTCGACAATAAGTTGGTTATTTTCTGCACGGCTTATAAAGAATATGCCGCTGATGCTTTTAATATTGATGCTGTAGATTATATTACAAAACCGGTAAAACTCGAACGTTTGCAAAAAGCGATCTCAAAAGCTTTTGAACGTTTCGATAAACCGGATGCCGCTAAAAAATTCATTCAGTTAAATACCGATAAAGGCAAAACATTACTTTATTTTAATCAGATTCAGTACATCAAGACGGCCATTAGTGACAGTCGGGATAAAACCGTACTGCTTGTTGACGGAAGTTTACTCAACTTAAAGAATGTGAAATTCGATACGCTTTTAAAGGAACTTCCCGAGACTGATTTTTGCCGTGTCAACAAGAAAGAAATTGTTGCAGTAAAAGCGATAAAGTTTTTTAATCATAACGAAATTGTATTGCATCATTTAGAAAAAGATGGTAAAAATAGCTCTTTGATTCTAAGCGAAACCTATCGTGCCGATTTTTTGAAAAGAGTAAAAATCTAACATTTATACCTCAGTTAGTAAACGTAAGACCGACAGTGTCAAAATCCCCTGATTATTGTAATTAAGCAGCCGATTTATCTCAGAATGCCAGTTGGTTATTGTGGAATAAAATAACTTATTACAAAGTTTTTCGGACTTGTTACATGGATTGAAAATTAGCAGTAAATTTACTTTTGCACTACAGTTGGAGTGTTGATATTTGCAGCAATAAATCAAAAAAACGAGTTATGAATAATATTAAAAACTCCTTGTTTTACGTTACTGTCATTGGAGGTTTTACGGCCCTGATATATTGGGTAATCTCAAAAGGGGCTTCACTTGAGGCTGGACGTGGAATCGTTCATAAAAAAATAGAAAGCAATCACTGGAATGATTTTCTTCACTCGATGGTTGAGAATCTTCAGCATCCTTTGGCTATTTTGTTAGCACAGATTGTGACTATTATTTTAGTAGCGCGTTTGTTTGGATGGGTTTTTAGAAAAATCGGACAGCCTTCTGTAATTGGAGAAATGATTGCCGGAATTGTTTTAGGACCTTCTTTGATCGGAATGTATTTTCCTGAATTTTCAGCAGCTTTGTTCCCAAAAGAATCTTTAGGAAACCTACAATTTTTAAGTCAGATTGGTTTGATTTTTTTCATGTTTGTGATTGGAATGGAATTGGATTTGAAAGTTTTGAAAAATAAAGCACATGATGCTGTAGTTATAAGTCACGCAAGTATTGTAATCCCTTTTGCCCTGGGTCTATCATTAGCTTATTTTATCTACCATACTTTTGCACCGGTTGGGGTTGAGTTTGCCTCTTTCGGATTGTTTATGGGAATTGCGATGAGTATTACGGCATTTCCGGTTCTTGCCCGTATTGTGCAGGAACGCGGAATGCAAAAAACAAAACTCGGAACCATAGCCATTACCTGTGCCGCCGCCGATGATATTACGGCCTGGTGTATTTTGGCTCTGGTAATTGCTATTGTAAAAGCAGGTTCGTTCACGAGTGCTTTGTATGTAATTGGTTTAGCTTTATTGTATGTAGTTATCATGCTGAAAGTAGTTCGTCCGTTCCTGAAACGTGTAGGTGATTTAAACTCAACACGTGAGAGTTTGAACAAACCGGTCGTTGCGATCTTCTTTTTGACACTTTTATTTTCTGCTTATGCCGCTGAACTTATTGGAATTCATGCTTTGTTTGGTGCTTTTCTGGCCGGAGCAATTATGCCTGAAAACAATAAATTCAGAAATATTTTTATCGAAAAAGTAGAAGACGTTGCGATTATCGTTTTACTGCCATTGTTCTTTGTATTTACCGGTTTACGTACACAAATTGGTTTATTGAACGATCCGTATTTATGGAAGGTGACTGCCGTGATTATTGGAGTAGCCGTAGCAGGGAAATTCTTTGGAAGTGCTTTTGCTGCAAAATTCGTGGGACAAAGCTGGAAAGACAGTTTGGCAATCGGAGCTTTAATGAATACCCGTGGTTTGATGGAACTGGTAGTTTTAAATATCGGTTATGATCTGGGAGTTTTATCAACAGAAATTTTTACTATGATGGTGATCATGGCTTTGGTAACCACATTCATGACTGGTCCTGCGTTGGATTTAATCGGTTTTGTTTTTAAAGACAAGATAACTGCTATCCCACAGGAAATTGGAAATAAAAGCAAATTTAAAATCCTGCTTTCTTTCGCTACTCCTGAGAAAGGAAAAAAATTACTTAAACTGGCCAATAGTTTGGTTAAAAAGCAGGCAGATAATTCTATTGTGACGGCGATGCATTTATCATTGAGTACCGAAATACATTCGTTTGACATAAAAGACCATGAACGTAAAATGCTGTTGCCGGTGATTGAAGAATCAGAACGTTTGAATCAGAATATGGTGAGTGTTTTTAAAGTGACAAATGATATCGATACTGATATTATTGATACGGCAAATCAGGGCGAATATGATTTATTGTTAGTTGGATTAGGGCAGTCTATTTTTGAAGGAACCTTGTTGGGTAAAATTCTTGGGTTTACAACCAGAATCGTAAATCCGGATCGTTTAATCGATAAGTTTACAGGTAAGGAGGGACTGTTTGAAAATTCTCCTTTTGACGAAAGGACGCGCCATATTATCGCAAAAAGTAAAATGCCAGTTGGGATTTTCATCGATAAAAAGCTGGAAGAAGTCAATCAGGTTTTTATGCCGGTTTTTAGTAAAGAAGATGCTTTTTTAATTGATTATGCCAAAAAACTAATCAACAATAACGGATCTCAGATTACCGTTCTGGATGCCAGCGGTGAAGTAAAAAATACCCGAGATATTCAGGAAACGATTCGTTCGATCGAGCAAATTGCACCCAATCACATCATGATTATGCATGACCGAACGATTAAAAAAGAATTCTTGGAGAATCAGAACTTAATGATCATTAGTTTAGACAGCTGGAAAAAATTAATAGAATCTCAAAGTACCTGGTTGAACAATACACCTTCTGTATTGATTTTGAAGCCATAAAAGGGATTAAATTACAATTTTTTAAAAATTACAATCTTTAAAATTCCAAATTCCAATTTTATAATTGGGTTTGGGATTTTTTTTTGGGTCGCGGATGAAGCGGATTCGCTTTCCGAAAACGCGGATTTGTGCGGATCTTTTGTTTCTTGTGAATATTCCTTTCGCCGAAATGAAACGATATGTCACATTGGAATTTGGAATTTAGATTTTTTGGTTTTTTGGTTTTTTTTTGGGGTCGCGGATGAGGCGGATTCGCTTTGCGAAAACGCGGATTTACACGGATTTTTTGTTTCCTGATTTGTTTTTTTGTATTTTCTCTTTCTGTTGAAACGAAACTGAGCCTCCAATTGGAATTTGGAATTTAAGAGATTGGAATTTAATATTTATAACCCCAAATCCAGCACATAAGAAATCTTAACCGCAATGTTATCCTCAAATCTCATTAGCTGGTTCGGACCATAACGATAGAAGCCACCTAAACCAATACCTTTATAAATCTTGTTGAGTTCGATTCCGGATTCAAAAAAACCTTTGTCCAGGGTTTTATAGGTTGGACCTACGTGTTGTTGTGGATTTTCCATATTTCCCCAGGCCATTCTTGTAACCAGTACTAAAGACGGACGAACTTTTTTGAGTATTCTGATTCGGTCGAAACCGTGTTTGATTTGGAAAAAGACATATTGACTGGAAAAAAATTCGTTAAAAAACATGGTTTCAAAACTGTTTCGTCCGGCAAAAGTAATACGTTGCAATAGTGTTTCCTTGTTTAAGTTGTTGGGCATTGTATTGTACAGGTGTGTAATGGGTACATCGCCCGTAGCATAACCTCCTTGAAGGAGCAAGCTCGTTTTCTGACCGTTTAAATATTTCTTTTCATATTCTGCTTTGAAATCTATTTTCCCAAAAGTAAAATCGTTCTCCATAACATTGGGTAGCGACTGCGTATATTGAAAAGTAAACCTTGGGAATTTTTTATCTGTCTCAGTTCTTCCGGTCGGGGTTTGCATAAAAGGACTAAAAGGTGCCCAAACAATCGAAACCATTGCGGTAGTCATGACATAATCCGAATATAACTTTCCATTGTAATTAAAAAGATAATCGAATTTAGGTTCTACATAGGTTCTTGAAAATTCCAGAATTGCTTCCGTTTTCGGAATGATTTTGGTCTGAATGTTAGCTTTCCAACCCACATACTTATAAAAAGTACTAATGTTGATAGGACGCGGATCGTAAATTTTAAAAACACGTTTGTCAACTGCAAAAACGGTACTCGCAATTTCCCGAACGTCATCTGTATAGTATCCGTTTACCCATGTATTGGTGTTTTTGTCCAATAAAACTCCTGTTCCCAGACTGTATTTGAATGCACCATCTTTTGTCCCGTAAGCACCATATCCTTCGATTCTGAAGTTTTTAGAGAAGTGATCGTTAGTAATACCACCAAGTCCTAATCTGAAACCTTCGTAATTGTTGTAACTGATGATTTTCTTTAAATCCAGATCGATCGGGCCAATCGGGAAATACCCGTTGATGATTTTACGTCCTAATCCTAAACGATTTTCAATTCTTTTCTTTATCGAAAGACTGTCTATTAGCTGATACGTTTTTTGGCTTTTTAGATCCAGGCTTTCTTTTCGGTATTCTTCCCAGAAAGTTTCCGGTTTCTTGTTGGCGTCGTCTTTAATTTCGATGTAAAGAGCCGGGTTTTTTATAGGTGCGGTCGTATTGTAACGAATGTCAAAATTGTTGCTCTCAGAAAGCAGATAGGTAAAGTCAGAAGCTGATTTTTTTCTGGGTTCGAAATTATCTTCAACGTCTCCGTCAAACTGAATGGTTCCTCCTAAGATCTTAATGTCATCATCGTTCTTTCCTTTTACAATTTTAAAAGTAGTATTGCTTTGGAACCATATTTTTTCGTTAGGTACATATTCAAATTCATGAATTCCGCTAATGTCCAAAACACCTTTGATACGCATTACGGCTTTGGCAACAGCGAAATTTTCCTGATCGATGTATAAAACACCCTCTAGTCCCGATGATTTCCTTCTGTGTTTGTTTTTAAAGTAAATCATATACGTTTCGCGGCCCTTTACATTCACGGTATCCAGGATCTTGTAATTGTAATTTTGAGGAGCGTTGTCTGAAATTGGATTTTCGTATTTCGTTTCAAACAGCTCGTACTTCGAATCATAAATCGAAATCGACTGTAGATTAAAAGCAATAATCTCATAAATGGGTTGTTTAAAACCGGCCATCTTGGTTCCTAGTATGGTTTCCTTCAATTTATGATTGCCAAACTGATATTGTGAAACTTTTTCGGTTTGAAATAAATGCTGCTTACTGATTATTTCTTTGAATTTGTAATCAGAAGAATCAATATTGATGCGTTTTTTGTCTAAATTTTTATAAGTAGCAGTCGAGTCGATTCTGCCGTCAATCGAGTCAGGATTGGCGGTTACAATAAGTTTATTGTAGCTCTTATATTCGAAACTGTTGAGTTTTTTTTGCGGGTTGTTTTTGTTTTTATTCGCAATTACCTTTTTAATTATCGTTAAGGCCGGATTTTCGTTTGAAATCACAACCTCTTTTAAATCGTCGGTCTTTTGAGAAAGAGAGATCGGATAAAAAGTTTTATGATCAGTAACTGCGATGATCTTTGTTTGAAAACCAATATACGAAACGATAAAATCGGTTGGCTTTAGAGGCATTTTCAGAATAAACTTTCCGTCAACATCTGTAATTGTATTGTTGTTGTCGGAAGTTGTAATTGTAGCAAAAGGAAGAGGTTTGTTATTGGAGTCCGTTACAATTCCGTTTATTTGAAATTGCGCCTGAATGGTAAGCGTGAAAAACAAAGTCAACAAACAAAATAGCTTCATAGAGAGTGTTATAGTTTCAAAAACAGACAAAGTGTAAAAATGGTATGCAAAAATAAGAATAAAAAAATCCGTTCAGTATAATTTAACTAAACGGATTTTTATTTTGTGTTGAATAGGATTACACCTTCATGATTTCGGCTTCTTTTGCTGCCAATAACTCATCGATTTTTTTGATGTAAGTATTAGTTAAATTCTGAACTTGCTCTTCGGCTGATTTGCAAATGTCTTCAGAAGTTCCCTCTTTTTCTAATTTTTTGATATCGGTATTAGCATCCTTACGTACATTACGAACACCAATTTTAGCATCTTCAGCTTCAGCTTTTGCTTGTTTGGCTAAGTCTCTACGACGCTCCTCAGTTAAAGGCGGAACGCTGATGATGATAACGTCTCCGTTATTCATTGGATTAAAACCAATGTTGGCTACCATGATCGCTTTTTCAATAACCTGTAGCATGTTTTTTTCAAAAGGCTGCAAAGTGATGGTTCTGGCATCAGGAACACTGATTTTTGATACTTGAGAAAGTGGTGTTGCAGATCCGTAATAATCTACAAAAACACTTCCCAGCATTGCCGGTGAAGCTTTTCCCGCACGAATGTTAAGAAATTCTTTCTCTAAATGTGCGATCGAACCATTCATAGATTCTTCAGTACTATCTAATATAAATTCTATTTCTTCAGTCATTTTTTTTAATTTTAGTTTTCAGTCTTAGTTTTCAGTCTCAGTCTCTATTGGTAACTGTAAACTGTAACTGATGACTTATATATTAACTACTGTTCCAACGTTTTCACCTTCACAGATTTTCAAAAGATTACCAATTTTGTTCATATCAAAAACAACGATTGGTAATTTGTTCTCCTGGCTTAAAGTAAAAGCGGTAGTATCCATTACATTTAATCCTTTTTTAAGGACATCATCAAACGAGATAAAATCAAATTTTACAGCTGATGCATTTTTTTCCGGATCAGAATCATAAACACCATCGACACGTGTTCCTTTTAAGATTACATCTGCATTGATTTCAATTCCTCTTAAAACGGCTGCTGTATCGGTTGTAAAATATGGATTTCCTGTTCCGGCACCAAAAATTACGATTCTTCCTTTTTCAAGATGGCGGTCCGCTCTTCTTTTGATATAAGGTTCTGCAATAGACTCCATTTTTAAAGCAGTCTGCAAACGCGTTTTCATTCCTTTGTCTTCAAGTGCACCTTGCAACGCCATCCCGTTAATTACGGTAGCAAGCATCCCCATGTAGTCACCTTGTACTCTATCCATACCGGCACTTGCACCTGCAACGCCTCTAAAAATATTTCCTCCGCCAATAACAATAGCAATTTCTACTCCTTTGTTGTGAATTTGCTTAATTTCTTCAGCGTATTCGGCTAATCTTTTAGGGTCAATACCATATTGTAAATCACCCATTAAGGCTTCGCCGCTAAGTTTTAGAAGAATTCTTTTATATTTCATTTCTGTGTTGCGTTAATTTGTGCAAATATAGACATATTCTGATTTTTAGAAATAATGTTTTAAAAAAAATAATAGTTCTTTTCGTTTTAAATTGAAGTAGATCTTCGGGATTTCTACGAATGTGACAAAAGTCATTTTTTAAATTTTCTTAAAAGTTGTAATTTTAGACAATTCAAAAAAACTTTAAATATGAAAAGTACTATAGCCAAAGCATTATTCAACAGTCATTCGTATGCCGAATATCGAAAAATAGTTACCGATCTGCTATTAGAAGGGAAATCAACCGGTAATGAGCAATCTGAAAGCTTAACCAATTACAGCAAGCTGAATGAAGCCAGAATGAACCGACTGGAGAAAACCATGAAAGTTTCCGATGAGGTAGCTTCCGAATTAGAAAATTTAAAACATAACTATATCTGGCTGGTGATTTCTGAAGGCTGGTGCGGTGATGCGGCACAAATACTTCCTATTATTAATAAAATGGCTTTGGCCTCTCATAAAAAGATCGACCTCCGAATTGTTTTTCGCGATGAAAATGAAGCACTAATGAATCAGTATCTCACGAACGGCGGAAGAGCAATTCCAAAAGTAATTGTGATTTGTAAAGAAACCGGAATTGCACGTGCTGACTGGGGACCAAGACCAAAAGGAGCTAGTGAATTAATGACCAACTATAAAAAAGAATTTGGTGTAATTGATGAAAAAATCAAAACTGATTTGCAATTGTGGTATTTGGCTGATAAAGGACTAAGTACTCAGAACGAGCTTATGGAAATAATGCGTTTACTCGAAATTCGGGAGTAATGAAAAGGTATGAGCCAACCGGATATGTCTATCTGGAGCATTTTTTCTCTGAAGAGGAACTTGTCGATATTGAAGAGAAACTGATTAAATTTCATGAACTTTGGTTACTTGACAATGCAGCGCATTATGAAAATGGAATTTTAAACAGTCACAGTCTTACTTCTGGAGAATATTTCAATGGAGAAGAAAAAATAGCTCTTTTTGAATTTATTTCTCAGGACAAATTTGCAGAATTGCTGAGTGAAATTTTTCCGAAGACTCCTGTCTTTTTGAACACACAACTTTTCTTTGATCCAAAAAATGCAGATCAGAAAAATTATTGGCATCGCGATATTCAATATACCGGAATGGCAACCGAAGATCAAGAGAAAGCAATTAAAACTCAGAATGTGGTGCATTTCAGGATTCCGATGAAAAGCGAACACGGGATCGAACTGATCTCAAAAACGCATAGGGAATGGGATTTGCCAAAAGAGTTTGATGTTCGGAATGCTTTGAACGGCTGTCAGCAAAGCGATGCTTTAGAACGGGGAAAAATTATAAAATTGAATCGGGGAGATCTATTGATTTTTTCTGCCAATATGATTCATCGCGGAATTTATGGAAATGATCGATTTTCTTTAGATATCATTTTCTGTGATAATATTCCCGAGATGAAAAGCTTTATAGACAGGGATAATTTGCCATCGGCGAAAATACTTGAAGGACTTAAAAATAAAGCGTTTTTTGATCTTTTGTAGATTCATGCAATTGTGGGAATAGTAAAATATGCGATTGTGGTTGTTAAGAAATAAATCGCTAAAACCCCTTATTTTTCGGGTAATCTGTTGCAAATAAGAATTTTAGTAATAAAAAATATATTAAAATATTTTGTGTGGATTTTAATTTTTGTATCTTGCGAGAGTAATCCCACTTCTATTATTCATTTTCTTATTTACTCTTTTTATTGGTGTTTATTTAATGTTTAACAATTAAAAAATACACTATCATGAAAAAGTTATTCGAAAGATTTTACGATTTTGTTTCGGGCTTGTTGTTTGGAGGGAAGAATGTATCTCATTACTAACTTCAAAAAACGAGAGCTTATGAAATAGAACTACTTTGCAAGAAGTTGGCACATTACTATGGGTATTCATGATGTAATGTGCTTTTTTTGTTTTTAACCCTATCGAATTGAGGTGTCAAATTGAGAAGTAGCAAAGAGATAAAATACATACTCTTTCTTTTTTATTATAAAGAACGATAAGGATGTCGACGAGATCCTTTTGTTGTACCTAAAAACTTTTATCATTTTAAAAATCACTTGTTGTAAAAGATCTAACATACAACCAATTATCGTTAAGATATAAAAGGTTTGAATCCCGTTGCTCTGAAAGAGCTTTGACAACAGCATGGTGCGAGCATCATGAATAATGATGATGAATGTTTAAACCCTGTATTACTTAGTGGTTTTAAAATCGATTAAAAAGGGCTTCAATCTTGTTCCGTTTTGTTTTCTGAAACTGTCTGAAATTAGAATTTGATAATGATGATCGGGTTCTAAATCAGCTTTGATAGTCCACGATTTCATATCCGAAGACCAGATTCGTTCTGTGTTTATTTTTGGAAAAAAGCTTTCGCCGAGAGGGCCAAAGTCTACGCCTGTACTGCGCCCGTTTAGTGGTTCCGAAAACGTAATGGTAATTTCGATTGGTCCTGGTTTTACCTTTTGATTGCCATTTTTAAATGCTGACAAAGAGACAACAGTTGGTCTTTGTTTTTCGTAATTCTGATGCAATTGTTTCAGGCTTTGGTTGAATAGTTTTGTACCATCTACAATGCGTGCAACCTCTTTTTCATTGTGATAATCCAGTTCAATAAGTGTTTTGATTGCCTTTGTTTTGTCTTTGGCTGAATTGTAATAACGTTCGCAAATTTCATAACCAATATAATAGCCCAAATCTCTAGCTTTTAAGCTGTTTTTGTTTTCACCCCAGATCCAATTGTAATTGTTGCTTCTAAGGTATAAGTCCGTAATAAACTGATCGATTACTTTTTGTTGATTGCTTTTTCCGAATTCAATTGCAGGAGTATTGGGCTTTTTTCCGGTTACTTTACAGGAAATAAATTCGGCCACACCTTCATACAGACACATCGAAAGTAAATTTTCTACCAGTTCTTTTTGCTGTGTATGTACGTACTCATGTGTGCAGAGTAGTGCGATGTTTTTTCTAGGATTGTATTCTTTGTAAAAAGACTGTCTCCACACGGGCAGTTCGTCAACAATAGTGGTTTCGTCTGCAAGGCTCATTTCACTCCCGATTAAAATTCGATCATCTTGAATCGTTCCATTTGTTCTGAAAGCTCCAATCGAAAAATAAAGAGTCGACGGCTTTAAATCGGGATAAGCTTGTTTTAGTTTATTGATGTCGGCATCAATTTCCGGATAAAGCTCGTTGGCGTTTAAAGTATTTGATTTTAAAGAATTCCAGAATTTGGGATACTTGTTTATCGCATTTATAAAATCTTTAGAGGTGTAATTGCGAACTTCAATTAAGCTCTTTAAGCCTGGACTGGCTTTGTCGATGTATAGTTCTTGTAAAAGTGAGTATTGTTTTACGCTGTCTTTTTCAATGGTGATTTTGCTGTAGGCATCCCAGAAATTATCAATATCGACGGAAATAATTTTTTGATTGCCGGTTTGACTATAGGAGGATATCGCAAAGACAAACAGTAAGAGCAAAAGGTGGTTTTTCATTTTTTGGGTATTTTAATCTCCGCCTAAAATACAAAAAAAATGAAAAGATACAGGTTTGCTAAATGTTTCTAAAAAAGGTTAGGCTTTATTCCGTCTGAAGGCTTTCTTCAAAAAGAGTAATGTCGATTGCGTTTTTTACGTCGTAATCACCGATTTTAGTTCGGCGTAAAACGGTTAAATGAGATCCTGAATTCATTGCTTTTCCAAAATCAAAAGCCAAAGAACGAATGTAGGTTCCTTTGCTGCAAACGACTCTAAAATCGATTTCAGGTAAAGCAATTCGGGTGATTTCGAATTCGTGAATAGTCGTTTTTCTGCTGGCAATTTCTACCGTTTCTCCGGCACGCGCATGCTCATACAAGCGAACGCCGTCTTTTTTGATGGCAGAGAAAATAGGTGGTTTCTGATCGATTTCGCCTAAAAACTGTTTTACTGTTTCGTGAATCAAAGCTTCATCAATATGAGAAGTTGGAAAAGTCTGATCGATTTCGGTTTCTAAATCATAAGATGGAGTGGTGGCTCCAATATAAAAAGTACCCGTATATTCTTTCGCCTGACCCTGCAGCTCCGAAATTCTTTTGGTAAACTTTCCGGTACAAATAAGCAATAACCCTGTTGCCAACGGATCTAAAGTTCCGGCATGGCCAATTTTGAACTTTTTAGGGAGTCCAACTTTGTTAATTAACAGGTATTTTAATTTATTGACAGCTTGAAACGAACTCCATTTTAAAGGTTTGTCAATCAATAAAACCTGTCCGTCTAAATATTCTTCAGGAGTCATTATATAATCGTAAGTGGATGAATGAAAAAGTGAATCAGCAGGAGAATAATTCCGGCGATGATTCGGTAGTAACCAAAAACTTTGAAACCGTTTTTAGTCAAAAATCCAATAAAGGATTTGATGGCAAGAAGCGCTACAATAAAAGCAACGACATTTCCAATCACTAATAGGTTAATCTGATCGTGAGACAGTTCGAATCCGGCTTTGTAATAATCGTAACATTTCTTTACCGTGGCACCCAACATTGTCGGAACGGCTAAAAAGAAAGAGAATTCCGCTGCTGTAGTGCGGGATAATTTTTGAGACATTCCACCCACAATACTGGCTCCGCTTCTTGAAACTCCCGGAATCATGGCAATACATTGGAATAAACCAATTTTAAAAGCTTGTAAATAGGTAATTTCCGAAGAACTTTCGGTAGCATTTGGATTGTTAAACCATTCGTCAACCTTTAGTAAAATTAATCCTCCTATTAAAAGAGAAATGGCAACTGTGACAGGGTTTTCTAATAAGCCATCGATAAAATCACTTAGCAATAAACCTAATACGACAGCCGGAATAAAGGCAACCAAAAGTTTAAAATAAAAGTCAAGTGTTTGAAAGAAACGTTTGAAATACAAAACAATTACAGAAAGTATTGCACCAAGCTGGATGACAATCGTAAAAAGTTTGGTGAAATCTTCGTGAGCAATTCCAAAAAAGGAAGAGGCAATAATCATGTGACCTGTTGAAGAAACGGGTAAGAACTCGGTGATTCCTTCAATAATAGCAAGAACGATAGCTTGTAATGTATTCATTTATGAGATTGTTAGAATTTTAGAATCCTTAGACTTCTTAGATTTTATAAAAGATTATCAAAATAATCTAAAGGTCTAAGAAGTCTAAGGGGGCTAAATAAAGTCTATTTAGATTTTTTGAAAATAGAGTAAATAGTAATTCCAAAGCCGATTAAAACGGTTGTTGGTGCCAGACGAATGCGTCGGAAATTGAAAACATCTTCATTAAAAACATTCGGATCATTACTTCCTCCGCCAGACATTAAGATAAAACCTAAAGCGATAACTCCAATTCCGATTAATAGAATTTTGTAGTTGATTCCGTCAAAAAGGAATTCTTGTTTTGGTGCCTGTTCTTCTTTATTGTTGTTTTTCATTTTATTTTTTTTGTGCCGCTGAGCGTAGCCAAGGCTTTTTAAAAATTTGCAATCTAAAATCTATAATCTGCGATCTAAAATTAATATAGATCGTCGGTTCTTAAATTCAGGAAACGTTGTGTTGCAAAGTGAGTACTTACCCATGTAATCAAAACTCCTAATCCGAATACGGCTACTAATACCAATCCAATTAAGGCTTTGTCTTCTATAATGCCTAAGCCCGGGAAATTGGTTTCTACATAAAGTAAAAGTCCAACTAAAGCGATAATGGCTAAACCGGCACCCAACATTCCCAGTTTTACACTGCGCATTACAAAAGGCTTACGAATAAACGATTTGGTTGCCCCAACCATTTGCATGGTTTTAATGATAAAACGATTAGAGTGAATGGATAAACGCAAGGAGCTGTTGATTAATAAAACTGCAATTACCGCAAGGAAACCGCTAATAATCAAAATCCACATACTTACTTTTTTGATGTTGTCATTTACCAGATTCACCAATTGTTTGTCGTAAACAATGTCTTCAATCATGGTATTTTGACGCAGTTTGCTTTCTATTTTAAGGATGCTGTCTCTTTCAACATAATCCGCTTTTAAGTGAATGTCATAAGAGTTCAACAATGGGTTTTCTCCCAGAAAAGTCAGGAAATCTTCTCCAATAATGTCAGTGTGTTCCTTTGCCGCTTTCTCTTTTGTTACATAAACGAATGATTTTGCAAAAGGAGCTCTTTTTAAATCGGTATTGAAAGCTTTTATCACACTATCATTGGCTTCGTTTTTAAAGAAAACCGTCATCGCGATTTTTTCTTTAAAATCATTAGCCAGTTTTCTAGAGTTGATAATGAATAATCCCAATACTCCTAAAAGGAATAAAACCAGAAATACACTTAATACAACCGAAAAATAAGAGGAAATTAACCTGCGCTTTTGAAATTTATCAAAGTTAGAACTCATAGTTTGCTTAAATTATGGGGTAAAAATAATAAAGAATTTCTTTAAATGAAGTTAATAACGTTCAAAGTTTTAACTTTCGTACAATAAATGTAAATTTGCGGACTTAATAATTCAGTACAACAAAACTTAGCAACTAGGTTACCTGGTAACTCAGCAACTCAAAGAAATGAAATACAATCCAAACGAAATCGAAACGAAATGGCAGAAGTATTGGGCAGAAAACCAAACTTTTGCGGCGAAAAACAATTCTGAAAAACCTAAACATTATGTGTTAGACATGTTTCCTTATCCTTCAGGAGCGGGATTACACGTAGGGCATCCGCTGGGTTACATAGCTTCAGATGTATATTCCCGTTTCAAAAGACATCAGGGATTCAATGTTTTGCACCCAATGGGTTATGATAGTTTTGGATTACCTGCAGAACAGTATGCGATTCAAACAGGACAGCGTCCTGAAGATACAACACGTGTTAATATTGACGGGGGAGTAGACAAAGAAGGAAAGCAAATTGCAGGATATAGAAAGCAGTTGGATAAAATTGGCTTTTCATTTGATTGGAGCCGTGAAGTGCGAACTTCAAATCCGGATTATTACAAGCATACACAATGGATTTTTATCCAGTTGTTTAATTCATGGTACAACAAGAATGCTGATAAAGCAGAAGATATAACCACTTTAATTGCTCTTTTTGAAAAAGAAGGAAATGCAACTGTAAATGCGGTTTCTGATGATAACATCGAAGCTTTTTCGGCTGAGGAATGGAAGGCTTTTTCGGCGGACAAACAAGAGAAAATTCTTTTGCAGTACAGATTGACTTATTTGGCAGAAACCGAAGTAAACTGGTGTCCTGGTTTGGGAACTGTTTTGGCCAATGACGAAATCGTAAACGGAGTATCAGAACGTGGAGGTTATCCGGTGATTCGTAAAAAAATGACTCAGTGGAGCATGCGCATTTCGGCTTATGCGGAGCGTTTGCTACAAGGTTTAAACGAGATCGACTGGAGCGAATCTATAAAAGAATCACAAAGAAACTGGATTGGAAAATCGGTAGGCGCAATGGTTACTTTTAAACTGAAAAATCACGATGAAGTAATTGACGTTTTCACAACCCGCCCTGATACCATCTTTGGAGTTACTTTTATGACTTTGGCACCTGAGCATGATTTGGTGGCTAAAATTACAAGTCTCGAGCAAAAAGAAGCGGTTGAGGCATATATTGAAAAAACAGCAAAACGTTCAGAGCGCGAGCGTATGGCCGATGTAAAAACAATATCGGGCGTATTTACCGGTGCTTATACAGAACATCCGTTTACAAAAGAACCAATTCCGGTTTGGATTGGCGATTATGTTT
This sequence comes from Flavobacterium collinsii, assembly GCF_902804485.1. GTDB lineage: Bacteria > Bacteroidota > Bacteroidia > Flavobacteriales > Flavobacteriaceae > Flavobacterium > Flavobacterium collinsii. The sequence continues at coordinate 96,393 of NZ_CADCST010000078.1, read as the reverse complement.
TGGCAGGTTACGGAACAGGTGCTGTAATGGCGGTTCCTTGCGGAGACGAAAGAGATTATGCTTTTGCAAATTTCTTTAAAGGTCAAAACGGAATGCAGGAGATCAAAAATATTTTTGCAAACGTTGATATTTCAGAAGCGGCATACGGTTCAAAAGACAATGTGGAGATCGCTAATTCTGATTTCTTAAACGGATTAAATTATAAAAAAGCCACTCAGGTCGCTATCGCCGAGTTGGAAAAAATAGGGCAAGGTGTCGGAAAAACCAATTATCGTTTGCGTGATGCAGTTTTCTCCCGTCAGCGTTATTGGGGAGAGCCTTTCCCGGTTTATTATGTAAATGGTTTGCCAAAGATGATCGAGGCGCAGCATTTGCCAATCATTTTGCCTGAGGTAGAAAAGTATTTACCAACCGAAGACGGTTTGCCTCCATTAGGAAATGCAGCGGTTTGGGCTTGGGATACAAAAAACAATAAAGTTGTTAATACTGACTTAGTAGATCATGCAATGATTTTTCCTTTAGAATTGAATACCATGCCGGGTTGGGCAGGAAGTTCATGGTACTGGATGCGTTATATGGATGCGCACAACGAAAACGAGTTTGCAGGCAAAGAAGCGCTAGCCTATTGGGAAAGTGTTGATTTGTATATTGGAGGAAGCGAACATGCCACCGGACATTTATTGTACTCCCGTTTCTGGAACAAATTCTTAAAAGACAAAGGTTTTGCTCCAACCGAAGAGCCATTCAAAAAGCTGATCAATCAGGGAATGATTTTGGGAACGACTGCCTATGTTTACAGATTGGAAGGAACGAATACTTTTGTGTCTAAAAATAAAATTGGAGATCAAAATGTACAGCCATTACGTGTAGATGTAAATTTTGTAAATTCTTCAGATGAATTAGATATCGAAAAATTCAAAGCCTGGAGAGAAGATTTTAATACTGCAGCATTTATTCTTGATGAAAACGGAAAATATATCGTTGGACGTGAAGTGGAGAAAATGTCGAAATCGTATTATAATGTAGTAACTCCGGATGATATTTGTAACGAATACGGAGCCGATACCCTGCGTCTGTACGAAATGTTTTTAGGGCCATTAGAACAAGCTAAACCTTGGAATACTGCCGGAATCTCTGGAGTTTTTGGTTTCTTGAAAAAGTTATGGAGATTGTATTTTGATGAAAACAATGGCTTAATCGTTAACAATGACGAACCAACAAAAGACAACTTAAAATCGTTGCACAAAACCATTAAAAAAGTAGCTGAAGACATCGAGAGTTTTTCTTTCAATACTTCTGTTTCTCAGTTTATGATTTGTGTAAACGAATTGTCTGCTCAAAATTGCCATTCAAGAGCCATTTTAGAACCGTTAGCCATTTTAGTTTCGCCTTATGCACCGCATATTGCTGAGGAATTATGGTTACAGTTAGGAAATACAACTTCGATTTCAGAAGTTTCTTTCCCGGTTTTTGAAGCAAAGCATCTGGTAGAAACGAGCAAAGAATACCCGGTTTCTTTCAACGGGAAAATGCGTTTCACTATCGAATTGCCTTTAGATTTAACCAAAGAGCAGATTGAAGAAATTGTCATGAAGGACGAAAGAACTTTACGTCAGTTAGATGGGAAAACACCAAATAAAGTGATTATTGTTCCTGGTAAAATTATTAACCTTGTAGGGTAATAATTTTAAGTTTCAATATTTTAAAATTCCAAATTCCAACTTTTGTTGGGGTTTGGAATTTTTTTTGCACTTATTTTTCAGCCACGAATTGCACAAATTTGCAAGTTTTTTTGCATTTAGTTTGTCATTTCGACCGAAGAGAGAAATCACACCAGTTAATCGACAAAGATTATCGACTTAGTTTGCGGAGTTTCTTGTGTGATTTCTCGTTCCTCGAAATGACAAGTTTGCGGAGTTTCTTGCGTTATTTACTTCGTCAATCGCTATCGCTCAAGTCTCCTTCGTCGAAAGGATGAAAAAGTCAAGTGTGAATGTTTTTTTTTGAAACAGCTCCAGCGGAGCAAAATATTTATAGCAAATGTAATTTTCCGGTATCAAGAAGCTCCGGCGGAGCGGAACGTAAATATTTGAGGCAGTCCCGTTTTATAGTTTTTTTGTATGGACCGGAATTGATATTGACGTGTGAGAAGATATTTTTTTTATCCAAAAACAATAATTGTTTGTGGAGTATCTGAGCCCTTGTAAATATTGGGGTTTAGGCCTATAGATAAAGGTTAAAATTTGGAATTTGTAGATTAAATTTTATTTTTTTTAAAACGATTTGTAACATTTTGAAACTTCTCGTATCCAAAAGGCGAATTTAACTAATAAACCATTTAACAACTTAAATCTATTAAAAATGAAAAAGTATATCATCTTAGTTATCGCCTTATTATTTTCAGCTGTATGTTTAAATGTATTTGCACAAACAAAAGCCTATCCGTTTGAAGTTCTTAAAACCGGAAAAGGAAAACAAGCTATCCTCTTCATTCCCGGATTTGCTTCTTCAGGAGATGTGTGGAAGGATACCAGAGTTAATTTTGAAAAAGACTTCACCTGTTATACACTTACAATGGCAGGTTTTGCCGGTGTAAAACCACAACCTAATGCCTCTTTTAAAAACTGGGAAACCGAAATTGCCAGCTTTATTAAAACAAATAAAATTGAAAAACCAATTATAATTGGTCATAGTATGGGTGGAGGATTTGCATTGGCTTTAGCAGCAGATTATCCGGAATTGGTTGGTAAAATTGTGGTAGTGGATGCGCTTCCGTGTATGGCAGCTTTGATGGATCCTGCTTTCAAAGCAAAAGAAAATAACGACTGTTCGTCAATGGTGAATCAAATGACGACAATGACAGATACTCAGTTTCAGGACATGCAGAAAAAAACAATGCCACGTCTTGTTCAGGATGCTTCAAAAATAGATATAATTGTAGACTGGAGCGTGAAATCAGACCGAAAAACATTTGCTGAAATGTATTGTGATTTTTCTAATACCGATTTGAGAGAAAAAATTTCGAATGTAAAATGTCCATCATTAATTTTACTGGAGTCATATTTTGTAAATTTAAAACCTGCTATTGAAGGGCAGTATCAGAATTTAAAGAGTGCCAATTTTCAATATGCTGCTAAAGGACTACATTTTATCATGTATGATGATACAGCATGGTATTTAAATCAGGTGAGTAATTTCGTAAAATCATAATAATGGAATTTGAAGTTATCTATAAAAAATATTGGGATAGAATTTTCAGGCTTTGCATGGGTTTTGTAAACGACTATGATATCGCACAGGATCTGGCTCAGGAGACTTTTGTTATTGTGTGGCAAAAATTGGATACTTTTAGAAGTGAGTCGGGTATTGGTACTTGGATTTTTAGGATAGCCTCTAATAACTGTTTGCGGCAAATTGAAAAAGACAAACGTTTTCTTAAATCAGATCTTCCGGTTAATTTGCAAGAAGAAAAACAACAATCGTTAGAGCCACAAATCCAGTTTTTGTACAAGTGTATTGCTGAATTACCGGAAACGGAACGTATTATTATTTCGCTCGAACTTGAAGAGGTTAAGCAGGCTGAAATTGCCAAAATCGTAGGGCTTTCAGAAGCGAATACAAGAGTGAAAATTCACAGGATAAAGGAAAAACTGACTCAAAAATTTAAAGAAAATGGACGACAATAACAATATAGACTTTAAAGGTTTATGGAAAAAACAAACCGTAAGTCAGCCCGACATGAAGGATTTGCTGCTGAGACTGAAACAATTTAAAGCTGCTGGTTTACGTCAATTGTGGATCACCAATATACTGCTCCTGGCAACCACTGCTTTTATTGTTTTTATTTGGTACTATTATCAACCGGAATTCATTTCGACCAAAATAGGAATCGTACTCGTGATTTTGGCTATGATTATGTATGTAAGTGTTTACAATAGATTGTTGGCGGGTTATAAAAATATTGATGCGACACAATCCAATCAGGACTACCTGCAGCGATTGATTTTAATTCGAAAAAAACAGCAATACCTGCAGTCTACAGTTCTGAACTTGTACTTTGTTTTGCTGGGTGTTGGAATTTGCTTGTACATGTATGAATATGCTTTGAGAATGACTTTCGTTTATGCAGGATTAACTTATGGGGTGACATTGCTTTGGATAGGAGTGAACTGGTTTTATATTCGTCCGAAACAAATTAAAAAACAACAGGAAAAAATAAACAGCCTGATCGACAAGTTTGATGAGGTTAACAAACAACTGGAGTTATAAAAAAAAGCTAGTGATGTTTATGAAAATATTACAGTAATGTCCTGACTTTAAATGTCAAAATGACATTTTTTGAATTTGGTTCAGAATTTGCGGTTTGTTTTGTAAATTTAATAATCAATCAAAAAAAAATAAAGATATGGGAAGTGGATATTTAATTCTTGCCGGAGCAATTATGTTGTTCAGCTGGTTAGTGAGTTCAAGACTCAAGAGTAAATTTGAGTTGTATTCTAAACTGCAATTGAGAAACGGAATGAGTGGTGCCGAAATCGCCGAGAAAATGCTGGCTGATAATGGTATTAGAGATGTTCGCGTCATTTCGACACCGGGTCAGTTGACCGATCATTATAATCCTGCAGATAAAACAGTCAATTTAAGTGAGGCGGTTTACAACCAGCGCAATGCCGCCGCAGCTGCAGTAGCTGCACACGAATGTGGGCACGCAGTGCAACATGCTGTGGGGTATGAGTGGCTTACGATGCGTTCTAAATTGGTGCCAATTGTTAGCGTAGCGTCCAATTATGTGCAGTGGATTTTGTTAGCCGGAATTTTGATGATCAGAACCTTTCCAGGGCTATTGCTGATTGGAATTATTATTTTTGCAGCAACCACATTGTTTACAATTATTACCTTGCCGGTAGAGTATGACGCAAGTAACAGAGCGCTAGCCTGGTTAGAAAACAAGCAGATGTTGACGCAACAGGAACAGGCTGGAGCTAAGGATGCCTTAAAATGGGCTGCCAGAACTTATGTTGTGGCTGCAATAGGATCGATTGCAACGTTGTTGTACTATATCTCAATTTATTCCGGAAGCAGAAGGAATTAATGAGATAATTTGTTAATGAGATAATTTTTAATCGAAACAAGACCCGACAGGTTTTAAAAACCTGTCGGGTCTAATTGTTTATAAGGGTAGAAGAATTATATTAAAATATTTAAACCGTAAGAAAAATTATCTCATTACCGCATTAGGATCTCTAAAGCTGAATTTGTCTGTCAATCTGCTGATCCAGCGAAATAAAGGTTTCTGTTCTTGAAACGCCTTCTATTGCCTGAATTTTAGTGTTTAAAAGCTGCATTAGGTGTTCGTTGTCGCGACAGATGATTTTGATTAATACCGACCAGTTTCCTGTGGTGTAGTGGCATTCTAAGACTTCGGGGATTTTCTTTAAATCTTTCACGGCTTCGGAGTTTCTGGAGGCTTTGTCCAGATAAACACCAACAAATGCCATGGTGTTGTATCCTAATACTTTTGGGTTGACAGTGAATTTAGAGCCTGAAATAACCCCCGACTGTTCTAATTTTTTTAAACGTTGATGAATTGCTGCTCCTGAAATGCCTATTTTATTGGCAATTTGTAAAATGGGTTTTCGGGCATCATCCATTAAGTAGCGTAGGATTTCTTTATCGATGCCGTCGATTTCAATTATAAGGGAGTTGATTTTCATTGGAGTTGTGATTTGAAACTAAACTTGGTTATTTGGTTTTAGTTGTAAATCAAATGTACTCATAATGATTTGAAAAATAAAATTCCAATTTTTGAAATTCCAATTTCCAAATGGAAGTTGAAAATGGTGTACGTTTTTCTTTGTCAAAGTTTTAAGACTTTGATAAAGATTAGGGAAGGGCTTTGTTTAAAAAGAAAAATTCCAAATTTCAACCCTAGAGTTGGAATTTGGAATTTAAATATTATTATTTCCTTAAAGGTTTATTTTCCTTTATTTGCTTCACTAATGTATTTCTCTAAAGCCATGGTCATTGAAGGCGTCTCAGGAGTTGGAGCAAGAATGTCGATTCTTAAGCCATGATCAAGCGCTTCTTTTTGAGTTGTGCTTCCAAAAACAGCAATTCTGGTATCGTTTTGTTTAAAATCAGGGAAGTTTTTAAACAATGATTTGATTCCGGTTGGGCTAAAAAAGGCCAGAACATCATAGTAAACATCTGCTAAATCAGATAGGTCACTCATGACTGTTTTGTAAAAAACAGCTTGTGCCCAGTCTACTTTTAGATTGTTTAAAGTTATAGGTGCATCAGCATTCAGTTGATCAGATGCTGGCAACAGGAATTTTTCGTCTTTATACTTTTTGATAAGAGGAGATAAATCTGCAAAATCTTTTGCTCCTACGTAAATCTTACGCTTTCTATACACAACATACTTTTGCAGGTAAAATGCAACAGCTTCAGATTGGCAGAAATATTTCAATCCTTCAGGAACTTTATAACGCATTTCATCTGCTACTCTAAAAAAATGATCTACCGCATTACGGCTCGTCAAAATGATTGCAGTATAGTGATTAAGATCGATTTTTTGTAATCGTATCTCTTTTGCATTAACCCCTTCCACATGAATAAATGGTCTGAAATCAATTTTTATTTTGTGTTTTTGTTGGAGCTCAAAGTAAGGAGAATTTTCCACTTTAGGTTCAGGCTGTGACACCAAAATTGTTTTCACTTTCATATTATAAACATTTACTAAGCCGCCTCTTTTGTAATCCAATAATACATGAAATAATAAGGGGCTATTTCAAGAGCGCAAAGATATAAAATAAAATAAAATAACTTGCTGATTATTGCATTTTGATACGTTTTTATTGAAATAAAATAGGAGTATAGGCTTATACACAGCGAAATGGCTATTATTGCTAGGGGTACAATTTGCGGAATATTGTCATAATAGAACAAAACAGCATTGATGGGAAGGATTAAAACGCCTATATAAGTTCTATAAGTGACTTTTTGTAAGTTAAAAAGGTCTGCAAATTCGTCGATATTGAATGAAGTTGCTACAATTTTCTCAATTAAAAATTTTCCCAGAATAAAATAAAGTAAAAATGTGGCAAGCTGAATGAATAAAACCCAGTCTGTTTTAGAAGCATATCCGAAAATATGCATCGTAAGCTGTATGAAAAAAGCATACGAAACAATTTGTACAAAAAATAAACCAACGGTAAAGCTGCTTCTTAAATGATTATTGTCGCGATAGATCTTGGCGTATTTGTCTGAAAAAATAAGTTTGCTGAATTCGCTAAACCTGGTTTCGTAAGCTGATTTAGTCATAGCAACAACTGCAAAGGTCAACACAAATAAAAGTGTTGCCCAGTCTTTGTTTTCCAGAATTCGGGGATGAAGTTGTTCAATCATAGCGATGCAAAATTAGTAATTTTTTGCATCAATACTTTTATTATATATTTATTATGAATCAAATGCTATAAAAAGTTTACTTTTGCGGTGAAATTACTCAGAAAAATGAATGATTGTATTGTCATAATTCCCACTTACAACGAAATCGAAAATATTGAAAGTATAGTTAGAGCTGTACTTTCGCAACATAAACCTTTTCATCTTTTAATCATTGACGATAATTCGCCTGATCATACTGCCAATAAAGTAGTTGCTTTACAGGAAGAGTTTCCGGACCGGTTGTTTTTAGAAAAAAGGGCTAAAAAGTCAGGTTTAGGAACGGCCTATGTTCATGGTTTTAAATGGGCACTAGAGCGTCAATATAACTTCATTTTTGAAATGGATGCCGACTTTTCACATAATCCAAATGATCTCGAAAAGCTGTTTGATGCCTGCCATTTTGGTGGAGCCGATTTGGCTATTGGTTCTCGTTATGTAACGGGGGTAAATGTTGTCAACTGGCCATTAAGCCGTGTTTTGATGTCGTACTTCGCTTCGGTGTACGTGAAATTTATTACCGGAATGAAAATACACGATGCAACAGCAGGTTTTGTTTGTTATAAAAGGGAAGTGTTGGAGAAAATCAATCTTAACAAAATTAAATTTGTGGGTTATGCTTTTCAGATTGAAATGAAGTACAGAACTTACTGTGCTAAATTTGAAATTAAAGAGGTTCCAATTATTTTTACAGACAGAACAAAAGGAGTTTCTAAAATGAGCAATGCCATTATTAAAGAAGCGATACTTGGGGTAATTTCACTTCGATTGAAAAAATTAGTCAATACTTTATAAAGTTATGAAAATGAATAAGATTCTAATAAAAAATGCCAGAATTGTAAACGAAGGATCTATTTTTGAAGGAGATGTTTTGATCGAAAACGACCTGATTGTTGAAGTGGCAGACAGCATCAGTCTAAAATCATCTGATTGTAAAGTAATAGATGCCGAAGGGAATTACTTAATTCCAGGGGCGATTGATGATCAGGTGCATTTTAGAGAGCCCGGGCTAACGCACAAAGGAGACATTGAATCCGAATCAAGAGCTGCAGTTGCAGGTGGAATCACTTCTTTTATCGAGCAGCCTAATACAGTTCCAAATGCTGTAACTCAGGAAATACTCGAAGACAAATATCAGGTTGCGGCAGTAAAATCATTTGCGAATTACTCTTTTATGATGGGAGCTACCAATGATAACCTCGAAGAAGTTCTAAAAACAAATCCAAAGAATGTTGCGGGAGTAAAAATTTTTCTGGGTTCTTCAACCGGAAATATGCTGGTAGATAATGAAGCTACTTTAGAAAAGATATTCTCCAGTACGCCAATGTTAATCGCAGTACATTGCGAAGACGAAACTACTATACAGAATAATTTAAAGGAGTTTAAAGAACAGTATGGTGATGATATTCCGGTTACGGCGCATCATTTAATACGCAGCGAAGAAGCGTGTTATATTTCTTCTTCAAAAGCAGTGGCACTAGCTAAGAAAACAGGAGCGCGCTTGCATATTTTTCACCTTTCGACTGCGAAAGAAATGGAATTGTTTACCAATAAAATTCCATTGGAAGATAAAAAAATTACCGCTGAAGTTTGTGTACATCATCTATGGTTTACAGATGAAGATTATAAAACCAAAGGGAATTTTATTAAATGGAATCCTGCTGTAAAAACAGCAAACGACCGAAAAGTGCTTTGGGAAGCTCTAAATGATGGTCGTATCGATGTAATTGCTACAGATCATGCGCCACATACTAAAGAAGAAAAAATGCAGCCTTATCTGAATGCACCATCCGGTGGACCGCTTGTACAGCATGCCGTTGTGGCCATGTTTGAAGCACATCATCAAGGGAAAATCAGCGTAGAGAAAATTGTAGAGAAAATGTGCCACAATCCGGCTAAAATTTTCAAAATAGAAAAAAGAGGTTTTATAAAAGAAGGTTATTATGCCGATTTAGTGATTGTAAATCCAAGTTTGCCATGGAGCGTGAAACCGGAGAATATTTTAGCTAAGTGTGGATGGTCACCTTTTGAGAATTTTACTTTTAAGTCTAGAATTACTCATACTTTTGTAAACGGTGAAATGGTTTACAATAACTTTAAAGTAAAAGATATTCGCGCAGGAAAACGTTTATTGTTTGACAGATAAAAAGCTGAGATGAAAAATTTTATAGTAATAATATTGGTGTTGTTTCTTTCTGTAAGTTGTAAAAAAGAGTTGGTCAAACAGCCTGCAAAGCTTATCGAGAAAGATAAAATGGTTGATATTATGTATGATCTCTCTCTTATTGAAGCTATGAAGTATCAGCATCCTGTTTCGGTAGATTCAGTCGAAACAAGTCCTACGGCGTTTATCCTGAAAAAGTACAAGATTGATAGTTTGCAATTTTCACAGAGTAATCGTTACTATGCGGCTGATTATGAGAATTATAAAAGCATGTTTGATGAAGTTGGAAAACGTTTGGCTGTTAATCAAAGAGCTGTAGATTCGATATTAAAAATTGAAGAGAAAAATGCAGCAAAAGCAAAGAAAACCAAACTTAAAGATACAGTAGGGAATAATCTAACAAAGGTGAAACTGGATTCTATCCGAAAAACAAAACGATTAGATCGATAGTTGTTAAAGTTTTGAAATATTTTTTATGTACTCATGTACATCCTGAAAAACCGTTCCCAGAGCGGTTTTTATTTTTTCATTAGAATACAGATTATTGGAATAGGAGGCCTTTGCAGTTGCTTTTGTAAGACGTCTTTTCTGAAAAAATAAAGTCGAAAAAATCGCATCGACGACCCAAAGGAAATTCATGAATACCGGCGTAGCATGAATGCTTGGTTTTTTTACTTTTAAAGTATCGGCAATCGTGTTTAGGATATCCTGAAAAACAATATTGTCGGCAATTAAAGTAAAGCGTTCGTTTTTAATGTCGCTTTTCATTAATTGATTAGCAATTTTTGTCACATCATTTATAGCAACAAAACCGGTACTTCCAAGAGTATAAAAAGAAAGTCCGTTGGCAACTTTGGCATAGAGTTCTGCACTTCCCTGTACGTTTGTTTTGTTCTTCGGGATTGGCCCCAGAATAACACCCGGATTTAAGATAATTACGTCTAAGCCTTCCTGTAAACCACGCCAAACTTCCATTTCGGCTCCGTATTTAGAAATTGCGTAATCACTATGAGGTTTCTCGGGGTTCCAGTCTGTTTCTTCTGTAATGTAAGTTTCATGAGCTGCTAAATCACCTAAAGCAGCAATAGAGCTTATAAAGCAGAACTTCTTTACCGCTCTGGCAATCGAAAAATTAACCATATTGGCAGTTCCTTCGATATTGATTTTTCGAAGTGCTTCTTCGTCTTTGGGGTCAAATGAGATCAGTGCGGCACAATGATATACATAATCAATGTTTATAAAGGCGATTTCTAAAGAAGGGACATCTAAAATGTCTGCTTCAACCCATTCGATTTTTTCAAACAGCTCTCCTTTTTTGTACAATTCAAAAACCGATTTGGTTTTCTCAATATTATTCAGATTTCGGTAAATAGCCCGAACATTTTCTTCATTTTCAATCAAATGAAGTAATAAATGTGCGCCAACTAAACCTGTGCCTCCTGTTACTAATACCATCTCGTAAAGATAGTATTTTGGACTAAAGATGCAAAGAGAGACAGGTTTAAAGGCGCAAGTTTTTATTCAATTTTGTTTTTTTAGAAAATAGTATACCCTAGTATAAAATCTAATGATCTGTAAGCTCCGCTATAAGAGGTAAATCCGGTAAGGATATCCTTGCGGCTATTTGCTCTAATTTCTGCAGTCACTTTGTTCTTGAAATTGTAACCAAGTCCGGTTAGAAAATTACCGCTTGTAGAGCTGTCTAAGTTGGTTGGTTTGCTTGTAAGTTTGAATTTACCACTTACATCAATGGCATAACCGGCATTAATAAATATTTTAGATTTGCTGCTTAGGAAAAAATAATGACGTACTCCAAAAGGAATCTGTATGGCTGAGTATTTAACTTCAGAGGGAAATTCGACTCTCATACCATCATTCATGTAATTTATTACTCCGGTTTCACTCTTGTTTTCGTACTGTTGATAGGTTGGGTTTATAAAAAGACTCCATTTGTTTTTGTTGAAAGGAAGAATAAGTTCGCCTTCCAATCCTATTTTAAAAGTTGCTTTCTTAGAGTAGTCTACACTATTATATCCATCCCTATTGATACCATCAATTGAAATAGAAGAAAAACCAATACCCGGAGTTATCTTTAAATGATAAATACTTTTATTTGCTGAGGTAATTGTTTTCTCGATTTCATCAGATGAGATATTATTGTATTTCAGGAAATATTTCATAAGAGCCTCTTTTTTATAAGGCAGGTTCTTAACATCATATTCAGTTGTGTTTTTGGTCTTAACATTGTTGAATAATTGTTGTCTGAAGTAATTGTTTTCAACTGTTGTCCGTGAGTTATTCAGTTCAGCAATGTATTCCTTATGTACAAGCTGTTCTGCGGATCTTTCTTTTGTTTCATAAAAGAACCTTGTAATGTCATTATTGGTATAGTAATATAAAGAAGCCTCTCCTTTAACAAGAACTTTTAAGAAAACGAGCTGCTCTTTCCAAATCGGATTTTTGTCTGTAGAAAAACTTTCCAATACATCACTTGAAAGGTCAATATTGACTTTTGCTCTTTTGTATGTCGTGTGGTTTTCAATTCCAAACTCCTGGACATTTGTAATTGTTTCGGTTTTAGTATCGGTGTCTTCGCTATTTATTTTGTACTTGAAATCTGTCGGGTTGTAGTTCCAGTCTATGTTTTTGATGAAGCATTCTGTCCGGGTTCCATTATTAGATATGAAATATCCTTTTTCAAAAGAGATCTGAGCATTAATAAAGGAGTAAGAAAGTAAGATTGCAAGAAGCAAAAGTTTTTTCATAAAGGTAATTTTTGGATGGTTATTAATTAGTTGAGGTAAAAATAAGTAAAAAGTTATTGGTTGTATGCAAAATGTGAAAAGTTGTATATGTTTTAATTGGAGTTTTTGGAAAGGCTAAAGTTTTAAGGGATGTTCTCTTTGTGCCTAAGGATTTTGATGTTGAAATTGCTTTTTACTATTGATATTGGAACTGCTTTTTGTCATTGCCATTGCCATTGATTATATTTGCACAAATTATTTAAAAAATGAAGAATCTAGTTGAAGAATTAAAGTGGCGCGGGTTATATCATGATAGCATGCCAGGAACGGAAGAACAATTGCTAAAAGAAGTAACTGCGGCTTATATTGGTTTCGATCCAACGGCAGATTCACTGCATATTGGCAGCATGGTTCAGATTATTTTATTGGTTCATTTAAAGAATTTTGGGCATCAGCCAGTTGCTCTTGTGGGTGGTGCGACCGGAATGATTGGTGATCCTTCTGGGAAATCTGACGAAAGAAATTTGCTGAACGAAGAAACTTTGGCTAAAAACGTTGCGGGAATTAAAAGTGTTCTGTCTCGTTTCTTAGATTTTAATTCAAATGAACCAAACGCCCCAATTATGGTTAATAACTATGATTGGATGAAAGAATTCTCGTTTATTGATTTTGCCCGTGAGGTTGGAAAGCGTATTACGGTAAATTATATGATGGCGAAGGATTCTGTTAAGAAAAGAATTAATGGAGAAGGTGAAGGAATGTCTTTCACGGAATTTACTTATCAATTAATTCAAGGATACGATTTTTATCATTTATATAAGAACAACAACTGTCTTTTGCAAATGGGAGGTTCTGATCAATGGGGGAATATTACCACTGGAACAGAATTAGTGCGTAGAATGGGGGGAGAGAATGCTAAAGCTTTTGCGTTAACAACACCATTAATTACAAAAGCAGACGGGTCTAAATTCGGAAAATCTGAAGGTGGAAATGTTTGGTTGGATACTGATAAAACCTCAGTGTATAAATTTTACCAGTTTTGGGTGAATTCAACTGACGTAGATGCAGAGAAATACATCAAAATCTTTACGTTTTTAGATAAAGAAACGATTGATGCTTTAATCGAAGAGCACAGAACAGCTCCGCATTTAAGAGTTTTACAAAAGAAACTGGCAGAAGAAATTACCATTTTTGTTCACTCTGAAGAAGAATTGGAAAAAGCAATTCAGGCGTCGAATATTTTGTTTGGAAATTCTACAGCCGAAGATTTGAAGAAACTGGATGAAGCTACTTTTTTGGAAGTTTTTGACGGTGTTCCTCAGGCTGAAATCGCAAAAGCTGATTTAGAAAACGGTTTGGAGATCATTACGGTTTTAAACGAGAAAACGGGTTTCTTTAAATCAAACGGAGAAGCAAGACGTGCCTTAACCGCAAATTCGATCTCGGTGAACAGAGAAAAAATAAAAGAAGATTTTGTCTTAACTGCAAATGATTTAATTAATAATCAGTTTGTGTTATTACAAAGCGGAAAGAAGAATTATTTTGTGATTAGAGTGGTTTAGATTGTTTAACTGTTTAATCGGTTTAGAGAGCGATTAAACGGTTTAACAAATCAACATCTAAAGCACCATCAGGTTACAACCACGAATATCGGAATTATCAAAACGTCCCAATACCTCGAAAGAGTTGTTGGGATATTTTTTGCCTAAATCCTGAGTGGCAATAAAGGAACACGAATTGATATTGGCCAAATCAATAACGTTGATTCCACCGGTTTTTCCGTCTTTCACGTAAGTGAGCGCATCTTCGGGATCACGAACTAAAATGTTCATCCACGACGGACATTCAAAAATACCTTCGCCCAGAGAATAAGCTTGTCCCAGAAGTTCGGTCATGCCGTATTCTGAATGAATGGCCGAAACGCCAAAACCTGCACAAAGCTGTTCGTGTAATTCTTCGCGAATCATTTCTTTACGTTTGCCTTTCATACCGCCAGTTTCCATAATAATGGTATTCTGGAGATTGAATTGGTGTTTCTCAATCAGATCCAGTAAGGCATAAGTAACCCCAATTAAGATCACATTTTGACCGGATTCGTCTAAAGTGGTAAGCTTTTTAATCAGGTCGTCGTGATTGTGCAGGTAAAACCCACTGTCAGGCTGATTGGAGAGTTTTATTAAGTCTTCGACCATATAGATTAGCGAAGATCCATCGCGTTCGAGATAGGACGGTAAAAGTGCTAAAACAACGTAATCCTCTATGTTGCCATAGAATTGTGAAAATCCGTTGCGGTAGCTTTCTTCGTAAAGGGTTACATCGGTCACAATATGTCTGCTGGTAATCATGCCGGTTGTTCCGCTGCTTGTAAAAGTTACCTGAGCAGGATTAGTATTGGAAACGACATTGTGACTCTTGAAAAACTGAATGGGTAAAAAAGGAATTTGTTCCAGTGATTTTATCTGTTGTGGATTTACTTTTAAAAAATCGCAAAAATCACGATATACAACATTATTCTCATGTTGAAAACGAAACACTTTTAGGGCTATTTTCTCAAATTGTTTCTGACTCGAAATGGTAAATATATCGTTGGCTGTGATCAAAACTTTTTTTGTGCAAAGATATTGTTTTTAGTTTTCAGTCACAGTATTCAGTCACAGTTTTCAGTTGTCATTTTAGGTTTTCGTAGAAACTGAAAACCGAGACTGTGACTGAAAACTAAAAAAGCTCTAATTTTCATTAGAGCTTTTGTGTTTTATCGGATAATGAGTTTTCGTGTTGCCGAATTATTTTCCTCACTTATTTTGATGATGTAAACGCCGGGAACGAGATCCGAAACGTTTAATTCTCGTGAACTTAAATGTGTTTGAAGTACTTTTTTACCTAAAACATCAAAGATGATGATCTCTTTTTCTAAATCATTTTTAGAGGAGATAGTTACTTTTCCACCAGTCACTGGATTAGGGTACAAGCTTAAACCCTCAATGGTTGCGGTCTGTTGAGGTTTTGGTAATTGCTTACTGTCTTGTGCTGAAACACTTACAGTAAAGAAAAAAGCCAATAAGAAAGTAATATAAAAGTAATTTTTTGCCATCGCGTTATTTTGGTTACTGTAAATATACAAAAAAAAAGTACAAAAATTACACCAAAAAAAAACATCCTAAATTTTTAGGATGTTTTTAACAATATTGTTTTTTAAACTTTTATTTAGTCAAATCAACACCATTAACTGTTGCCCAGGCACCTCCAGTTATTGAAGCTCCAGTAGCAGTATCATCTGTTACAAAATTTCCAGCAGGGAATGTAACAATACCGTCCCATGGAGCTACCACTACACCTAAGATGTTTTTAGAAGTGTTAGTAATTTTAACTTTAGTAATTTTAATTTTACCACCGTTTACTTGGTTTGTGTTTGTTGAAGCATCTTGTATTTTTACAGCTGCACCAGTGTAAACTTTACCAGCTTCAGTATAGTCACCATAACCATCGATGATAATGTTACTGAAATCACCATTTCCTTCATTTTTGAATTGGAAAGCATCTACTTGAACATCTCCAACTGCTTCAGGAGTTGTACCAGCAATTCTTCTTAGAGTGATATTTGTAACTTTAGGGAAGTAAGCGTTATTGTTTTTAGAAGATTCGATTTCAATTCCGAAATTTCCTTTTACATTTTGACGTGCATACCAATTTGAATTGGCTTGACCTTGCCATCCATCTTGCCAGTCAAAAGAATCATCTGTATTTTCGTACGAGATCGCATTTGTTAAACTTGCAGTTCCTCCGTAAAATTCGAATCCGTCATCAGCACCTTTGTAAGATACTAAGTGATCTAAAGTTGTTCCTGATCCTACAGAGTAGAAAGAGAATCCGTTTAATTCTTTAGTTCCGTCAGCTAATTTAGAACCAGCATACTCTACTCTTACATATTTTAATGAACCACCGTTATGAGCAGCATTTGTTCCTCCATATGGTAAAGCATTTCCATCTTCTGAAGTAGAAGTTTTTACACCGTTGATAGCATTGATTGGTGCGTCACCATACATGATGATACCTCCCCAAGAACCAGCTATTTTAGATTTCTCAGTAAATACAACTGGTTTATCAGCAGTACCATTGATAATTAGTTTACCACCATTTAAAACTACTAATGCATTATCTCCGGTAGTTTTATCAACTGTAATAGTTGAACCAGCTTCAAAGGTTAATGTTACACCTGAATTAACTTTTACCATACCTTTCATAGTATAGTTTCCTAAAGCATAAGTTTTATCAGCTGTAATTGGACCAGTAATTTCTCCAGTTGCTACAGGTACAGCAGTTACAGTTACAGTTTTTGTAACAGCAACAGATTGTACTGTGTAAGTAATAACTGAAGTACCAACAGAAACTCCTGTGATAACCCCAGTTGAAGCCGCAACAGTTGCAACAGCAGGTGTAGCACTTGTGTAAGTACCGCCAGTAGTTGTACTGCTAAAAGTGGTAGTCGCTCCTACAACAATACTTTCAGTTCCTGTTAAAGGAGCTACAGTAAATGGAGCCGGATCATTGTCGCTACTACATGATGAAAATAATAAGCCAATAGAAAGGGCTAAAGCGAAAAATTTAGTTTTCATAGTTGTGTTTTAATAGTTTATTTCTTTGCTGACAAAATTAGGATGAGAATACTTCATGTGTGTTAGCTAAGTATTACAATACTGTTATTATAAAATCTCTTAAATATGAATTTAATGTTAAGTTGATTTATAATGGAGTATAAAAAAAGCCCTATCGAAATAGAGCTTTGTGTTTATAAAAGTAAATAGTATTAGAATGTGTATCCAAGGCTTAAAGAAAACCCTCGGCTTTTTTTGTAACTTCTTGTTATCGGATCTCCTACAACAGGAGTTACGCTGTTATCTCCTATTTCAAATTTACGAGCAGGGTCAATTAAGTTGTCTGCTGAGAATTTTACATCAAAATGATCATTTATTTTACTGCTCCATACAAAATCTAATTGTTGTACTGGTAGTTCGTAAATATGATCTAAACCATTTGTTCCTACCGCATAGATTCTCTTTCCAAATACTGAATATACTAATGAAAGAGTATTATTCCAGTTCTTATTAATGTCAAATTGATATTTTAAATCAGAATTAATCAACCATTTTGAAGCACCTTGTAAATCTCTTGATCTATGAGTTTCTATTGATTGTGAGGTACTTCCGTCAGGATTTGTGATAAAAGGTTTTACTTCTGCTTTTGTACTCATTAATGAAGTGTTGAATCCTAGTGAGAAATCTTTAAAAGCATTAGTAAGTCTTCCTAAATCATATATGAATTCAATTTCTGCACCGTATAGAACGGCATTGTCTGAATTTAAATAGGTAATGATTGTAGAACCTGCGGCATTAGCGGTTAATGTTCTTTCAATTGGATTTTTCATTTTCTTTCCAAAAAGACCAACTGCAAACATTTCTTTTGCTGTTGGGAAAAGCTCGTATTTTAAATCAACATTGTAATTATCACTATTTACTAAATATGGGTTTCCTTTCATAGAAGTTCCATCGGCATTGATGTATTCAATTGGATAGGCCTCCATTATTACAGGTTTTGTATAAGTTACACCACCAGCTAAACGAATATTTGATTTTTCATTAATACTATATTTGGTATTTACCGAAGGTAGAAAATAAACTTTATCGTAATTTAAAGTTATGAATGGTTCGTCAAATGAACCTTGTTGTCTGTACTTAGTAGTTCTATTTGCATTTTCTACTCTTACTCCACCATTCACTTCAAGTTTTTCATTGAACTTATAAAGTAAATTTGCATACCCGGCATTGGTTCCTTCTTTTAGGATTGCTTTATAAGTCGAGTTAGAGCTTTCTCTGTAGTTAAAAGCACCTCCAGCCACGTAGCCGTTCAATTGATTGTCAATACTATTCAAAGGAGCATCAACATTTGGACCTGTAGTTGGTGAAATAAAACGGTAAGAAGATTCCATATCTGATTTATTTCCGTTATATCCAACTGTAAGTTTATGATTTTTGTCTGATCCAAACTTTAAGTTGTATTCTGCTAATCCAGAGAAGTATGAATTTCCGGTAATTTCCAGATATTGTTTGATAAAGTTATTTCCGGCAATTGAAGCTATAACTCCTTCATTTTCAGTTTTTACACCTGAGAATGCTTTTCTGTCAGGCTGGTCGTATTTTGTTTTTGCATAAGAGATACCAGCTTTTACAGTCTGACTCTTGTCTTCAGTTAATGCGTATTCTCCTAATAATTGATTATTCCAATAATTTGATTGGTCTAATTGATTCGTGCGGATAAGAGTTTTGTTTGTTCCAGTTCCAGTTTCAGCATTTGCAACACCAAATTGATCTTTGATTAAATTGTCAGTAGTTCTTATGAAAAGACTATTGTAAGCTAATTTGAATCTTTTGGCACTATAATTTAAACCTAATAAACCTGTTAAAGAAGTTTTATAATGGTTGTCTGTCGTAACAAAGTCAGTTTTGTAAGCGATTCCGGTACTTTGATAGGCAAAAGTTCTGTCTACTCCTTCTTGAATTCCATAGCTGTTTTCAGCATTTATCGAAAATATATAAGAAAAGTTTCTGTCTTTACCTAAGTCGAATTTTTCTGAATGTAAAAATCCAATACTTGTATTTAGTGGACTTCTTATAGGTGAAACATCAAAACCACTTTGAAATGAATTTAACGATTCTTGAGGAGTAAAAACATGTCCGGAAGGAGTGCCTCCTAATAATGAAGGTAGTTTTCTATTGTCTCCTGTCATTCCAAAGAAACCTTCTGCTGAGTCTGCATCTTTAGAAAGAGAGAATCTTTTAAAATTACTATTGGCAATATAACTAGTTCCGATATTAATTTTTGTAATGCTTTTTGTGTTTTTCGAAGTCTGAATATTAAATGTTCCTCCAGCGAAGTCACCATATATATTAGGGTTGAAAGTCTTGTATACTTCTATAACACCAACAATATCAGTTGAAAATAAGTCCAATGGGATAATCTTTAAAAAAGGATTGTTTGTTGGAGCGGCAAGATCATTGATTAATAAATTGTTGTATCGGTCTTCTAATCCACGAACAAATAAACCTCTTGAACCTACTTTTGTAATTCCGGTGATTTTTGTCAAACCTTCTTCGACATCACTAACACCTTTTCTTGACATTTCCTGTGCTCCAATGCTTTGTTTGATAACGACAGCGTTTTTTTGATCGAGTAATAAGGCGGTTTCTTTTTCTTTGTTTACGGCAGACGATTTTACAACAACATCTTTAAGTGTAAAACTTCCTGATGAAAGTACCTGATTTACCGTAAGAGTTTCATTTGCTTTAACAGTTACTGGCTTTTCTATAGATTCATATCCAACGAAACTAAAAATAATGATATAATTTCCCGGATTTACATTTAAGGAATATTTTCCCTCAATGTCAGTGTTCGCGCTAATGTTAGTTCCCTTTAATAAAACATTTGCGAAAGGTAAAGCTTCATTGTTGGTTTCTTTGTCGGTTAATACACCAGAAATCGTACCTTTGTTTTGTGCGATCGAAATCGTACAGATGAATAATGTGATAAATAGAAATTTTAAATTGAATTTCATTTCAGTGTTGTGTTTAATTTATTTTTGTGCAAAGAAAGAAACGCTGTGTAAAGTTCATGTTAGCCACTTGTTATGTTTTCGTGTTGCGTAGATTATCAAATTGTTACCAGATTAAATTACCGTTAACCGCAATTTTTAACGGTTGTTTTATTAGTATATTTACCATCTCAAATGAAAATCATCGAATGTATAATAAAGAAAATTTGATGTAAAAATCTCAATTTTTGCTATTTATGAAAAAAACACAAACCAAGATTTTATTAGTTGACGATGAACCAGATATCTTAGAAATCGTTGGCTATAACCTTGCTCAGGAGGGCTACCAGATTGTAACTGCTTCTAACGGAAAAGAAGCAATAGCAAAGGCTCAGAAAGAATTGCCGGACTTGATTATTATGGATGTAATGATGGCAGAAATGGACGGAATGGAAGCCTGCGAACACATTAGAAAAATTCCTGAATTAAATAATGTTATCATAACATTCCTTACGGCAAGAAGTGAGGATTATTCACAAGTTGCTGGTTTTGATGCGGGTGCAGATGATTATATCACAAAACCAATAAAACCGAAATTATTGGTCTCCAAAGTAAAGGCGCTGTTAAGAAGGTTAAAAGAACAAGAAGTTGTAAGTGACACTTTAAATGTGGGAGGAATCGAGATCAACCGCGAAGAATATAAAATCATCAAAGGAAACGTGGAGATCGCCTTACCAAGAAAAGAATTCGAATTGTTTTACTTATTGGCCTCAAAACCGGGAAAAGTTTTCAAAAGAGACGAAATTCTGGATAAAGTATGGGGGAACGAGGTTGTAGTAGGAGGTAGAACCATTGATGTTCATATTCGAAAACTTCGTGAGAAAATAGGAGAAGACCTTTTTAAAACAATAAAAGGAGTGGGTTATAAATTTGAAGTTTAGCTTTTTAAGCTGCTGAGGTTCTGAAAAGCTGCGTGGCTAAGGGTTTTAATCAGGATTTAAATTCATTCAAATTGTTTTAAAATATTCAATACATTTAAACCATATAAGAATTGAAGTTTGTGTAATCTTCATTTTCTTATATGGTTTTTGAGTTATTCCTTTTTTGCTTTTGCCCAAAAGAATAGAACTCAAAACAGAACTTAATTTTCTTAATCTCTTAATGGCTCAATAATTTCAATGAAAATTAATTTTAAAAAAACATACAAATTTGCTGTAAAGTCAGCATTATACATAAGTCTTTTTGCAACAGGATTTGTGATGATATTGATGTCCTTGTTTTATAAAAACCAGTTGAAGTATCAATTTGCATTCGGAATAATCTTTATAATATCCATTTATGCGTTTTCGTTCCTGGTCTTGCAATACCGTGTGGAGCGTTTTATTTACAGAAGAGTCAAGAAGATATACGATGAGGTTTCATTATTAGAGACAACAACATTGATCAATCAACCTATAACTACGGATATGGAAACGCTTTCACGTGAAGTGAAAAAGTTTGCTACGGATAAAAAGCTGGAAATTGAAATGCTGGAAATCAGGGAACAATACCGACGTGAGTTTCTTGGAAATGTTTCACATGAGCTGAAAACACCTTTGTTTACGGTTCAGGGATATGTTTCGACTTTGTTGGATGGCGCTATGGAAGATAAGAATATTCGAAAAAAATATTTAAAGCGCGCTGAAAAAGGCGTTGAACGATTGATTTATATCGTCGAAGATCTGGACATGATCACCAAGCTGGAATCAGGAGATCTGGATTTAATCATGAGTGATTTTGATATTGTAGAACTGATTCAGAATGTCTTCGATTTACTGGAAATGAAGGCCGACAAGAAGAAAATTAAATTGGCTTTTGAAAGTAAGAACATTAAGTCGGTAATCATTCGTGGAGATAAGGACAGAATTCAGCAAGTTCTGGAAAACCTGATCGTGAACTCTATTAAGTACGGTAAAGAGGGCGGTTTGACCGAAGTAGGAGTGGTTAATCTGACCAAGAAAAAAGTCTTAATCCGTATTAGTGATAATGGGGAAGGTGTTGAAAAACAAAATATCCCAAGACTTTTTGAGCGTTTTTACAGAGTGGATAAAAGTGGAACCCGTTCAGAAGGCGGTTCCGGATTAGGATTGGCCATCGTAAAACATATTATTGAAGCACATAAAGAGAAAGTATATGTAGAAAGTGAGTTCGGAATTGGTTCTGAATTTTCTTTTACGCTTGAAAAAGCAAACAAAACAATAAAAGCCGAAGTTAAATAATTGTAAGCTTGTTTGAGCGAGGTATCGTAAAACAGGGTGTTTTAACACTAACTCAATTTGCGTAACCATTTCGCAACAATTCCTTTTTATTATAGTAACACCTTGTTAATGATATCTTAACATAGGTGCCAGATCTTTGCATTCGAAAATTAAGGCATAAGAAAATAGAAAGAATGAAAATAAAACTAATAGCAGTTTTTTTGCTAATTACTTGTGTATCAAACGCACAGGACTTAAAGAAAGAAGATGTAAAAAAAGAAGTAGTTCGTCTTCTTGATTCAATCAACAAATCGAAGTTACCGGAGACGGAATCCGGGAATAGTGATGATGAAAAGGATAAGGATCGTTGGTACGACAAGATTTCTTTAAGAGGTTATGCACAGATACGATACAACGGTTTGTTTTCTACAAACGATAAAGTCTCCTGTGATCAGTGCGACAGATCTTGGGGGACAACTTCTACAGCCCCGGATGCAAAAGCAAACAATGGTTTATTTATCAGACGTGCACGTTTAGTGTTTTCTGGTCAGGTTCATCCAAATGTATTTTTCTATTTTCAACCTGATTTTGCGAGTTCTCCGGTTACAGGAGTTCAGAATTTTGTTCAGGTTAGGGATTTATATTTTGACCTTTCTTTTGATAAGAAGAGAGAGTACAGATTACGTGTCGGGCAGAGTAAAATACCATACGGTTTCGAAAATATGCAGTCAAGTGGACAGCGTTTAACTTTAGATCGAAACGATGCGTTGAACAGTGCAATATTAAACGAACGTGATTTAGGAATGTTCTTTTACTGGGCACCGGCTAAAATTAGAGAGCGTTTTGAAATGTTGGTAAAAGACGGTTATAAAGGATCAGGTGATTATGGTGTTTTCGCTTTTGGAGTTTACAATGGTCAAATTGCGAATAGATTAGATGGAAACAGAGATTTGAATGTGGTGGCAAGAGTAACCTACCCATTTGTGATTGGTAGTCAGATTATCGAACCCGGAATTCAGGCTTATGCCGGAAAATGGGCTTTTTCAGGTGAAATTTCATCAGGAGTTAAAGTGAACAATTCACAGCACATAAAAGATCAAAGGGTAGGAGCAACATTCGTACTATATCCAAGACCTTTTGGAATTCAGACTGAGTACAATATCGGAAAAGGACCAAGATACAATTCAGTAACTAACGCAGTCGATGAAACAGATCTGGATGGTGGTTATGTATTACTGAACTACAAATTAGATATTAAAAAACAGCATATTTATCCTTTCGCCAAATTTCAATATTACGACGGAGGGAAGAAATATGAGAAAGATGCCAGAAGTTATGTCGTTAGAGATTATGAATTTGGCATAGAATGGCAGCCTCTAAAAGCCTTTGAACTTACTGCCGAATATGTTATTGCCGATAGAACTTTCCAGGACAGTGCACTTCCAATTAACAGACAGCAAGGAAATTTATTGCGTTTGCAGGCACAGTTTAACTTCTAGATTTTATCCTCAAAAACGGTAAATAAAGAATCCCAGTCTATTGTATCGTTAAATTGAGTCAAACCTTTAAACGACTTTACTTTTGAAAGATCTTCAATGGTAAAGTCGTCTTGCATTACATAGGGTACTAAATTTTCTTTCTGAAGTTTTAT
Source organism: Flavobacterium collinsii (assembly GCF_902804485.1). Classification (GTDB taxonomy): domain Bacteria; phylum Bacteroidota; class Bacteroidia; order Flavobacteriales; family Flavobacteriaceae; genus Flavobacterium; species Flavobacterium collinsii. Next base: position 72,572 of record NZ_CADCST010000078.1, on the reverse strand, counting down.
CGCCAGATATTCCTGTTCGTATTGCCCTGGAGTTGGAATGAAAAAGGCTTTCTTGCCTAATTTGGCTAAATCCATAACAGTTGTATAACCCGAACGGCATAATACAAATTCACTTTCGTTAAAAGTCTGTTCCAACTGTTTTGAGTTCATGAAATTGTAATAGGTAACATTTCCGGCCTGCCATTTGTTTTGTGTCTTCTCAACGATGCCTTGTATAAACACCACTTTACCTTTATAATTGACGACTTCTTTCTGTAGTTTTTCATCCAAAAAAGTACGCTGAGGTTCAGGCCCCGACAAGATGATCATCAAATCGTACACTTTTGGAGTATCCTTTTTGCGCATTCTACTTAACGGACCAATATATTTTAAGTTTAGATCATTCGTTTTCAGATGGCCTAAATCACCGGTTAGATTAACGGAATCATTAGTATCCGGAACCCAGCATTCGGTATATTTTTTTATAATATGCTGATGGCATTTACTGGTAAACCAGGTTGTGTTCCCTGTCATTACATTCAATTGATGCGTCATAAACACAGAGGGAACTTTTTTACTAAAAACTCCCAGTCGGTTATCCGAGATAATTCCGTCTATTCCATGTTTTTTGATCCAGCTTTTTACTATTTTTTTCTCGTCAAGAATAGCCACAATCATTTTGGGCAGGTTTTTAATCAGCTTCCATTTGAAGTTTTTGGCATTCTTGGCATATTCGATATGGTAAGACGGCAATTCAAGGGTCTGAATGTATGGGAATTCCTTTCGCAGCAATGCCAGTGCAATACCGTCAGAAGCGATTATAGGAATATAATTGTTTTCTTGAAGCGCTTTTATAATAGGGATACATCTTGTAGCATGGCCCAGTCCCCAGTTTAGTGGAGCAACTAAAATTGTTTTGTTCGCAGAATAATCAATGCTCATGGTGTAACGCTTTTTAAAAACGAAGATAAAGAAATATGCTTTTTATGATATTTCACACGTATTACTAAATTATTAACTCTATAAGGCCGTTCAGCCCATATAATTCGCTGCTTAGGTTTTGGAATTAGTAGTGTTCGGAAGGAAAAGTTACTTGTATGTTAACGAATATTTGGTTTCTCAATAGACAAAAAAAAAGGAGTTACTGTAAGTAACCCCTTTCAGATATCGATAAAATGAATTTTATTCCTGAATATAGGTTTTATTACCATTTTTATTAATGTAGTATTTACCGCCTTTAGGTCCGGTATATACTTTTTTTCCATTGTATTCGCCAGTTACTTTGTCGGCTACTTTTGGAGCTTTTTCATTCGTTTCTTTAATGGTTTTGGCGGCTGTTTTTTTAGCTGCGGTGGCCTCTTTTTTAGCTGCTGTTGATGCTTCAGTCGCTTTTGCTGCTGTTTTTGTTACATCAGCTTTTGCGTTTGCTGCTTTTGTACTGGCAGCTTTGTCAGCAGTTTTTGTTGCTTTGACAGCATCACTTTTTGCTTTCGATGCTTCACTTTTTGCTTTAGTGGCCTGCTTGTCGGCCGTTTTTTTAGCAGCACTTGCAGATTCTTTTGTCGCTTTTGCTGCCGCTTTGCTGGCATCATCCGCTGCCTTTTTGGATTTTGCAGTTTCTTTTTTAGCGTCTGCTTTTGCTTTATCTGCTTCCGCTTTTTTCTTTTTAGCGGCGGCTTCCGTTTTACTTTTCGCTGCTTTTGTAATTGACTCTTGTCCATAGAAATTAGAAGACAGAAGAACTACAAAACAAAGTACTAATAATTTTTTCATAATGTTACAAGTTTAAATTTCAATTAAAATTAAACAATTTTTAAATAGGTTTTCGGTAAAGTGTTAAAAATAAGCGCGAAGCTGTATGTTTCCGGTGTGAACCACGGAGCCTGTCTCACTTTTTCGTCCCTGATAATTTAAATTCACATCTAAAAACTGTGTGATGTTTTTTTGTAAAAGAAACTTCCACACCAGATTTTGCCCTGCCTGAAGTCCTTCAAGCATTTGAAAACCGACAGATGAAAATTCATTTCCTGTGAATTTATTCTGATAAAAAGAAAATTCTCCATTAACCGTTATTTTTTTCTCTCCCGCAAACGAAAAAGAAGTCCCCAATCGATTTTGAACCAGAGTTTCAAAGTTTCCTATCTGATTTTCTTTGTTCTGAAACTCAAAAAAGAAATCCAGACTGGTGTTTTTTGAGAACAAATAACTCACTTTGGGAGCCATTTGGTAGCCCGTGATAGCATAGTTTTTTTCGACAAAATCTTCAGAAACCAGGTCGGTTTTAATCGTTTTGGTAAAGAAGTTAAACAGCCAGCTTTTTTGATACAAATGTGTGTATTGCAATTGATGTGAATTGTTTTGAACATTTTGCGATCCAATCGAAAGCAGGTTTTTGCCTTTATTGACCAAATAAGTATAGGTAACAGAATGTTTTTGTTTGCCCCGATTGTAGTACAAACTATTTCTGAAACTCGAATTAAGTCCCAGAATATTTTCTTCTGAAGAATAAAACGGATTCAATTCCAGACGTTCTCCCTGACTTTTTACTTTGCGATCCATAATGAAGGAAGTCTGATTGTAAAAGTAGGACAGGAGTTTTTTAAAACCGGTTTCGTTCTGCCATTGCAATGGATTTAGGGCCATAGATTGAGAGAATTTATTTTGATTGGTTTTGATATAAATCCGATTGGGCAGAAAGATTCTAATAAACCGCGCCTGATCGGGAAAGGCAGCAATTTCAAATTCTTCGAGTTCCTGAATTCCGTTTCCGTTGTAATCGTTCCAGGTATAAACACCCTGACCCGTCGGAACTTCAATATAGGTAAACTCCTGTTGGGCAATCGTTCCTGAACTGGTTTCATAGGTGGTTCCAATTTGCAGCAGCTGATTGAAAAAACGATCATTATATAGTATTCGGGAATTTAATGTGGGCTCATTTTTTCGGGCTGCATCAGTGAAATCTAATTTGCGATAGCTGGCATATACAGCTAGGTCTGTTTTTCTATTCTGAATTAATTTCGATTTTAAGAAATAGGTTTGAGAGTTGTTTACGTGTTGTAAAAATCCATTTTGCAAACTGTCGTTTCGGCGTTGCAGATAGCCAATTTCCACAAAAACCTTAGTACTGTCACCACGACCAATAAAGGCACCATATTCTGAGAATCTTTGGCTTAATGCCGAAAATTGATTGGTGATTTTATTTCGCTGCTGATTGTTTTCTAACTGCATACTTGCCCCAACCCAGTTTTTGCCAAAATGATACTTGGTTCTGGTTTGGTTTCGTATAAACTTTGAAGTAGAATTTGTAGCATCTGAATTCAGGAAGCTACCCTGATTTTCGATGGTCCAGTGTTGCAGCTTAAACAATGCCGTTGTGGTATGACGCGATCCGGAATAACTCTCTGAATAATCTAATTTCTCAAATTGGTAGGTAAACAAGCCAATATTGGACGTTTCCTTCTTAGTAAATAAATCAAAATTTAATCCAGTGATTAACATACTTTGGTTTCCTAAAAGAGTTTCGTTTAAGTTCCAGTCGCGATTAAACTCGATATTGTACAAACGTTCTACAGATCTAAAATCCTCCTGAACAAATTGATAGTTGGCAAAGGCATCTAATGTCCAGTCTCGAGTAAAAAGACGTTTTTTAATATTGGTTTTAATAGCGATACCGTCATTATTAGCGTCATCTATTTTTGAGAACAGGTTTTTGTCATTGTTGCTTATTGCAATTTCGAAGTCAACCAGAGTTTTTTCGTCCGGATTGTATTTTCCTAAAAAAGTAGCTACCTGTAATTTAATTGGTGCAATCAGATTCACAATCGGCTCATAATTTCCTTGTAGGACTCCATTAACAGGAGGTACATACTCGTAAATGCGCTCTACAGAATTGTTGTTCTGAATGATGTAATTACCCGTATTGTTTCCGACAAGACTAAATTTTACGTTGTATAAAACAGTGCTCACATCCTTTGAATATTCATAAATTTCGACAGAATTGACTAATTTTTTTTTATACAGTATTTTATTGTCGGCATAAGTATCTTCATATGCTGATGGTGCTTTCATTAAATTTGTATCATCTCCGGCCTGGCTCAAAACCTGAACCTGAGCTGTTGACAGGTTTTGCTGTAAAGGCTGATTTTTCATGTCATTCTCCGAATAAAGATAACCGCCAAAACTCCAGTTTTTGTTTTGATGTGTTCCGCCTGCGTAGGTCACGAGCCTGTTGTAGTTTCGCTCAGAATATTGATATTCTACATTGATTCGCATTTCGGAAGTAATCGTAAAAAGAGAGGTGAAAGTAATCTCTCCGGCATTATAATCGATCACATAATCGTTGTTTTCTCCGCGTTTCAATAAAACGCCATTTACATAAACGCGCTCTGAACCCGAAATGACAAGAACATACAATTCTCCATTTTGTCCTTTTAATTTATAAGGCCCCTGATTTCCTTCCTGACCAGTAAAAGTACTTTTGGCATATTGTCCTTTTACAAAAGCTACCGAAGCGAAAATATTGGTTTTACTTTCTTCTGTACCAAAGTTAAAGCTGGCAGAAAGTCCCTGAACTTTTTTATTGAAATTTAAAAACTGGGTTTTTCTGTTTTCTAAAAAAACATCTCCTGCCCGTATGTTCCAGTCATCCGTAAAAAGCTCCATGAATATATTGTCAAACTGATCCAGTTTTTGAGAATAACCACCATCCTGAAGCGGAATATTACTGTCTTGCAGTGAAGCCCGTAAACTGATTTTGTCTGATATTTTTCCCGTAATCTGCAAATCCAGATTGGAGTTTAAAACTGTGTTTTGGTTATTTCCAACGGTGAGTCCTCTTGTAATACTTCCCGAAGTATTTAAACCATCAAAAGGAGTTACTTTTTTTACCACAGCGTTATCAATTTTATATAACTTTTCAGAGCCAATGTCATTTGATACGACCTGATTTGATTTGTATAAGGTATATTCCCGGGTTAGAAAATCAGGATATTTTAAATAATTTACGATTAAAGTATCTGCGGTTGTCGCCAGTTTTTCATTTAGAAGTAGTGTTCCTTTTTTAAAATCAACTTTATAAAAGGAGGAATCGAGAGGTTCGTTTTTGGTATTGAAAAGCTGAAAGAATCCCGAATTGATACTTACTTCTTCAAGATGAATAGTATCGCGGCTGGCAATTATTTTTTTGGTTTTGTACGATGATATCGCTTCCTGAGCCTGAAGCCCGGAAAACCAAATAAAAAATGTTAGAACCAGTAATTTTTTTAACATAAATACTTTAACTCTCAAAAATCAAAAGTAGTATTTATAATTGGGAAATAATGCGTCTGTGATTCAGCCCCGGAGGATGTTAGTTCAATTGTAAAATTCTATTAATTTGCACAAGTTTTAATAGGCTAACCTTGATTATGAAATTAATTACACAAAGAAATTAGTGCCAATTCGTGTTACTTTTTATACTTATGTCCAGGCACTATCTTCTGCTCTTGATCTGATTGCACATCGTAATAAAAATAGAAAGCGCCAAAACAAGCGCAGTGCCCATTTTGATCATGTTCCCCGTACGCTCCGGATTGTAAAAAAAGTAGGCAAGATAAAGACAGCTTGCAATTGCAATGCTATATTTGAAGATAAAGAATTTCATGTTTTCAATGAAGGGTTAAAAAAACAGCAATTAGTTGTTTTGAGATTATGGTTTAGAATTTCCTATGAGAATTAATACGAAGGCGATTACTGCAATAGCAGCGCATATCGAATTAGGGTTTGCAAAATTTATCGTCCATCCAAGTAGTTTGATTCTTTTTGAAGGGAACAATCTTTTGTCCTGAGGGTTGTAATAGAAAATTCCCAAAATCCAATTGTTTGGATCACGGTTCCATTTGTTTTGGGTCTCTTTTGTAGGTTCAGTATTGAAATCCATTATTTTAAAAGTCTAAGTTTTTTTATCAGGTGGGGCAACTGTGATAAAATAGTCTAGGTGTTTTTTTTGCTAAAGCGATACCCTAAGGCTATAATAATGATTAAAAGGCAAAGGAATAAGACAGGACGAGTCATAGTTTTTGGTTTTAGTGTTGATCAGATGGTTATTCCGATTGTACACATAGTGTTATTTATTTGTTTTTTGGTGGGACCAATTTAGTATTTTATAAGGTTTTATATTATGTGATTTTCGGGTATTTTTAATAAGAAATTAGAGGCTATTTTTTTTGTTTTAAAAAAATGTAATTTTTGTGAGTATATATTTATAAAAGTGTCCTCTATTGTTTTGGACGGAAAACTTTGCTTAACCATGAATATTCTTGTAGGAAACAAGCTTAAAATACTTCGGAAGAATAAAAAACTGTCGCAGGAAGAAGTGGCAGATTGCCTTCATATTTCACAATCGGCTTATGCCAGGATGGAAAGCGGTGAAAGTAGTTCATGGGCTAATCATATTCTAAAAATCTGTGAGATTTTCAAAATAGCACCGGAAGAATTATTGAAAGTCGAAGATTTAAAATTGGATGTAGATCGAAAAGAAAAACTTTCCGTAGAAACCGGGGTTCAATTATCTGATAAAGTAATCAAACAATATGAAGAACGAATAAAAGAACTGAGAAAAGTAATTAAGAATCTGAAAAGGGATAAAAGACATTAAAGACATATTTTTTTTTAGCTTTGTGGGAATAAAACAAACTTAAATTATGGACACCGGTAAGGAGCTTTTATTTTTTTTCAGTGCATTAGGAGTTTTTAATGGAGTTATTTTAAGTGTGTATTTCTTCTTCTTTACCACGAAAAAGTTCCTGACCAATTATTTTTTGGGAGCATTATTATTCGCACTAAGCATCCGAATTGGAAAATCGGTGTTTGTGTATTTTCATCCCACGTTGCCAAAAATGTATTTACAAGTTGGGTTAACTGCTTGTTTCTTTATTGGTCCGTGTTTGTATTATTTCCTGAAATCAGCCGTTGCTGAAATTAATATAATGCCAAAATCCTGGAAACTCATTCTTTTGTTTTGGGCTTTGTTTATAGGTACAATCGGATTTTTATATCCTTACGAATATTATCCCGAACTGTGGAGAACGTATTTTGTAAAAGCTATTTATTTTCAATGGTTTATTTATGTTGTTGTTTCCGGATTTATGATTAAAGGTATTCTACAAAAAATCATAAGCAGGAAACACAAAGAAACTCCATCAGAAATGTGGTTTGGGACGCTTTTTCTGGGAAATTTCCTTTTGTTCTTTTTTTATTTTCTTGCCATAATGCGTGGTCCGGCTGCTACTTATATTAGTGGAGCAATTGTTTTTTCTCTTCTTTTCTATTTAATTATTTCTATCCTTTTATATCGCAAAAAAACCGATGATTTGTTTTTATTAAACGGATCAAAGAATTCCGGTAAAAAAATAAATTCGGCCGAAGCCGAAATCTTTGCACAAAAACTTGAAAGTGTAATGAATGAAAAAGTATTGTATAAAAATCCTAATCTTACATTACAGGATTTGTCTAAAGAAATAAATATATCAAGTCATCAATTATCCCAACTTTTAAATAATAATCTTGGTAAGAACTTTACCAGTTTTGTAAATGAGTTTAGAATAAAAGAAGCTTGCGAAATTATAGCTTTAAACGATAAACTTACCTTAGAATCTATTGGCTACGATGTGGGTTTTAATTCTAAATCGACGTTTTTTGCTGCCTTTAAAAAGTATACCGGAACAACCCCTTCTAATTATCAAAATCAGGCTTTACGATCTTAATAGAAAGTGTGAGTTTATAAATTTGTACTCCTGATATTTGTTTTGGTTACCTCATATTGTGATTAACAGCTGACTTTTGCTTCAAAAATAAGTCAAATTTTAATCGCCAAAATTCATGAGATTTCCAGTTACCATTTTTATTTACATGTATTGCATGATTCCTTATGCTATTACTGCAAACGCCCAATCTTCAAAATCAGTTCAGGAAAAGGTTGCAACACCTAATAATGAATTAAACGAAGTGGTTATTAAAAGACAGGCATCCTTAGTGAAATATGCAGCAAATGGAACGCTTGATGTAAACGTTGCCAACACGTTGCTTTCGACAAGTAGTTCGGTCAACGAATTATTGAGCAGGGTTCCCAATGTTATTGTTGCCGAAGGACAAATAAGTGTTCTCGGAAAAGGAGAAGCTATTATTTATCTCAACGGAATTTTGATTAATTACGAACGTTTTGCGGCAATCCCGGTTTCGCAAATTCTAAAGATCGAAGTAATCTCAAACCCAACCTCAAAATATGATGCCGAAGGAAAAGCGGTTATTAATATTATTACCAAAAAAAGTATCGAAAACGGAATATTAGGAAGCGCAAGTCAGCACTTTACCATTTCAGAATTTGCCGGAATGAGTACGAATACGCTTCTCGATTTTAATTATACAAAAGGAAAATTTTCGTTTATAACTAATTATGGATTGCAATTGGGTCGAAACAGAGAATTATTATATACCACCAGATTAAGACCAAATCCGGATGAATATATGAGATCAGAACTAACGACAGATTGGAAAAGACGCTTTAATAATTATTCTAATTACGGACTGGGATTACAGTATAATTTTTCTGAAAAAGGATATATGTCATTCGTTTATAGTGGAAATATAGGGGATTTGGGAGGAACAGTTGAAAGCAGAAATGCGATAACAAATAATGCGGATACTGCTTTTTATGCGACCGATATTGCTAAAAACGATGTCTCACTCAATCAATTCCTCAATTTAAACTATAATTTAATAACCGATGATCTCGGTTCATCAGTATTTATAGGGACACAATATTCTAATTATAACCAAACTATAAAAGATTTTATCGAAGAGAATAGTATTGTTGATGAAATTGATGGAGAGAAATATTTGAAAAATAATGTTGGTAATACCATTAATATAATTGCAGCGCAAGCAGATTATTCAAAAAAAATAAATGAAAAAACAAAGTTAGAAATTGGTGCAAAAGTGAGTTACGCGACTATAAAATCAGGTACAGATTTTTTAGTGACAGACGGAAATAGTATGGATTTTGAGTTTGATGATAAACTTTCAAGCGATTTTAGCTATACAGAAAAAATTAGTGCGGCCTATTTTAATTACGGAAGCACATTAGGAGAGAAAATCAATTTTTCGATTGGCGCAAGAACCGAAAACACAAGTTATAAGTTATATACAAATGCAAACGGAAGTAAGAGTTTTAGTAGAAACTACTTTAATTTTTTTCCGAATGTTCTCTTAAATATTGCCGTTTCAGATGATTTAAAGTTAAATGCGTCTTACGTTTCCAGAATAACAAGACCAAGATATCAGGCCTTGAATCCGTTTGTTATTTATCAGGATCCGTTTACGACCATAGAAGGAAATCCTAGTTTATTACCCGAAAAAGTTCATGCTTTTGAAATTGGTGCCCTATATAAAAAGTTTGATTTTAGAGTAGGTTATACCTATAAAATCGATCCTATTTCAGGAGCCGCTTTGCGAGGTGATAACCCAAATAGTTATATTTTGAGATCCTTAAATTTAGAAAAAGAAAATGGTTTTTTCGGTTCGCTTTCAAGGTCATTTGCAAATAAATGGTGGAACTCTACCAATACTATAAGTATTAATTATAGTAAAGCCTTTGATAATGTTTACTCGTACGTGTTAGGTGCGGTAAAACCTCAGGTCTATTTGTATTCGAACAATACGTTTACAATCCCAAATCTTTTCAAAATTCAGTTGCTTGCCTGGTATTTGGGAGATAGAAGCTACGGATTGGGCCATGATAATAATCGGTCGACAGTAACTATTGGAATTGAAAGAAACTTTTTTAAAGAGGCTCTAAAACTCAATTTTACAGCCAATGACATCTTTCATAAATTTATGGTTTCAGGAAATTACAATGTTGGACAAACCGAAATCTATTATCACAGAACCTATACAACAAATTATTTTAGGTTGATAGCAACATATAGCTTCGGAAATTCAAAGAAACAGGCATTTAAGAAAACAGAGATCGAACAAAGCGAAAATAATAGGGCAAGATAAAAGTAAAAAAGGTTTCACAGCTAAGTGAAACCTTTTAAATATGTTGAATTGATATAATTAACTTTATAAACGAGAAAGCTTAGTTGATCTCTTTGGTCACAATTTGTATCGTTTCGCGGCTTACCTGTTTTAATAAAACGGCCTTGTTTTCTTCTACTGTTTGAGCTGCCTGTTCTGTAAAATGACGAATAGTATACAAAGTTACGTTCTCACTAAAATCTACTTTGAATTTCTTCGAAAGGATTGCATTCAACTCATTGAAGTTTTCAAATTTATCTTCGACACAAACCGAAAAACTAATCGCCGAATTCTGAATCAGATTTACCTTTATTTTGAATTGGTGAAACAACGCAAAAATCTCACTGATGTTTTCTTCCATTATAAAAGAAAAATCGATAGACGATAATGAAATTAAAAGCTGATTTCTTTTTACGATAAAGCAAGGATATTGTGGTTCCAGATCAACACCTTTAGAAACACAGGTTCCTTTTAAAAGTGGATTGATAAATGATTTTACATATAATGGAATTTCCTTTTTCTGTAACGGCTGTAAAGTTTTCGGGTGAATTACAGTTGCTCCGTAAAATGCCAGTTCGATGGCCTCACGGTAGGATATCTGGTTTAATAAACTTGCATTTTCAAAATAGCGAGGGTCAGCATTCATAACCCCGGGAACGTCTTTCCAGATCGTAACACTTTCGGCATTTAAGCAGTATGCAAAAATTCCTGCGGTATAATCAGAACCTTCACGGCCCAAAGTGGTAGTAAAGTTGTTCTCATCGGCACCTAAGAATCCCTGAGTGATGTTTAAAATTTTACGAGGTACATTTTTACTGATGTTTTGTTGCGTAATTTCCCAGTCTACTTCAGCATCTCGGTAATTGGCGTTGGTTTTTATGAAATTTCGAACATCAAGCCATTGCGTCTGAATTCCCATAAAATTCATAAAGTGACTTAAGATAGTAGTCGAAATCAGTTCTCCAAAACTCACAACCTGATCGTAAACAAAATTATAGTTTGGTGATTTATTATGTGCCAGGAAATATTCTAATTCAGAAAACAGTGCTTTTACCGCAGCAAAAACAGCGTGTTCTTCGTTTTCAAATAAATCCAGTAAGATCTGATTGTGGTATTTTTTTATTTCCTGTACAGAAGAGTTCAGCTCTGATGATTTGTCAAAATAATTTTTAATGACCACTTCAAGAGCATTTGTGGTTTTTCCCATTGCCGAAACGACCAAAATGACATCTTGATAACCTACTTTTTGCAAAACGTCGTATACGTTTTTAATTCCCTCGGCATCTTTTACAGATGCTCCACCAAATTTAAATACTCTCATTTTGTTATATATGCTGTTTTTTTATAAAATTCCAATTTTTTAAGTTCCAAATTCCAATTTTCATGGAATCGTAATTATAGAGGCGCACTGCGGTGCTTTTTTTTGTTACAGATTATAAAATCTTTGTCTTCTTTAGCCACGAATTTTACAAATTTCCACTAATTAATTCGTGGCTAAAAAAATCTGTGCAAATTATTTTAATCCGTGGCTAAATACATTTTTACAATTTTTCTACAAACGAATTTATTCCCGTTTCGTCCATTTGAACAACTTGCCAGCCTTCAAGAATCTTTGCGCCCGAATTTTCATAAAATTTTACGGCAGGAGTATTCCAGTCCAGTACATTCCAGTCGATTCTGCGGACATTGTCTCTTTTTCCCTGTTTCATGATTTCTGCATAAAGTGCAGACCCCAAACCAGTTCCTCTCATCTTTTCTTTTACAATCAGATCTTCAAGATGTATTGTTTTTCCTTTCCAGGTTGAGTATCGATAATAGTACAAGGCAATTCCAACAATTTCCTTATGATGTTCGTCAGTATCAATTTCTGCGACAAACACATGAAATAAGGGCTTTTCGCCAAAACCATCACGTATTAAATCCGCTTCTGTTATGACAACAGCGTCCGGTTCTTTTTCGAATATTGCCAACTCCTGTATTAATCCCAGAACAGATTTCATGTCTTCAGGATTCCCTTTTCTAATATTCATATATTCTTATTATTAAGCATTTATTAGCTAAAAAAGCATTCTTTTATTCTGTACTTTAGGGCTTTAATTAGCAAATATACAATAGTGGCAAACTAACGAAATAATTTTTAAACCATTCTCACAAAAAAAACGATATTTGTGACTTAAAAACAAAACTACAACGATTTAGTAATGGAAGAACGCAATAAAACACTGGGAGAGTTTATTATTGAGAACCAAAAAGCATTTCAATATTCGTCGGGGGAGCTTTCCCGAATTATCAATTCTATACGTTTGGCGGCTAAGGTCGTAAACTATAAAGTAAACAAAGCTGGATTAGTGGATATTATTGGCGCTGCAGGCGAACAGAATATTCAGGGTGAAGACCAGCAAAAATTAGATGTGTATGCAAACGAAGTATTTATTCAGACGTTAATTAACCGTGAGATTGTCTGTGGTATTGCTTCAGAAGAAAACGACGATTTTATTACTGTTCAGGGGAGCGACAACAGTCATAACAATAAGTACGTGATCTTAATGGATCCGCTTGACGGATCTTCAAATATCGATGTGAATGTATCTGTGGGAACCATTTTTTCGGTTTTTAGAAGAATTACACCTATCGGAACTCCGGTTACAAGTGAGGATTTTTTACAGCCGGGAGTTAATCAGGTAGCAGCAGGATATGTAATTTACGGAACGTCGACAATGTTGGTATACACCACAGGTCATGGCGTAAACGGTTTTACATTGAACCCTGCCATTGGAACATTCTATTTGTCACATCCGAATATGAAATTTCCACAAAACGGAAATATCTATTCTGTAAATGAAGGAAATTATGTTCACTTTCCACAAGGTGTGAAAAATTACATTAAATATTGTCAGAGAGAAGAAGAGGACAGACCTTATACTTCAAGATATATTGGAAGTTTAGTTTCTGACTTTCATCGAAATATGATCAAAGGCGGAATTTATATTTATCCAACGAGTTCAAAAGCACCAAAAGGGAAGCTGCGTTTATTATACGAATGTAACCCTATGGCTTTTATTGCAGAACAAGCAGGAGGAAAAGCAACAGACGGCTTTGGAAGAATTATGGAAATACAACCAACTGAATTACATCAAAGAGTTCCGTTTTTCTGCGGAAGCTATAACATGGTAGAAAAAGCAGAAGAATTTATGGTGGAAGCGCTTTAGTTTTTAGTCACAGTTTTTAGTTGATTTTAAACCTGATAGGATTCAAAAACCTGTCAGGTTTTTCAGTTGCAGCTAACAGTTTTTAGTCGCAGTTTAAGTTAGGACTAGAAGCAGCAAACCCGACAGGTTTAGAAAAAACTGTCGGGTTTATTTTTTTATTTAGTTTTAGCTATCAGTCTAAAAACTGAAAACTGCGACTGAATACTATTTATGCATATGCTGCATTTCGTAAACAAAAGTGTCACCATCTACTTTTTTATCGACTAATGATAATGCTTTTGCAATGATATAATTTACGTTGCTTGGAGTAAAGCCTAAAGCTATACCTAATTTTCTTAACATCACTTCTTGTTGGTCTTCAAGATGGTGATCAACGTGTACCATTCTTGTTAGATCATACAAACGCTCTAAACGCTGTACGTGCAAATAAGGAGGATTGATAGGGTATTTTAATGGGTCGTTAAGAATTTCTTCGTATTCAGTTTCTGAAATTTCTAAACGTGCAGCCAATTTGTCTAAGAAACTTTTTTCTTCAGGATGCACAATTCCATCGGCTAATGCTACACGAACAATTGCTGAAAAGTGACCTTTGTTTCTTTGTTTGAATTCGCTATCAAATAAATCTGAAAATGACATAATTATGGTTTTTTTTATCCTACAAAGATAATTTTTATTTTAAATTATTAATTTTAAAGTTCTCATAAAATTTAACTTAATTTTTATGTGTTGTTTTAGTTTAAGACCGCAATGATTTTTCAAAATAAATCGTAAGTTTACAACCCCTAATCATTATAATTATAGTACCCTTATGTCAGAATTTTGGATTTATTTTCAAATAGGATTGAAGCACGTTTTAGATATTAACGCTTACGATCACGTTCTTTTTTTAATTGCATTAACAACTCCATATTTGTTTAAAGACTGGAAACGCATTTTGTTACTGGTTTCTGTTTTTACAATTGGTCATACTCTGGCTTTATTGCTTTCGGTTTACGGAATTATTGCGATAAAAGTCAATACTGTCGAATTTTTAATTCCGATAACGATTTTAATAACTGCGGTTTTTAATCTCTTTACTGCCGGAAAGAATTCTAAGAATGACGGTTTGAATTTAGTGTTTTTTGTGACCTTATTTTTTGGAATTATACACGGACTTGGATTTTCGAATTATTTCAAAACAATTTTAGGAGGTTCAGCTGGTTCAAAATTACTACCTTTAGGCGAGTTTGCTTTAGGAATTGAAGCGGCACAACTAGTTGTGGTGTTTGTAGTTTTGATACTATCTTATATTGTACAAACCGTATTTCGTTTTTCAAAACGCGATTGGGCACTTGTAATGTCGGCTTTTATTATCGGAGTGGTAGTGCCAATGATTATTGAAAGTCCTATTTGGAACAGATAAAATAAATGAAGAAAAAAAAATTAAATAAATACGACAAAGCTTATCTGAGGATTGCCAAAGAGTGGAGTTTACTGTCGTATTGTAAACGAAAGCAGGTAGGGGCTATCATCGTAAAAGACCGAATGATTATTTCGGATGGATACAATGGTACGCCATCTGGTTTTGAAAACTGCTGTGAAGACGAAGAAGGGCTAACCCGCTGGGACGTTCTTCATGCAGAAGCAAATGCAATTTTGAAAGTAGCAAGGTCAACACAATCCTGTGAGGGAGCGACCTTGTATATTACACTTTCACCTTGTAAAGAATGCAGCAAGTTAATACACCAATCTGGTATAAAAAGAGTGGTGTATCATGATGGATATCGTGATGATTCCGGAATTCAGTTTTTAATAAAAGCAGGTGTCGAAGTTGAACATATTCCTGTTTTAGAAGAGTAAATGAAATTTAATTCAAAATATTTACCACTCGTTATCGGAGCGACTTTAGCTCTGGGTATAGTTCTCGGAAGCCTGATGAATGCTCCCGCAGACGATCAGCTTTTGGCTAAAAATTACTCAAAAACAAAATTGAATAAACTGATCGACTTTATCAATAATGAATATGTCGACAGCATCAATACAGATTCAATTGTTAATCTTACAGTCGACAATATTTTGTCAAAATTAGATCCGCATTCCGTTTATATTCCTCCAACAGAACAAGCCGAGGTAGCCGAAAGCATGAAAGGTGATTTTGTGGGGATAGGAATTAATTTCTATATGTATAAAGACTCTGTTGCTATTATAAAACCAATCGAAAACGGACCTTCAGCGAAAGCGGGAATAAAGTCAGGGGATCGAATTCTATTTGCCGGAAAAACCAAATTGTTTGGGCGTAGATTGCCTTCTGATAGTTTGTTTTCGAAGCTAAAAGGATTAAAAGGTTCTGAGATTGAATTAACCGTTTTTAGAAAATCAGAACAAAAGAAACTCAAATTTAGAGTTAAAAGAGATATCATTCCGATAAAAAGCGTCGATGTTTCCTTGTTGCTTGGAAATAATACAGGATACATCAAAATCAATCGTTTTGCGGAAACAACTTTTAATGAATTTAAAAACGGTTTGGCCAGATTGAAGCAAAAAGGAATCGAGTCGCTTGTTATTGATCTGCGGGATAATGGAGGTGGTTATATGGAAGAAGCGATTGCAATTGCGGATGAATTTTTAAAAGACAAACAGCTAATCGTTTTTACTAAAAATAAAAACGGTACCACTGAAAAAACTTATGCAACAAACGCGGGTAGTTTTGAAGCCGGGAAAGTGTATGTTTTGATTAATGAAAACAGTGCATCGGCTAGTGAAATTCTTGCCGGAGCATTACAGGATAATGACCGTGGGACAATTGTAGGGCGACGTTCTTTCGGGAAAGGCCTGGTACAGCGCGAAATGGATTTCAACGACGGATCGGCGGTAAGATTAACGGTGGCGCGATATTATACACCAACCGGCAGATCGATTCAAAAGCCTTATAAAAAAGGAAATGAAGAGTATTTTAAAGAATCTGAAGCCCGTATAAAATCAGGGGAACTTTATGCGAAAGACAGTATAAAAGTGGCCGATTCTTTAAGGTTTAAAACACCTAAAGGAAAAATTGTATATGGTGGGGGTGGAATTGTGCCCGATGTTTTTGTGCCGATAGAGGCTGAACACGGGAATGAAAATGTAGCCTATTTATTGCAGACCGGAATTGTAGGGCATTTTGTTTTTGAAGAATTGGATAAAAACAGAGAGGCTTTTGCCGGACTTCACTTTAATGAGTTTTTAGCAAAGATGAAAGGCTCTGATTTGTATTTTAAAAAGTTTAAAACGTATGTTTTGTTAACCGGTTTGGATTTGAAATTTGACAAAACCAAAACTTTGGTTAATCGTTATATCACTGCTGAATTTGCCAGACAATTATACGGTGAGTTGTATTACTACGATGTTATTTTAAAAGACGATGCCATGATCAGGGCTGTTTTGAGTCCAAAAAAATAATCTTTAATTCTCTTATCAGATGAAAATAGAAACTATTGTAAATGCTGAGATTGAACTGTTGACAGCCATGAAGAATGCGGATCTTACAACGCTGGAAAATGTACTGCATGATGATCTGCTTTTTAATTTACCGGACGGACAAACGATTACTAAAGAGTTTGATTTGAATACGTATCGTTTAGGTAAAATGCAAATTGAGGTATTAGAAGCTTCGGATCAGATTATAACTGTAATTAATGATTCGGCTGTAGTCGCGGTAACAATTTTATTGAAAGGGAATTTTAATCACAATCCCGTAAGCGGAACTTTTCGATACATCAGGGTTTGGAAACAATTTGAAGAGAATTTGAAAGTAATTGCTGGTAGTTGTACTCAATTGCAATAAAAGCATCACATTGTATTTAATCAAATCTCCTTTAAGTCTGGAGTTAAACTATCTATATGAAAAATCTAAAAAGAATAAGCTTGCTGTTTGTTGTGCTGGTTCTAATGATTTCCTGTACTTCTATGAAAAATAATAATAGTACGATTACCGGTAAAGTAGATGCAATCGAGTCGGGAAAAGACGGTTATACTGCAAAAATCTCAACAGCTGCTAAAGAGGTGTATTTCGCAACAATTAGCATTGTAAATGTGGGTGGTCCACAAAATTATAAAACCTTAAAAATAGGTAATGTTGTCTCGGTAAAAGGAGAAATCTGGAAGACTGAAGATGAAAGCCATATTAAGGTAACGCAGATTATTTCGGTGAAATAAGAAAGTATAAAAGTTTCAAACCATTAAGAGGTTAAGTTTACAGGCTTTAAAGTAAGTTTTCTTAATTTCTTAATGGTTTTATTTTGTTTAACCTATAGAGGTTTGTTTTATCGAATGCTGTCGTGTGCATGAGTCTGCACGCCGTTGTTCCATAAAGTTAGGATATCTGTAGCTACAGCAGCGCCGCTTCCGGCTGCAATCGCTAACTGACTTCTCCATCCTGCTAAAGTTCCAATAACATAAATACCGTCGGCTACTTTGTGGTCGTCGTTTTTAAGCTGGATGCGTTGTTTTTCGGGAAGTGCTTTTTTGTGAGGTTCGATATACTGCATTAAGCCCTCTATGTCAAAAGTATTTGCAGAGCCAATTCCTATGACGATATTTTTTGTTTTATAAGAGTTTTTGTTAGTAGTTATTGTAAAATCAGGGTAAGAACCTTCGATTTTAGCTACTTTTTCATTTTCAATCTGAGCGATGTGCGGATAACTACTGGCTAAATCCTTTGTGCTTTCCAGAAGTAAATCAGATCCTAGTTTTCCGGGTGTAATGCCATAAGCATTGTAAAAAATGGCCTCTTGAAGTGAAGAGTTTTTTTGGTGTGTAAAAATTCCGATTTTTTTATCGGTTACAAAAGCTTTGTTTTTAGCTGATCCCAAGACGAGGGCGCAAGACATGCCTGAAACACCTCCGCCAATAATTAAAACGTCAAACATATTGTTATCGTCCGTTTGTTTTTTCTTCAATTCTTTTTGAGATTCTAAAAATCAAAAGAATTAAAACGGCACAAAATGAAGCTGCGATTCCAATAAAAGCTACTACACTGTCTCCCTGAAAAGGATTTTTGAAGTCTAGCAACGTAATATTAAAAACGATTAAAGCTAATGCCAGAAGCACTAAGATGGAAGTAAAGATTTTCATAATGGTTGTTTGTTTGTCTAAAATAATAAAGTAGAACCTTGAGATGTGAAAAATATCTTAAAGTTGTATTTTAGAAATTTTATGGGGTAAATTTATAAAAATAAATGTTAGACAAACAAACCTTTAACATTCGCAGCAAATAATTTAACAGCAATTGCTAAAAGTATGACTCCAAATGTCTTGCGAACTACACCGAGTCCGTTTTCTCCTAATAAATTTTCTATTTTTTTAGAAGATTTCAAAACAAAGTATACCAGAAAAATATTCAGTAGAATTGCAATGACGATGTTAATCGTGTGAAATTGAGAGCGAAGCGATAATAAAGTAGTCATTGTACCGGCACCAGCAATTAACGGAAAAGCCAAAGGGACAATAGAAGCCGACCCTGGTTCTTCGTCGCGATAGATTCGAATACCTAGAATCATTTCCAGCGCTAAAAAGAATAATACAAATGAGCCTGCAACAGCAAAGGAGTGTACGTCAATTCCAATAAGCTGCAGGAAACCCTCTCCGATAAAAAGAAAAGTAATCATAATCAAACCGGCAACGATTGAAGCTTTCTCAGATTCGATATGTCCCACCTTTGCTCTTAAATTGATAATAATCGGAATTGATCCTACAATATCGATTACGGCAAAAAGTACCATTCCAACAGTGATAATTTCCTTAAAATCAATTTCTAACATAATTTTTTTATTTAGAGTTAAGAGATGTGCAAAAGTAGATAATAAAGTTAATGCTTTTTTAGGATATATGAAACGACGGGTATTTTTGTTATAAAAACACGTATATCTGCTTAAAAAAATGATTTTTGTAACAATAAGTCGGTTGTTTTGCATATTTGCAAGGCGTTTGGCGTAAAGTATTGAGGCTGTTTTTTGCAAAAGATTCATGGATGCCGCTTGTGCAGAATCTTGTCGGATAAGAGCGAAGAAAGAATAAAAGGAATATCTGCTTTCTTTGCGTATCTTTGCACTTTATAAATTACAGTATTTAAGTATCATGTTTCAATTAGGAAAAACCATTATTTCAGAAGATATTCTTGAAAAAGAATTTGTGTGCAACTTGTCAGCTTGTAAAGGAGCCTGTTGTGTTGACGGAGATGCCGGTGCGCCTTTGAATGAAGCGGAAACTAAAATTCTGGAAGAAATTTACCCTAAAGTAAAGCCCTTCCTGCGAAAAGAAGGAATTGCCGCGATCGAAGCTCAGGGAACCTGGGTAAAGGGGACGGATGGTGATCTTGAAACAACTTTAATTGATAATAAAGATTGTGCCTACGTTATTTTTGATGGCAAGACTGCGCTTTGCGGAATTGAGCAGGCATATAATCAGGGAATCGTAGATTGGAAAAAACCGGTTTCCTGTCATTTATATCCAATACGAGTGAAGGACTTTACAGAGTTCGCTGCAGTGAATTACGATAAGTGGGATATTTGCGACGATGCCTGTTCGTTAGGTAAAGAGTTGGAGGTTCCGGTGTATAAATTTGTCAAAGAGGCACTAATTCGTCGCTTTGGACAAGACTGGTATTTAGAGCTTGAAAAAGTTGCAGAAGAACTTAAAAAATCTTAAAAAATCGGTAGCCATCACCGTTGCTGGGAAGTCCTCAAAATTTGATTAAAAAAGAGAGAAGAAGTCGGGAAAAAACTTTTAAAAACATTTAAAAATTTCTTGCTTTTTATTTTAAAAAGTCTATATTCTACAGCAAAATGAGCAGTAAATGTAAGGATTAATTTACTCATTTACAGTATTTTAATTGTTGTATGAAAAATATCTCAATTTTCTACTGTTGTTAAAAACTACGTCCGATTGTGAATAAGTTTGGCTTTTATTTTTGGCAACAAATGACAATCTTTGTAGTCTACTGAATTAGCAAAAATTTAGTATAAAAATTAAAGCAAAATTTCATGTCACAAGTCGAGCCAATATTACAAGAAAATAAAAATCGTTTCGTTATTTTTCCTATTAAACATCATGATATTTGGGAATGGTACAAAAAGATGGAGGCTAGTTTCTGGACTGCAGAAGAAATCGATTTGCACCAGGATTTGACGGACTGGAATAATAAGTTAAGTGACGACGAAAGATATTTTATCAAACACATTTTAGCATTCTTTGCAGCTTCGGATGGAATTGTAAATGAAAACCTTGCTGAGAACTTTGTAAATGAAGTTCAATATGCCGAAGCTAAATTTTTCTATGGTTTCCAGATCATGATGGAAAATATACATAGTGAAACGTATTCTTTGTTAATTGATACTTATGTAAAAGATGAAGCAGAGAAAGCAGAATTGTTTAATGCTTTGGAAGTTTTTCCTGCGATTGGTAAAAAAGCGGAATGGGCTTTAAAATGGATCGAATCCGATTCATTTGCCGAAAGACTAATTGCTTTTGCAGCAGTGGAAGGGATCTTTTTCTCAGGTGCTTTCTGTTCTATTTATTGGTTAAAAAAACGTGGTTTAATGCCAGGTTTGACTTTTTCGAACGAGTTGATTTCACGTGATGAAGGCGTACACTGTGATTTCGCAGTACACCTGCACAATCATCACCTGGTAAATAAAGTACCAAAAGACAGAATTAAAGAAATCATTGTTGATGCTTTAAATATCGAAAGAGAGTTTGTTACAGAATCTCTTCCGGTAAGCTTAATAGGAATGAATGCTACTTTAATGACGCAATATTTAGAGTTTGTTGCAGATCGATTATTAGTAGAATTAGGTTGTGAGCGTGTGTATGGATCAGCGAATCCGTTTGATTTTATGGACATGATCTCTCTTCAGGGAAAAACCAATTTCTTTGAAAAACGTGTTGCGGAGTATCAAAAGTCAGGTGTAATGAACACAGACAGTGATGCTCAGAAAATTTCATTTGATGCAGATTTTTAGACAACAAGAATAGTTTTAGTGGACACTAAAAAACACTAAAAAAATAAATCATTTTTAAGATTGAATCTTCATCCCAAATCGTTGATTCAAGAACAATTTTTAATGCCTTTCAATCTGTTTTTCGGATTGGAAACAGACAACTATTGAGAATCCTACAATTCTCAAAAAATAATTAAGAAACACACAATGTTTAAGCTTTGGAAATCGTTATTCCAGAGTCTTTCATTTTTTCAATAACTAAAATAGTAAGCTTATGTATGTAGTAAAAAGAGATGGCCATAAAGAGCCGGTAATGTTTGATAAGATTACAGAAAGAATCAAAAAATTGTGTTACGGTTTAAATGAACTTGTAGATCCTGTTAAGGTAGCCATGAGAGTTATCGAGGGATTGTATGACGGGGTTTCGACTTCTGAATTAGATAATCTTGCAGCAGAAACGGCGGCTTCTATGACTATTGCGCATCCTGATTATGCACAACTGGCAGCGCGTGTGGCAATTTCAAATCTACATTCAAATACCAAGAAATCGTTCTCAGAAACGATGAAAGATATGTACAATTACGTAAATCCAAGAAATGGACAGGATGCTCCGTTACTTTCGGATGAAGTATTTAAAGTAATTCAGGAAAACTCAGCTTTCTTAGATTCTCATATCATTTATACAAGAGATTTTAATTACGACTATTTTGGTTTTAAAACTTTAGAGCGTTCTTACTTGCTGAAAATTAATGGTAAAATCGTTGAAAGACCACAACATATGTTGATGCGTGTTTCGGTTGGTATTCACCTTGATGATTTAAAATCTGTAATTGAGACGTACGACTTAATGTCTAAAAAGTTCTTCACGCATGCAACACCAACGTTGTTCAATGCAGGAACTCCAAAACCTCAAATGTCTTCTTGTTTCCTTTTGGCCATGCAGGATGATAGTATTGATGGTATTTATGATACTTTAAAACAAACCGCTAAAATCTCGCAATCAGCGGGAGGAATTGGCCTTTCAATTCATAACGTTCGTGCGACCGGATCGTACATTCGCGGTACAAACGGAACTTCAAACGGAATTGTTCCGATGTTGAGAGTATTCAACGATACTGCTCGTTATGTAGATCAGGGTGGTGGAAAACGTAAAGGAAGTTTTGCTATTTACATCGAAACCTGGCATGCTGATATTTTCGAATTCTTGGATTTAAAGAAAAATACAGGAAAAGAAGAAATGCGTGCAAGGGATTTATTCTTCGCAATGTGGACTTCTGATTTATTCATGAAACGTGTACAGGAAGATACTACCTGGACTTTAATGTGTCCTAACGAGTGTCCTGGTCTGTATGATGTTTATGGAGAAGAGTTTGAAGCATTGTATCTGGATTATGAATTTAGAGGAAAAGGTAGAAAAACAATCCGTGCTCGTGAGCTATGGGAGAAAATTCTGGAATCACAAATCGAAACCGGAACGCCTTATATGCTGTATAAAGATGCGGCAAACCGTAAATCAAACCACAAGAACTTAGGAACTATTCGTTCGTCTAACTTGTGTACTGAAATTATGGAGTATACTTCTAAAGATGAAATTGCAGTTTGTAACCTGGCTTCTATTTCGTTGCCAATGTTTATTGATAACGGTAAATTCGATCACGAAGCACTTTACAATGTTACCAAACGTGTAACTCGTAACCTAAACAAAGTAATCGACAGAAATTACTATCCTGTTAAAGAAGCCGAAAACTCTAACCTTCGTCACCGTCCGGTAGGATTAGGGGTGCAAGGTTTGGCAGACGCTTTTATCATGTTGCGTATGCCTTTTACAAGTGATGAGGCAAAAGCATTAAATCAGGAAATTTTCGAAACATTATACTTCGCAGCCGTAACCGCTTCTATGGAAATGGCGAAAGAAGAAGGACCGTATTCAACTTTTGCGGGTTCTCCAATGTCTCAGGGAGAATTTCAATACAATATGTGGGGATTGAAAGATGAAGAATTATCAGGCCGTTGGGACTGGGCATCTTTAAGAAAAGAAGTAATGGAGCACGGAGTTCGTAACTCATTGTTAGTAGCGCCAATGCCAACTGCTTCGACTTCACAGATTCTTGGAAATAACGAAGCTTTCGAACCTTATACATCAAACATTTACACACGTCGTGTATTGTCTGGAGAATTCATCGTAGTAAACAAGCACTTACTGGAAGATTTAGTAAAACTTGGTTTATGGAACGAAGATTTGAAACAGGAAATTATGCGTCATAATGGATCAGTTCAAAATATTGATATTATTCCGCAAGAGCTGAAAGATCTTTATAAAACAGTTTGGGAAATGTCGATGAAAGACATTATCGATATGTCACGCCAAAGAGGTTACTTCATTGACCAATCACAGTCTTTGAACTTGTTCATGCAAGATGCTAACTATTCTAAATTAACATCAATGCACTTCTACGCTTGGCAATCAGGTTTAAAAACAGGAATGTATTACCTAAGAACAAAATCAGCAGTTGATGCGATTAAGTTCACGCTGAACAACGATAAAAAAGAAGAAACAGCTCCAACATTAGTTGCAGAAACGGAAGCAATCAGCGTTGAGGATTATAAAGCAATGCTTTTAAAAGCACAAGCAGCAGACCCTGAAGATTGCGAAATGTGTGGATCTTAATTTTTTATTAGAATAAAGAGAATAGAATAAAGAAGAAAGATTTTTTCTTAATTTATAAAAGCAGTTATCGTTTCGATAGCTGCTTTTTTATTTTACAGCATTTTTTGATAACGTTCCGAAGGAACAAATTATATTGTAGCGATGGATTTTAATCCATTCTACAATCAAAATTGACAATCTTTGTCATTACAATATCCCGGAAAATTCCCCGTTCTAATTATTACCAAAGATTTTAAAACTTAGCACCTTAGTATCTAAGTACCTCAGAACCTTCCATTAAACCTTTAAGAGAAAGTCAAGTCTTATTGTAATAATTTCTGAATTATGAAAAAAAGCAATCTTTGGTCGTTACGATTGGGTTTTTCCGGAAAAGAATCCGATGCAATTGAAAAAATGGGATTAGAAAAATTTCTAAAACATTCCTATGAATCCAAATTTGACACACAGCTCCCCGCTTTTTTAGAGGATGATCCTAAGACATTATTAGAACTCAAAGAGCTTCGCGAATCGATTAAAACCGCAGATTCAGAAGAAAAAAAGAAAGTCCTAAAGAAAGAAATCTATTCGGCAGTAGAACTAAAAAAGTGGTGGATTGGTAAAATGCGTAATGATGAATTTCCGCTACGTGAAAACATGGTTTGTTTCTGGCACAATCATTTTGTATCCACCACGCAGAAAGTAAAAGTCAACTACTGGATTTACCAGCACAATATGATTTTGCGTGAACATGCCTTTGGAAACTTTAAAGAACTCACCAAGCAAATCCTAAAATCGAATGCAATGGTGAAATACCTTGATAATGTCGATAACAAAAAAGGGAAATACAACGAGAACCTCAGTCGTGAATTATTGGAATTGTTCACCATCGGAATCGGAAACTATACCGAAAGTGATATTAAAAACGGAGCAAGAGCTTTGGCAGGGCTAAATTATGGAGACAACAGAGCTGCCTACAGGAAGTTTGCTGAAGATAACAGTGATAAAACCTATTTTGGTAAAACCGGAAACTGGAAAGCAGATGATTTGGTCGATATTATTTTTGAACAGAAAAACATTCCGTACCTGATTACCCGGAAAATCCTCGAATGGTTTGTGTATGACAATCCACCCGAAGATCTGGTGACTTATTATGGGGATTATTTTAGAAAAGTGAAATTTGAAATCCAGCCTTTATTGACTAAGATCTTTACCGAAGAGTATAAGAAAGAAAATTCAGGAACAAAAATCAAAGATCCTTTAGTTTATATTTTGCAGTTACTGGACGAGTTGCATATCGATGATCTTGACGATGGGATGATTCTGTTCTTTCTGAAGCAGCAAGGAATGGATTTATACAACCAGGTTAATGTAAAAGGTTGGGATGGGGGCAATTCCTGGCTGACCTCTCAAATTTACCTGCAGCGCAACAATACCGCCGATTTGCTTTGCAGCGGGAGAAGTATTACCCGAAAAGTTCTGAATACGATGACTGCCGAAACTGAAAAACCAAAATCAGAATTTGAAAAAGTTGAAGTAAAAATTGACTTTGATACCAACGGAAATAACAAAACGATCATCACTGATCTGTCAAACACATTATTGTTTAAAGTAAATGATTCGGTGCAAAAAGACATGGAGAACTTACTTAAATACGATTTTGATCCAAAGGAGGAGCATGCCAATTTTGCTGTAATCCGACTCTTTAATTATATAGCCAAACTACCCGAATATCAATTAATTTAGAAAGCTGTAATTATGAACAGAAGAAATTTTCTAACGCTTACAGGAACTCTTACCGGCGGAATGCTGGTGCTTCCTGATTTTTTACATGCATTTGGTTCGCAGGGTAATCTGATAATCGGCGAGCAATGTGTTGTGTTTGTTCAGTTAAATGGAGGAAATGACGGTTTGAATACTTTCATTCCGTATGATAATCCATTGTATTATGATTTACGTACTAAAATAGCTTTGAATAAAGATGCTGTCATTGGGAAAAATAAAGGAATGGCTTTTCATCCGTCTTTAAAAGATTTTGCTCAAATGCAGCAAAATGGTGATTTGACCGTAATTCAGAATGTTGGATATCCCGAACCTATTCGGTCACATTTTAGAAGTCAGGAAATTTGGCAAACGGCCACAGATTCTAATAAATACATTAATGAAGGCTGGTTGGGACGTTATTTAGATTTGCAGTGCGACGGGCATCAGGCAACCGCAGGAATAAATCTGGATTCGATAGATAATCTGGCATTGAAAGGAAATGAACCCAATTCTATCACGGTAAAAGATCCAAATCGATTTAAAGTGAAATCTGATAAAGAAGAAAATGTAACCTTGTCTGATAATCCGCAATTGGATTTTGTTCGAAAAATAGCCAATTCGGTTACAGAAGGATCTGATGAAATTCAGAAAGCATTGGCGAAATCCAAGTCGGAAATTAGTTATCCTAAGACAGAATTGTCTAAGAACCTGGAATGGATTGGTCGACTGATCAAAGGAAACTTAAATTCAAAAGTGTATTATACTTCGTTAGGCGGATTTGATACGCATGACAATCAACTTGCTATACATGAAAAGAAATTAGCGGATTTGAACGACGCTTTGTACAGTTTTTATCAGGATTTGAAACAGTCAAAGTTGCTAGAGAATGTAACAGTTGTGGTGTTTTCTGAATTTGGAAGACGTGTAAAAGATAATGGAAACGGTACAGATCATGGAACTGCCGCGCCAATGTTTATAATTGGCGGAAACAACCGAGGAACAATTTTAGGTAAGAACCCCGATTTATCTAATTTGGATAATGGGGATTTAAAATATGAAATTGATTTCAGAAGTGTTTATGCTTCATTACTACAGCAAAAAATGAATTTTGATTATACTAAAATTGGGATTAAGAATGCACCGGTTTCTGCATTGTTTTAGTTTTTTAGAAGCTATTCCCGCTTTTCGTTACAATCTTTTGTGCCGAACCCCGGCACAAAAGGATTTCCACTTCAATCGGGGCTAGGCTAATTATTTACATAACGATATTTTCGTCTAGTTTGTCATTCCTCGGAATGGCTAGGAGTAACGAAAACATTGATTTAATTCGGGAAATTGAATTGTAAAATGACAATGACTTGCACTAATTCGGGAATTCGTGGCAAATAAAACTTAGAGTTTTTCAAAAACGCAATTGTAAATATCTCATTTTAAGCGGATATTTTTATATTATCGTACAAAACATCATAAATTTGTTAAGAAATCCTTTTTTGTTTCATAAAATGTATTATTTTTTTTGGTACAGTAAAAATAATTTATACATTCGCAAAGAATTTATTGAAAAACACAAACAAAATGACTAATAACCGTTTTTATTTTAGCAACTCTTTTTATTTCTTCTTTAGTAGAAGTGAGGATTGTGCTATGGTTATTTGAGAAAATTAAAATACAAATAAAACTAATATACAATCCTGATGCAAATCAGGATTTTTTTTTGAATATATGACAACGAAAATTGCAATACAAGGTATTAAAGGATCTTTTCATCATCAGGTAGTGAATGAGTATTTCTCTGAAAATGTGGACATTGATGAATGTTTATCTTTTGAAGAATTAATCGATAGTCTGCTTTCAGGAAAATCGGATCAGGCAGTAATGGCGATTGAAAACTCGATTGCAGGGCCAATTATTCCGAATTATGCTTTGATTGACAAGAATAATATTCACATTATTGGAGAGCATTATTTGAACATTCATCAAAACTTAATGGTTTTAAAAGGGCAGAAAATTGAAGATATAAAAGAGGTTCATTCGCATCCGATGGCCTTGTTACAATGTATGGATTTCCTGAAACAATATCCAAACATTAAGTTGGTTGAGGATAAAGATACGGCTGAGACTGCCAGAAGAATTCAGGAAAAACAATTGACAGGAATTGCAGCGATTGCCAGTAAAACGGCTTCTGAAATGTACAATTTAGAGATTATCGCTCCTGAAATTCAAACGATCAAAAACAACATGACCCGTTTTGTGATTATTAAAAAACAGAATTCATTTCTGCCCGAAAATGAAATCAACAGGGCATCGATCAAATTTGAACTGGATCACAAAAGAGGAAGTTTGGCAGCAGTCTTAAATGTAATGAGTGACTGCAAATTGAATTTGACAAAAATTCAATCGCTTCCAAAAATTGAAACACCCTGGAAATATTCGTTTTTCGTAGACGTAACATTCGAGAAATACGAAGATTTTGCAAAAGCCAAATCGTTATTAAACATTATGGCAGAATTTTTTAAAGTATTAGGAGAATATAAAAATACCAAGCCTTAAAAAAGGAAATTTCAATACTGAAATTCCAAATTCCAAAGGTTTAAAGTTAGATTATCAGGCTTAGCGAAGTCGAAGCCTTAAAATTAGAAAATTTAAAAAGTGCCTAAAGCATATAGCTTAAAGCCTAAAGCAGAAAAAAAAATGATAACAACAGCAAAACGATTAGATACAGTTGAAGAATACTACTTCTCCTCAAAATTAAGAGAAGTTCGTCAACTGCAATCTGAAGGAAAACCTATTATCAATATGGGAATCGGAAGCCCTGATTTGAGTCCGTCAAAAGCAGTAATTGAAGCGGTAGCCGCAGCAATTCAGGATGAAAACGGACATGGCTATCAGAGTTATCAGGGATTGCCGGAATTGAGAAAAGGAATGGCTGATTTTTATCAGAACCAGTTTGGTGTTGCGTTGAATCCGAATAATGAAATTTTACCTTTGATGGGTTCGAAAGAAGGAATAATGCATATCTCGTTGGCGTTTTTAAATGAAGGCGATCATGTTTTAATTCCGAATCCGGGTTACCCAACTTATACTTCGGTAACCAATTTGGTTGGGGCAGTTCCGGTTTATTATGATTTGACAGAAGCAAATGCGTGGGAGCCGGATTTTGAAGCTTTAGAAAAATTAGAGCTGGAGAAAGTAAAAATTATGTGGTTGGGCTACCCGCACATGCCAACAGGAGCAAGGGGAAGTCTGGCGTTATTTGAAAAATTGGTTGCTTTTGCTAAAAAACACAAGATATTATTAGTTAACGATAATCCGTATAGTTTTGTTTTGAATGATAACCCAATGAGTTTATTGCAAATTGACGGTGCAAAAGAAGTGGCTTTAGAATTGAATTCATTAAGTAAAACGTTTAACATGGCAGGCTGGAGAGTGGGGATGGTTTTAGGAAATCCTGAAATTATTGATGCAATTCTAAAAGTAAAAAGTAACATGGATAGCGGTATGTTCTACGGAATTCAAAAGGGTGCAGTAGCAGCTTTGAATTGTGATAAATCATGGTTTGAAGATCAAAACAAAATTTACAGACGCCGTAGAGAACTAACGGAAAAGTTAGCCGAAAAATTAGGTTGCAAAGTGTATAAAGAGGGGGTTGGACTTTTTGTTTGGGCAAAACTTCCGGAAGGAATTGAATCATCAGAAAAGTTCATTGACGAGATATTATATGAGAAACATATTTTCATCACGCCGGGAACCATTTTTGGAAGCAACGGTGAAGGTTATATCAGATTCTCATTGTGTGTGAAAGAGGAAAAAGTACAAGAAGCAATAGAGCGATTTTAAGTATTAAGATTTTAGAATCAAGAATCAAGATTTTTATCCAGATTGTCGGGCTGAGCGAAGTCGGAGCATTTTTAATTGGGATTTAGAATTTTGGAATAAAAAAAATATGAAAGTATACGTAATAGGAATAGGATTAATAGGAGGTTCAATGGTGCTGGACATCAAGGATCAACATCCTGATTCGACCATTTTTGGAATTGACAGTAACGAAAAACACTTACAGGAAGCCATTGATTTGGGGGTTATTGATCAGGAAGGGCATTTTGAAGATTTGGGGGGAGCTGATTTTGTAATTGTCTCGGTTCCTGTAGATGTCGCACTTGCGGTTTTGCCTAAAGTACTGGATTTGGTGGGCGACAGAACAATCGTTTTTGAAGTGGGGTCGACCAAAAAACCAATCTGTGATGCAGTAGCAAGTCACCCGAAAAGGAGGAATTTTATTGCCACGCATCCAATTGCCGGAACAGAGTTCTCAGGACCTTCAGCGGCGATTAAAGGTTTGTTTAAAGGAAAAACAAACATTATTTGCGAAGTGGAAAAAACTACTTTTAAATTGCAGGAAAAGGCGTTAAAGCTTTTTGCCGAAATAGGAATGAGGATACGTTATATGGATCCAATTTCACACGACAAACATATTGCTTACGTTTCGCATTTGTCACACATTAGCTCATTCATGCTAGGAAAAACGGTAATGAATAAAGAAAAAGACGAACAGGATATTTTTGATATGGCTGGAAGCGGATTTGAAAGTACCGTTCGTTTAGCTAAAAGCTCGCCTGCAATGTGGACGCCAATTTTTAAGCAAAACAAAGAATATGTTCTGGAAACATTAGAAGAATACATTTCAAATCTCAGTCGGTTTAGGGATTTGCTGAAAGAAGAAGATTACAGTGCCATTTTTGAAGAAATGGAAAGCACCAATAAAATTAAAGAGATACTAAACGGATTAACAATTAAAAAATAAAACTATAATAGAGATGGAAAATAAAAAAGAAATGAGAAAGTGGTTAGAAGATTTCAATTTAAATCACCCACTTGTAATTGCAGGACCATGCAGTGCAGAAACAGAAGATCAGGTATTGAAGATTGCACACGAATTGAAAGATTCAAAAGTTAGTGTATTCAGAGCAGGAATCTGGAAACCAAGAACGCGTCCGGGAGGATTTGAAGGTGTTGGAGAAATTGGTTTGAAATGGTTGCAAAAAGCAAAGAAAGAAACCGGTTTGTTGATGGGTACTGAGGTTGCAACTGCAGCACATTGTAAATTGGCCTTAGAACATGATATAGACGTTTTATGGGTTGGTGCCCGTACAACTGCAAACCCTTTTGCAGTTCAGGAAATTGCTGATACTTTGAAAGGGACTGATAAAATCGTCTTGGTTAAAAATCCTGTAAACCCTGATTTAGCTTTATGGTTAGGTGGTGTTGAGCGTTTACACATGGCCGGAATTGAGAAGTTAGGAGTGATTCACAGAGGATTTTCGACTTACGAAAAAACAAAATACAGAAATATTCCGGAATGGCAAATTGCTATCGAATTGCAAAATAAATTCCCTGATCTGCCATTAATCATCGACCCGTCTCATATTACAGGAAATCGTAACATGATTTTTGAAGTAACTCAAGAGGCTTTAGATTTGAATTACGATGGTATGATTATCGAAACGCACTACGATCCGGACAACGCATGGTCTGATGCTGCTCAACAAGTAACTCCAGATGCATTGAAACAGATCATTAAAGATTTGACAATCAGAAAAACGGATGATACTACAGATGAGTACAACCAAAAAATGAAAAAATTAAGAGCGAATATCGACGTTTTAGATGCTAACTTATTAGAGTTGCTAGGAAAACGTATGAAAGTAGCGGATGAAATTGGACAGGTGAAGAAAGATGCAAACGTTGCAATTCTTCAAAACAACCGTTGGAATGAAATCCTTGGAAAAATGATTTTGGAAGGTGAGAAAAAAGGACTTACAGAAGAGTTTGTTTTGAGAAT
This sequence comes from Flavobacterium collinsii, assembly GCF_902804485.1. Lineage (GTDB taxonomy): Bacteria > Bacteroidota > Bacteroidia > Flavobacteriales > Flavobacteriaceae > Flavobacterium > Flavobacterium collinsii. Next base: position 41,129 of record NZ_CADCST010000078.1, on the reverse strand, counting down.
GTTTAAGGCAATCCACCAGGAAAGTATTGGTCATCAGGAAAAAGTATTCAATGCATAGTTTTTTCTAAAAACATATAAGGGATATAAGTTAATTGGAGTTTTTTTTAACTCTGCTCTATGACTGTCTTATGTCATCATTTTAAAAATAGATTGTTTTTTTTACATTAAATCTCCTTTGCTTTCGGGCTTTGGAGATTTTTTTTTGAAATAAATAGTACCTTCCCAACCTTTTGATGTTTTTTGTTCTCTATAAAAGTATAAACCTAAATTTTCGTATCATGAAGTCAAAATTGTTTTTGTCTGTACCGAATATTCTCCAAATTAATTTGAATGTATTGTTTTATTTCTTGTTGTTTTTAGGAGCAAAATCTTTTGCGCAAAGTCCCGAACTAACGGTGAAAGGCGATGAAGCTGAAAAAGTGAGAATGAATAAATTAATTGTTAATGTAAAAGTGGTGGGTAATATTGCTTACACTACTGCCGAAATGCATTTTTTTAATTCAGGAACCCGTCAGATGGAAGCAGAACTTATTTTTCCGTTACCAGAGAATGTCTCCGTTTCCAGATATGCTATTGATATCAACGGAAAAATGCGTGAAGCTGTTCCGGTAAATAAAAATAAAGGCAAACAGGTTTTTGAAGCTATCGAACACCGTCGTGTTGATCCGGGACTACTGGAGAAAGTAGATGGGAATAACTTTAGAACCAGAATTTATCCGTTGATGCCAAACGGAGAGCGAACTGTTATAATAGGTTACGAAGAAGAACTTTCGGCATTCGATAAAAATAATTTGGTGTACCAATTAGTAAGTCGTTATCCTAAAAAACTGGATCAGTTTGAGATGAATGTTTCGATTTTAGGAACTGAAGCTGCTCCAATTGTGGCAGAAAATTCAGGTGATGAAATTGCTTTTTCAAAATGGAATCAATCTTTTCAGACTTCTATCAAAAAAGAAAATTATCAGCCTACTGAGAAATTAGTTTTTAAAATTCCAATTCAGCAGAACATTCCAAGTGTGTTGATGCAGGATGTTAGCGGTCAGCATTATTTTTACGGAAATACTTTTATAGAAGGCAATAAAAGAGCAAAGAAAAATCCTGCTTCGATTGGTTTAATTTGGGATAATTCGTTGAGTTGTAAAACGAGAGACTTAAAAAAGGAAATGGCTTTGCTTGATGCTTATTTTCAGAAAATAAAAAATACAAAAGTAACCTTATACTTTTTGAATTATACTTTCGAAAAACAAAAAGAATATACCATTACAAGCGGAAATTGGTCTGAGTTAAAAACCGTATTAGAAAATGCCAAGTACGATGGAGGAACAAGATTTTCTAAAATAAATCTTTTGCCTCATGATGAGTTTTTGCTTTTTTCGGATGGATTATCATCTTTAAGCGACAATGTTTTGCCAAAAACTAAAAAGCCAATTTATACGATTACATCATCTGTTTCTGCTGATTTTTCTTTCCTAAATTATTCGGCGATGCAAACAGGCGGTAGTTTTATCAATTTAAATCAGGTTAATCAGGAAAATGCTTTAGATAAATTGGTGAATACAAATTTGAAGTTTTTAGGAATAAAAGAGAATTATACAGTGACTGATTTGTTTCCGATGCCGGGAACTTCGGCCTCCGGAAGTTTTAGTTTTTCAGGGATTTCCTTAAAACCAAAAAATGAAATTACGTTGTTGTTTGGTTATAATAACGAAGCTGTTTTAGAACGAAAAATAATTTTAGATGGCAGTATTCAAAATACAAAAGAAGTAAATATTGAGAAACTTTGGGCACAGAAAAAAATTGCCAATCTTGATTTTCAATATGACAAAAATGCAGATGAAATCGAGCTTCTGGGCAAGAAATACGGAATCATTACAAAGAATACTTCGTTGATTGTTCTGGAAGATATTCGTGATTATATTTCTTATGATATTATTCCGCCAACAGAATTGCGTGCCGAATTTGACCGAATTAAAAAACAGGAAAATGCTAATACTTTGGCGCAGCAAAAAAATAATTGGGAAAGTATTGAAAGCTATTTTGAAGGTTTAAATAATTGGTGGAAAAAAGATGTAAAATATTCCGTTCCAAAACCGTTGCCAAAGCCAAAAGTTAAAAATCCTCAAAGCTCATATAATAATTCGTCAAATGTGATTTTGAGTAGGGTTGACAATATCAGAGCTGGATTTGTTTCGGGAATTGTTTTAGATGCACATGGTATGCCATTGCCTGGAGCTAATATTCAGGTAGAGGGAGAAAGAGAAGTAACGACTGTAGATTTTGATGGTAAGTTTTTAATTAGAGCATCAGAAAATGCTGAATTGATTGTTTCTTATATAGATTATGATAATGTTCAACTAAATATAGGAACAAACAATGTGATTAGCGTACAATTTCGAGGACCTTCACCACAATTAGAGTCAGTAGTGGTTACAGGATATGCGACAACACAAAAAAGATCTGTTTCTTATTCTTCACAATCAGTAGCGGCTGAAAGTATTTCTAAAAGTAATGATATTCAGGAGGCTCTTGCTGGTAAAGTGGTTGGAGTTCAAATCTCCCCATCAATAAGTAGTGATAAGGCTGTAGGTAGCGAAAGTGAGGTTAATTTCGATTCTAAAAAAGATTCAGATAGCGAGGACGACGATGAGGATGGTGAATTAAACAGAATAGAAAGTGAACCTAAAACCTGGAATCCGGATCGTTTGTATTTAAAAGCTTTGGCATCGGCACCAAAAGAAAAACAATACGAATTGTATTTTGAACTTAGGAACGGGCAGGAAAGAAATCCAAGTTTTTATTTTGATGTAGCACATTTTTTCTACAATCAGGGTGATGTTACAAAAGCATTACAAATCATTAGTACTATTGCCGATTTAGGTTTAGAAAATCATCAGCTTTATAAAACACTTACCTATACTTTACGCCAATGGCAGGATTATGAAGATGCATTATTTACCGCAAGACAAATTGCAAAATGGAGAGCGCACGAACCACAAAGTTTAAGAGATTATGCTTTGGCTCTTGAAGATGCAGGAATGTATCAGGAAGCTTTTGATCAATTGATTAAAGCCTTGGAGGTGAATTATTACGGAGAAATGAGCGGACAATATGAAGGCGTAGAAGATATTATTTTAATGGATATTAACCGTTTGACAATTGAACACAAAGGTTTGAAAACGGGCAAACTCGATAAAAAATATCTTGACAAAATGCCGGTTGATATCAGAATAATTATGAACTGGAATCAGATGGATGTCGATCTTGATTTGCATATTATTGAGCCAAATGGTGAAGAATGTTATTATGCACATAAAGAAACACAAGCCGGCGCAAGATTCTCTAAAGATTTCACGCAAGGTTACGGACCTGAACAATATTTAATTCGAAACGCCATTAAAGGAAAATATCAAATAAAAACCAATTATTTTGGCGAAAGAGAATTAACTGAAAGTGGTCCTGCAACTGTTATGGTAGAAATATATACTACAAGAGCTGGGAAAATTACAAAAACTTTAAAAACGATTCAGTTAGGGAAAATCAAAGAAAATGAAATTTTAGCCGAAATTATCTGGTAAATCTTTCAAATTAAGAGTAAGTCTTTAATTTTAAAAGGCGAAGTTGCGTTGTTCAATTCTAAAAACGTAATTTTGCCTTTTATTTTTTAGTTCAAAGAATAATCTAAAATCTAAAATCAGCAATCTAAAATTAAAGAATGACAGGACTCGTATATAAATCTACAGGAAGTTGGTACACTGTAAAATCAGAAAATGGCGATTTTATAGAATGCCGTATGAAAGGGAAGTTTAGGATGAAAGGTATTAAAAGTACTAATCCTATTGCTGTAGGCGATATTGTCGATTATGAACTGGAGGAAACTTCAGATGCTGTAACCGGAACGATTTTTAATATTCACGAAAGAAAGAATTACATCGTTCGTAAATCGGTTAACCTATCGCATCAAATGCATATTATTGCATCTAACATCGATCGTGTGTTTTTATTGATTACGATTAATAATCCGCCTACTACCTTTAACTTTATTGACCGTTTTCTGGTTACTGCCGAGGCGTATAATATCGAAACTATTTTGGTTTTTAATAAAATCGATACTTTTGATGAAGCTACACTTGAAGATCAATTGTATATGCAATATGTCTATCAGCAAATAGGTTATAAATGTCTTCGTGTTTCTTCGACAGAAATGAAAGGTGTTGAAGAGTTAAAAGAAATGATGATCGGTAAAGTAAGTATGTTTTCCGGACATTCCGGTGTGGGAAAATCGACTTTGGTAAATGCAATGGAGCCTTCTTTACATCTTAAAACCAAAACCATTTCGGAGGCCAGTAAACAAGGGCAGCATACCACCACTTTTGCCGAAATGTATGATTTGTCTTTCAATGCAAAAATTATCGACACACCGGGAATTAAAGGTTTTGGAATTGTTGACATGGAGCCTTCTGAAATCAGTGGTTATTTCCCTGAGTTTTTCAGATTAAAGGATCAATGTAAATTTAACAACTGTTTGCACAAAGAAGAACCACATTGTGCGATCAAAGCTGCTTTAGAACGAGATGAGATCGCTTGGTCACGTTACAATAGTTATTTGAAGATTCTCGAAGGAGATGATGAAAACTATCGTACCGATTCTTATGACGAGGATCGAAAAGCAAGTGATGAATTGAGGAAATAAAAAATAAATCCCAAATTCCAAATCAAAAATTATCGACAGAGTTTGATTGCAAAGATGTACTGGAGTGCCTCTAACGTTAGAGTTTAAAATCTTTTTAATTCGTATAATCTGTGGCAAAACCAAAATATCTTCTATTATAATGAAAGTAGTAATTCAAAGAGTTTCCCAGGCGTCAGTGACAATCGATCATCAAAAAGTGGCTGACATTCAAAAAGGTTTATTAATTCTGCTCGGAATTGAAGACGCAGACAATCAGGAGGACATTGATTGGCTGGTGGGGAAAATCATTAAAATGAGAATTTTTGGAGACGAAAATGATGTAATGAATTGCTCGGTTCAGGATATCGATGGAGATATTATTGTAGTAAGCCAGTTTACGCTTCACGCTTCAACTAAAAAAGGAAACCGTCCTTCGTATATAAAAGCTGCAAAACCGGAATTTGCTATCCCAATGTATGAGAATTTTCTAAAGTCTTTAGAAAAGGAATTTAATAAAAAAATACAAGCAGGAGTTTTTGGTGCCGATATGAAAGTTAATCTCTTGAATGATGGACCGGTAACTATTTTAATAGACAGTAAAAACAGAGATTAAAAAAAAATTAGACGAATGTCAAGGATTTCTAAAAATAATATATATTTGGCGAAATTACTTACTAAATGAAAAGCCTGGTTTTTACGTTGTTTTTTTGCCTGTTTACCCTTATTTCTTCCGCTCAAAAAAGCGAATATGCTGTGGCTGCAATTGCCGATAGTCTTAAAGAAAATGCCAATGCAGTTGTTCGTCTGGATGAGACTGAAATGGTGATTTTGTCGCAACGAAGCATGAATACTAAAAATCATCGGGTTGTAACCGTTTTAAACGAAAAAGGGGTTAGTGCTATACAGGCTTACGAATATTACGACAAATCAACTTCGGTCAAAGGTATTGAAGCAACAGTTTATGACGCTCTCGGTAAAGAAATTAAAAGAATTAGAAGGAAAGATTTTAAAGACCAGAGTGTTGTTGGAGGAAGTACACTTTTTTCTGATAGCCGGGTTGTATTTTTAGATTATACTCCCATTTCATATCCTTTTACAGTTGAATTTAATAGTGAGGTTCAGACTTCTTCAACTGCTTTTATCCCAAGCTGGATGCCTTTAAGAGGATTTTATACCAGTATTGAAAAAACAGTTCTCAATGTTGTTTATCCTGCTGATTTAGGTTTTAAAAAGAAAGAAATTCAATTTTCAGGTTTCAGTATAAAGAGAAATACAGACACTAGTACTCAGCTTTCTTATACTGCAAATACTATTTTAGCACAAAAACAGGAAGATTATAGCCCGGCATACAAAGATCTTTTTCCTAAAGTCATGATGGGGTTAGAATATTTTCATTTGGAAGGTGTTGACGGTACCGCTACAAACTGGACAGATTTTGGCAAATGGTATTCTGAAAAGATACTCTCGGGGACAACAGATTTACCTGAGGAAACCAAAGCTAAAATAAAAGCTATTGTTGGGGGTGAAAAGGATCCGATAAAAAAAGCAAAACTGGTTTACGATTTTGTACAGAAAAAATCAAGATATGTGAGTATTCAGGTCGGGATTGGCGGATGGAAGCCCATGCTGGCTACTGATGTTGACCGCTTAGGTTATGGCGACTGTAAAGCTTTAACCAATTACACAAAAGCACTTTTACAAGCGGTAGATGTTCCGTCTTACAATACCGTTTTATATGGAGATACTTATAAAACAAACATTGAGTCTGACTTCGTTTCAATGCAGGGAAATCACATGATTTTGTCGATTCCGAATGGAAATCATTATACTTGGTTAGAATGTACGAGTCAGGACGATCCTTTCGGGTATCAGGGAACTTTTACGGATGACAGAGATGTATTAGTTATTAAACCAGAAGGAGCAGAAATTGTGCGAACAAAAGTGTATACAGATGAAGGCAATACTCAAAATGAAAAGGGGACTTATACAATCGATGAAAATGGGCATTTTTCAGGCGCTATTGTAATACATTCAGAAGGGTCTCAATACGCTTCAAGATCCAGAACAGAAAAATTATCCCCGACCGAAAAAGAAGCCCACTACAAAGAATACTGGGACAATATTAACAATCTGAAATTGGGTAAAATTAATTTGAACAATAACAAAGAAGCGATTCGTTTTACCGAGGACGTTCAGCTAAGTGCTTTAAATTATGCTGCGATTTCAGGGAATAAAATGATTTTTGCTGTAGATGCCTTTAATCAGAGTTCTGCTAATGTAAAAAGAATCCGAAACAGAAAAAATCCATTTCAAATTCAACGCGGATATTTAGACACTGATGAGATTGAAGTTAATCTTCCGGCTGGTTTTGCAATCGAATTTTTACCTTCAAATTTCGAATTAAAAGGGAAGTTCGGAGCATATAAAACCGAAATCATTAAAAAAGAAAACAATAAACTGCTGTACAAACGTTCACTGTTTTTGAATAAAGGAAAATACTCCAATAAAGAATACGATGACTACCGCCTTTTTATGGAGCAGGTGTCAAAAAATGATAACGCCAAAATTATATTAACCAAGAACTAACCAAATGAAGTTTATTAAATTTTTAAGTTTTTTAATTGTGTTGCTTTGTATGTTCAAAGTAACAGCACAAGAATTTAAGCCAGGAAAGGTGTCTGTTGCTGAATTGGAAGAGAAAGTGCATCCTAAGGATTCATCAGCGGCTGCTGCTATACTGTATAGAAAAGGTATAGCCAGAATTGAATACGACGAGACCGAAGGTTTTGTTGTGGTAACAGAAGTTGAAACCAGAATTAAAATTTATAAAAAGGAAGGATACGACTGGGCAAATCAAAAAGTATGGTACCGTAATGAGAGTGGCTTTAAAGAAAAGGTAACATTTAGTGATGCTGTTACTTACAATTTGGTTGGAGGGAAAATCGAAAAGACAAAACTGAAGAGCGATGGAGTGTTTGATGAAGCGGTCAATAAAAACAGGTCACAAAAAAAGATTACAATGCCTAATGTTAAAGAAGGTTCTGTTATTGAATTTCGGTATGTTTTAAGATGTCCTAGCGATCGACTTATTAGGGAGTGGGAATTTCAAACCAGTATTCCTGTGAATTATTCCGAGTTTACCACCTATATTCCGGAGTATTATGTATTTAATTCAAGGCAAAAAGGATATATCTTTCCTAAACTAACAGTAGAAAAAGCTTTAAAGACGATTACTCTCAGAAGTAAAGAAAGAAGTGAAGGGATGAACAGTACGACAGTATTTTCTACAGATAAAATTAATTATACTGAAACAAGAACAACTTATGTAGCGAAAGATTTTCCGGCTATGAAAGAGGAAGCTTTTGTGAATAATATTGATAATTATGTATCGAGCATTCAGCATGAATTATCAATGACAAAACATTTAAATGCACAATTAAAAATGTATTCGACAGATTGGAATTCTGTTGTCAAAACCATTTACGAATATGATGATTTTGGTCCTGAGTTAAATAAAACGGGATATTTTGAGGAAGATCTAAAAGGAGTATTAGTTGGGAAAAATACACCTGACGAAAAAATACTTGCAATTTTAGATTATGTAAAAACTAATGTGAAGTGGAATGATTATGGAGGCTATAGTTGTGACAGTGGTGTTAAGAAAGCCTATAAAGAAAAATCAGGAAATATTGCCGATATCAACTTAATGCTCACAGCGATGTTGCGTTATTCCGGATTAACCGCAAATCCGGTATTAGTTAGTACACGTTCTAACGGGATTTCACTTTTTCCAAACAGAACTGCTTTTAACTATGTAATTGCAGCAGTGGAAACTCCAAATGGAAATGTTTTATTAGATGCCTCTGATAAGTTTTCGACTCCTGGTGTTTTACCACTAAGAGCTTTAAACTGGTATGGCCGATTGATTCGAAAAGACGGAAGTTCTGAAGAAGTAGATTTGATGCCTAAGAAAGCATCAAATGATATTGTTTTTATGAATTATACTATTGATCCGGAAGGTAAGGTCACAGGAAAAACCAGAAGACAATGTACAGATTACAATGCGATGATTACAAGAGCTAATATTTCGGGGCTTAAAGAAGAGGAATATTTAGAAAAACTGGAGAATCTAAACAACAAGATTGAAATCAGCGAGTATTCCAAAACAAATGAAAAGAATATTTTATTGCCTATTGTTGAAACGTATTCTTTTACAGGAAACAATTTATGTGAAGTAATAGGTGGAAAAATATATGTGAGCCCAATGTTGTTTTTTGCAAATAACGAAAATCCATTTAAACAGGAAGTGAGAGAATATCCGGTAGATTTTGGGTTTCCATTTATGGATAAATACAATATTACACTTCAAATTCCTGAAGGATTTACAGCAGAAACATTGCCGGCACCAGCTGTTATTAATATGCAGGATGACTTAGGTAGCTTTAAGTTTAATATTGCTGCAAACGATAACCTTTTACAAATCACTATTCAGCATCAAATCAATGCAGCGATCGTTACAACAGAACAATACGAAATGCTAAAAGAATATTATAAAGGTATGATCGCGAAAGAAACAGAGAAAATTGTTTTAAAAAGAATCTAGTGGTATTAAAAGATTAGAATTATTTTTGTTGAAAAATATAACTATGGATTTGAAAAATGCACAACTAGACGTAGATACCTGGATTAAAGAACATGGTGTTCGTTATTTTAATGAACTAACCAATATGGCGCAGCTTACTGAAGAAGTAGGTGAGGTTGCCCGAATTATTGCCCGTAGGTACGGGGAACAATCCGAGAAAGAAAGCGATAAGAATAAAGATCTGGGCGAAGAATTGGCCGATGTTGTTTTTGTAGTGCTTTGTCTGGCCAATCAAACCGGAATAGATTTACAAGCCGCTTTTGATAAAAAGATGGATTTAAAATCAGTTCGTGATAAGGATCGTCATAAAAACAACGATAAATTAAAATAATGTGATAAGTCACTGTAAAGCTTTGGAGTGTCCTTTATTTAAAATAAATTTGCAAAAACGCATAATTTAATTACCTATAATGAATTTACTACTCCAAACAACTCAACATAATTTACAAGGACAAATTGCAGTAACAGGATCAAAAAGCGAAACCAACCGGTTATTGTTGTTAAAAGCATTGTTTCCGAATATTACTTTGGCTAATACTTCAAACTCTGATGATAGTGAGGTAATGCAAAAAGCGCTAATCGGCCATGATGAAATTATAGACATTCACCATGCTGGAACGGCCATGCGTTTTTTAACTGCCTATTTTGCAGTAAATGAAGGAAGAGAAGTAGTGATGACGGGTTCCAGCAGAATGCAGGAGCGTCCGATAAAGATCCTGGTAGAAGCTTTGGAACAATTAGGAGTTGAAATCTCTTATGAAAAAGAAGAAGGCTATCCGCCAATTCGGATCAAAGGGAAAAAAGTAACCGCTTCAAAAGTAACTCTGGCAGCCAATGTAAGCAGTCAGTATATTTCGGCACTTTTATTAGTGGCATCAAAACTGGAGAATGGTCTGGAACTGACTTTAGAAGGCGAAATCACTTCGATTCCTTATATCAAAATGACTTTGGCTTTGCTAAACGATTTAGATATCCAAACGAGTTTTGAAGGAAATGTGATTAAAGTATACCCAAAAGCTGAGGTAGCTTCTAAAGAAATGGTAGTGGAATCGGACTGGAGTTCGGCTTCATACTTCTTTAGTTTGGTAGCTTTGGCTGATACTGCTTCAATAACGTTGAGCAGTTATAAAGAAAATAGTTTGCAGGGTGATTCGGAATTAGTGTCGCTTTATGAAAAATTAGGAGTGAAAACTACTTTTCAGGATAATAAAATGACGCTGATAAAACAAGAGAATTTTAAATTTGAAACCGTAAATTTTGAATTAAACAATACTCCCGATATTGCACAAACCATCGTAGTAACCTGTTTAGGTTTGGGAATAGGCTGTCATTTGACAGGTCTTCATACCTTGAAGATTAAAGAAACTGACCGTTTGGAAGCGTTGCGAATAGAACTTACAAAATTAGGTGCTACGATTTCAGTAACGAATGATAGTTTGACTTTGACGGCATCAGAAAACATTAAGCACAATGTGAAAATTGCAACATATAATGACCACCGTATGGCAATGGCATTTGCTCCATTGGCTTTGAAAGTGCCAATTATTATTGAGGATGCCGAAGTAGTTTCAAAATCATATCCTGATTTCTGGAATGATTTGAAAGCATTAGACTTTGAAATTGTCCAAACCCTATAAAAAATAGAAGTTCATTTTATGGTTAAACATATATTGAATAGCCTCCAGTTGAAACTGGAGGTTTTTTTGTGCATTTAGTTTTGACTTTAATTAGCTTAAAGAGACGTTGATTTTTAAGGAATCCGGATTAAAGTGACTGTGATTTCCTATATCGTTAAAAAAAAGATAAAACTTTCATTTTTAAGCAACTCAAAGTGTCAGTAAACCAAGGGCTTTTAAAAATAAACGGCAAAACACTTGACAACGCCTATCTCACAATCGTATATTTGCACACGATTTACAATTTTAGATAAAAAATCTAAAATCTACACTCTAAAATCAGCAATGTCAATATGAAATTATCACATTTTCAATTTAATTTACCAAAAGAACTTTTAGCGGAATTTCCAGCAGAAAACAGAGATGAGTCTCGTTTAATGGTAATCGATCGTCAAAAACAAACTATAGAGCACAAAATGTTCAAAGATGTTATCAATTATTTTGATGACGGAGACGTTTTGATCCTTAACAATACTAAAGTTTTCCCGGCACGTTTGTACGGAAATAAAGAAAAAACAGGAGCAAGAATTGAAGTTTTTTTATTGAGAGAATTAAATTCAGAACAACGTCTTTGGGATGTTTTGGTTGATCCGGCTCGTAAAATCAGAATTGGTAATAAACTTTATTTTGGTGACGACGATTCGTTAGTGGCCGAGGTAATCGACAACACTACTTCTCGTGGTAGAACTTTACGTTTCTTATACGATGGATCTTATGAAGAATTCAGAAATAAATTGACAGAACTTGGAGAAACTCCAATTCCTAAATACATCAACAGAGAAGTAACTGCTGAAGATGCTGAAAGATACCAAACCATTTACGCAAAAGAAGAAGGAGCTGTAGCAGCACCAACTGCGGGTTTACACTTCTCAAAACACCTTTTGAAAAAATTAGAAATTAAAGGAGTAAATTTTGCAGAAGTAACACTTCACGTTGGTTTAGGAACTTTTAATCCGGTTGAGGTTGAAGATTTGTCGAAACACAAAATGGATTCTGAAGAATTAATCATCAGACAAGAAGCTTGTGATATCGTAAATGCAGCAAAAGCAGGAAGAAAACGTATTTGTGCTGTTGGAACAACTTCTATGCGTGCCATCGAAAGTTCAGTTTCATCTCAAAATACTTTAAATCCTTACGAAGGCTGGACTAATAAATTTATTTTTCCTCCTCACGATTTTAGTATTGCTAACTGTATGATTACAAATTTCCACACACCAAAATCAACATTATTAATGATGATTTCTGCTTTCTGTGGTCATGATTTAATGAAAAGAGCTTACGAAGAAGCAATCAAAGAAGAATACAAATTCTATTCTTACGGAGATGCAATGTTAATCTTATAATTAGATTCTATAGAGATATTCAACCCGACAGGTTTTAACAACCTGTCGGGTTTTCTATTTTATAATGATTTCAACTTTCAGGTGCTGTTGGTAACTTGAAACCTGAAACTTGAAACAAAATAAACAATTTTTGTTATTTTAGCATTCAAAACAAACGCAATGACTTTTCAAAATACACGCGAATTCGCGAAACAACTCGATTCAGAGGATATTTTAAATCACTATCAGGACCAATTTATATTCCCAAAAGTTAATGACAAAAGAGTAATTTATTTTACTGGAAACTCTTTGGGATTACAGCCAAAACGGACCAAAGCTTATATTGATGAAGTAATGAACGACTGGGCAGATCTTGCGGTAGAAGGTCATTTTTATGCCGAAAAACCATGGTGGGATTATCAGGAAAGATTTGCTGAACCTTTGAGTAAAATTGTTGGAGCTTTACCTTCTGAAGTAACGGTCATGAATACTTTGACTGTAAACCTTCATTTGTTGATGGTCTCTTTCTATCAGCCAACGGCAACCCGTTATAAAATTATCTGTGAAGAAAAAGCATTTCCTTCAGATCAGTATATGTTTCAGAGTCAGGTACATTTTCATGGTTATAAAACAGAAGATGCGATTGTAGAAATCAAACGCCGTGATGGAGAACACAATATTCGTCTTGAAGATATCTTGGCTAAAATTGAAGAAGTTGGAGACGAATTGGCCTTGGTGTTAATAGGAGGGGTAAATTATTATACCGGGCAGGTTTTTGATATGAAAACAATTACGGCTGCGGGACAAAAAGCCGGAGCAAAAGTAGGTTGGGATTTAGCACATGCTGCAGGAAATATCAAACTGGAACTTCACAATTGGAATGTAGATTTCGCCGCCTGGTGTAGTTATAAATACATGAATTCAGGACCGGGAAATGCTTCTGGCTGTTTCGTACACGAAAAACACCATAATAATCCCGACTTGCCAAGATTCGCAGGATGGTGGGGACACAATAAGGAACGTCGTTTTAAAATGGAACCAAATTTTGATCCGGTTCATGGAGCAGACGGTTGGCAAATTAGTAATTTACCGATACTTTCTTTAGCGCCTTATTTAGCTTCCGTTGAAATGTTTGCTGAGGTTGGAATGGATACTTTAATTGCAAAAAGGGACAAAATTACCGCCTATTTAGAATTTATTTTACATGAAATAGACAAGGAAGTAAAAGGTAATTTTGAGATCATAACGCCTTCAAATCCTGACGAAAGAGCCTCCCAGCTTTCAGTCTTTTTACACGGAGAAGGAAGAAGTTTGTTTGATTATTTGATGAAAAATGGTGTTATAACAGACTGGCGTGAACCAAATGTAATTCGTCTGGCACCCGTTCCATTGTATTGTTCGTATGAAGACATGTACGATTTTGGACAAATACTTAAAAAAGGAATATTAGGCAAATAAGCTAAAATATAATCTCGCCAAGACGTTAAGTCGCAGGGTTTTTTAATTCACGCCATATTCAAAGAGGTTCAAAAGTTTTTTAAAATCATTTTAATCCTTATAATCTGTGGCTAGATATAACTTCGCAACTTCGCATCTTGGCGATTTTTCTTTAAGAGCGTTATAAAAAATAATTGGTCTCCTCAAAATCGGAAACCACTTAAAATCTTCAAATTGTATAAGCTTTGAGTTAAATCTTGTAACTTCAACCATATAGATGTCCTTTACTTTGTGGTGTAATAACTTTTAAAACCACAATCATGAAAGCCTTATGTATTTTAATAGCTGCATTATCTATTATTTCTTGTCAGAATCAGGGAAAAGAAGATATTAATAAAGCGAAACAAGCTAGTATTGATTCGATGAAAGTTGAAATTAATAAACAAAGAGTTATTGATTCAATGAAAACAGAAATGGCAAAGATCAAAGAAGAGCAAAAGGTAGCATCTCAAAAAATAGCATCTCAAAAAGTTGTAGTGGTGCATCAACAAGCTGATGGTACAGCTACAGCGCCACAAACTGCAACTAAAAAGAAAGGCTGGAGTTCTACTGCGAAAGGTGCTGTAATTGGCGCAGGAGTGGGAGCAGTGACAGGAGCCATCGTTAGTAAGAAAAAAGGTCAGGGAGCTATAATAGGTGGTTTGGCTGGAGCAGGTGTTGGCGCCGGAACCGGAGCTATCATTGATGGCAGAAAGAAGAAAAAAGAATAAATATAGATTTCAAAATAAAACCGCCGATTTAAAATTTAAATCGGCGGTTTCTTTATACCAACTCAGAGACTGGGACTTTTATTGTAGCCAGTTCCAGTTTGTAAAAATCGAATTGATATTTAATTTTTTCTGTATCATTTTGAAAATAAAAGGTAGATTCAAATAAATCTTCATAATAGGCGATTCCTTCAAAGAGATTGGCTTTAAAAGTATTCCATTTCTTTAATTGTGCATTCGTGACTTCTCCTGAAACAGTATTGATTTCATTTTTTAAATATTCGATATACATTTTCAATTCTTTCACAAATAAATTAGGCCTGCTATTGGTTCTCAGGATTGATTTATTTCCATAAATATGTGCCAGCATATCTGACAGGGAAACTTCTTGATCAAAATAGGCCATATTCGGTCCTGGACAGATAACCACACCCTGTGGCTGCCCCTTGATTTTAATATCATTTTCTAAATAAGATGCATTGGCCAATCCAACACACAAACAGGACTTTTCGGTGATTGCAAATTTAGCTCTTTCATAAGCTTCAGCTGAAAGAGTATCTTTTTTCGCCGCTAATTCTTCTAATTTAATATCCTGAAATTTTTTAGATGCTGTACAAATCCCATGTGGATCATATTCTTTGCTCAGTGCCAGAAACTTTTTAGGGCAGGCACTTCCGGCTTTATTTTGCTCGATTCTTTTTTGCTTTAGAATTTCATTTGTTGTGCCTTTCAAAGTATTAAACGGAACACCCAGTGGAGAAATGTGGCTTAAATACAAATCTTTCTCCTTCGCTTCGATTAACAAATTACGAGTTGCCTGATCTACGGATGTAGCTTCGGGAACCAATAAAAAAGGAGATCCCCATCCTACAGAATCTACCTGATAATTTTGTAACAAAAATTCATGTTCTTCGGCAGTTCCTACGCCGCCTTGAACTGTGATTTTTAGAGGCAATGGATTTTCAGGCACATGAACTTGTTTTTGCTGTAATACTTTTGTCATCAGCTCATGTGCTGACTGAATAAGTTGATCCTTTTTTTGCTTGAATTCCTCTAGAATAGGGCCTAATAAAAGACCATCAGTTGCAAAAGCATGTCCGCCGCAGTTTAGTCCTGATTCTATTCTGTATTCAGAAACCCAAAGGCCTTTTTTAGCCAGGAAATTTCCCTGAATCATAGCCGATCTAAAATCACTTACTTTTAGAATAATTCTTTTTTTAAGTTCATTTTTGCTATTAGGGAAAAAATCTGAAAAATTTTCAAAATAGCTATACAATCTCGGATTCATTCCTGCCGAAAGTACAACCGAAGATTCAAGATTGCTATTTGCAAAACCCCTTAAAGCAGCATGGGCATCATTAAATTCGATGGGTAGCTGTTCGTTTTTTTCGAAATTATCTTTATCGAGTTTGGTCATGATGTTTACATCAATTAAACCGGGTGAAAGATGAGATTCGATGTAATTTTGGATGTTTTCCTTGAAAGAAATCCCGTCGTCGAGTAAATTCTGAAAGCCTTTTTTGATGTCTGAAGTATTCGGCAACATCGCAATGTAGTTTTCCAATGCGGTTTTACTTTCGATTAGTTCAGCTTTAAAATTTTCGAATTTGTCTTTTACAATCTTATCTACTAGATTAAGGTAAGAGGTGATGCGCTGTGCCCTGTAGTCCTGAAATTTTTGGCTTATTTCTTCGTATGGGAAATTAAATTTAGTACTGTAAAAATTACGCATCTTTTCAATTAAATCATCATCAGCAATAGAAACAACAGATGAAATACCAAATTGCGCCACCCGAATTGGGCTGTCAATTGTATATGCGAGACCCATTACAGGGATATGAAAAGTGTGTAAGGATGGTTTTGCCATTTGCTTTTAGATTAAAATAAAAGCAAATGTTAGGAAAAAAAATCTCAAAAAACCTGATAATTGTCAGGTTTGCAGTTTCTTATTTTACAAAATTTGTCATTAAGAATAGTTGATAGGCTAATTTGTGCAATTTGTGGCGAAAGAAAACAAAGCGTGACGAAAAACGCATCACATTAAATGAGAATCTTCTTGAAAGACTCTGCAATGCTTCGCCATAAAAAATTATAGAATGATTTCTCCTGAATTCGTTCTAATTCAACATCGGCGGTTTTGGTTTTTTCCCCGGAGTTATTTTTCAGTAATAAATTAGCAACTGCTGTTTTTAACTTAGCTTCTTTCTCAGGATGTTTCTTTTTGAATAATTTCACTTTTAGATCTTCATAATCTAATGAAGCATTTCCTTTGGCAGTATTGTCATTTCCGTAAAAATCAAAATGATATTTATTGAATTTTCCTGTAAATGAAGTATTGATGTAAGGTTTAGTAAACGGCTCCATTGAAACAACATCAAAATTAGAAATGGTTCCCTGAATATGAAAACTGTCTTTTTCATCGAGCACATTAAAACTCCAGTCAATATTCAAAGGAGACGCTTTCATGAACAAACAATTGATTTTTATTTTTACATCAGCCATCTTCTTCAATGCGAAACCACTTTTGAGATTGGTAGCCTGCAAGTTTAAACGATCAAAATTTAAGATTCCGGGGCCTTTTGAAAAATTAATTTCTTCTTCGTAAACCAATTTTGATTTTAAAATCTGAAGCGTATTAATCTGTAAAGGGAATTTAATTTTTCGCAGCAAGGCATTGTACAGATATTTTTTGCTCAAATCATCTTTTGGTGTTTTGTTGCGATACACATTGGCTTCTGCATGATGGACAACCAGCGAATTGGCTTTAAAGAAAAAGAGCTCTTTTTTAAAACCCCAGTCCATTTTTTCAATATCGGCAGAATCCAGTTTTATCGTATAAATGTCCTTTTCTTTCTTTAGTTTCTGAACAAACTCTGCTCTATTAAATTCAGGTAAATACGAAAAGTTTTTTATTCTTAAAAAATGATTTTCGGTAGTGATCCGGCCAACATTCATACGATAAAAGGCATTGGGTTTATAATACAGACTATCGCAAATGAGAACATATTTTTTAAAATGCATCGGGATTTTTTCTTTTAAGGTAGCTGCCGTCACCAAAATCCCTTCGAGTTTTAAAACGATTTTTTTGATGTTAAAAAAAGGTTTGTTATTGGTGAGAGAGACCACATCGACACTTCCTTCATTTAAATAAATATTAGAAACCGCAACTATCTTTTGAAAAGGTTCTATAATCTCTGTCTTAATATTTTTACTGTTGTTTAAAAGGTTTTCGCCTTTTTTGTACAGAATAACGCGGGGTTTGTTGATGATGATACTTTCGGCTTTAATAACATCGCGGAATGCCAGATCCCAAATGTTGAAATGCTGAATCGTAATCGATTCGATTTTAGAGTAGATTCCGTTTTTTGCTTTGCTGTTTTTAAGTTGGCTTTTGGGATGAATTAATAACGTTTGTGCATGAATGCTTCGGGACCAGAGTGACACTTTTATTTTTTCGTAATGGATGGCATAAGCGGTTGTGTTTTTCTCGTTTACGATAATAGGTAATTGTTTTTTTATCCAAATATTAAGACCAATATTGAGTAAAATCACAAAAAAGAAGACTGAAATGATACCGATCGCTATTTTTTTATAGATTGACATTTATAGGATTGATTTTAAATACATAAATTTAGACTTTTAAAAGCGATGTTTCTTACACGATTTTAAATTTAAGTTATATCATTTCAAAATCATTTATCCTTATACGTTTCATAAATATGAGAAAAATTAAAAAAATTCTGCTGGTACTATTGGTATTGATCGTTATTCTTGGAATCGGTTTATGCGCTTACATTTTTCATTTGAAGCCTAAGTATGAAGGCGAAGTCGAATTGAAAAATCTCCAAAAGGAAACCACAGTGTATTTTGATGATTTTGGAGTTCCCCATATTTATGCCGATTCTGAAAAAGATGCCATGACAGCACTAGGTTATGTCCATGCGCAGGAACGATTATGGCAAATGGAATTGCTTCGAAGAATTGCACCCGGAAGATTGTCGGAAATCTTTGGATCGGTTGCACTAAAAAATGATAAGTTTTTCTCCGGAATTGGTATCGAAGAAGCTTCTGCAAAAGCTATTTCAAAATTAGATACGAACAGTCAGAGTTATAAAATGACGATGGCCTATCTGGACGGAATAAACCAATATTTGGAAGAAGGACCAACTCCGGTTGAGTTTACACTAGTAGGCGTGAAAAAAGAAAAATTCACCATAAAAGACGTTTACAATATTTTTGGATACATGTCTTTTAGTTTCGCCATGGCTCAAAAAACAGATCCTTTATTAACCTTTATTCGAGACAAGTATGGTGTCGAATATTTGAAAGACTTAGGGATTGAAGGCGAGTTTAATACCACGAAAATTAGAAGTTCCAAGGAAAACATAGAAGAATATACCGCTATTTCAAAGTCGGTAGCAGCATTACTGGATAACTCGCCGATACCTCCTTTTGTGGGAAGTAATAGCTGGGTGGCAGGACCTACTAAAACCAAAAGCGGGAAAGTAATTTTTGCAAACGATCCCCATATTAGTTTTTCGCAGCCAGGAACCTGGTACGAGGCGCATTTAGTAACACCGGATTTTGAGTTGTACGGCTGTTATCTGGCCGGAACACCTTATCCGTTATTAGCGCACAACCGTAATTACGCTTACGGACTCACAATGTTTGAAAATGATGATATCGATTTTTATCAGGAAAAGAATAAAAGTGATGACTCCAATCAATATCAGACACCAACAGGTTTTGCTGCTTATACATCTCTGAAAAAAACGATAAAGGTAAAAGATACTTCAGATGTGGTTTTGACTGTTAAATCAAGCCGACATGGGCCGATTATGAATGATGTACTGGATCATTTAGATAAAAAGAATCCTATTGCAATGTCGTGGGTGTATACACAGCAGCCCATTCAGATTTTAGATGCCGTTTACGGGCTTTCACATGCTAAAAATAAAAACGATTTTAGAAAAGCAGTTTCGCTGGTTGCCGCACCTGGTTTGAATGTGATGTATGGTGATGCCAAAGGAAATGTGGCATGGTGGGCAACAGGGGCACTTTACAAACACGATAAAGGAGTAAATACATTTCTTATTTTGGATGGAGCGAGCGGCAAAGATGATATTAAAGAATATTTAGATTTCTCGAAAAACCCTTCTGCCGAGAATCCAAAGTGGGGTTATGTGTATTCAGCCAATAATCAGCCTGAAGCCATTGATGGATTTTTATATCCGGGCTATTATTTACCGGAAGATCGTGCGAAAAGAATTTCTGGTTTGATGGATGCAAAATCAGATTGGGACAAAGACGCAATCAGTAAGATGATTTTTGATAACACCTCACCCGTTTCACCAGGAGTAGTGCAACATCTGGTTTCGGCTTTAGTCAGAAGTTCTCTTTCAGCAGAAGAAAAAGAAGCGATAAACTTTTTACAATCATGGAAAGGAACCAATAATCTGGAAGATGTTGGACCAACGATTTATAATAAATGGGTTTATTTATATTTAAAAAATACTTTCGAAGATGAAATGGGAGATGATAATTTTAGATTATATCTTGATACCTCTTTGGGAAAACAAATTATTGCAAGACAAATTGAAAAGGAAAACTCCGTTTGGTGGGATAACATCAAAACCAAAAATGTAAAAGAAACCAGAAGTGATATTATTTCAAAATCATTTCATGAAGCTGTAGCAGGGCTTCAGGAACAATTGGGCGATAAGGTAGCAGATTGGCATTGGGGGAAAGCACACACAGTAGAGCATGAACATCCTTTGGGAAAAGTAGCTGCATTACGTGGACTATTTAATGTAGGACCTTTTGCAGCTCCTGGATCAAACGAGGTAATAAACAACCAGTTTTTTGGATTTAATAAAGAAGGGAAGTATCACGTAAAAGGCGGGCCATCAACCAGAAGAATTATTGATTTCTCAGATATCGAAAACAGCTGGAGTATTTTACCAACCGGACAATCGGGTAATCCGTTTAGTAAGCATTACGACGACCAGGCAGAAATGTACAATGCCGGAAAATTCAGAAAAATGAAATTGAATAAAGAGGAAATTATTAAAACATCAACCAAACTAGTTTTGAAACCAAAAGCGAAGTAATGCTTTTGGTTTCAGGTTTCAAGTTTCAGGTTTCAAGTTCCACTTTTCACTTTTCACATTCAACATTTCACTTATACCTGCCGGAAAATAGTTTTTTTAGTTTTAGGATTACTGGTTTTACCGCAAAGAGCACAAAGTTTCTTTTGCGTTTTTATGAGAAAGAATGCAAAAGTGTCTTGGAGTTGGTTTTTTGCAAAGTTTAAGCTTTTACAAAGATTGCAACCTTAGCAACTTAGAATCTCAGAACCTCAGTACCTATTTATACTTCCCCCGAACAATATCATTCGCAAATATTTCAAGATTGTAACCAAGTGCATCGTTAGTGACCATGACATTTGTAGTTTGATATACGATATCTTTTTGGTACGTTTTTAATAATGTTTCTAATTCTATTTCATTATAAAAAGCAAACATATTATAAACAGCATCACGAAAGTTTTTATAGTTAATACTCTCGGTTATTTCAATTGTTTTTTGATCATTCCATTTTTCTTTAAGCGCAGCTTCGCTGATGGTCGCCAGGCAAAAATCGGTAACATAGGTTTTGTAATTTGCAGCTTCCACAATTTTATCAATTATTATTTTGTTTTGCTGAGAAGGCATTGGGACTGTTTTGCCAGCGGTTTGAGAATTACCGATAAGTGGAATAAACAGGCATAGTACTAACATTAAAAGAGTTTGTGTCTTTAAATTTTTCATAGGTTAAGTAAGCAGCTTACAACAATTTTGTTGTAAATCAGGTTGATTTGAGGTTTTAATTTTGTTTTTTTGGGCAGTGCTAAAATAGTTTTTTTAATGCTAAATTATCGAATCCTACTGTTAGAAATTGTAACAAAAAGAATCCTCTAAAACTGATTGAGAATCAGTTTTAGAGGATTTTTTTAAAGAAGTCGAATGAAAGTTATTTCGTTTTGTCTTTTGAAATTTCTTCCAATACCTTTTTTCCATTTTCATTTGTCGGATCCAGTTCAACTGATTTGGAATAATTTTCAAACGCAAGTTTTTTATCTCCATCAGCCAAATAGGCTTCTCCTAAACTATCATACGCGTTTCCGGATTTTGGAAAAGAAGCGGCATTTATTTTAAAAATCTCGATCGCCTCTTTAATTTTTCTTTTTTGTAAAAGTTGATAGCCCACGTCATTCATGTCGTTTTCCTTGATAGCGTAAGTAGGATCGTTTTTTAATTTGGCATAGGCAACCGTTCCGCTTGTAACCCCTTGTTCTGTAAAAACATCCAAAAGCTCAAACGCCAAAGATTTTTTCGGCTGGTTGAATGATTGTTTGTACAAAATGGCTCTGATCGCATTGCTCATTTCTTCCAAAACAGTTCCGCCAGTGTTGTTGAGTAAAACAATTAGATTTTTATCCGTTACAATACGAACGATATTGGTGTTAAACCCATTGATTCCACCACCATGTTCAACAATTTTTAATTGGGCGGCATCTTTTCCTTTGTTTTTTTCGCTGACAACCCATCCATAGCCGTAAGACTCATTTTTTCTTGTACTGATGTAAGGTTTGAATAATAATTCTGTTGATGCCGCAGAAAGTATTTTATTGGCATAAAGCGCCTGATCCCATAGGTACAAATCCTCCACCGTAGAATATAAAGAACCTGCTGCGTAAGGTATACTCATATCGATATAGGAAGCATTACTAATTTTTTTGGCGTTTTTCTCATAACCGGCAGCTCTGTTTTCCAAGAGGACTTCGGGGCGATCATAGCCGGAATTGACCATCTTCAATGGCGTAAAGATGGTCTCTTGCAAATAGTGCTCGTATGTTTTTCCGGTAACTTTTTCGATAATATATCCTAAAAGGAAATATCCGGAATTACTATAGCTGAATCTTTCACCCGGAGTAAAATCAAGCGGTAAATTAGAGAACGTTTTGACAAACTCTTCAGGTGTATAAGGATTTCGGCTTTTATCTTTGAAAAAATCAGGTAAAGAAGTGTAATTTGGAATTCCCGACGTATGTGTAAGCAAATGATGAAGCGTTATTTTATCGCCGGTTTCTTTAGGGTAATCCGGTAAGTAAGTAGTGATAGGAACATCCAGTTTTACTTTACTTTCTTCGGCTAATTTTAAGATTAAAAATGCGGTAAATTGTTTGGTGATGGAGCCCAATCTGAATTTGGTATTAGGCTCGTTCGGAATATTCCATTCCATATTGGCAGAACCGTATCCTTTCTTAAAAATGACTTTTCCATTTTCGGTAACCAGTGCCGAACCATTAAATTGTCCGTATTGATTGTACGTACTTAAAAGTTGGTCAATTTGTTTTGCTTTGTCCTGTGCGGAAGAGATGTTTATAGCGAAAAAAAGGAAAAGAACGCTAAGAACAACTAGTTTGATTGGTTGCTTCATATTGATTGATGATTAAGGTTAGTGAACCAGTGATTGATTTTTGATTTGATGATTGAAACTCCGTAATCTGTTCAGGATTATGTTGTCGTCTTTATTTAGACGACTCATTTTTAATTAAGTTTCAGAATCAATCCTTTTTTTATCTTTTTTTTAACACACTAGCGGTAGAGCATAGACGCAATGCTACTATTTACAGGCTATGCTCATAACTAACAATTTTCTTTACCTTTCAATCTTTATTTTTTGTTCCTCGATGAGGATGAATTCCTCCTCTGCGATCTGTATCTCTAAAATAGCTAAGTTGGTTTAAGCGAATAGCACTTCACCTAAAAATTGCACAATAAGGATAAATAACTTTAGCATAGATTTATTTCGTTTCTATATCAATTATTTTCTGACCCTTTTCACCAAAATAATGCGTTACAATCTTTTCATAAACCTTATAACCATCATCAACATTGGTGAAAATAATCAGACCTTGTTTGGTTTTTGGAAGTAATAAGAAAATGGTTTGAACACCCTGATCAGCTCCGCCATGCGATAAAGCATAATCGTTATCTCCTAAATCATAAATTTCAAAACCCAGTCCGAAGTACTTATTTTTTTTGGTTTGAACCTGATGAGAAGTCATGTCTTCGAAAACCTTTTTGCTCAACCCATCGCTGTTCATGACGCTGCATAAGAATGTTCCGTAATCTTCAATAGTCGTCAGTAAATCATCAGCGGCATTTGCGGTTTTGTTTTTAGTAGGTTCATAAGCATTCCCTTTATTGTCGTAACCAATGGCATATCTCGACAAATCAATTTTATCGTTCCAGACCAACTGAGTATCGTTCATTTTTAGAGGTTTAAACACCAGTTCACCGGCTAACTGATCCAGTGTTTTATGAAATTTCTTCTCTAAGGCCCTTCTCAAATACTCTAAACCCTCTCCTGAGTATTGGTATTTTGTTCCGGGTTTAAATTTAAAATCCAGTTTGCCCGATTTGTTCATGAACCTCCAGTTAGGAAAACCGGTTTGATGACTTAAGATAATTCGGGTCGTTAGCAATTTAGTATTAGGATCATTTGCAATATCCGGATCTGTCCAATATTTGTAAAGAGGCTCGTCGAGATCCCATTTTCCGGCACTCACTAATTTTAAAGTAACCATTGCAGTAACAGGCTTGGTTAAAGAAGCCACGTTCCAAATCGAATTATAAGGTGCCGCAACTCCTTTTTTGAGTTCGCCAAATACTTTTACTTCCTGTAATTTTCCATCGTTGATCAGACCAATTCCTAGTGCCGGAATATTGTTTTGTACCAGCCATTTTTTAATTTCGGCATCGTTGTCAAAGATATCTGATTTGGTACCCGCAGTACTGACATATTGGTGATCGTAACTAAATGATCTTTTGAGTTTCCAAACGCCATTTGCTAAAAGCCAGACGTGTGTAAATCGCGCGGTGCTGCCAAATTTTTCTTTGGCATCTGCAAAAGATTCGTTTTTCCCTATTGATTTTTCATAAAATTGGTGGATTCCCATTTGGACCGCACCATACAATACGCCTTTATTATAAAGTGGATAAACTTCGGTACTGCCCGGAACCAGATATCTTCTTGCTTTGTACGTTTCAACAGAACGGCACAAACCTTTTTTGAGGTTGACTAAAAAGGTGGCCTTGTCAGAAGGACCATCTCTATCATGATAAAATTCAAAGTCGTCAGTATAAAGATTTTCAAACTGGCTGATGTCGCAGGTATTAAAACCGACATTAAAAAGAAGACTGTCTCTTGACATAATCGTTTGGTACAATTCGGAACCTTTTTTTTCCTGAGAAAATCCGGTTTGGAACTGGAAAAGGAACATTGCAATTAAAAAAACTTTTAATTGAAAAATAGATGGATTGGTTTTCATTTTATATTGGTTTGGTTGATTGATGATGGTGCAATAGTACTGCAATCTAAAATCTAAAAATTGTACAAATGCGAAATCCTATCTTTTTTTAGAAAGAAAATATAAACTAGAGTTGAACGTTTTGGGAGTCGTTTTCATAACCCCTTTAAATTGTTTTATAAAATGCGACTGATCAAAATACTTGTTGTAAAGTGCAACCTCAGTCAGACTGAGTTTTTCTAAATCAGAATTGACCATTTGGTCGATCGATTTTCTGAATTTCAGAATCTGGATGTATTTTTTAATGGTAAGTCCGGTTGCTGTTTTAAATTTAATCTGCAACAAACGCTGAGAGACTTTTAATTCTTCTCCAATTTCTGAAACCGAAATTTCCTCATTGCGAAGTTTAATGATCTCACAGATTCTTTCGATGGTATTCTTGTCAGGGTTTGTAAAACTTAATTCCTCGAAATAGGCATTTAGTATCGTCAGCAATACCGAAATGTCATTGCTTAAGTTATAAGCTGTTTTAGCGGAAAAAGGCAGTTCGATCGGATTGATTTTGATAATAGAATCGCTAAAATTTCTCAAATCATATTGAGGAAACATTGAAAGCGTCCAGGGTTGTAACTGAATGATGGTAACTTTGGTTTTAGGTCTGATATTAACCAAAACCTTATTCGTCATTTGCGAACAAAAGTAGAATCCTTCATTCATCTCATATTTTTGCTTACTCGTGTGAACTTCTATCGAGGTCCCGCTGACAATAGCAAGATTAAAACAGCCGTTGGGTAAAACGAGTTTGTTTTCAATTATGGTTTCGCCATTGCCATTGTCCAGACACCAAATTTTATTAACAAACCGCTCGCTTTTTTCGCTTACATAATGTTCTGAATATAGATTCATTTTGAGATTATGTTTTGATGAGTTGTTGCCTATAATTCTTCAACGGTACAATACGTTAAATAATTTTGAATTCGTTCTGAGAGTCTTTTTTCTAAGTAAGCGTTGCCGCCTTTTAACGTGTTTAGGATTTGTATAGCTTGTTGCTGATATTCTTTTATCTTTTCCACACTCCAGTTTTTTGGTGGAACCTGTAAATTAGTTATTCGATCAGCTAATTTCACAGCCCATACCTCTTTTGATGACTCTTTAATTCGGGTTAGACTATCGGCCATTCTTTCTTCTTTAGGGATTTTAGAATTCTTTGTTAAGGCCAGAACAGCCTGAGCAATTTCTTCATCAAATTCCGCTGTAAGTTCTCCAAATGTAGTTTGGGTATCTTCAAGAATATCGTGTAGTAATGCAATTTGAATTGCAAATGCAGTATTAAATGACGCTGTGTTTTGCGAAGCCAATAGAATTTCCATTGTTACATTGCTTAAATGAACAACATAAGGTAAGTTAGTTCCGGGAATTACCTGATTTTGGTCGGCATGTTTTTTTGCGGCAAATTTTATGGTTCTTTGATATATGGTCTGCAATTCAGTCATAGAAGAAGTATTTTAGAATAAGCTAAAATACCATTTTTCTATCACAATAGTTGAGGCGGTTTTCCTATATAAATTCAGGAAAATATTCCGTTTTAACAGCTTCCCATTCCTCGGAAATAATACTGTAATACACATCATCTTTGCTCTTTCCTTCCGAATCGATATAATTGTTCCTGAAAACACCTTCTTTCGTGGCACCTAATTTTTCAATTGCCCGTTGCGATTTTTTGTTTTCGAGATCGGCACTGAACTGGATCCTTCGGAATTGGATGTTTTCAAATCCAAAATTGAGCAACTCAAACTTACAGGCTTTGTTTAAACCTGTTCCCTGAAATTGTTTCCCGTACCAGGTCCAGCCAATTTCACATTTTTGACTGGCATGATTAAGGTAGCCGTATCTTGTACTTCCGGCAACCTTGTTGGACGCTTTATCAACAATTAAAAAAGGATAACAAATTCCGGCGGCTTTTTGCTCTAAGGTATTTTGAATGTAGCTTTCAAAATCTTTTTCATCCCGAACGTACATACCCATGTATTTCCAGATAGCATCGTCAAAAGTGATTTCTTTGAGTTCACTGTTTCTTTGGTTTTCAAACGGAATTAATACTACTTTTTCGTTTTCCAGAATAATTTCTGATTGTAGAATTTTGCTGTCCATGATTTTGATATATATTAAGGTAAAACGGAATACGAAAGTAAGAGTTTAATTTTTCTAGATAAACTGAATAAAATAACATTTTGTTATATTTTTAAAGCAACTCCGAATCCTGACAAAAATCGAAACCGTTGTGAGTCGTTACAGTAAATAATTTGTTTATTTTAAAGCTTATGTACAATTATTACTTATTTTTACGATCTTATATTTAGATTTTCCTTGATGCAAACTTCACTAAAAATTGCTGTTGTCGGTTCCGGATTAGTAGGATCGCTATTGGCAATTTATCTTAAAAAAGCAGGTCACACCGTTCATGTTTATGATCGTAGTCCTGATATTCGCAAAATTAATTTTTCGGGTCGCTCTATTAATCTGGCAATGTCCAACCGGGGATGGAAAGCACTCGCTGGTGTTGGTGTAGGAGATGCTGTGCGGGAAATCGCTATTCCGATGGACAAACGAGCCATTCATTTAGTCGATAAACTCAATTTTCAGAATTATGGACAGGAAGGTGAATCGATTTATTCCATTTCCAGAGGAACGCTCAATCGCAAAATGATTGACCTTGCGGAAGAAGCGGGAGCAGAATTTCTTTTTGAACAAAAAATCTGGGACGTAACTTTAAATGATGCTACTTTGCACATAGGGGAAACCGAAAGAGGAGAATGGGAAGAGAAAAAATACGATATGGTTTTTGGTGCCGATGGTGCTTTTTCGAGAATCAGACACAGAATGCAGCGTCAGAGCATGTTCAATTATTCACAGGAATTTTTGAATATGGGTTACAAAGAATTGAATATTCCTGCAAATGCTGATGCATCACATAAATTAGATAAAAATTCTTTCCATATCTGGCCACGTGGAGAATACATGTTAATTGCACTTCCTAATTTGGATGGAAGTTTTACCTGTACTTTGTTTATGCCTTTTGAGGGTAAAAATTCATTTGCTTCGCTTACAGATCGTAAAATGGTGGAGGATTTCTTCACGAAAAACTTCCCGGATTCGATCGAAGTAATTCCCGAACTGGCAAATGATTTCTTTAAGAATCCAACAAGTACCTTGGTAACTATGAAATGTTTTCCGTGGACATACGAAGATAAAATTGCTTTGATAGGAGATGCCTGTCATGCTATTGTTCCTTTTTATGGACAAGGTATGAATGCAGGTTTTGAAGATATTACGGTTTTAAATGAAATGATCGAAAAATACGGAGACGACTGGAAGAAAGTCTTTGCTGAATATCAGATTTCACGTAAACCAAATGCCGATGCAATTGCCGAATTATCCTATCGCAATTTTATGGAAATGAGTACTAAAACGGCCGATGAGAAATTCTTATTACAAAAGAAAATTGAAAAAGCATTCTCAGACAAACATCCTGATAAATGGATACCACTTTACAGCCGTGTAACTTTTAGCGATCGACCTTACAGCGAGGCACTGGCTATTGGAGATTTTCAAAATGTAATTATGGAACAAATATTGCGAATCGACAATATCGAAAATATATGGGACACGCCCGAAGTAGAGCATAAAATTCTCGAATTACTACAAAAATAGATCAATTCCAATGTCAGAAATCAATGTCAAAAAACAATTTAAAATTGACATTGATTTCTGACATTGGAATTGATTTTTGACATTGCCACCGCCATTGATAATTGTTATTTCTTAAACATTTTGGATAGAACCCCAAAAACACCTCTTATAAAAGTAGCACTAGTAACCACTTTTAAAACTGATTTTCCAACAACGCTTGCTGTACTCGGTTCGGACTTAGATGATTTTGCTGGTGTTTCTTCCTCTTGTTGTGCGGCTGCTTGCGTGGCCTCTTCAATCTTTTTGTTTAGAATTTCGTAGGCGCTTTCGCGATCTATTTCCTCAACATACTTTTTAACCAGTTTTGATTTACTGTTGATCGCTTCAATTTCGTCCGGAGTTAAAACATCCATTCGACTCATTGGTGCGCGTATAATAGTAGCGACAAGAGGAGTAGGGATGCCTTTTTCATTTAAGGCTGTTACCAAAGCTTCTCCGATTCCCAAACTGGTTAATAGCTCATCGGTCTTATAATAAGGTGAAGTTGGATAATTGTCTGCTGTTTTTTTAATCGCCTGACGGTCATTGGCAGTAAAAGCCCGTAACGCATGCTGAATTTTTAAACCCAATTGCGCCAATACACCACTTGGAACATCCATCGGATTTTGGGTTACAAAATAAATTCCAACACCTTTAGAACGAATTAGTTTTACGATTGTTTCGATTTGTTCCAAAAGTGCCTTGCTGGCTTCGTTAAAAATCAAATGTGCTTCATCAATAAAAATCACCAGTTCCGGTTGTACTACATCTCCTTTTTCCGGCATTGTCTGATAAATTTCGGCCAGTAAACTCAACATAAAAGTCGAGAACAATTTAGGCTTGTCTTGAATATCTGTCAATCGGATAATGTTTACATATCCTTTTCCATTTTCGTCAATTCGCATTAAATCATCAATTTCAAAAGAAAGTTCTCCAAAGAACAAATCACCGCCTTGTTGTTCCAGTTCGATTATTTTTCTTAGAATAGTTCCGGTAGTTGCGGTTGAGATTTTGCCATAATTGGCGGCTATTTCATCTTTGCCTTCTTCGGTAATATAATTGAGAACCTTCTTGATATCTTTTAAATCCAACAGTGGCATTTTATTGTCGTCGCAATATTTAAAAATAACGGCTACTACACTTGCCTGTGTATCATTTAAATCTAGAATCCTGGAAAAAAGAACCGGGCCGAACTCAGAAACCGTAGCTCTTAAACGAACTCCATTTTGTTTGGAAAGTGACATTAATTCAACTGGAAAAGAA
Organism: Flavobacterium collinsii; assembly: GCF_902804485.1. Lineage (GTDB taxonomy): Bacteria > Bacteroidota > Bacteroidia > Flavobacteriales > Flavobacteriaceae > Flavobacterium > Flavobacterium collinsii. Next base: position 11,267 of record NZ_CADCST010000078.1, on the reverse strand, counting down.
GCTACATTATAAGGTATGTTTATTTTGGCATGACGCTCGGTTATAAAACCCTCTTCTTTACCCTCTTCGGCAATTCCGCTAAAGTCACCTTTAATATCCATCATCAAAACAGGAATCCCCGCATTCGAAAGTTGTTCAGAGAAAACCTGTATCGTTTTGGTTTTTCCTGTTCCGGTCGCGCCTGCTATTAATCCGTGGCGGTTTAATGTTTTCAGGGGAATCTTCACATGAGCCTCTCCAAGTGGTTCTCCGTCCAGAATGGCGCTGCCAAGAATGATGCTGTCGCCCTTAGAAACATAGCCATTATTTATATCCTGAATGAAATTATCTTTTTTATTCATGTTTTTATTTGTAATTTAGATGATTATAAGAGTATTGCTCGATTTTTTAACATTTTTGGTTCTTTATTTTTAGTAAGAAAAAGCCTTTTTTGGTTGAAAATTATATAAAAAATAATTTCGCAACTTTTTAAGAAGATATCAAAGGATTGTTTGAATATTTACTAAAACGTTGTAATTTTCCCATTATTAGTCCTTTTTTTTGTTTTATCTAGAAAACACAGTCAGCAATTTAATGAGATATTTTTTAAATTGACGTTAAATTTCCTTCAATTAAATTAAAAAAAGTTTTTTTATTTAAACTAAACGTATAAATTTGCTCCTCTACAAGTTAAATATAACTAAAAAATAAAATTATTTAAAACTATTAAAATTAAAAAAAATGGCAAACGTTAAAGTTAAAAAAGAAAGCACTTCAAATGGAGGAGGAATGATTTCAGGAATCATTATTGCAGCATGTGTTTTTGTAGGATGGTTAATCTGGAAGTTCATTATGGGGGATTCAGCTAACTTTGAAGGAGGAAATCCAGAAACAGGTCACCCGATTAATACTTTAGGAATGGTATATAAAGGAGGTTTTATCGTACCAGTTTTATTAGGTATGCTTTTAATGGTTGTTGTTTTTTCTATTGAAAGATTCATTGTTATCGGTAAAGCAGCTGGAAAAGCTAATTTAGATACATTCATGAAAAATGTTCAAGGAAATATTAAAGAAGGAAACATTGAAGCTGCTATCGCTGCATGTGACAAACAACAAGGTTCAGTTGCAAATGCAATTAAATCTGCGTTGATTAAATACCAAGACGTTAAAAAAGAAGGTTTCAATAGTGAAGAAGCTTCAGAAGTAATCCACAAAGAAATCGAAGAGGCAACTTCATTAGAAATGCCAATGTTAGAGAAAAACTTGACTATCATCTCTACTTTAGTATCATTAGGAACTTTAGGAGGATTATTAGGAACTGTATCAGGTATGATTAAAGCGTTTGGTGCGATAGCTACTGCTGGAACTCCAGACCAGGCTGTACTTGCAACAGGTATTTCTGAAGCACTTATCAACACTGCAACAGGTATCTCTACTTCAATCTTCGCAATCGTTTCTTATAACTTCTTTACAGGTAAAATTGACGATTTAACTTATTCTATCGATGAGGCTGCTGTTACTATTGTAAACACTTACAGAAAATTCAGAGGAAGTTTGAAACAATAATTAATTTTTGAATATTTAATAAGTACAATTAATTATATCAAAAAAAAATAAAAGAGAATGGCTAAATTAAAAATGAAAAAAAAGTCGACATCGACAGATATGACTGCGATGTGTGATGTTGCATTCCTTTTGCTTACGTTCTTTATTTTGACCGCTACCGCTAAAGTGCCTGAGGCACTTCCTGTTGATACGCCTTCTTCTACAGTACTAACTAAGTTGCCAGATTCAGATTTAGCAATTATTACTATTGGTAAAGGAAAAGATGGAATCAGTAAAGTGTTTTTTGACCTAAAAGGGAGAGAGTTACGTAAAGAAACTCTTAACGGTATGTCGGCAAAATTAGGTGTGGAATTTTCAGAAGATGATAAAGCGGAATTTGCATTAATGGATGATTTCGGTGTGCCGTTGGCTAATTTGAAGCAAATCATTGAAATGAAAGCTGCTGATAGAGCCAAAGCGCCTCAGCCTGGAATTCCTATAGATTCTTTAGATAATCAATTAAAAGAATGGTTGTTGGTTTCTAGAAGAGCAGCAATTGATCTTAGCGGAGGAACTAAAGAATTGCAAATTGCGATAAAAGGAGATGCAAAAGAAGATTATCCACAAATTAAAAAGATTATGGATATTTTGCAAGATCAGAAAATCAATACCTTTAGCTTGGTTACAGGTATGAGAGGAAAAGACTTTTAATTAAAAAATATACACTAAAATGGCTGAATTAAATACCGGCGACGGTGGTGGCGGAAAAGGTGGTAAAGTAAGAAGTAAAAAGCAAAATTCTAAAGTCGATTTAACGGCAATGGTAGATTTGGCTTTCTTATTGATCACGTTCTTTATGTTGACCACTACGTTGTCTAAACCTCAAGCGATGCCCTTAGGTTTGCCAGATAAGGATGATAAAGATCCGAAGAATGTAGATATGAAGGTTGATGAAAAGAGAACCTTGACTATTATGATGGGTGAGAATAATAAGCTTATCTATTATATGGGATTGCTTGATAGTCCTATTGCTGGGCCGAAAGATATTGCATATGGTAAAGATGGAATTCGTAGAGAATTATTAGCTCGTAAAAAATCAGTAATTGAATATACTGGAACTAAAGCTAAAGGGATTATTGTGATCATCAAGCCAGGTAAGAAATCGAAGTATAAGAATCTAGTTGACATTTTGGATGAAATGGCGATTACTGGAGTTGAAACTTATGCTATTGTTAATGATTTTCTTCCTAAAGAAAAAGAATTGTTAGAGAAAAAATAATTTTTTATTTTTTTAATAACCTAATAATCGAGAAAAATGAAATTAGATATTATAAAAAATCAGTGGCTTGATATCGTGTTCGAAGGACGTAATAAGATATACGGTGCATATGAGTTAAGAAAATCAAATAATAAAACTACGGTAAGAGCACTTATCATCGGTTCTGTTATATTTAGCTTAGCAGTTGCAGCTCCTCTTATTGTGAGTTTATTACCAGAATCTAAAGATGATGTGGTAGCGAACGAGATTAAGCTTACTAAGATAAAATTACCTCCTAAAAAAGAGGAAGTAAAGCCTAACACGCCACCGCCACCACCTCCTCCACCGAAAGTGGATCAGGTAAAGTTCGTGAAGCCTGTTGTTGCTAAGACTGAAGAAATTACCGAGGAGCCACCAAAGATTGTGGAGCTGAAGGAGAAAAAAATCGGTTCCGAAACTATCAAAGGTGATCCGGATGCAGTTTTAACTGTGGATGAGCCAGTTGGTAAAGGACCGGTTACTGAGATCATTCAGGAAGATAACAATGTTTATAACACTGCAGGTATCGAGGTAAAACCAGACTTCCCAGGAGGAATTGAAAAATTCTACAAATTCGTAGGAAACAATTACAAGACTCCGGAAGAAGAAGGTTTAAAAGGTAAAGTTTATGTTACTTTTGTAGTTGAAAAAGACGGTTCATTAACCGACATTAAAGTTTTAAGGGATATCGGTTACGGTACAGGAGCAGAAGCGATTCGTGTTCTTAAAAAGTGCCCGAAATGGACTCCTGGCGAGCAAAATGGTAAAAAAGTTAGAGTACTTTACTCTCTGCCTATTACTATTCAATCTGCAGAATAATGTTAAAAAATATGCTTAATAATATTCAGAAGAAATCGCTCAAAGAGCGATTTCTTCTTGTTTTAGGAATACTGTTTTTTTTAATATATCTTGTACTCGGTTTAATGATTATGTTTTGGGAGAAACTTCCGCTGGAAATGGAACCTAAATACAGATATGCTTTTGGTGGATTATTGATAGTGTATTCAGCAATTCGTTTTTTGAGATTAATTAATTCAAAATCAGAATAATTATGTTAAAGTATAGTAAAATTGCAGGCTTAATTGTTTTTGTTTTTTTGTTTGCGATGTGCAACCAAAAAAGCAAGAATGAAGTTGATAATGAAACAATTTTAAAAGGATCGATTGATATTACTGTTGATGAAACTGTAAAGCCTATTGTAGATGATCAGGTGGCGGTTTTTGAAGGAACCTATTCCGATGCTAAATTTACAGTTAAACCTAAGTCAGAAGGAGAGCTTATCAATGATTTGTTAAATCAGAAAGCTAAAGTGGTAATAACTACAAGAAATTTGACTAAAGAAGAAGTAGCTAAATTTGAAAAAAGTAAAATTAAACCTAGAGTTACCCCTTTTGCGACAGATGCAATTGCTTTTATTTCGAACAAAGGCAATAATGATACATTAATAGCGTTGAAAACGGTAATCGATTTTATGCAGGGTAAACCTGATGCAAGAATTAAAGGACTTGTATTTGATAATCCAAACTCAAGCACGGTGCGTTATATGAAGGAGTTGGCTAAAGTAAAAGATATTCCTGCAAAAGGTGTTTTTTCCTTTAAGACGAACGACGAAGTTATTAAATTTGTGTCTGAGAATGATGGTATGATTGGGGTAGTTGGTGTAAATTGGCTCTCTCAGCCCTCACCAAGCATGGCAGGTGTGGTTAAGAAAATAAATGTATTGAGTGTTAAGGGACTAAATAGTAATCAATATTACAGTCCTACTCAAAATGATCTTGCCGAAGAAAAATATCCTTTGGCACGTGATTTGTTTATTGTAAATTGCCAGGGTTACTCTGGTTTGGGTATGGGATTTGCATCCTTTATTGCTGGTGATATTGGACAAAGGATAGTTTTAAAATCTGGTTTGTTACCAGTTAGATCTCCTGGAAGAAAGCTTATAATAAGGAGTCAAATAGTAAAAGATAAAGAATAAATTAATTACAATTAGAGATGAATAAATTTAAAATTTTTAGTCTTGCCTTAGTTGCTTCAGCTACTGTTGCAAAAGCGCAAGATATCAAAGAAGCTAAAAAGGCAATAGACGCTGAGCAATTTCAAAAAGCAAAATCATTGCTAAAATCAATCATCAAAGCAAAACCTTCTGACGGAGAAGCTAATTTTGTTTTAGGTAATGTGTATTTAAATCAGGCAATTATTGATTCTGCTAAAATTTACTTTGCAAATGGTTTACAGGCGTCAGATAAGAAAAACTTAAGTTATATAGGATTAGGTCAGTTGGATCTTGATACAAAAAATACTGCTGCTGCTCAGGCAAACTTTGGTTTGGCGATAAAAGATATGAAGCGTAAAGATGTAGAGGAGTTCATTTACATCGGTAGAGCATATATGAATTCTACTTCACCAGACTATGCAAATGCGATTGCTACTCTGAAACGTGCTTTATTAATTGATCCTCAAAATGCAACTGCACTTTTGGCTATTGGTGATGCGTATTATGGAGCAAACAATCAAAACGATGCGTACAAAGCATACCGTGATGCGTTTACTGCAGATCCGACACTTTTGAGAGCAAAAATGCAATTGGGAGTTTTGTTGAAAGGGGCTAAGTCTTATGATGAGGCGATCAAATCTTTTAATGAAGTAATCGCTTTGAATGCTAACTACGGACCTGTTTACAGAGAATTGGCTGAGACCTATTACAAATGGGGTAGAAATAAACCATCTACTTCTAAAGTAAATATGCAAAATGCAATTACAAACTATGAGAAGTATTTAAATCTTACGGATTACTCTTTAGATTCAAAAATGCGTCATGCTGATTTCTTAATTCTGGTTAAAGATTATAAGAGTTTAGAGACTGTTGCGAACAAGATGATTGCAGAAGATAAAGTAAATCCTAGAATTTTTAGATATTTAGGTTATGCTGCTTATGAGAACGGAAATGTTGATGTAGCTATCAAATCTATTGAAGATTATATCAAAGTACCTTCTAATAAAGTAATTGGTAGAGATTATTTGTACTTAGGTTTGTCTAAAATTAAAAAAGGAACTGCTGCAGACGGAACTGTAGATCAGGCTTCGTTTGACGCTGGTTTAGCAGATATCAAAAAAGCTATTGAATTAGAGCCTTTAGTAGTGGAAGAACTTTCTGATTTAGGAAAAGCTTTGTTTGGAAAGAAACAATTTACTCAGGCAGCTGCTGTTTTAGAGCTTGGAACAACTAATAAAGAGTCTAAAAACTATTTAGATGATAATATTTACTACGGTATTTCTCTTTATTATGCGAACGCAAATAAAACGAATGGTGCTGCAGATGCTGTTGCTTTAGGAAAAGCTGAAGCTGCTTTTGATAGAATATTAGAAGCTTCTCCATCTTATAGTGAAGCTTACTTGTATAAAGGAAGAATCAATAACTTGTTGGAGAAAGATGATTTGATCATTAAAAACTACGAAGAATATGTTACAAGTATCACTGCTAAAGGAGCTGAAGAATTGGCTAAACCAGCTACAGTGAAAAAAGTAGTGGAGGCTTACAACAGTATAGGTGCGAGTTATGCTAATACGGATAAAGTAAAAGCGGTTGAGTATTTCAATAAAACTTTAGCTTTAGATCCTACAAATGCTTACGCAACACAATCTGTAAAAACTTTAAAATAATATAAGTTTTTAATTAAATGAATAACCGATAGTTTCTTTGAACTATCGGTTTTTTTTGTTCCGTATTTAATTGACTATCTTTGCACTTTAAAATAAAATAATGTTATCAAAAGAAATACAATTAGAAGTAAATAAAGGAGCTATGTTGCCTTTGATGGAAGAATTTTATACCATTCAAGGGGAAGGTTTTCATACCGGAACAGCTGCTTACTTTATACGAATTGGAGGTTGTGATGTTGGTTGTCACTGGTGCGATGTGAAGGAAAGTTGGAATGCTGAGTTACATCCGCCAACGAGTATTGATTTAATTGTAAGTAATGCGTCAAGTCAAGCTGATACTGTAGTGATTACTGGTGGTGAGCCTTTAACTTGGGATATGAGTTTGTTGACTCAGGAGTTGAAGAATAAAAAATTGAAAGTTCATATTGAAACCTCAGGCGCGTATCCGTTAACTGGAACCTGGGATTGGATTTGCCTTTCTCCTAAAAAGAATAAACTGCCAACTCAAACCGTATATGATAATGCACATGAGTTAAAAGTGATTATTTACAACAAGCACGATTTTATTTTTGCAGAAGAGCAGGCAGATTTGGTAAATGATAATGCTATATTGTTTCTTCAGCCGGAATGGAGTAAAAAAGAAGAAATGACACCTCTGATTGTTGATTATGTAATGAACAATCCGAAATGGAGAGTTTCACTTCAAACGCATAAGTATTTAAATATTCCTTAAATCGATATAAAAAAATCTCTTCAATTGAAGAGATTTTTTCTTTTATAATAGGAGCTGTGCTATGTGAAACAAATAAACATTTTGTTCTAATCCCAGTTTTTGTTCTTTTTTAAGGTGGTGATATGAGCCATATGGTGGTTACTGTGCCATGCATACATTCCAATAATTTGTTTTAATAAGTATTCGGAATTATTTTCGGGATGAATAAACGATTTGTCTAAATCTGACCCGCTTAGATTTTTCATGATATAGGCTAGTCTAAAGTGCAATCCTTCCAATAACTGTAAGGTTGGTTCGATCGGCATGGTCAGATTATCCGGAAGCTCCGACCACAATTTTTCATCATAAGCCTTTATTACCGGATTGTTTTCTGTTAAAGCCCATTTTAATCGGATAAAACAGTTCATGTGACTTTCGGCACAATGGTGAATTACTTGTCGAACAGTCCATCCGCCAGGACGATATGGAGTGTCGAGCTGTTCTTCAGTCAAATCAATAGTTTCTTTCTTTAATTTATTCGGAAACGATTCGATGATGGCGATATTAGTGGAAATATATTCGGCATTGTAATCTTTTGGAGCTTGAAATTTTCCAATGGGATATTTTAGTTTTTCTAAATCTGTTTCGTTCATAATTTACTCATTTTATAAAGAAAGTTTGGCCAGATAATCATAATGATCGCCTTCGAGAATCAATTCGCATTTTAATCCGTTGGCATTAGCAGCATTTTGTAGGGTATTGTAGTCTAGGTACAACCAGTCGAAAGGTTCTTCTTTGTCTCCTTTGTATGAAATATTGAAAACAAGCTCCCCATAATACTCATTGCTTGATGGGATCCATTTTCCTCCATCTTCATCTTCGTCAAACATGTAAATAATGTCTGAGCTGTCAAGTAATATTTGTCCTCCGGGGTTCAATAATGACCTAAGTTTGGACAGGTATTGGTTGCAGTTGTTTAATTTGCCAAAAATTCCAACGCCATTCATTAATAAAATGATAGTATCGAATTTTCCTTCGTCAAAATCCAGTATATTTTGAACCTTGGCGTTTTGTACCCCACGCAGTTTACAGGTTTCGATCGCTTTTGGTGAAATGTCAATCGCTGTAACGTCCAGATTTCGATCCTTTTGTAAAGACAAACTATGACTTCCTGCTCCGCAGCCTACATCTAAAGTTTTTCCGAATGCCAGTTGTAATGCTTTTTGTTCGAGTTTAGGCATTTCGTTATACGAACGAAATAAATAATCCACACTCATCTCATCTTCTTCAGAAATTGAAGTTTCGGTAATAATATCCTCTGGTGAATTATTGGTTTGGAAATCATACATGGCTTTCCCGAAAAGATCTTTCATCGTATTTTAGTTCAAAGTTTAAGGTTTCAAGTTTAAAGTTGTTTAATTTTGCACATCAACTTTAAATTTTAAACTTGAAGCAAATTTTAAATAACTTAAATAAGTTAGCCAAAGATAAGCATATCGAAAACAAAAAGTATTTTGATAAGCTTAAAAAGAAACAACCGAAGAATTTGGATTACGTGATGCAGGATTTGCATGATGCTGAATTTAGGAAAACAGATTGTTTGCAATGTGCTAATTGCTGTAAAACGACCGGGCCTTTGTTTACTTTGGCTGATATCGAAAGGATTTCAAAATCATTCAGACAAAAGCCACAACAATTCATTGAACAATATCTCAAAATTGATGAGGACAAAGATTATGTGTTAAAAAGCGTGCCTTGTACTTTTTTGGATAGTGAAAATTATTGTATGATTTATGATGTTCGTCCGAAGGCCTGCAGGGAGTTCCCGCATACTGATCGTAAAAAATTTCATCAGATTGCGGACTTAACATTAAAAAATGTTGCGATTTGTCCTGCTGCTTACAATATAGTAGAAGAAATGAAAAAGAAACTTCCTTTGTAAGATCTTAAATAATTCGTAATTGTTTTTAAAAGCATTTTTTTTGCTTTTTTAAATGTAATTTTGATTCGAATGAATCCAGAAGGGATATAATTAATAATTTCAAGACAATTTAAAATTTGAATTTAGAATATTTCATAGCTAAAAGACTTATTACTGCCAGAGATTTTAAAAGCAGTATCTCGGCGCCAATCATTAAAATTGCTATTTCGGCTATCGCTATTGGTATGATAATGATGATTGTTTCTGTTGCAACGGGTATTGGCTTGCAGAAAAAAATACGGGATAAAGTTTCCGCTTTCAACGGGCAGATTATAATATCAAATTTCGATAATAACAATTCCGAGGTTACGCTGATTCCAATTTTGAAAAAGCAAGACTTTTATCCCAATTTCAAATCGGTTCCTGAAGTTAGTCATATTCAGGCAATAGCTACTAAGGCTGGAATTATCAGAACAGAAAATTCTTTTGAAGGTATAGTTTTCAAAGGGGTTGGGGCAGATTATGACTGGAAGAACATTGAAGAGTATCTTGTAGAAGGAAGGGTGCCGGATTATGCGAAAGCTCTGAATGAGGATGTGTTGATTTCCAGGTTTCTTGCGAACCGGCTTCATCTTAAAGTTGGGGATAGTTTTAATACCTTTTTTATAAAAGAGGAGCAGGGTAAAATGCCTAATAGTCGTAGATTTAAAATCGCTGGAATTTTTAGCTCAGGATTTCAGGATTTTGATGCAACCTATATATTTGGTGATATCAGGCATATTCAGAGGATAAATAAATGGAGTGCCGATCAAATTGGTGCTTTTGAAGTGTTTATTAAGGACTTTGATGCTATTAAAACAACGGGAGAGAAAATTTACGATCAAACATCTTCTAATTTAGATACTAAAACGATAATCGAAAAGTATAGTTATATATTTGATTGGTTACAGCTTTTTGATTTTAATATCATTGTTATATTAGGTGTAATGATATTGGTTGCTACCATTAATATGGTTGTGGCTTTATTGGTTTTGATTCTGGAGCGGACTCAGATGATTGGAATTCTAAAAGCATTAGGGGCTAATAACTGGACAGTTCGAAAGGTATTTTTGTATAATGCTTTTTATCTTATTATTCAAGGCTTGTTTTGGGGTAATCTAATTGGTATTGTTTTGTTGTTGATTCAGCAGCACTTTGGAATAATTCGTTTGAATCCTGAGAACTACTATGTAAATGAGGCGCCAGTCTATTTTAATTGGGGGTATATTGTTTTGTTGAATTTGCTTACGATTGGAGTGTGTTTCATAGTGTTGTTAATTCCTTCCTATATAATCACAAAGATCTCCCCTGTTAAAGCCATTCGTTTCGAGTAATTTTGTTGTTCTGTTATATATACAACCCGACAGGTTTTTTCAACCTGTCGGGTTTGTTTTTTTTACTACCTATTAGATAAGAGTAGTTTTTGTCCAGCTGATCGAAGTCGAAGCTTTGAGGTTTGGAATTTGGAATTTGAGATTTGGAATTTGAGATTTGGGATATTTAGTAGCTTTCTCCCGCTATTCGTTTCAATCTTTTGCTTTTTAAAGGAAAAAGCAAAAGGATTTCCACTTCTATCGGGGCTAGGGTAGAGGTTTTCAGAGGAAAGATTGGTCATAAAATAAAAACTTGGCGTCTTGGTGTCTTTGCGAGACTAGTAAAATAGGGGTGTTTCAAAGGAAGGTGTAGTATTGAATCTAATTCACTAAAGAAAAACCTTTCAAACCTGAAAATAGTTTAATTTGTAAAAGGGGTGTTATCAGAGTGTTAAGATAAAGTTTGAAAAAAGATTCAAAATAGTTCGATAAAAAGCTTGCAGAACTCAATAAAGTGACTACTTTTGCACCCGCAACAGCGATAGACGTTCACTGAAATACTGACAAGCAAACGAATTAAAACGAAAAGAAATTTTCAAAAAAAGATTTAAAAAAGCTTGTGAGATTTGAAAATGGATATTACATTTGCGCCCCGCAAACGAAGTTCACCGAACACTTTTAAAAATAGAAGTTAAGTGAGGTAAAACACGGGAAGCTCATTGAAAGACTGGTAAGGAGAGAAGGGAAAAAGGAAAGAAATTTTCTTAAAAAAAACTTCAAAAATCTCTTGCCATTTAGAAA
>NZ_CADCST010000077.1 GCF_902804485.1 Flavobacterium collinsii | reverse complement strand
TCTCTACTCATTTTAATATTTTAAACCTTTATAACGAGACTAGTCTTTGACATACATACTGCCGCACGAAAGGATTCGTGCGGGGGCGGGGTAGATGGAAAACCATTAGAATATGGAATTCATATGCCAGAAGTTAGATGCCAATCTCCAAAAGGCACACGAAATGGCGGATTTGGATTTAGAATCGCGAAAAATAAATAAAAAACTATTCGTAAAAGACCAAAATTGATTTGTGCAATAGGATTTAAAGGGGAAATAATTTAATGAGAGAATCAAGCTTAATTTAAAAGAAATGAGCCTTGTATATCGGATTCATTATTATCTAATTTTAATTATAAATTCGTCTAAACTTTTGGGAGCAGTCTATAGCAAAAAGCACTAATCATTATAATATGCTGCTTCCTTGTTTTTATATCATTTTAGGATAATATTATATGAATTAGAGATAATACAATATTAGAAAAAGAGATAAAGACATGAGATATTTGCTAACTTAATAGTTGTAAAAACAATTAAGTTTGAAAAATGCTAAAAGCAGGCTTTCTGGAAAAGAGATGGAGCTATTGATGGTGGAGGACCTGTTACCCCTAAAGGTTGTGGCGCCTGTTCTAGTTCGTATGACTGAGGATTAGGTTGTAATGCGTGCGATGGACGTTCCTGTTTTACGTTTAAATAGTTTTTGGCACTTCTTATGCAATAAATTAGGTTTAAAAATAATGTACATGAAATTAAAATTTTCAATTTTCTTTTTAGTTCTTCCATTTATAATGGTAGCGCAGCACAATTTTGTGCTAAATGGTGTCTGCTCCCAAAAAGCGAACAAAAAAAAAATTTATTTGACATATAAGGTCAACGGCGAGAGCATTACCAAATCTTCAGAGATTTATAACAATAAATTTGTATTTAAAGGGGAAATTGATTTCCCGGTTAAAGCAATTATTTCTACTGACTCTAGATTTTATATGACAAACTTAAATTCAAAAATAATTTATTTGGAGCCGTCCACAATGAGTGCTAAACTCGATATTGATGATTTGAATACTATAGTAATAAATGGTTCTAAAACGAACGATGAATTTTATGCATTGCAAAATACAGCGGAAAAGGAAAAAATTCACAAAAAAATTGATTCTATCAGAGAATTGAGTAGATTTTATTCTGTTAAAATGACTGCAACTAGTGATAATTCTTTAAAAATTCAATTTCAAAAGAGTTTAGATTCGCTCGATCAACAGTTGGATCAATGGGTGGATCAAAATATAAAAATAAATAGGCAATCGGATTTTGAATTTATAAAAAAAAATCCAAATTCATTTATAGCACCTGACTTATTAGATCACTTATTAGCAGAAGAGGATAATCAAATTCCATATGATACAATTAGAAATTTATACGATAAATTAGGGTTAGCAGTAAAAAAATCTTACAGCGGAAAACAATTGGCCGAAAAATTAAGTTATTTTAAAAATAGTAGAATTGGAAACTTAGCCCCTGATTTTGAGGTAAATGATTTGAATGCTAACTTGTTGCGACTTAGCTCATATAAAAACAGCAAATATGTGCTTCTTGATTTTTGGGCAAGTTGGTGTGGCCCTTGCAGAGAAGATTTTCCTTTTCTAAAAGAAATGTACTCTAAATATCAAGACAAAGGCTTTGAAATTATAAGTGTTACAAAGGATGAAAAACTAGATTTGTGGAGAACTACAATACAAAAAGAAAATATTGAAAAATGGAAACATTTTTCAATCAAAGAAAACAAAAGCACAATTGAAAACACCTATGCGGTAACAGGAATTCCAGTAAAAATCTTAATCGATAAAGATGGAAATATCATCGGCAGATGGATAGGCAGCAGTGTAGAAATCAAAGCAGAAATCGAAAATATGATTACTGGAATATTTCACAACTAATAGATAATATATACCTGATAATACCTTAAAATAATAAATAATCATAAGTAAATCCTATTCATTTCTTTCCCCCGCTACCGCACGAATCCTTTCGTGTGGTACGTTCTACTTGCACTCTTAGAATTACGGAATTTATAGTTTTTACTCATTTTTAATATTTTAAACCTTTATAACGAAACTAGGCCTTGATATACGTACTGCCACACGAAAGGATTTGTGTGGGAGCCTGGGGACCAACCTTATTTTTTCTTTCTTTTAGGAAATAATTGGGCAAAAACATCGTCGACCTTTTTATCAAACTCTTCGGTGTATTTTATACTCCGGTTAAAATAATTTTCATCATTTTTTTCAAATATTGCACTTATCATCTCTGATGGAGCTTCTCTTAAACTTTCTCTTTTATATTTTGTAATGACAGGTTCGTTTATTGCAAAACTATCTGATTTGATTCCCGTAAAGCCCCATTCTCCACCATATTTTTGCATAAAAGCTTCTCCTAGATAGGCTATAAATTGCTTTTTATTTTCAATAGTAAAAGAATCATTCTCTACTAATTGAATAAAATATCTTGAAATTAACCTAATCTCTTCTTCTTCATAAGTTAGCCTTTCTTTTTTTAGTACATTCTGTAGTTTTAAATTGTAGCTAGGTATATTATCTATGAAAAGACGAAAATCTTTTTCGTCTTTCAGTGTATTATATTTTTCCATTTTTATAAATTGTTATAATTAATAAAATCAAATTTATCTTTGCCAAAAGTATCTCTCAAAAGTTCAAGCTTCTTAATCATATTGATATCAGCCCCATCAAACAAATGCCATTCTATTTTGTTAACAGGCACATTTTGTCTTCTTAATATTTCAATGTCTTTTCTTAATTGATTTTCTATAAATTCAGAACTTTTTAATTTCCCTGATTTAATTTCTTTAGCAACTCCGTCAATCAAATTATCAACTTTTCTAATCTCTCCATTGAATTTAAATGTTTTTGGGACTCCTCCTTCTAAAAGTTGAAATTCTTCTTCTGTCAATTTTCCAATTTCTCTGTTTTTGTATAAGGTTCTGTATTTTGCTTCCCAATCAACTTTACTCAAGGCTAAATCGCCTGCTCTATTTTTATATTTACTAAAAGCATCATCCATTTTTTTAGCAAAATCAGGAGTTTTCATAAGTTTCTCAATATCATCAAGCTTTTTCTTTATGGCATCTTTTACCGCTTCGCCTGTTTCCTTAACTCCCTTCTTCTTAACCGCATTAACAACCTCCTCAACAAAATTAACTCCTTTTTTTATTTTACCAACTGCCGCTGCGCCACCTGTAACGACAACCGTTCCTATAGCTACTATATCCTTACCCGTTTGGTGTTCTATTTTGGGTAAAGGCTGGTTTTTGTATAAATCTTTTCGCTCTTCATAAAAGCCTTTCATGGCTTCCTTAAAACTAAAATCGCTAAAAGCCTCATTGATTTTAGTTCTTGTTGTGCTGTTTGTCGTATAGTCTACAACAATACTTATCAGTAACGGAATGCTTTTTATTTCATCAAGAGCTCCGTCTATGAGTCCTGCATCAAGAGCCTGTATTTTGTATTTACTGCTGGCAAAGTCTTTGTTGACAGGATTCCAAAAACTTTCGGGAAGTTCAATTTTATTGATTAAATCCTGAAAAGTTTTATTGAGATATGTTGTTGCCTTAAAAATTTCACCTCCCCAGTCGGTTGCATTTTGGGCTTCATCAAGAGAATTATTTAAAGCTTCGGTATATAAAGCTTTAATTTCTTCAATATCCTCTGGTTTTATTCCTTTAAAAAAGTTATTGGCAAAATTTACTTTATACCCTAATTTATTGTTTTTTAAATCATAGTGATTATAGATAACAATCCCATCTGTTGGATTGTCGACCAAGCTTTTTGCTTTTTCTAATTCTTCTTTTGTAGAACTAGAGGTAGTGATGACAAAAGTGTATTTTTTGTCAGATACAATTGTACTGTACGTTTCTAGGAAATTAGTGTCGGTAGTTTTAAAGTTAAAAACACCATTACCGTCAATCTGTTTAATTTGTACTGCTCCGTTATTAACTGCCAAGGGCAGTAATCCCTGAAAATAGCGATCAGACTCTCTATTGCCTTTACCTGCTTTAATGCCAAGTCTGTCTGCTATTTCTTTTATTTTTTCATGCGCACTATTTATTGCTTGTTTTGCAGTTTCAATTTTATTTTCCTGCTCTTTACTTACCTCTTTTTCGTTCCCGCTGTCCTTCTCTTCTGCCTTCAGTTTTTCAGCTTCGGTAATAGCTTCTTTTCCTTTTTGAGCTATTTCACCTTGCTCAGTGGTTTCCTTAATGATTTCATCTGCTTCTTCCTTGGTAAGTTTTCCGCTTTCGATTTGCTTTTTTACTGCTTCTTTTATATCATTAATTAAAGATTCAATACTGACAAAAGCATTAGTTGTATTTGAAATATTTACCGGATTGTAATTAGTTTCGACAACTCCGTTGATTAATTGATAATCGGTATTGATGGTGATATTATCAAATTTAACGGAGATTTTAGTTTCATTTAAATAAGGAACAACGATAAAACCTTTTCCTGAATAAGGACCAGGTCCTTTTTTTAGTTGTAAAATGGTTACGGAGAAATCACCTGCTGTAAAAGTTTCGCCCGCAAGTAAGTTTTCAAGAGGTTTTTTATTTTGGATGCTAATTTTTGAAATAATCCCACAGTTGTAACCTGCAATGGATTTTTCCTTTTTAGGAAGTATAAAAGTATTAGTGTTAGAATACGTGTAACTCTGAATGCCCTCTGCTTCGGATGTACAACTTGACCCTACTCGAAATTCATATCCAATTTCGGTTTCCAGATTACTTAATAATGTTTGTGTATTCTGAGTATATATGGGAAACCATTCGAATGTTTTTTCTTTCTCTCTTCTTTTTTTGTCCGTTGTTACAATTGCCTTTTTTCTGTATTGAACCTGATACTTGGTATGGTCCGGAGTGCCCTGCCAGCTTATTTTTACGCTGCTTGAGCTCACTGTTTCAGACAGGGTAAATGACGGTGCATTACACTTTTGAGTGTATTTAAACGAATAAATCTCACTATAGCCATCGTTTTTAAAAACCGCATTTTCCGACAGTCCGGTAGTTGAAATAGCACGTACCCGCCAGGCATAACGCATACCGGGAGTCAGGATTGGCATACTTAAATTATAAAGCAATGCAGTTCCAAATAATGTCTCTTCATACAAAATAGGTGACATCTGAAACCCAAACTGCGGGTCTAATGTGGGGTCAAAAAGCTGTTTTAACTCAAATTTATACGATATGTTAGTGGCATTCCTCTGACGTGGTGTCCAGGTAAAGAGAATATTTGGAAATTCGGTTGAAGCAATTTGTTCGTTACGTAGGGGTGTATTCAATAACGGAGGGTCATTTAAAATCAGATACAAACTGGTGCAGCTTTTTTGTGAAATCCTTTGGTTGGTTACAAAATCGTATAATTCAAAACAAAAGTTGTACATCCCCTCGGGCAAACCATTGGCATACTGAATAGCAGAAATTCCCTGTAGGTTCTCTAACCTGAAAAGAGCCGAGATATCGGTATTGGTATGGGTTTGTAACTCTCCGCCGTTTATAAAAATGGGACGTTGCCCTAGTATGTAATCACTGCTTTGTATGTTGAGTCCGTTACCTTGAATGTACAATTTCAAACGCACCTGTCGCTGCGAGATGGTAATGTCCATTGGATTGATCAGCAATCGCATTTTAGTATCCATACTAGTTGCATAGTCGGATATTTTAACACTATACGGACTGTTGAAAACCGGAGTCATCTGAACCGGAAACAATTGAGCATGTCCTGTTGCATTCACAAGCAGCAACAGCACAAATAAGGATAGGGCATGAAAAAGATGCTTCATTTTTTTAATTAACATGTAATATTCTATTGTTTTGATAAGCAAAAAAGATGTAAAGCGAGATTCGTTTTGTGGTTTTTATCTCTGAGTCTTTTTTTTTTGAGTTATTTCAAAAAGTGTTTTGTCGTAAACTGGGGGTTTGTTTTATACAATTTTTACCAAAAACTATTTTAAGATTCAATAGGGAAAATAGCAGGGTATGTACAAAATCAAATTTAGTACGGCTTTGGTTTTGGAAGTTTTTTATGAGTTAAAACTTATTTAAGTGCAAGGGTAGCTTAATTTTAACTTAATAACAATACCCGATTTCGGTGATTTTTTGGAGATGTTATGAATTTTAACATTTCACTACGGGATTGTTTTTGGCGAAGTCTTTTGAGGTTGCAGTGTGAACTATAATCAAAGAAGTTAAAACTGTATGAGTATACTACCCTGCTTTTGCACGAATCCTCTCGTGTGGTACGTTCTACTTGCACTCTTAGAATTACGAAATTTATAGTTTCTACTCGTTTTTAATATTTTAAACTTTTATAACGAAACTAGGCCTTGACATACATACTGCCGCACGAAAGGATTCGTGCGGGAGCGGGGATGCTAACTGAGCGAGATGCTGAAACATTAGTATTAATTTGGAAACCATCTATCAATCAAAGTTTTTATTTCCAATTTCGCATTTTCAAGAATTGAATTTAATTGGTCTCTATTTTGGTCAACCCCAAAAGCTGAAATTTGTTCTGAAGAGATACCCATAAAATCAAAATTTTGTTTTATTGTAGATGAAGCAAATTCCTTGATATTATCGGAATTATTGTAATCGAATCCACTAACAATTATGGATAGCGCTTTTTTATCTTTACAAAGACCACTAAAGCCTGTTTCAGGGCTAAAAGAAAATGTCTTGTCACTAACTACAATAGCATCTATCCAGGCCTTTACGGTTGCTGGCATTGTAAAATTGTAAATAGGAAAAGCCAATACAATATTATCAACTGCAATAACTTCATCTATAAGTTTATGATGATTAGATAGAGTTAAGAGTTCTATTTCTGAAAAATCTTTTTTACCCATATTCCATTCCATTATTAAATTCAAATTTTTCTCTAATAATAATTCTGGTGGAGTTTCAGCTAAATTTAGATGTTTTATTTCTGTTTTTCCTTTTGCTAGTTCCACAAACTCATCAAATAAAATTTGGGTGTAAGAACCTTTTCTGGGTGCATAGTTTATTACTAATGTTTTTGTCATCTTCTTTTTTTTTACAAAGATAGAGTCAATGCATTGATAATTTTAATTATTTTTGTTTGCTTATTTATAATATATGTTATGATTAATTTAGAATGGTTGAGAACTTTTAGCGCTATATATGAATGTAAAAATATAACAGAAGCTTCAAAAAAATTAAATATGACTCAACCTGGAGTTAGTAAACATTTATCTGCCCTGGAAAGCCATATTGGAAAAAAACTATTTGAAAGAACTACTCGGAAATTAGCACCTACCGAATATGGAAAATTTTTATATTCACAAATTAATAATCCATTAAGTGAATTAGAAAAAGTAGAATATTATTCAAGTCAAAGAACAAAAAAACAACGATCTGCAATAACAATTGGTTGTACCACAGATTTTTTCAGGAAAGAATTAATACATCACATTTATGCATTTGACATGTATATAGTGACCCAGTTTGGAAATGAAAAAGAATTGGTTGAAGCTCTTGAAATGGAAAAAATCCAATTATTGGTTGGAATAAAAAAACACGATACTTACGACCATCAATTCACATATTTAAAGAATGAAGAGTTAGAATTAATTTGCTCCAATTCTATTGTTATTCCAGAGAATATCGAAGAAAATGATAGGCAATTCAGCACATGGCTACAAAAACAAACTTGGTTTGCATATGACAATAACCAAAATGATATAAAAAAGTTTTGGGATTCTAGATTTAATACTAATCCTAGAATAGTTCCAAGATATATTTTACCCTCTTATTTGGATATAATAGAAACTTTAAAAAACAATAGCGGATTTAGTATAGTTCCAAAACATTTATGTGATGAAGAGTTAGACAAAAAATTAATTAAAACACCAATTAAGTCTCTTAAAATAATAGAGCAAAAACTATTTTATTCATTCAAGCTGAAGAATAATAACTTGAAAGAAATTAACCTTTTTATAGAGAAGATGAAAAAAACTAATTTATCCGATCGCTCCAATATGTAGACAACTATAGCGCAGATTTGCAATCTGTGTCCGCAAAGAGAATCAGAAAGGTATAAATAAAAAAAACTCCAGATTTCTCTGAAGCTTTTTGTCTTAGTAGCAGGAAGCATTCAAATAGCTAGCCAGCTTATAAAGTATTCTTATAGAGTTATTTGTATTTCTTTTGTCAGCCTGTCTAATTCTTTTAGTAAGGTAGGAAATCTAAATTCTCCCGCCATACTTTCGACTTTTGTAAATGCATCGTCCAAATCGATACCGATTGAAGTAATAAAAAGAGGTTTTTTACTATCGCCTCTAAATAAGCTTTTTTTGTCTTTATTTAGTGATGCAAAATTAGTTTTGGCAACACCAATTATTGGAATTTTCTGGTTTAGTTTTTCATATAGATATCCTCCTAAACCATATTTTTTATCATCATCCAGATAAATATATCCATCCACAATAATCGCGTCAATATTTTCTAGTTTCATCTTTTGTAAAAGACTTAAAATGCATGGTAATTCTCTTCGATAAAATTCTCCTGGGATATAGTCTTCGATATTGTCAATTATTTCTGAATGTACTTTGTAATCTTTGTCTTGATTCCATTGATTAAATTCAATACAAACGGTTTTGGCTTTTCCGTCAAAATAATAAGTGTCAAATGCTAAAAGCACAAAATTTTCTATCATAATTCTATTGGTTTTATTGTGTCAAAGGTACTTAATGTGTGCGGTATTATTGGATAAGTGAAAAATTTAGCTATTGTTAATATTCTCTTTATCATAAAGCAATTTAGGAGTGAAAATACTAGCTTTTTACAATCTCAAAGTTTTTTTTATTTTCTTAAAATTCTTTAGTTGCAAAAGATTTAATGTACAGCTTTCCTTATAAGATACAAGTGCTTGCAACTTGCTGCTCTGAAAGAGCTCTGGCAATAACATGGTGCGAAGTACCATGAATAATGATGATGCTTCTTTAAGCCCTGTAAGGGCGAAAGCCTAACCCAAGAAGCATGTGTCTTATTTTATGACATTTCCGAAAGTTAGCAACTTTTAATCAAGATCTTATGTTTTATTTATAACTGCTTATGCCCTTTCAGGGCAATATGATTCATTATCTTACTTTATAGTGCGTTGCACTATTTTTATGCTTTTGGGCTTTCAGCCCTTTTTAAACATTTCAAATATTTATACCGAAAGAGAACACTAATTATAAAATCAGCTGTAATAAAATGATTTCTTAAATGAAGAGCTGAAATCGTTGATAAAAGGAATAACTTCTATCAACCCCACAACATTTTGTATTGATCCATCTTTTTTGCTTAATCCCCAACTTTTGAACCTGATCCGGAACAGGACTCGAACCTGTGTCCGCCGCGGCGGATATGAGCCCACCAATTTACGTTTTGAAATAAAAAAAAACACCAACTTGTTGAAGTGGTGTTTTACTTAGTAGCGGGAACAGGACTCGAACCTGTGTCCGCGGCGGCGGATATGAGCCCACCAGTTTTCGTTTTGAAATAAAAAAAAACACCACTTGTTGAAGTAGTGCTTTACTTAGTAGCGGGAACAGGACTCGAAGCTGTGTCCGCCGCGGCGGATATGAGCCCACCAGTTTTCGTTTTGAAATAAAAAAAACACCACTTGTTGAAGTGGTGTTTTACTTAGTAGCGGGAACAGGACTCGAACCTGTGTCCGCCGCGGCGGATATGAGCCCACCAGTTTTCGTTTTGAAATAAAAAAAAACACCACTTGTTGAAGTGGTGTTTTTACTTAGTAGCGGGAACAGGACTCGAACCTGTGACCTTCGGGTTATGAGCCCGACGAGCTGCCTACTGCTCTATCCCGCGATGTTTCGGGTGCAAAGATACACAGTAAATACGGTTATGCAAAGAAATTTCGAAATTATTTTTAAATATGTGAATTTTAATTTTAAGTGACTGGTATTTAGTTGTTTGTGTTTTTGGCTAAAGTGGTTTAAATCTCATACTTTAGTAGTTCTGAGTATGGATCTCCTTTTAAACCTAATAAAAAAGCAAAAGCAGGTTCCGTTTTGTAACCGTTTTGTTTGAGTTTGACGATCTCTAATCGGAAATTTTCGCCTTTTGATTGCAGAATTTGATACTCTATAACCATGTGGCGATACGCATTCTGTTCTTTGGTTGGAATATTTTGCCCAAAGATCTCAATTTCAAAAGAGGCTATTTTAAAATTTGCAATAATAGATTCTTGATTATCAATTAGTGCTTCCCTGATGGTATAGTTGTCTTTACTTCCGAAGGTAATGTTGAGTTTCTCCACAAATTCAACCTTGTTTTTCCAATAACAAATAATGTCCAGGTCACTATTTTCAATATCGATATGAATTGGGATCGTGCCTGCCAAAATTGGATCAAATTCAGCGAGGTCATCCAAAATCTTATATTGGGTAAGGATTTCATAAGTCTGAATTTGTCTGCTGTTTCCGTTTTTTAGATAGTCGATAGTGGTAAAATCGGTCATTTACTATAATTCGTTTCTTCTTTAATTTCAGCTTTGAGTCTTTTGTTGATGTCAATTTTGGCATTTGTGAAAACAAAAATAGTGGCTCCAGACTCTCTGGCATATTTATTAGTGATTTCGCCTCCAATACGGGAAGACTCAAAGAAAGGACTGGTTTCTTCAAGCTCAGCAGTTCTTTCCCAATAGTTTTTAACTCTGATGACGTTTTTGTAGGGCACATCAAGAACAAACCAATTGACATAATCGGCGTTAAAAGAAACGGCTTTGATTCCTTTTTTAGAGTAATAGTTTATGGCTCCGGCCTGTCCGTAATTATCACAAAGTACCAGAGTTGTTTCGGGATTCGGAATTAAGGCATAAAGAGAATCTGTTTTGCGGGCGAGCTCTTTCCAGCCCAGCATATCGGCAAAATCTTGTGGCAGCGCATGCTCTTTTCCATCTTCCCATTGAAGCATTCCCATTTTTCTGTATGCTTCTGGATTTTTTATGATATACTCTGGACTTTTATTAGGGAAAGCCAAGTCGTACATAGGTATAAAAAATAATATTGGAATGATGATGAAAATGGGTTTCAGATAACGTTTCCAGCCTGTTTGTAGTGCCTGAGAAAGAAAAACAGCTCCAAAAGCGATATAAACAGGATATAAACCAATAGCATAATAGGCTTTGGCTTTGAAATACAGAAAAACGATCAGTGTAAAGATTATCGAAGCAAAAAAGAATCTATATTTTTCGAAAGGTTTGTAGAACAGTAAGGCGTACAAAGCAGCAAGAAGAACAAAGAAAGAACCGATAAAAAATAATAATTGTTTTTTCAAAAATTCCATTCGATCTACATTAACGAGCTGTGTTTCGGCGAGTTCTTTCATGTGATGCACAATAGGGAAGTGGTTGTTGTATTGCCATAAAAGATTAGGTAAAATCAGTAACACTCCTAAAAGCAGTGCCCAATAGAGTTTTTTTTCAACAAATATTTTTCTTTGTTTGGATAACAAAAGAGCCGGTAAGAGGCCGATAAGAAGAAACAGTATATTGTATTTATTTAGAAAACCGAAGGCGAAAACGACAGCACCAATGTAAAACCATTTTTTGTTTTCGGTAGTAACGTATTGAATGATCACATAATAAAAAGAAGTCCAGCATAAGATGTCTAACGAATTTGGCTGGTACAGTATATTGATCCGCAACAGCGATGAAAACAAAACGCAGGTAGAACCTAAAATCAGAGCGTATAAATTTCCTTTCAACGTTTCAATAGTTTTCCAGACCACCACAAGTGTCAAAGCTCCAAAAAGAACCGGGAAAAACTTCACCCAAAAAATCGAATTTCCAAGTAAAAGAATAAGATAAGAAACCCAGGAAGTAACCGGAGGAACCGATAAATAGCCCCATGCCAAATGATGTGCCTGATCAAGATGCAAGTATTCGTCGCGTTGCAAATCATATTCAGGACTTATTAAAATATATTGCAGTATAAATTTTAAGGCGATAAACCCTAGCAAGATGGCAGTTTTTTTGGTCATGGTAGTTTTTGGTTTTTTAAGCGGTAATTTTCGGGTCTACTGTTTCTTCTCTAATCGTTTAAATTTAAGGCTAATATAAGTTTATTTTAGATGGAGGACAAAAAGAGCTTTTTGAAGTTTGGACTAAACGCATAAAAAAAGCTTCAGATATTTTCTGAAGCTTTGTATGAAGTTCGAAACACATTTAGTTGGCTCTGCTTCTTTCTTCTTCATTTCCAAAATCTCTTTGTTTGGATTTGATGTTTTGATTACCGAATTTATAACTCAGCGAAATTCGGAAACCTCTACTGTCACTATAGCTTTTTACATTAGTCTTAATATCGTTTGAACTATAGGAAATCAATGGTTTTTGCGCATTCAGTAAATCTTCGCCAATGATGGTAACCGAAAGATTTTTGTTGAAAGTTAATAGCTTAACCGAAATGTCAAGAATATTCAAAGTCGAAATATTAAAAATTTGATAACGGCCCGGCAGTTGTAAACCATAGTTTAATCCAATAAATAGTGTTTTGTTACTGTTTAGGGTAAAATCATTATTGCTGTAAATGTATCCGTTATAGCCATCGATGGACTGAATAAAATTGGTTTTTGATTTTACATTTTGATAGTTTAAATTGAATCCGGTAAAACTGTTCCACCAGGACCATTTATTGAAATTGTATGAAGTAGAAAGTCCAATTTGGTACGTATTAGCATAGTTTAAAGGAGTGTTTCTGGTAACATTTGTATCCGGATCGATGATCGATAATTCCTGTCCAAAATCTGAAACCTGAGAAAAATAAACAGAACTTACCCATTTTTGATTTCGGATAAACGAAAACTCAAAATTATCAATCAGTGAAGGTTTCAAATACGGATTCCCTTCTGAATAATAATATGGACTTGTTTTAATGACAAAAGGATTTAAATAGTCAAAATCAGGTCTGCGGATTCTTCGGCTGTAGTTTAAGGAGAAAGAATTACTTTCATTAGGAACATACGTCAAATAGGCCGTTGGGAATAATTTTACATAATTGTTGGTATTGGTTTGATTCAGATTTTCAGAATAACCTTTGGTTTGTGTCGCTTCGATACGTAAACCAATTTGTGTCTCCCATTTTGAATTTATTTTTTTACTTCCCGAAAAATACAAGGCCTGATTGTACTCTTTATAATTAAAAACATTCGATTGATTGGTATTGAAAACCGGTGTTCCGCTTTCGTTATCATAAACAACCAGATTATTATCTGTATTAGTATGGAAAGTTTTCGCTCCAAAACTAATGTTTGCCCAGTCGTACGGTAAAGAAACATCGATATTGGCCGAGTAATTTTTGATGGTATTGACATTGGAATTCGTTGAAGAGAAAAAACCTCCGGGAATCTTATTTTTACTACTGTCTAATTCATTCCCTGAAAAGAAACGGGAGTCATTTTTGTTATAATCAAAATAATCCAGGTCCATTGATATGTTTTTTCCTAAGCTGTCTATTGCAACCGAATTATGAAAGTTAACCGCATTCATTTTTGGATTGTTTTCACCATTTGCGTTCGACGTAATATAAGAATCTGCCATTCCGTTAGCATTATTGAATCTGGTAGTAAATGGGTTGTTTGAGTTCACTTTATCTGTAAAACTGCCCAGATATTTTAGTCCACTGCTCCATTTGTCAGTTACTTTATAATCAAAACCAAGACCTAAGCTCAGTACATCTGTGGTCGATTTATTTTTAAGTTCTTGCTTCCAGGTTTCATTGGTATAAAAAATAGAACTTTCAGAAGAAGTCAGTAATTTTTGTTTCCCTTTGCTAACAGTAGCTTGTACCGAAAGCTTATCGTGATCGTACGTAAAAAGTCCGTTTACGTTTCCGCCTGCGTATGTTTTTTGCGTGTAGGAAGTTCCAATATTGGCATTCCATGAATTGGCTTTTGCTTTTTTCAATTTAATATTAATAAGACCGCTATTGCCTTCAGCGTCATATTTTGCCGGAGGTGTCGTAATAACTTCAATACTCTTAATATTATCAGAAGGAATTGATTTAAGAAAAGCTGCCAAATCTTCCTGAGGCATTCTTTGCAAACGATCGTCAATCATTACTAAAATTTCCCCTTTACCTACAATCGAAATCGCTTCATTTTGAACTCTTACAGTAGGTGTTGCTTTTAAAGCATCTAAAGCCGTTCCGCCAGTAGCCGTTACCGAATTTTCGACATTAAAAACAAGTCGATCGACTTTTTGTTCAATCAGTTTTTTTCTTGATTTTAAAGTCACGCCGTCAAGTTGTACCGATTCTTTAATTTCAATCGTGCCCAGATCGGTATTTTGATCTATTGTAATTTCACGGTTCATGAATTCTGTACCAAATTGCTCCAGTATGAAACGGTAATTTCCTTTTGGAGCTTTCAGAATAAAATTCCCCAGGCTGTCTGTTGAAGCCTGAGCGGTTAAAGTTTTTTGTTGGTTTAATAAACCGCTGATCACAAATTCAAGGGCTAATTTATTTTGATTGATCACTTTTCCTTTAACTTCATATTCCTGACCAAAAGAATACGTCTGATACAAAAAGGCAAGTACTAAAAGGCTAATGTTTTTCATGGTTTTTAAATTAATTACCCTGCAAAACTGCGCTGAAAAAAGACCGTAAAGAACTTTTATCGACAAACCCCTGTGATTAATCTACAAACCCGGCTTTAGACTTTTTAATGAATGTATATCTTTGAAAAAAAAACGAAACGATGTATAAAGGAACATTATCAAAAAGAGTAGAAGTGTTTATTCATATCATATATTGGCTTTTGATGGGGTATTTCACATTTGTTAAAAATCTAATCCAGAGCAAAAACTTCATTCCGGATCTGTTTCTTTCAACGTATATGATTGTGTTTGTGCTAACCTTTTATTTTCATTATTTTGTGGTGATGAAATTGGTTTTTAAATCCTTTCAGTGGAAAAGATTTTTTGTGGGAGTATTGGTTTCGTACTTGTTTTTTACGGGGTCACGATGGTTGTTGGAACAGGTGATAAGCGATGTTTTATTTCATCGAATCAATTACACCAATCCAACTTTCTTTAAGTATATGGAGGATAATCTGCATTACAGCAGTATGCCTGTAATTTTAAGTTCACTGCTTTGGTTTGTTATTTATTTTATCCGTTTGCTGGAGTACAATCAGGTTATTCTGGAAGAAAACAAAAACACCGAAATCAAATTTCTGAAAGCACAGATCAATCCGCATTTTATATTTAATACACTCAACAATATTTATTCGATGGTTTATTTTCAATCGGATAAATCGTTGGCTGCCATCGAAAAACTAAGTCAGATTATGCGTTTTACGACCTACGAATCTCAAAAAGAAAAGATAAAACTGGCCGATGAAATCGAGTATATAAAAGCCTATATAGAGCTCGAACAATTAAGGCATCAGGAAAGTGCTTTTATTGATTTCAGAATTGAAACCGAAAATATTTCTGAAGAAATTCCGCCTTATATTTTATCTCCGTTAATTGAAAATGCCTTAAAACATGGTGTTACATCTAACGAAAAACCAATTATAATCGAGCTGCGCTTAGAAGATCAAAAACTCAATTTTAAAGTGATAAATGATATCGCCATACAAAAGAAAGATAAATTGGGAGGTATTGGATTAAGTAATTTAAGAAAGAGACTGGAAATTCATTATCCGCAAAAACATCAGATAAAAGTAGTAAATCAAAACAACCAGTTTACAGCTGAACTTGAAATAGAATTAAGATGAAGAAAATAAATTGTATCATATTAGACGACGAACCTTTTGCAGTAAGGTTAATGGCAGATTATGCTTCTAAAGTACCTAGATTAAACGTTTTGTATGCCGATTCAGACGTTTTTAAAGCCATCGAAATACTGAACAATGAAGTGGTTGATTTGGTGTTTATAGACATTCAAATGCCACAGCTAACCGGAATTGAATTAATGCAGATGTTCAATCAGAAACACAACTTCATCATTACCTCTGCGTATCCGGATTATGCTTTAGATGTTTTTCAGTTCCATGTTATAGATTATTTACTCAAACCAATTGTTTTCAATCGTTTTTATCAGAGTGTTGAAAAATTTATCCGTTGGCAGGAAACCTTTCAAAACCAGCAAACTGAAGATTTTCTATTTGTAAAAGCCGACCGGAAGCATCATAAAATAGCAACCGAAAACATCCTTTATATTGAAGGCCTCAAAGACTATATTCGCATTCATACGAAAGGGGAGAAAATTATGGTTCTGGAAAACATGAAGGATATTTTGGAAAAGCTTCCTGTAAATCAATTTGTTCGAATTCATCGCTCCTATATAATCCCAAAAAGTAAAATAAAGGTTATTGATGGAAATCAGATACAACTCACCAGTGGAGAACAGCTTCCCGTTGGTGAAACCTATCGAAAGTTAGTCAGTGACTGGCTAAGTTAGCAGTAAATAAAAATATTGAACTGTACTAAATAGATTAAAGAGGTACAGTATATGAATTTTAAAACCAGTGAATTAAGCTCACTGGTTTTTTTATACCCAAAATGAAGAATTTTCATTTTTAAACTTAAATGCGGTCTTTTAGTAGTATAGAAAGTTATTAGAATCATTTAAAACCAGTTGCTGATTTGTATCAGATGCATTTTGAAACTAAGAATGAATTTTTGACCGTTTTTGATCTTCATTATTTGATTTTGGCAGAAAGAAATAAAGTGTTTTTTTGTGAAAACAATTGGTAATTTGCTAAAACTGATTTCATTTTTTCACACTTATGTCTAAAAAAGCGCCAATTGTTACGTAGATGATACCAGTTATTACTTTTAAAGTCCATGTATGAATTATGTAGTCTACATTTGACACAATATCAAAAGAGATAAGCGCGAAACGAAATTTATATAAACTTGTCTCTCATCTGTTTTTTCTCTTTTTGAAAAGTTAGAATTGCATTTATACCCCTGAAAATACCACTTTAACGGGGAATTGAATCTCATTATTTTATCGATACATCAGGTACACAAAATGTAATTTACTTGCAGTGTTTGTCCTAAATGTATAATGGCATTCTCCATTCAAATACCACAACTTTTGTTTTTAGAAAATCACGAAAAAGAACTCTGGCAGTCTTTTCTCTCTATACGATCAATTCTTAAGGTTATGAACTCTGGCAATTTAAAAACTCTGAAAATTATGAAAAAAATGAAAGCTCATGCAGCAACTCTATTTTATTTAAAACCATCATTAAAAATTAAGCTAACCGCATTTTTTCTCATTGTTTCAATATTGAATGTACAATCTGGAAATTATGCGCAGAAGACTAAAAGTTCAAAGGAGTCTTCTCTTGACCTAATCAGTAAAAACGCAAATCAAAAGAAGATTCGTGGTGTGGTTAAAGACCATACAGGCTTGCCTTTGATTGGAGTAACAATTTTAGTAAACAATAATAAACAGGGCACAACTACTGATTTTGATGGCAAGTATGAAATCGCTGTAAACGAAGGTGATGTGGTAAGCTTTAGCTTTGTAGGTTTTACAACTAAAAAAATTAAAATTGCAGGCCAGGTTTTGCTCAATGTTACCCTTGAACCCAATACGAACCAATTGGATGAACTCGTTTTAGTGGGGTATGGAAAAATGAATCGTGATAAAATTACGGGAGCTGTAACAAAATTGGATACCAAGGTATTACAGAATACACAAAATGTATCTTTCGCCGACGCTTTAATTGGAGTCGTTCCCGGTTTATTTGTTCAGGAAAATTTTACCTCTCCGGATGCACCTCCTTCTATTTTACTAAGAGGTATTGGCTCGATAAGTTCGAGTACAGATCCTCTGATAGTTGTTGATGGAGTACAGATGCCCAGATCAGGATTAGGTGCCTTCACCTTAAATGCTGCCGACATACAAGAGATCAGTGTTCTAAAAGATGCTGCATCAACCTCTATTTATGGATCTAAAGGGACGAATGGTGTAATAATGATAACCACAAAAAGAGGAAAGAGAAACACTGGATTGCAGGTGACTTTTAATACCCGACTTGGAATTAAAACAGCAGACCAATCATTTACTAACGATTTAATGACCGGATCTCAAAAATTAGATTTTGAAGAGTCGTTGGGGGTTTATAAAACGAATCCGACATTACTTCAAAACAGAAGAGCATTGGGGAATAATGTAAATTGGGCTGATTTGCTTTTGAAGAATGAAATAAATCGTGAAGATAATATCTCTTTCTCCGGAGGTTCCGATAAAGCCAACTATTATACTTCGATAACCTATAACAAGGTCGATAATATTTTTGGAGGCGAGTACAAAAGATATACGGTAAGTACTCGACTTGATTTTGATTTGGGAAGTAAATTAAAAGTTGGATTTTCAGGAAATTTCGGAAATGTAAATGACGTAAACAAACGTACAGTCGGTTCTCCTTTTTCAAATGCATTTATGTTAAACCCATGGTTAAATTTTCTTGATGATAAGGGAAATCCGCTAAGGCTTTTGGAGATTGGCAGTGCTCCGGGCACTCCGTACAATCCATTATTTTTAAGAGATAATACAATTGTAAATTCCAATCGAAAAAATATTGGAGGAAGTGTAAATTTGACTTATACACCTTTCAAATGGTTAATTTTGAATGGCGTTTTAGGAGCTAACTATAATAGCTCAAAGGGCAGTAATTTCGAGAAAGTAATTGTAAAAGGGGGAGTACTAAGTAATTCTAGTGGCGATAATAATAATTATACAGGTACATTAACAGCAACTATAGCAAAGAAATTTCAGAAACATAGTTTTGATTTGGTATTGGGTAATGAAATTAATGAATACGAAACCAACAGTCTTAATATACTGGCTAATACTTTTAACTCGGATGCGATACAAATCGTAAGCGCAGCAAAAACGGTAACTTCAGCTACACAACAAAAATCAGTAGCGGGTTCATTGTCTTATTTCTCGCGACTAAATTATAACTTTAATAGTGCTTATAATCTGTCATTATCCTTCAGAAGAGACGGCTCTTCCCGTTTTGGGGCGGATAACAAATATGCGAATTTTTGGTCTGTAGGAACTTCATGGAATGCATATAAAGACTTATTTAAGGAGAATAAAATCGTAAGTTCTTTAAAATTGCGAGCCAGCATTGGGACTTCCGGAAATGACTTTATAGGAGATTTTGCTTCTCAATCTTTATATAATTACTCTAGCCAAATCATTTATGCAGGTGGTACCGTACCTTATCTATCAAGGGGAGAAAACCCAAATTTAACCTGGGAAAAGAATTACAATAAGAATTTCGGTATCGATTACGGACTGTTTAGCAATCGTATTTCAGGAACTGTTGACTATTATATCAGAGATACCAGAGACTTATTAAACAATAAGCCAATTCCGTTAACTTCAGGTTTTAAAGAGTTGATCTCTAATATCGGAAACTTTAGAAATGAGGGTGTTGAGATTAGTCTTCATACTGTAAATTTAAAAGGCAAAGATTTTAACTGGACCACCGATTTTAATATTGCTTTCAACAAAGGAACTGTTCTGGCCTTGTCAGACAAAAAGGATATTATCAATAATGCAGGATCTACCGTGTTCAAAGAAGGGAGCGCTATACGCTCTTTTTATATAGCAGATTGGGCTGGTGTTAATCCGGTTACAGGTTTTAATCAGTACAGAACACAGGATGGAAAGCTAGTAGATTACAATACCAATAAAACTACAACTAATGCAACTGAAATCAATAATCTCAGGCAGGTTAGCAACAAAACCGCAATGCCTAAATATTATGGAGGTTTAACCAATACGCTCAGATACAAACAACTTGATATGTCAGTCTTGATATCTTATGCTGTCGGTCATTATGTTCTGAATGAAGGAATCTATAATTTATATAACAATCCCGCTTACAATCAAAGTACTGACGTGCTTAAAGCATGGAAAAATTCTGGTGATCAGTCAAGTATAGCTGTAAGACAGGTGAATACAGCCAACCCTACAGCATTCATAGAGTCAGATTACAAAAACTCTACTCAATTTTTAGAGAATGCCAGTTATATTAAATTGAAAAATGTTGCTCTGGGATATTCACTTCACAAAAGTGTTTTAGAGAAAACAGGGATCGAAAGTTTAAGAATTTATGTTCAGGGGCAAAACCTTTTTACCAAAACGGCTGTTAGCTATATTGATCCGGAATATGCTACTGCAGCTGGAGGTATTGGACTTTCTTCATCCATTGTCAGAGCTTATTCTTTAGGTCTTAATGCTAGTTTTTAAGATACAGCAAACCACAAATTGGACATCAAATAACAACGAAGACAAAAGAGTCTTACTACGATAGATAAAAAATTAAAGAAAAACATAATGAGAGCAAATATAAAATTATTCTTCATATCAGTAATAGTTACTTTCTTTAGCAGCTGCTCTGATGATATTATAAACAAAGAACCTTTGGATCAATTGGCTCCGGAAACACTCTTTCAGACAGAAGGTGGTTTCAGAAGTGCCTTAGATGGCGTTTATGGGCTTATGAAACAAGATTTCCACGGCTATTCCTTGGGTATTTACACAATTCCGGAAGCCATTGGAGATGATCTTTTAGGTTCAACAAATTCAAAAGACTTCTCTTTTGATAACAGTTCACTTTCGATATATCCCCTGGCATATAACAGCTCGACTGGTGGTATAGAGGGATTTTGGAAAGTTTCGTATCAGGCCATCTATAACGTAAATACTATTATAAAGTATGCGAGAAAAAGTACGCTGACAAACAAAAATGCTTTTTTAGGAGAAGCACTGGGGATAAGAGCTTTATTGCATTATAATTTATACAGGTTTTATTCACCTGCTTATAACGCTGATAAAAAGGCATTGTCAGTATCTTATCGATTTGAAACAGATAAATTGTTAGACATAAAACCCAGAAACACTACAGCCGAAGTGATTCAGTTTATTCTGGCAGACTTAAAAGAAGCGGAAGCATTAGCCAATAATACGGTTAATTCCTATAGAATATCCAAAACAGCAATTTATGCATTATCCGCCCGCGTATCTCATGAAACAGCCGATTACAAAAATGCTATTGCCTACAGTAATTTAGCCTTAGCAGATACCAGATATAAATTAGACAACACGCTGGTTGCTTTGCAAAAAGAATGGGATAAGGATGATTCGGGAGAAATCATTTTTAGAATACGTTTTGAAAATTCCGAAATGGGGCAGACTGCAGCAATCTTTGCAATACCGGTTCTCTCGAGTTATCCTTATTCGGTAGCAACAGATTTAATAAATCTTTATGACAAAACGAAAGACTTTAGATTTACAGTATATTTCAAAAACCATCCTACTATTAAAGACAATTACTTTCCTAAAAAGCAAGCAGGTACAAGAACAACAAATGCCGCTGCTTTTGATCCGGGTAATATAGATATAAAACTCATCAGAGTACCTGAATTGTATCTTATACTGGCAGAATCTTATCTACAGGAAAATAACAGTGCATCAGCATTGATAAATCTCAATAAACTTAGAAATGCCCGTGGTATAGGAGATTATTCAGGGGCAGATCTGAGTAATGAAATTCTTAATGAACGAAGAAGAGAATTAGCATTTGAAGGGTTCAGATTTACAGATCTTAAAAGACTTGGGTTAGGTTTTAAAAGAGCAGACGGCAGTGGTTTATCGGCTAACGCAAATCGATTTGCTTTACCCATTCCGCAAACAGAAATAGACCGTTCCGGTATTACACAAAATCCGGGTTATTAAAAGTAGCCATTTTTAGGGTCAATATTTTCGTTAGAGAATATTGATCCTTTGAATCCTACTCCTTGCATTCTATGCATTTTTCTAATATTATAAAAGCCTTTTTACATGAAAAAAAAACTAGTCTTAATCTTTTTGTTTTCGCTATTTAACCTAATAACAGGATATTCACAAAAGAAGGAAAACTTAAAAATAACAATACTGAAGAACGGATTTATTTTTGACGATAAATTTGACTTAAAGACGGGTAGTATCATCATTAAAGGCAATCAGATTATAGATTTATTGTATACGGATAATTTTAGTGCATATCCGGAAGCAACAATAATTGACCTCACCGGAAAATATGTTATGCCTGGATTAATAGATACACACGTTCATTTGACAACAGTCCCAAATCTCAATAGAGAAAAGAGCAATAAATACATGGAGGACCAGCTTTCTAAAATGATTTATGCCGGGATAACATCAGTCAGGGATATGGCAGGGAATGCGATTGTCCTTGCCGATTATAAACGGGCAAGTATCCTGAATCAATTACCGGCTCCTTCCATTTTTTACGCAGCTCAGTTCGCGGGACCAGATTATTTTAACTTAACTCGAAAGTATACTACAGAAAAAGATACTCCATGGGAACGTACCATTACCGATACGACAAATATTAAAATGGCTATGGCAGAGGCAAAAGGAGCAGGGGTAACCGGAATAAAGCTATATTCTGATTTAAGTGCACGCATGATTAGAAAGATTGTAAAAGAAGCAAAGAAGCAGGGATTACAAAGTTGGAGTCATGCAGCAGTATTTCCTGCTACGCCAACAGATGTAGCTGCGGCTAAGGTAAATTCGATGTCGCATGCCTATGATATAGCCTATGGCTTTTCTTCAGGAAAAATGGATCACCTAAAAAAAATACCTGCTATTGATAGTATAAAAATGGACAAGTTATTACTCCTCATGAAAGCAAACAATGTGATACTGGATCCGACGAATTACTTGGCAAACAATAATAAATATTTTGACGGGATGAAAATAACTAAAAGGGCGCATGAACTTGGAGTTAAAGTGGCTACAGGAACAGATTGGCCTTATTTATTCGAAAAAGATAATGTTGTTCCATTATTCAAAGAGATAAAAATATTGACCGACAACTGTGGTTTTACCAACAGAGATGTTCTTATAAGTGCTACAAGAGTTGGAGCAGAAAGCATTGGAGTAGCGGATAGAGGCGTTATCGCTATTGGTAAACGAGCAGATCTTTATATTACCAATTCAGACCCTGTACAAAATATCGAAAATTTAAAAGATGGCTTTATGACCATTAAATCGGGGATTATTTATACGAAAGAATAATTCACCAAAACGTTTCAATAAATAATTATAAAATAAAGTTTAAAAGAAAAATCTAATGAAAAAATGGTATTATTTAGGGATCCTGACCCTCATTTTTAGTCTGCATACTTTTGCACAAAAAGAAGGAAATGACTATCTGCGTTTATCCGGAAAAATCACAGATAAAAATTCAGATTCTTTGCTTGTTTTCAAGAACAGAACCAAAATAAAAAGAATTAATGTGAACAAAGATGGCACCTTCTCTGATACTCTCAGAATAAAAGAAGGCTTTTATGGTATATTTGATGGTAAAGAACAAGGCTTCTTTTATCTTAAAAATGGTTACAACCTGAAAATTACTTTTGATACCAAACAATGGGATGAGACAATGACTTGTAAAGGTGAAGGGGCAATACCTAATAATTACCTATTTAAGAAAGCACTATATACTGAAAAGGCCACTGCGGATAAATCTATATTTAAATTAGAAAGTGCCGAATTTATGGCCAAAATAGAGGAGATTGTAGCGGGTTATCAAAAACTTCTTGAGCAGACTAAGGGGTTAGAAGCCTCTTTTATTACTCTTGAAAAAAAGGACTTTGAAGACTTTAAGAAAAGGGGTGTGGCCAAATATAACCAAAGTACGGGATTAAAAAAGCATCAGGAAGAAGTACTTCCAAAAGGAAAAATTTCACCAAAATTTTTCAATTATGAAAATTACAATGGGACTAAAACTTCTCTGGATGATTTTAAAGGTAAGTTTGTTTATATTGATCTATGGGCTACCTGGTGTGCACCGTGTAAAAAAGAAATTCCCTTTCTTAAAAAAGTTGAAAAAGAATTTCATAATCAAAACATCGTGTTTGTAAGCATTTCTACCGATCGTGTAAAAGATCATGACAAATGGAAAAAAATGGTAGCAGATCTTCAATTAACAGGTGTACAATTGTTTGCTAATGGTGATGTCTCTTTTGAGAATGCTTATGAAGTAACCGGTATTCCGAGATTCATACTAATTGATCCGCAAGGCAATATTGTTGATCCAAATGCCCCAAGACCATCAGATGAAGGATTAAAAAACTGGTTGAAAGAGGCAGGGGTTCACTAGTTAGCAGTATGCATAAAACGACACAACTATTAATATAAAGAAACAAAAATGAACTTTTATTTTGCAGAACAAATAAATTGCGACCTACAAAATCTTGACTTTGAAAAAGCCATCAATACAGCTGAAAATGAACTTAACAAAATTGCTAAAACAGAATTTCACGAGATCATTGACAAAACATTTACAAATCCTATTGACAATTTAGTAAATTGGATTAGCCGTTTTTTTAATGAAATTTCAAAGAAATTTGAAATTAAAGCTATGTACTTTGAAATGAACGAATTTGACATAAACACAAATGTTTGGTACATAGATGGAATTGCATATAAAGAAGATGGCGGACTTGATCTTGATAATATGAACTGGCTTTCGGACTGTAAAAGAGATGTAATGACAACCGAAGAATTTGTTCTGACAGGTTTTGAAAATTTTCAAAAATCATTTGAAACAATCGAAGTAAAGGAAGAAAATGACGAATGGACTGACGAAATGCAAGAAGCAAGGGATTGGTGTGAACAAATTATAATTTCAAGATTCATGGAGTTAATGACAAAAGCACACGAAACAGCGAAAAAAAGAGAATTGGATTGGGGAAATGTCCCCATTTATTTTACAGAACACGCTTATGATTTCATTGTAAAATCAGACGTTAAAAAAAATGCCAGCTGCTAACACCAGAGTTATTTTCCATTACTCGCTTTACGTAAAGTGAATTTCTAATTTATTAACTTCGTTTACGTTCGGAAGAGAATACTCGTTTCGGATTTCCGCAACGAAAAATATCTGCCTAACGTTTACCCTATAAAGAAATAGAATTCGTTTACATCATTTTACCTTCCTTCGCATATTCTTTTTTGATTCCCTGAAGAAGATGATGAAGGTTGATACTTTCGTTTTCGCTTTCCAGTGTTTTTAGACAGGCGTATTGAATGATGTTCACAATATTGGCTCCGGTAATGTCGTATTTTTTAGAAAGCTCATTAAGATTTACATCCTCAGCGATTTTAATTCCTTTGGGCAGGTTGTTCTCCCAGAGCTGTAGACGTTCGGCATAAGAAGGGACTTCAAACTCAATGATAGATTGAAATCTACGGGTAAAAGCCGTGTCGATATTGGCTTTGAAATTAGAGGCCAGAATAACCAGTCCGGGATGATTTTCGATACGCTGTAGTAAATATGAAACTTCCTGATTGGCATATTTATCATGGGCATCTCTTACATTGGTTCTTTTTCCGAAAACGGCATCGGCTTCGTCAAAAAATAGAATCCAGTCTTTATCAGCTGCTTTGTCAAAAAGGGAAGAAAGATTTTTTTCGGTTTCACCGATGTATTTCGAAATTACCATAGACAAATCGATTCGATAAACATCTCTTTGCGTATATTTCCCAAGAAGTGAGGCGGTTAGTGTCTTTCCGGTTCCGGGAGCACCATAAAACATAACTCTGAAGCCTGGTTTTATTTTGGCTTTCATGTCCCATTCATGGAGTAAAATGTCGTTAAATTTAAGCCAGGTTTCGATTTCTTTGATGTGATTTATAGTGGTAGCATTAAGTACGAGATCTTCCCAGTCCAATTCGGTTTCGATTAATTGCGCAGGGAAAATACTGCTCAGTTGAGGTTTCAGGATTTTTCCGGTTAGGAATTTTTCGATGTATTCATCCTCCAAAATTAGTAAACCACTCAGTTTGGGTTCGCCGTATGGTACAGACTCTATTTTGATGATTCCTTTCTGATAGAGGTAAGACTGATTGTGCAAGTAATTATAGAAAGAAATTCGGTTATCAAGATCATTTCCGGCTACTAAAAACTGAGCCGTTTCACCTGTCGGTAAAATGCCGCGGTGATTCTTTGATTTTACACCTCCAAATTCGGGTAATTCTCCACCGTTGGGAAGATAATTAGAAATCAAAGACGTTAAAAATTCCGGATGGATATGGGGAATTAGTGCCAAACCCAATAACAAAATTTCGACATGAGGTAATTTATTTTCAATAATAAAAGCCTCGACAAACGAGTGTTTGTCCGATTCATATTCAGGTTCGTTGCTTTTGGTTTCAGAACCAAAAAGTTTATCCATTTGAATTTCTAACTGGTATCGGAGTAATTCTTTAATGTTTTTCATATGTGTGGTATGTCAAAAGCAGATAAATCTGTTTCAATATGGTTAAAAATAAAAGGAATGAACTGTTTCATAAGTTCATATTCAGAAGCTTTTTCTCTAAATAAATAGACTAATTGCCAATTTTTGAAGCATTTGGCCTGATAGGCTAAATTTAAATACTCCTCGAGTCCGATTTTCATATCATATACCTTATCAGCATCTGTATGTATCAGCCAGATCGTATCAGAAACCTGATTGTTGGTTTTCTTAAAACAGGCGGTAACCGAACTTTGAATATCAAAAGCAAAAAAGGTATCAGTTGTTTTAAGTTTTTTTAGGGTGTATGCAAATGTTTGCTGGTCATTATACTCCTTGTCAAAGATCAAATCAGAAGCTGTTATATTGATATAACCGCTTATCAGTTCTTTTACAAAAGACCAGGAGTAATCCTTTTTGAGGTAATTTTCTATTATAAATTCATTTTTCTGAAAAGGTTCAATATTTTCAGGTGTATCAGTTAACTCCCATGCCAATTCCAATCGGGAGGTTTGATTGTAGAATTCAATAATTAAATCATCGATTTCTAGTGAAGTGTCTAATTTTTTAGGGGGTAAAGCCGCTGTCACTGGCGTTTTTATAAGAACTCCATGAGTGTAGGCATTACCAATTTCCACAATTAAGGTCCATAAGAATAATTCTTTAAAATTAATCATAGCTGTAAAATTGTTAAAGTTACTAAGTTATTGAATTTCGCGAATGCATTTTTAAAGACTGTCTGATCAGTATATTCTATTGATACAGCATCGTGGATTTGAATAATGTTTTGATACCCCGGTGCTGGTGGGCGAACCCGTACAAGTCGATCAAAGAATCCTGACAGACCTATTCCATCGGCACCACCTTCGCTAATTGCCTTTTGATTCAATGCATTGCTGGACGAACGGTTTATGGTTGTTTGGGCAACGGCTGAGGGGGGCGATTGGGTAAAACGTTTGGATTTTATAGCGGCACCTTTTTCTCTGGTTTCGACATTATACGGTCCAAAACTCATTACCACAATATCCGGAATGTCTTCAAAAACTCCTGTATTTCCATAGGAGACATCAACATTGTAATATAATATTTGGTTGTTATCCCATACAGCTTCTTTTGCAGGATCTTCAACCTGACTTTCCATATCTCTTAAATTCATATCCCTGGTGCCCGGAAATAAATTTTGAACTGTTCCGGGGCCATGTAATCTGTGATTTAAAAGATGTGCTCTTACCCATTGTCCGGCGCTTCTTTGGTTAAGCGGAATGTTCGACCATCCCATCGGATCATTGGTTGGCGTGGATCCTCTTGTATTGCCGGGAATCTTTGTCAAAGGTGCGGCTCTGAGCATATATGATCGGCCTTTGGTGTCTGTTTCAAATTCAACGTGAGAGATTGGCAATTCGATGTGATGTTCCAGTACTCCAACGATTCCCAAATCTGTTGCAATATTGGTTAGATTTGTTCGTATGTTTTCATAAGCAGCCCGAATAGGTTGGTTTCCGCCCCCTGTTTCATAAGCATTAGCAACGGCCCGTCTATAGCTGCCAATATTGGTTCCTAACACGTTTTTCTCGCTGAATAGATTTTCAATTGCTCTCGATTTGGCCGTATATTGCGGGTCAGAATCCCTGTTGTCGTGTATTTCCTGACGTTTATTGTTTAAAAGCTGATTTAAAGTCTGCTTGTCACTGTAGACATTAATTTCAACACGTTCAACAGTACCTTCAATTTTAAGGTTGTGACCTCCATCAACATTAACAGCATGTTCCAATCCAATAATTGTTGGAATTTCGGAATTTCGATCAGAATCTCCACCTTCAGCAATTGGTGCAGCTTTGACTACTATTGGTGTGCTGTGGTTGCTAATATTAGGCATTTCGGCGTTGATATTCCAGTTTTGACCGCTTCGAACGGCATTGAGGCGGGTAAAATGATTACGGTTTTTTATAATATCTAATCGGGCATGAATTTGTTGTTCATTCAATGGGCTTTGTTCTGATTCTGTTGCTAAAGCACGTAAAGCTTCCAATCCGGTTCCCCAATGTGCCAGAACTTCGGGTGTTGGTGGATTTGGCGGAGTATCTGCACCAGGTGGTGCTCCTGTTGTTCCTGCATTAGGATTTCCTGTTGAGTCTGTAACCTGAGGAGTCTCACTTCCTTCTCCTCCCGTTGTTCCTTCCTGAAATTCTGCCGGATGCTCTGCATCTGTAGACTGCGTTGGAGGGACGTGATCATTCATTAAATCGGTCATAAATTTATCTGAGTTGAAATCAACAGGAGCAAATTCAACTTCAGGTAATTCGTCAGAACCTAAAACGTAATCTACATCAGCACCAATACCAAACTCTCCGGGTAAAGGATATTCTAACTCTCCTAAAGGCCAAGTCCATTTATCATCTGGTGCAGGAGACCACCACGGACTGTCTAATTCGACAAACAAATCACCACCTAATGCTAAGAAGGGCTGTGCGGCCATTTCGGCATGTCCGTGTATGTAAAACTCTCCTTGTCTTCCAGCTTCAGGAGATGCAGTTTCTCTGTAACCTATAGTCGGTGTGGCATCAACGTATCCTCTAATTCCTGCTAATGCATTAACTCCAACACCTACTTTTATATCATGACCCAGTAATTCAACACCCAATCCTCCCTCTGCTCGGAGTCGCAGTCCTGCGAACATTGACATATTAAAAGAGGCGGAAAGACTAAAATCATTAAATACTGCAGGATCGGTAGAATAAGTTCCTACTGCTCTTATATTATAAATTTTAGCAGGACCAATTTTAGCAAGAGCTTCTAATCCAATGTTAGCAAATAAGAAAACATTTCCGACTAACGGAACTCCATACATGGTACGAACTTCGACAGTAAAGATTTCTCTTATATAATCTCGTTGAGCAAATAATTCTACTTCTGCGGGTGGTGTAATTTCTCCATGAATAGTAACGTGGCCTTCATTGTCGATAATAACCATGGCTCTGCCTGTCATCCATTCGGTAAAGCTAAAATCGACTTCGCCCCAACCTGCCATCGCTCTTGGTCCGGGTGTTGGTCCACTGTTTGCTTCAGGAATCCCATTTGCTTCTCTGGCACTTTCGTCAATTTGAGAAGGATCCAGCTGGCTTAAAGCGGCATTTCTGGCTGTTGCAGCATCTGTCACCAATAAGGTTACCTGACCACTTATTTTTTCGGTTTGATAACCTACAGTACCTCTGATGTCAAAAGTTCCATTTAAAAAAGCAGCATGGATGCTACCGTTAAAATTAGCCATATTGACAGCCAAATCAATTTCGCCGGTTATATTTCCTTCGGCATTACGTTCAATTGTAATTTGAGTTGGACTTAGATTTGGGACTTCGATACTTCCACTGGCTCTAAATGTGATTACTTCGCCTTGAATTCCAAAATCAAGAGTTGCATTTACAAATCCTCCCAATTGAACAGGAATTCCATTAGCCGTTAACGTTAGATTTCCACCTTCAATGGTGTTTTGCACGTTAGGGACGCTTGTAACATCAATTCCAATCCAGCCAAAAGTTTCGCTATTGTCTTTAATGGCATTAATAAGACCGGCTGGATTTCCAACTAACCGATCGCCTGTTTTTACCGTAATATAACCAGCTATCGCATTGTTTTCTATTTGAATGGCCAAAACCGGGGTAATATTTATACTTGTAAGCGGGCTTAAATAGTTAATATTAAGATTTATACTTTGTCTATTGTCTTTTGTATTGTAGGTACCGTCTGTATTTTTTTTCATTTTGATTGCACCTGACGCCCATTGTCCAAAAGTTACATTAACCTCAGCACCTCTGTCTCCCGCTGCCTCAATTTGAGAAGCAATTGTTTCTGGTGGTGTAAACGTTGGCGTTTGTAAAGAAATACTTTGATTGGTACCTGATACAGGGGAAGCAGTAGTTGGAGCAGTTGGTGTTTTCTGGATCATTTTAGGCTGAACTGAACTAGTGCCTTGTTGTACGGTATGTGTTAATTCGTGTGCTAAAAGATGCTTTCCGGCTGTTGAATTTGTATTGTATTTACCTTGGTTAAAATAAATGTCATTTCCGTTGGCAAAGGCCTGTGAACCCAGTTCTTTGTTCATCTGAACGGCATTTGAATCATTATGGATTCTTACATTGCTAAAGTCAGCTCCAAAACCGGATTCCATTTCCGTTTTAGTGTTTTTAGAAAGTGGAGAACCACCACCTCTGCTATTGTTTAAATTGCTTTCCAAATCAGAATCATCAGAAGGATTTGCATCGGCACCGGCACTCATTTGAAGCTCTTTTTCGTCTTCTTTGGACTGAATTTCTTCTTCCTCTTTAGTTTGAACTTCTTCTTCTGTTTTCTTTTGTTGAACAATGGGTTTTGGAACAGAAATGGTTTCAGTGGTTTTGACCGTTTCGTTTTGAGGAACTTCTATTTTATTTTGTGGAGTTTCTTCTACAGTTGCCTTTTCAGGAACAATGGTTTCCTTTTCTTCTTTTTCTGATTTTAACTGAACAACGGGAGAGATGTTTTCTGCTATTGATTTTTGGGGGGCGGCTTCCTCCTTTTTTTGTACCTCATCTAATTTATTTTGGATTATGGGTGATGGGCTGAAAAACGGTTCAGGATTATTTTTAGGAGCCTTAGCAACTATTTTGTCGGCTGCGCTGTCGGCTTCCGCTTCATACTTATCATTTGATTTACCAATGCTGAGTTTTGCCTGTAAACCAAAAAAAGGGCTGCTGCCTCGCTCATTCGTTGAGGTAGTTTGATTGGAGGAATGAGCTGTTTTTTTAGCAAGAGCACCCATAATTAAGTCATATTTTACCGTTTTAAAATTTAAAAAGAACTATTGATCTCCATCAGAATAATTTCTTTAGGTCCAACCAGGGATACCAGTAGCTTATTGTAGTTCGGAATATTGAAATAACGGCTTTGTCCAATTTTCCACCGATAAGGCAATATGTTTTTTTCATATATCTTTTCATCGATATTGTTTGTTTCTTGTGCCTTTTGATCTTTTTTACTGAATTCACCAAAGCTGTTCAAATGATAACCGAAGTAGGAATCTCCTTTTTCGAAAACAATGGGCAGAATGTAACTTTTAGAATCTTCGGGAATATCCCATTCTTTGGATATGGTATTGGTTTTTAGGTAAGTTTTTTTGTTTTCGGTGTAAGAAATAAATACCTCTCCATTATTTAAAACACCGGCAGACTGAAGTGCTATTTTTCTTTTCAAAACAGATTTCTCATACCATCTGAAAGTGGAACCTTCCAGCGTGATGTATTTGCTGCCCCAAAAGCCGGCCAGTTTTTCAAAGGGACCAAAGTTTTCTTTTGTTTTTTCATTTGTAACAGTACCTTTTGTGTCTAAAGAAACAATTTCACTTTTGGAATTATCGATACAATGGAGCGCATTTTGATAAGAAACAGTATGGATACCGCCGAACCATTCAAGGGCTTTGATTTTTGTATAATCATCTTCAATCAACCATGCATTATTGATCCCAATTACCCAAATGTCTTTGTTTTCTGAAAGGATAATTTTCATTCCTTTTAAAGGATGCTGAATTTTGACATTATCTTTTTTTACGATATACAGGAAGTCAGAGGTTAACTTCAGAAAATCCCCATTTGAAGTAACAGCCAGATCAATAACATCCGAATCGGAATGGTAGTCAAAGGAATCATTGAGGATAGAGAAAAAATGATTATCCCGTGTGCCATTTTCAGAAACATATCGACCAATTAACGCCTCTGAAGTGCCATACAATTCCATAAATTTTCTGGGAAATGCAAGTTCAGGGTTTGGGATGTCTATACGAGAATATTCGTGCCCGTTTTTACCAATTGTAGAATACTTTGATAAAGCGGGTACGGAATCTGTCGATTGTTTATAGACAATTTTAAAAGTGAGGTCGTGTTTGTTTTTGGGATTCATTTTAGAAACGTTTTGACAATTGGTAAAAACTAAAAAAAATAATAAAGATAAAGCCTTTTTCATATCGGATTGCATAATTTACCAAGGGGGATTAGAAATTTGAATTACTCCCGAAAACACGGTAATATTGACAC
The DNA here is from genome assembly GCF_902804485.1 of Flavobacterium collinsii. Lineage (GTDB taxonomy): Bacteria > Bacteroidota > Bacteroidia > Flavobacteriales > Flavobacteriaceae > Flavobacterium > Flavobacterium collinsii. Next base: position 169,574 of record NZ_CADCST010000077.1, on the reverse strand, counting down.
GCTGTATAAAAAAGTCATTATTAGGCTGCGACCAGAGGCTGATAGCATGGGTTCCGTCGATTGCCATCGCAACGTGCCCCGGGTAAGGTCTGCCGGATTCGGTATAAAAAATTAACTGTCCGACCGTTGGGGTCATACCCGGATAGGTAGGCAGACCGCTGTTCCAACCTAATTGACTCCATATTAGTACATTCGGATCAGAGGCACCAAAAGCAGTATTATAAAAATTCTGAATCCATGAAGCGTTAATTTTGTTAGACAGATAAGCTGCGTACATGATACTTTCCCAGCAATTCATAGTGGCAGCAGCCGGAAGTGTTCCAGAACCTCCATTGGTCACAAAATAAGCAAAGAAATCATTGTTTTGAGGATTTCTCCAGTACATTGAGTTCAGCAGCAGATGGGAGAAAACAGCAACAGAAACAGGAGCTGTCAGTTTTGAATTGATTAAGCTTCTGATGCTTGTATCTGCCAATGCAGCTTGTCTTTCGCTGGCAGAGGCATTTAAGATTTCATTTCTAATGGCATCATAATCGGTACTGTGATTAAGAAGCCAGGTAAGTTTTGGAATGAAATCTGAACCTTCATAATTAATCCATTCTAATTGTGTTACAATGTCAAAATTGAGATCGGTCACAGCTTCGACCATGGTCGTATTATCACAAACCGCGCTAAAAAAATCTCTCCAGAGAGTCGTTTTTAAAGCGTCTTTTTGAGTTTGGTCTGTACTGGAATTTATGATCCATGGTTTTATAGTAGCATAATCGAGTTCGAATCGGGTTATGAACATTTCGGCGTTCAGCCAGGTCAATTTAGTAGCTAAATCAAACTGCAGATCGTTTAGGGCTTCAATCATAGTGATGTTGTCGCAAACGTCTACAAAGAAATTCATGCCCACATCGGTACGTACTTTTAGGGCATCTCTTTCGGTTTGATTGGTGCTGGTGCTTGTAATCCAGTGTTTTATGTCTGAATAGTTGATTGACCAACTTGCTGAAAAGATTTCCGCTTTAAGCCATACTAATTTTGTTATTAAATCAAATTGTAAATCGTCGAGAGCTTCAATCATATTGGCATTAGTACAAACGCCAACAAAAAAGTTTTTCCATGTATCGGTTTTTAAAACATCTCTTTGCGGTTGATCGGCGGCGGTTACCATTTCTTTGATTTCGCTGTACGCCATGAAAAATGTTCCAAAGGTAGCGGCGGCATTTACCCATTCCAGTTTTGTATTCAGAGGAGCTCCCAGATTATTAACTGCTCTGATCATTTCGGCAACATTTAGTGCTGCAGCCATTCGGGTTTTGTAACTGCTATTGCCTAAAACAGTTGCTTTTTCAGTATTGTTAAGTTGAGAACACATTAAAATGACTTCATCTTCAGGAACATTCCAGCTGTCCAGCATTTCGTTTAGACTGTCTAAATTGCTTGGTGGATTCTGTTTTTGAATGTTTGGTTTATTGCCTTGCTGTATCGTGTGTGTAAGTTCATGTGCTAACAGGTGTTTTCCGTCCTGAGAATCCGGATTGTATTTCCCTTCATTAAAATAAACATCATTACCATTGGCAAAAGCCTGAGAACCCAGTTCCTTGTTCATCTGAACAGCATTAGAATCATTGTGGATTCGTACTTTGCTGAAATTGGCTCCAAAACCGGATTCCATTTGGTTTTGAGTGGTATTGGCCATGGGAGAACCGCCGCCTTTACTACTTTGAAGTTTGCTTTCCAGCGATGCCGTATTTGTTGGACTTGTTTCGGTGTCGGCACTTTTTTGAATTTCCTGTTCCTCCTCTTTAGTCTGAACTTCCTCTTCTGTTTTTTTCTGCTGAGTCAGTGGTTTTGAAATCGGATTTTTTTCGACTGCTTTAGGAGTTTCAGTGGCAACAGTTTCAGTTTTGTTTTGAAGTGTTTCTTCCTGTTCCGTTTTTAATTGCGTAACAGGCGTACTTCGTTCTGCCGAAGATTTTCTTTGAACCACAGGTGAGGGGGTGAAAAAGGAATCCGATTTGGCATTTTGTTTTTGCGTAACGATTTGGTCGGCTGCTTTGTCGGCTTCAACTTCATATTTGTCATTCGATTTTCCGATACTGAGTTTGGTCTGTACGCCAAAAAAATCCTCACCCTGCCTTGAATTAAAGGCGGATGGTCCCGAAGGATTGGATTTTGATTTTTGGTTAAAAGCTCCCATGTGTCGTTAACAGTACTTGATTTTATTAATGTCTGTGTTTTGATCCCACACCTTTAAAAGCATTCTCTCCACAGGAAGCCGGAGTTCCAATGATCATCCTGAACTTGCCTGCCGTTGGGGCGGTGAAATTAATCGGAACTGTACCGCCAATTTTGAACGAGGTTGGTCCCATTAAACTTGTCCCTGCGGAATCAGTAATTTCGACTATGTAACCTGAACACGGGTTCTCACCTTTATTTCTTGTCGTTGTTAATGAGATAGAAAACGATTTACAAGCACCATCTGTTTCTAATGTTTCAATGTGAACGGGATCTGAGGAGAAATGAAATGTATTCGTTATATCGCAGGTCTTTTTGTCTTTTTTCTTTGGTGGTTTTTTCTTTTTGTCTTTGCCTGGGCCTGGGCCTTTTCCAACATAAATATCATCTAAGCGACCAATCGTTTGTACGCCAACAATACCATCGTAGCTCAGACCATTATCGGATTGAAATTTGAATACCGCAGCTCGTGTTTCACTGCCAAAATCACCATCAGCACCAAATTTCGGAAGCTGATAACCTAAATCCATTAAACCCGATTGTACTTTTTGTACGGGCTCTCCCTTACTTCCGGTAGCGAGATAATCTAAATCATCGTGCGTTTGCTCTAATTTGTAATCTCCTTTAAAACGAGGAGATTCTAAATCTTCAGCTGCGGTTGAAGAAGGATCTACTGATTTTTGTACAGCTCCGGTTTGCTGAATGGTATGGGTTAATTCATGTGCCAGCAAATGTTTTCCCTCCCGGGAATCCGGATTGTATTTTCCTTTGTTAAAATAGACATCGTTGCCATTGGTGAAAGCTTGTGCTCCCAATTCCTGGCTCATTTGGACAGCATTAGTATCAGTGTGAATTTTTACATCGCTGAAATCAGCTCCAAAGCCCGATTCCATTTCTCCTTTAGTTTTTTTGTCTAAGCCGGCACCTCCTCCTTTTGAGTGGTCTAGTTTTCCTTCCAGCTCGTTATCGTTAATTTCAGCATCAGGGTTTTGTTCTTTTTTCTGAACGGCTTTATCTTCTTCTTTTTTATCTTTTGACTGAACTGTTTCTTCTTTTTCGCAATTGTCACACTTGGCCTGTATCGGTTTTTCTTCTTCTTTCTTATCTGATTTCTTCTGAACAGGTTTTTCCTCTTCTTTTTTATCAGATTTTTTTTGAACCGGCTTCTCTTCTTCCTTCTTGTCCGACTTTTTCTGTACCGGTTTTTCTTCTTCCTTCTTATCCGATTTCTTCTGAACGGGATTTTCCTCTTCTTTCTTATCGGATTTTTTTTGAACAGGTTTTTCTTCTTCTTTTTTATCTGATTTTTTCTGTACAGAAGATATGGTTTCCGAAATAGGCTTTTGTTGTACGTTTTCTTTCGATTGCAAAAGACCGCTTCCGGATGAATTATGGTTTACTACTTTATCGGCTACTCGGTCTGCTTCCACCTCAAACTGATCGCCCGCTGTTCCTGTTTTTAGCTTTTTTTGAATTTTAGGACTAAAAAAAGGAGAGGAGGAGTGCGTAATTGGTTTTTTATTTTCTAGCGTTCTCATAACTTCATTGTTTTACTAATTGAAACAAGTACTAATTGCATTAACTTCAATAGAATTAATTTTCCTGAATAGGATGTACTACGATGCTAACATCGTTGGAGAGCTGTTTTCTTCTTTCTGAATGATCTGATGTTTTTCTAATTCGATCTTGATTTGTGCATACCAGTACGGAAAAATTTTAAACAGGCGATATTCAATTTCTTCTATAATGTCTTTTTTGTATTTTTTAAGACCGAAGAGATGGCTGTAGCTCATTTCATTGGCATATTTACTCTGCTCTATTATGTTTTTTCCTTTTAAGAGTAAGGTCGGGCTAATAGTATTGTGATCTAATAAAGAGGCCAGATTGTACTGTTCTATAACAATACAGGGTTCAAATCCTTGTTGTTTTAAGGGTTCAAATTCTTCGCGATGTGCGATGTAAATTTCTTCCAGATCATAGTAGGCACTTACAAATTTATTACGAAGCGTAAGATCATTAAACCCCAGTACACCACAGCTATAGGAATGCCCCAGGTCAGAATGCCAGTAAGGCAGATTTTTAGTATATGGGTTGAAAAAATCAATCTGTTTTTTATAATGTACTTCGTAGCCGCATTCTCTTCGTTCGAGAATAATAGTATCAAAATTAAAATTGATTTTCTTTTTTATAAATACATCGGTATCGAGATGAACAAAGGGTTTGGTTTGCCTTTCGATAGCATGAATCTTAGATTTCATCCAGAGTTCTTTGTTTTGCCCATGATTCACTTTTGTAATTCTGCAGGGCAGCATATACAGGAATTTATACGCCGTTTCGTCAGCATAAAGTTCGATGTCTTTGTACCAAAGATGACTGTATAAAATGCTCAAAGCCGTCATGTAAATGGTCTCTTTGAGTTTATTACCCATTTGCCAGCGGTTGTTTATCAGAGGAAAAGCATCCAGGCTGTATATTATTCTTGGTTCTTCCATAAAGTATCATTTAAGGTTTGAAACTTCTGTTTTTCTTCCAGATAGCAGACGTTATTGTATAACGAAGCTTTTTTGCTGTGTTTGTAGAGTCTTTTCCATTCGTATTTTTGACCCATTGCCTCTGAGGTTATCAACGGTATTTGGTTGTTGTGAAAAGCTTTCATTTCGTTGAAAGTAGCATGCCACACCATCGTACCCAGAAGAGGAGACTGAACCAGTCTTATTTTGGAAAAAACTCTTTTGAAAAAGTCTGCATGCACCTCTTTATTATCGATCTTAAACTCTGAAACCAGGACTTCCACTTCCAGATCATAGAACCTGGTGAAATAGCGTGTGATACCGTCATTTTCTTTAATGGGCAATAAATCCTCTTCATCTTGATAAATAATATCAATATCATTTATAGGCATATCATAATAACTGCGAAGATTAATATAATCTGCAATTCCGCCTACAAAGGCGATTTTTGACATGTCGAGTTTTTCAAAAATATTTTTCAGCGCTTGTTTCTGTTCGTAGAAAATATTTTTTTCATCCTCTTTTAGAAATGTTTCTTTTTCGGTTTCCATGTTTTTTTAATATTACCAGTCCACAAAAATTATTTTGTCTTTCCAGGCCAGTTTTACAATCCCCAGATTCCAGTTCATTTTTTCCAGGAGGATATCCTGTGTTTTTCTTTCGATAATGACTTTAGGATTATCTTCAGTAAGTATTATTTTGCCGGGTCTTTGTAAAAATTCGTTCTGCAATAAGGCGATAGAAGAATTTTTCATAATCGGCCAATTGAATAAAACCGCCTGTAGCATTTTATGTCCCTCATTTTTTAATTCTTCCGAGAGTACAATGTTTCGGTTGATGGTTTGGTTTATAGGTATGTTGCACAATACTTTTTCGAACAGCATCTCAGACTCATAATCCTGCTTCCGTCCTGTGGCGATATAGTGTAAAAGGTGTGCTGCCGTTTCGGAATCGTTTATCGTGTGGTTTGTATTTAGTAAACCGCAATGCTCAAAAAGAGCTTTCAAAAAAGGATGAACCAATATCAATCCGGCATTATTCACATAGTGCACCGAAGGAATTTCAGGGATTGTTTGGTCTTCCGGAAATAAAGAAGAGGGCCAGTTTTCTGTCTCTTTGACTTCCTCTTTAGCTTTCTCTTGGGTTTTCTTCTGAGCTTTCTCCTTACGATCGGAAACGCCATTTATTTCTGTTGTTTTTTCAGTATTGGATTCCTGAGGGACTACAGCAGAATTAGAACTTTCCTCGATTTCGTTTTTTTTGTTGGGACCAAAAACGGAATTTATTTCGGTTTCAGTTTCAGTTTCAGTTTTTGGATTTTTTGGATTGTCAGGATCTGGTCTATTTTCGGATAGGGGAGATTGTTCACTTTCTGAAAAATCTGATTTTAGGAATGTTTCTTTGTTTTTTTTCGGAAGGATTTCGGAAGCTTTTTGATTAAGAAGGGCGATTATATTCAGAATTTCAGGGTCAAGGCTGGCCAATATTTTTAAAACGGGTTTGTCTGATATATAGTTGCGAGTGTGTTCCAAAACAAATTTTGAATCGTATTGACGAACCGGAGCAAAAGAAGTAAGCAGCTGCAGTACTTTTTCTTTTATAATAGTATCATCATGCTGCAACAATTGCAACAAAACGATATCCCAAATCAGATTTCGCTGCTGTAAACCGTGTTTTGATTCCGAAGCAATAGTATTTATATTGTGTTTGATTTGCTTAACCATTTCCGAAACCAAAACCGAGTCCGAAGCAGTTGCTTCTAAAAGAAGTGTTCTTTGGAGTAGGTTATAGATCTGTTCGTCTGATAATTGTTTTATGAAACGGGCTCTTATCTGTGGGGTTTCTAATGTTTTTCGTAGCCTTAAATTAAAAGCTTTATCAACTGCAATTTTTTTAAATAGATGGTCTTCGTTTGTGCCAAGCATGTCACTATAAGTACTATTGAAGATGCCATTGTCATTGACATTCTCATTACTATTGTTATTGACATCCTCATTGCTATTGTCATTGTTATTGCCATTCTCATTGCCATTGCCATTGGAAATTGCCCACCAGGGATTGGCTCCGGTTTCCAGAAAAATGAAGAATTCATCTCTGTTTTTTTCCTTGCGGTCAATCAATTTGTATTGTTTTGTATCCGGAAAACCCTTTTCAATTTGCTCTTCAATTTGTTTTTGACATTGATTTACTATTTCGAGTTTTACAGTGTTGAAATTAAGGTCGGGAGCTACAGAAAGATTAAGATCTAATTTTTCTATCTGAATGCTGTACAGTGGTGTTTTTTTATCCAGCGTATCAAAATAGGTTTCTAAAAGAGGAAAGAGTTCTTCTTTTAGAAACGTATCGAGGTGATCTTTCAGGTAATACGCCTTTTCTTTAGAATGGGTATTGACCTCAAGAAACAGTTTAGAGATAATATGGCTGTCTGTACTTTGCACCTAGTTTAAATTCTTTAATTGTGATTCGATTGCCTCCAATATAAATTTGATATCCTTAAACGAAACCTTCTGATCGGATAAGAAATTTTTTAAGGTTCCCTTAGGATCGGTCTTATACTGATTTTTTACAAAACCTTGTAACAAGCTATCGATACGTCCTGTAATAGTTGTAAATGGTTTTTCGAATTTGTTTATGAGTTCTGCGGGCTGACATTTTATGATGGTATAGAAAAGCGAGATATGACTTTCGGTAAGGAAACTCAGTACTGTTTTTTCCTCTTCCATTCTTGCATTTTTTGAACCCAGTAATAAATTGTGGTATACAAGCTCATTATACATCTCGGGTAATGCAGTATTAAAATCTCCATTGATATAAGCACTGGTTTCTTTTTCAACACTTGCAAATTGTTTCTGAATTTCAGTAATCAGCGAAAGAGTTTCTTTACTGAATTTTTGTAATTCAGGCTGTTGGTTGATTTTTTCAAAAGTCAGGTTCGTTTTTTTGACAAATTCTACTGCATTGGTCAGACAGGGATTTTCAGTCGGTTTTTCACGAATTCGGATATCTTTCGGACCGTCTATTGATTCGCCGCATCTTTTGTTGAGTGCAGAAAGCGATACTTTGATCACGTCGTTTTTATATAGAGAAAGCGGTCGCGTGATAGGTTCAATAGAGTCTGTTTCTACCATCTCTCCGTCAATATTCCATATATATTTTATGGCATCTGTAGAGTTGTTTGCCAATACAAGCTGATTGTTTCTGATGGTAAAACTAAATAAAGCTACAGGCGGATTTTGCATCGTAATGGTAAGGTTCGAAGGTTTACCATTTATTAATATAACTACGTGATCTACATCTTTAGGAACATTATTGCCGATAAAAATGTATTGACCTGCATCATTCTGGGAAACTCCCGGGCCTGATAAGACGGTTTTTTTACTATTCGGTTCAATAGTTAAAACATGCGGTTTAAGGTCGTTTCTGCAGATGTTTCTGGTGTCGATACCTACGACTACAGGCACTTCAAAAGTTACCGGATGCTGTGCCTGAGCATTACAGTTTCCGTTTTCACCAGTAACTTTTACCTGAAAACTATAGCTTTCTTTAGCAGGTACTTCATAAGAATAAACATGTTGAATTTTTGCTTCAGTAGTGGCAACAGGCTCACTGCCATCACCAAAATCCCAAATATATTTCATGTCTTTCTGATTCTCACCGCTAATACTAAAATCGACTACAACTCCGGTTTTATGGAGTGATTTTGGGAAGACAAAAGTGAAATCAAATTTTGGTTTTCTAAAAATGGTTATTTGACAGTTGGTTTCAAAATTATTCACCGTAAAAGTTATCGGTTTTCCGATGAGTTCTTCACTGACTAATTTTGGATCGAAAACAAATTCGCCATATTGATTTTTGGTCACTCCGCCATTCAAATCTTCTTCTACATCAGCTTTTACAAAACCTCCGGTTGGGGTTACGTGAAAGGGGAAGTAAGGCGTTGTTTCATCAAAGCAGATATGGTTCATAGGTAAGGACAGCGTGATGAAATTATCATCGCAGCATAAATACGGTAAGGTAAAGTCGGCTATTACCGGATTTAGCACGATAGATTCTCCGGGTTCTTTTTTATCGCCCTCTTTTTCAAAATCGCCTGCGAGAGAATTTCCGCGTGGATATTCGTACGGATAACCATAGCCGTAATAATAAGGATATTGACTGTACTCTCCTTCAATATAAATCATGACAAATGTGCCTCCGGGTGCCACACCGGATTTGTGTTCGTATCCGTGATTTTTGTTCAGATAGTAGGAGGTATAATTTTCAACTATTTTTTTTGCGTCATAGGCTTTTACTCCAAGTACAACAACATTGAATCCTAAACCGTACTGGCGTCTGATGGCCTGAATCGTTTTTAGTGCTTTTTTATAGTCTGTACCCTGATGCCCTTCGATTCTGTAAAAGTTGTGATCTGAGACCATTTCGTTAGGCCATTTTGTATTCAATAAGTTATCATGATAACTTCTGTTATTGCGCTGTTGTCCGATAGTGGTTTTTTCGTAATCCCAAAGTTCAATAAGATGATCGCCCACGTTATTGTAAAATGGAATTGCTTTTTTACCAAGCGAACCCAATTCAAAACTAGGAGTGATTTTTATATAAGTATAGTTTACATTGTAATTTGCTAATAATTGTACGCAGCGTTTTATCAGACTGTACAATTTCTGTAAATCTGTATTTTTTCCATAACAGATTGTAATTTCTTTACCTTCTAAATCGACAATAAATTCGTTAATGGTGTCTTTCTTCCCGGGTTCGTTAAGCGTGTCAAATGGCAGACAATCATTACAGGTGCTAAGGTTCTGTCCCGTGAGCAACGGTGATTTGTAAAAAGAATGTCGGTATTCAAAACAAGGACCGCTTTTTTGCACTTCTCCCAGCATTAAGTGTTTGGGGAATGATTTGATGTCCGGAAAGCAAAAATCATAGTCCATATTTGATAATAAAAGTCTGATCTCATTGTAAGTATCAATTAAATCGTTGAGCAGATCGTATCGATACTGAAAATCAGGAGGGGCATTTTTTTCATCAAAACTGTACAGGGAAGCCAGATTCTTTTTAATAGAATCCAGTATGACAGGCATTTCTAATGCGGTTAATAGTATTTCAAAACCGTCTCGCAGTCTGGCCACTACATTGTTTCGGAACAGACCATTGGTGAATTTTCTCTTGATTTCATAATAACTGCTAAAATCTTCGGGCTGTAATACAATGCGGTTAGAAATCAGTTCCGGGAGTTTGTAATACAGGTTAGAGAATTTGATTTTGCTTATGATCTTATCATGACTGTTTATCTGCGCCGCAACGGTTTTACTTACCAATAAGGCTTTGTGATTACCGATAATTTCCAGTCCTTGATTGTCGCAAGAGAGGCTGACACAGAGATCGGAATCTTTTTCATAAGATTCGATATACAAAAGAACGACAGCATCGGTTACCTCTAATCCTGTATTTTTTTTAAGATAATATATTGGATAAGTATTGGCACTTTCGGTAAGTTGCTGTTCGGCAGTTAAAAGTTCGAAGATATCAAGCTGTTTTGTACCATCGTAAAAATAAGGTTTGTAAGCAGCTTTTTTGTTGTCGTATACTTTATAATGAGTGTACTGTTTACTTTCAAAATCAATAATTTTTCCGCCGTTTGGAGTAGACTTGTACAACTGTATAAGATCACCGTCGGTCGTGATACCGCTGCCTTGTGTTATGGTAATGTCTTTTGAAACGGGGCTGTATGAAACCTTAAATCCGCAAATGATGCCGACACCACTAAGACCAATTCTGGAAATACGATCCTGATCATCAAAATAATCTACAATCTCGTTAAGATGTCCTTCTGTTAGTACCTGATTTTTGGTGAATCTTCGGTACAGCGTTGTTATGGTTGAAAGTTTTACTAACATTTTGAATGGTATTTATAGTGATCCTAAATTTGTTTTTCCCAGTATTATTTTCTCGAATTGATTTTCGTTTTCGTCGCTGCAATCAAATAGCCTTCCTGTAGGATATAAATTGCTAAGGCCTGATATGGACTTAATAAGTTGTATCAGTTCTGTTTCCGGTTGTTCCTGGTTCAGTGAGGTTTTAGCAAATAAATATTCCTTATATGAATTCTCAAACTGTAAAAGTTCATTTTCTGCCGGATTTTCAATTTCATTTTTCCGATGTCCGATCCAGCAGATTTTTGCCAGAACATGTGCCGGTAATTCTTCTTTAATAACTTTTTCGATATAATTTCTAAAATCGATATTGGCAAAGCGCAAGGTGTATCCGGGCAGTATAATGCTTACGCGATAGGAGTAAGGGTCCAAAGGCTCACAGCTTTTGCATTGGTCTGTACAAATGGGTAAAAAGGTTTCCGGATTTACAGTCGTGAGATTTACATCGGGACGAAGCATCATATGTTCAACGATAAACATTCCTTCCTCTGTAAATACCTCTTTCATAAAATGGATTAAATCCAGAATAGACTGTTTTACTTTTTGCAGGGAACTGTAATACGTATAGCGTTTGGCGATAATCCTGTCCTTGTTGTTTACATCTGTAATTAACGGATTAATGATGTCATAAGAATATTTGCCGGAAGGAGACCGATGGATCTGAATGTTATCGATAACCTGCGGATCCGAAATTCCTTTTTTAAAAGCTTCTTCGACATTATATTCTTTGGTTTGGATGATTTGCAGGATGGCAAAATACAATTCCCGGTTTGCTGTAGAAGTATCATAATACTCTGTTGTAGCAGAGAGCACAATTTTGTGTTTGTCGTCTCTGACTCTCCATCGATACACCAGCTGATTGTCTGAATCAATAAAATGATAGAGATCAACAAATGAATCAGAGAGATGTCTTCTATTGTAATTTTTAATCCCCAAAAGTCTGGCAAGTCTCTTCTTCACACCCGAAACATTGTTGGTATCCCACAAATTACTGTTCAGCTGCTGGTAGTAATTAAAAGAAGTACCGCGGTTTTTGCTTACGATTTTATAGTCTTTCAAAAAGTCTTCTTTGTTTTTCAGGACTACTTCGTCGGTAGCACTGCCATAGATGCTTTTATTGATAAAAACATATTCGGAAAAACGTTCTGCAAAACGCCCTAAAAGATGATCCAGTATGTTATTTCTTCTCTCGATATTATTATCCAGCTGTTTAAAAAGAATTTCGGTCAGATAATCATCATTGTGTTCCGGATAGTCCGTTACCAGATCACTAAAACCTTCGATGTCTTTTACTGCCTGAGTAAAGAAAGTCTTGGTAAGATTCCCGCTTACCGAAAGGATTTCGTTAACCTTTCCTAAATGTTTAAAGTAACTGGCGAGAATCTGATCAAAGAATAAAAGATACCCTTTAAGCTGTTTGGCCTGAGACTGTCGGGCGACTGTGGCCCGAGTTGGTAAACCGGCTTCCCCGATACCGTAAGTGTCCGGGAAATCGTTTTGTATGGTAGTATAGCTGTCTGGTTTTAAGTAGCTGCCGTTAGGTATTTTCAGCTCTTTATGTTTGCTGGCATAATCGGTCGCTTTATCTTTCTCGGCATTAATTTCCTCCAGATATAGAGCTACCTGTGTTTTATTAATATTTAGTGGCAATACGCCTTTATTGTAATTGAAAACACTTTTATAACAAATGACCGGTTTTTGGTATTCCTCCAGACAAAGTAGCCATTGATTTCCCTCGGTTTCATTGTCACCGCAATTCCCCAGAGAAATATCTTTGATGGTGAGTACTCCCGGCACATTCATAATCAGTTTTATAATATCTGATAATCGGACTTCACTGGTCAGTTCGGCTTCGATTAATTCTTTGGTATCGATAAAACCGCTTTCTAAAACCGGACCGTCAAATATTTCTAAGGAGGAATATCCTTTGTCCATCATTTGCTTAACGGAATAAAAATTAACGGTAGTCGACAAATAACCATCGAGTGCACTTAGTACAAGGGCATGAACCATTTCTTCGTCGGCCTGAGTGTCGATCTCAATGCTGGTACATATTTTTATAGGGTATTCTTCAACTTTTATAATATTGATGAGGTCTTCGCACAGGTTTCTGTTGGCGTGGTATTTTTTTCTGATTTTGTCTTTGACGGCATTAATATCAGACGGTTTTCGGCTCTCAAAATCGACATAAAGATCATACAATCCTTTAAGTTGAAACTGTTTTTTAAACCCTCTCGGAAGCTCATTAAAATCCTTATAATTATAGGAAAGCTGTTCGTCTTTACAATTGACATACATTGTTTTTTTGTGTTTCGCCGGCCAGCAATTTTTAACTCCGTCAATATCAATAAACAGTTTTCTGTAATCCAGGGCTGTAACCGGACTTGTAGGCAGTACTTCCGAGGCTTTAAAAAACTGTGATGGAATATCTTTTTCTTTCACATCAGAGGCCAAAACGTTTTCGATAGGCAGATTGATCCGCATGCCAAGATCGGTTACGGCATAACAAAGCATTTCCAGCATGGTAATACCGGGATCATGCGAATTAAAATCGGTCCATAATTTGCCTCCGAGCTGTTCGATATACTCAATACCTTTTTTTCTGAGATAGAAAAAATCCAGGTCATCTTCGGTAGCAACCTTTTTCGGAATTGTACTATTTGGATTTAATATTGACATGTCTCTTCAGATTGAGTATTAGATATTTTGCAAGTTTTTATCTCTGTCGAAATGATATGGTTTTTTACGGATACCAAAATGCGTTTTGGATTAGACGGCGACAAGACCGATAAAAATTCGAGCGTTGCCAGATAAGCCGGATCGCTTGGATTTTCAGATTCTGTATTGTCTTTGAGCTTGGCCATTTCCAGTTCTGCCAGATAGTCGACATAGTATAATTTTTCGATGTAATCAATTATAGTGCTTCGGTGCAATTCAATTCCAAAAAGGATGTCCTGAGTGGTGTCAAATGCCCATGGGGATAAGAATTTCGTAATGTCCTGATTAAGCTGTTTCTTATAGAAATTCTCATCGTATTCGGGGTAGAACTTGACATTTAGTTTTATAATTACCTTTTCGTATTCCGGATTAATGACAGAAGCTTCTACATGCATACTGTTTAAACCACTGACATAATGCCGAATTTTATTTAAAGTTGCTGTATTTACTCTGGGTTCATAAAGATCAAATACGTTTTTGTTTATAATATCCGGAACGACTATAAGGGTCACATCTCCGGGTGAGAGAAAAGACTCGGTTTCATTATTGGTATGATTGAGGCATTTTACTCTGAAAACCTGAGGAAATTCCTGAAGAATAAGATGTTCGTAATCCCAGAGTGTGATCGCTCTGTTTTTATGACGCAGACGTTCGCTTACACGTTTGTAATAGGTCTCATCTGATTCCAGTGCTTTTCCGTTAAAAGAATTAAAAGGCTGCTCGACACTTTTAACCTGTGTTATTCGGGTAATAAGTTTAGAAATGGTTTCGGCAGGCAGTCCCTTTTCTAAATGCGACAAATCATTACCGTTGTTAAAAAATTCGGCAGTGACCACCTGTGTTTTGATGTCGATTACTTTGCAGATCGCATCATAGGCTTTATGCATTTTAGCCCTTACCCAAATCAGGTTATCCGGAAATAAAGTATTGTTTTTGGTTGCTTGTTTCGGAATAGCAAATTTCAGGATTCCTGACTTTAAAAAATTATCTGTTGAATTGCCCAGAATCTCATTTTCAATATTTTTCCAATGATTGTCACAGAGTATAAACCATTCTATTTTTTCTCTTCCGACAAAGGATTTAGCAAGCGGATTTTCGCTTCCTTCCAGTAGTTGGATCAATAAGGTAATCTGTTGTAAGTTTTCTGCTTCTTCAAGGCCTATGTAAAATTCACCTCCATTACAATAATCAGGAACCAAACGGCTTGTAATAGCTGCATTAGCGTCAACAACTCCTTTTTGTCTGGCCAGATTCTTCAAATAAGAATGTTCTTTACTTTGACCAAAAGGGGCTTCTTGAAATAATTTTATTCGTTCAGCCTGATATTCTGTCTCCGTTTGATGGGTAAAATCGGCGGTTTCCTCTGCCGTATAATTCAAACTGATCGTTTCGATAAATGGAGTGTAAGCTTCGTTCGGAATCAGTGTTTCCGGATTTTTGCTCATGATGGCGAGCGTATATATTTTCGGATACAAGGAGTGCAATAACGACTGGTTCAATGTCAATCGGATCGGACCGCTTTTATCGATATCATAACTGTTTCCTGCCAGAGAGAATTCCGTTACATAAGAGGCATCTTTTAGAGTAAACAAAACAGTGTTGGTACTTTTGCTTTCCCAGTTTTCTTTGTTTAGTATCGATACAGTACCTTTAAAATATTCATCTGATTCTACAATTAGATCGGAGTCTTTTGTGTTTAGAATCGGAATACTTCTTGGCGGAGTATTTATTACAACAGCATCGATTGTGGGTTGTGGATCTTCAGGCTGATTTACAGCAACTTCTTCTACAACTTGTTCCAGAAACATTCCGCTAAGAAAAAGAGTCTGGCTTATTGTGGTATCAAGATATTTCGTTTTGTATGCTTTGTAATGTGTTTTAAAAGATTTGGGTGTGTTTTTCCAATTTATTTTGACATCTATATTTTTCCATTTTTTCGAAAAGATCTCCGGATAATTAATCAAAAAGGCAGAACCGCTGGTAGGCTGTGTCGTAAACGGATAGAAAGGTTTGGCCACATTTAATACACCGGTATCGCTTTCCAATAACAAAGATTTGACATCTTTAACATCTACTTTTATATTTAGGGTACTGATGGTTTTGGTAACCAGATTTCTAAACAAATAATGTCCTTTCTTATCTTCGGTACGAATTAAAAAACGGATAATGGGGTCGGTATCTGTGAAAGATTCTCCCAGTTTTTTTTGATCGTAATTGACAATGGAAGGAGTATCTTTTGAAATCTGAAAGACCAATCGCAATTGATTTCCTAAAATACCGGAGGTGGCAGCGGCTTCACTAATTCTGAAAGGACCAAGCCATTCTTTTTCACCGCTGCAAAAAATACTGATATTCTCTGCAAGGTCATTGACCGTGATTGGTTCGGTGAAGGGTTCGATGGTAAAATCAAAGGCTTCATTGAAGGTGATGGTAATATCAATATTTCTTTCTCCTTCTTTTAATTGCAATAAAGGGGAAGCGATGGCAAAGCCAAGTCTGGCGGCTTTGAGTTCGGTATATTTTTCTTCATTAGACGTATAGCCAAATGGCAGCCAGTATTTATATTCTTCTTTCAGACTTTCTCCTTGTCCGTCAAGAGAATTTGCCACCTGACTTACTTTGATTTGACCTAATTTAATATCGTTGTAAACACTTTTAAGGGCTGTAATCTGAGCTTTATTGGCGATTAGTTCTTCATTAGTTTTATAAATGAGTTTGTTGCCCTGGGCATCTTTTCCGGCATCTAACTGGGTTTGCGCTGCAATTTGTTCCTCGGTACTTTTTTTGGCTAGTTCAAAAATAACATATACCTGATCTGCTTTTGCAGGAAGCTTTTCGATTTGTAAAATATCTTTATAAAAGAAATCAAGGTGTTTTTTGGTGATTAAATTAAAGCGTGCTTTAGATAATTCCAACAGCTTTAAGAAACATATAAAAAGAGTCATATGCGGCGTTAGAGTACCTTCAAACTCAATATTGCGCAGTATTTCTGAAATGCTTTGTTTTAGCGTAGCATAGGTTTTGTCTTTTCTGAAAGGAATGTCAGTTTGTGAAAAACCAAAATGATCAAAAATCACCTGCCAGTCACCGGATGCTTTTTTGCTGTTGGTCGTTTCAAAAAACTTTACTTGTTTGGCAAAGTTATAGGTAAAAAGAAACCAGTCTTCAATATCAAAGTCATGGAGTTTTAAATTGCCAGGATCAAGAATACTGTTCAGGCGGTCGCCCTGATCGGTGCCATTTCTTTTAAATACTATATCGTTTGTATGGTCGCTGTTGTTACACATAATATTCTTAAATATTAGTTCCTTCTTGTTTGTAGAAAGGATATACCATATTAGTTCTGGAATTGGTAGCTCTTACTTTATAATCTAAAGCCACTAACAATTCACCATTTAGATCATCTCCCTGGCTGATGTCGATTTTTTCTACATCAATTCGGGGTTCGTGGTACAAAATGGCGGTTCTTATTAGTTCAGCCACATAAGTTTTTAAGGTTGTGCTTAAAGGATCAAAAAGGAGTTCATCGACATTGCAGCCGTATTGAGGAAGCATAATGCGTTCTCCTATTTTGGTTGACAATAAAATTTCCAGACTGCTCTTAATGTCTTCTTCGTCAGAAATCATTACTGCAGCTTTAGTTGTTTTTTTAAATTCCGGAGGGAAACTCCATCCGGTTCCCAAAAAGGCTTGTTCTGTTTCCATAATTAACCAATTAAAACGGTTGCTAATCCGGCTACTATTGTACCGCCATGCGCGGTTGAATCACCCATTCGTGCGGCAGGTTTTCCTCCAATCAAAACGGTCGACGAACCTGCAGCAATGGTATCAGGAGGACCTGTGCAGGTAGCCATGTCTCCGACACATGCGGCCGGAACTCCGCCAATTAATACGGTTGGCGAACCGGCAGGTAAGATAGGCCCTCCTACATGCGGAACCGTTCCGGTAACCATCGGGCAAACGTGCATATCTGTAATTCTGGCGGCTGGTGCTCCCATGATTTTCTACCAATTTTATTTATATTTCAGTTCAATATTTTTTGATACAATACCGATGTAATATTAAAATAGGACGATGAAATTGTACTATATTGAATACATTCGGGATTAATTTAACCCGCTGAGTGTAATTCATTTTAACACATAGTAACATAGGTTCTGTATCCATAAAAAAGACGTTTCACTTTTAATACTATCGCATAGTGCTGTCGTAGAGCTATGTGAAGAAATCTTGATTTTTTTAAACTATCTTTAATTGTGGCATAAAATCTATGTCTCTATGTGTTAAAACATTTTTTTAAATTATACCCAAAGGGTTAATTTATTTGTACGATGCTTCCTTTTACAATGGCTACTGCGCCGGAGGATAATTCTGCGCCGGCACTTCCTTCCGCTTTAAATTGCGCTGTGGCTTTTAAGGATACATTGGTTCCCTCTATTTTAACATCGCCTGATGCGACTATTTCAATGTTTCCGGCACTTTCCATTTTGATCCCCTTACTGTCAATGGTAATCACATTCGAATTTTCATCTTCAATAACGATAACACCTTTATCTTCATCAAGGGTTATTTTTTTGCCTGCAGGAGTTTCAATTCCGATTGACTTTTTTTCGTCATCAAACATTACTTTCATTTCACTTCGGGTGACAATTCCTTTTTTGTGATTGTCGTCAGAAGCTGTGATCGGAGCAGGTTTTCCGCTGCTGTGGAGCATTCCTAAAACGATGGCGTTGTTTGGGTCCTCGTTGACGAAACCAATAATAACTTCATCTTCTATTTCGGGTCTGAAAAACACACCTCTGTTTTCCCCTGCATCTGGCGAAGCTACCCGGCACCAAATCCCCTGTTCTTCATTGTTGATGATGGGAATTTTTACCAGAATCCGGTCTTCACCATTGGGGTCGCCTTCGAGCTGCGTTACAATTCCGGCATGAAGTCCTTTTATGGCCGGGATGATTCCGGAACCTGTTGGCGTATGAATGTCGTAAGTTTCGGAGAACCACTCCGGATTTAATCCGAATTGAGCATCGATGGTCCAGTTTCCTTCCGTCAGTTCGTGAAAAACTCCGGTGATGTAGGCTTTTCCGTTAAAGCGGTCACCAACACCTTCAAGCGTGATGATCGTATTCGGTTTCACGGCAGGAATACCCTGAAATTTGGCTCTTCCGCGGATTTTAGACAATTGCTGAAACAGTAATTTGGCATCGGCCCAATCCTGTAACTGAACTTCGGTAATGGTACCACCGTGACGCAATTCCAGATTTTCAAGTTCAATAGTTTCAGACAAATCAGAAGCCGTAAGATTGCCGTTTAGGCTCACACCAGGATCACTCGCTTCAATTTCGACCAGCTCCTGATTAGTGTAATCCCAGCTGTACGAAGACACTTTGGCAAACTGATTTCGGGCATCAATTTCGGCATCAAAATCCAGTAAAGAAGCTCCAAAAGTTACTGTCTCAACAGCTGCTGAGGTTAGATTGGGTTTACTGACGGTTATTTTTCCGTTCTCTACA
The DNA here is from genome assembly GCF_902804485.1 of Flavobacterium collinsii. Taxonomy (GTDB): domain Bacteria; phylum Bacteroidota; class Bacteroidia; order Flavobacteriales; family Flavobacteriaceae; genus Flavobacterium; species Flavobacterium collinsii. Next base: position 150,674 of record NZ_CADCST010000077.1, on the reverse strand, counting down.
AAACAAAGCTTGCCATTGGCCTGCGCTCTCGAAACGATAAAATCCCAATCGGAAGTATTGTACTGAACGAGTTCTTTATGACTGAAATTAGTAGCTTCGACGTCTTTTTCTAACCCGTAGGTACCTATAATTTCTTCAAAAACATCACTGTCTTTTACATCATAAAAATACTTGCTCTTTCTGCCAATTGTAAGTTTTACCGCTTCATCCTTGCATTCGATAATCAGCAAAGACGCACCACCTTTTATTTTAATAGCATGTTTAATGATAATTCCTTTATAAATGGTTTCTTCATCGTTGTGATAACCGGCAGTGATTTCGATTTTTTTCCCGGGAATCAATAAATCTTCATTGCTTAGTTTGAAATCTCTTTCAGAAGCTTCTCCGTCTGTCAGAACAATTTGAGCCATAGGAATCCGATTGACCTCATTTTGTACCACAATACTTTTTACCTGATAGGTTTTAGACAGTTCTTCCCCTTCAACTAAAATTTTATGCGTTACTAAATCGGCACTTTTACTGGTCTGTATGACTCCGCTGTTGTTCATCAGGATTGTTTTTGTAAAGGAGGAAAAAATAGTTTTTGCCCCGTTTTTAATTTTCTGAAATTGACAATGTTATTGACTCTGGCGACTTCGAGATAATACTTTGAATCCCCATAAATGTAAAAGGTCATCAAAGGCAGGGTATCACCTTCTTTTACAATTCTGTAATGAGTCAGATCCGGAGATTTATTGTTCTCTTTTGCTGCCCTTAGTTTATCTTCGACAAAACCCTGAAATTTTGCTTTTGCAATGGCTCTGATTGGAGTTCCGTCCGGTTTAAAGAGTTTGAACTCTATATCCATTTCGGTTAAAGCCCCTTTGAAAAGCAATGTTCCCCAGGAAATAATCAGGTAATTGGGTTTGTGCTCGTCTCCATTGTAATCTAAAATGACTTTTTTAAATTTTTCAATGTCGTCAATGATCCCCTTGTTCACACTTGGAGAGCCATCGATTACTCCGGATCGGTCAAAAACAAAATCGAGTTCCAGATTTTCCGGTAGTTTTTTGTTGAACTTAGGAGACACTGTACTCGTCCCGGACGCCTGAGTTTCATCTTTCTCAATCTTATAGTGATAGGTATATTTTTCCGGGTTCATTAGTGTAGAAAATTTACCATCGGCAATTTTGTTGTTAAATTGCGGGTCACTGTAAGCAACAACTTTTAATTTTTCGAGTTCTCCTGCCATGATTTATCGCTCTTTTTTGCGTTCGATGATTTTCAATACCTGTTCGACACATTCCGCTACCGGATCTTCACCCTTGCTTTTTGGAGCACTGGGAGAAGCTGCCGGTTTAGATCCTTCGTTCACGTTTATTTTAATGTGAAGCTCTTTTATCTCTATGGGCATAATTAACTTTTGATTACGGTGAAATAATTGTAGGTAAGCTCAAAATTTTCGATAACGAGCTTACTTTCTTCAGCATTAAAATCTTCAACCGACCATTTTACAGGATAGGCGTGAACCACATTCCATGAAACCAAAGGTTTATGTTCGGGATTGAGCAGTTTGACAGTCAGGTTTACAGGTTTGAATGAAAAATTTTCGATAGCATCCCTGCACCAGTCAATAACCGCAGAATCAATCAGTATTCCTCTCTTTAAAGTCAGGTTTGGATATTTTGTCTTTACCGGAAGTTTGTGCTTGAATCTGTTTTCTCCACCCTCGGCAATTTCCTCGGTTTCGATATCGACGGACAAGCCGGAGACCGATTGAAACTGATGGTCCTTTTCTTTTGAACCAAGCCCCTGGAACTCCACTAAAAAATGAAAACCGACAGGTGGATAATAATTAGCCATGATTAGTCATTTTGGATGGATAAACCTTCGTGAACCAATTCCATAGATTCAATCGCTACTTCATTTCCGTCGGCTTTTAAATCGGTCGACTGAATTTTGGTAGGCCATGCATTTTTTACTTTCCAGGTTACTACAGGATTGTGTTCTTCATCCAGTAATTTGATGGTAATGTCCCTTCTTTCTATGGTGTTTAGTTTTACCGTATTCCACCAGGCATAATACTCATTATCACTTTTAAAAGTTCCCCTTTTCAGTGTGATGTTGGAGAATTTCTGCATGCCCGGCATTTTGATCTTACTATACTCGGGACTTGCTCCCTGACGGTATTCAATAACCTCAGTTTCTACATCTAATCCCGAAACTTCTGTAAATCCTATTTTTGTTCCACCCCAGTCAACTGAGAAATGAAACTTTGATAGCGGATAGCTCATGATTTATATTTTTTTAATGTTGATATTTAATTAAGATTCCTGCATTTTGTGAGAAAAACGAAGTATGATGAATTCTGCCGGACGAACTACTGCCATTCCGATTTCGATAATCATTCGGCCTTCAAGAATATCTATTGCCGACATGGTTTGCCCCAATCCGATTCTAACATAAAAAGCCTGTTCAGGTTTGGCTCCGGCCAATGCTCCGGCTCTCCATTGAAGAATCAGGAAATTTTCGATCATAGCTCTTACTCGTATCCAGGTATTCGCGTCGTTAGGCTCAAATACAAATTGTTCGGTCGCTTTTTTGATGGATTCTTCGGCCATATTAAAGAAACGTCGAACCGGAACATAACGCCATTCGTTATCGTTTCCTGCCAGTGTTCTGGATCCCCAAACAAGAGTTCCTTTTCCTGTAAAACTTCTGATTGCATTGACAGATTTACCCGCAACGGTATCCACATTTAAGTTGTCCTGAATGGTGTTGGTGATTTTAACGGTTGGTTTTATCACATAGTTCAGACTTACATTGGCAGGAGCTTTCCATACCCCTCTGTCTTTATCTACTCGGGCATAAACTCCGGCAATAGCAGAACTTGGCGGAAGTGTTATTGGCAGGTTATAGATCTCGGTAAGAATTTTATTGTAAGTGGCATTGTCAACAGCCTCAAGAGCACTTAATTTTCTGCCGTTTAGTTCTCCGTTATTCAAATCTTTTCCATCAACAGATTTAATGGCATTTAATAGTGCAGTAAGTGCAGCAGCAATACCCGAAAAGTTATTGGTAAGTCCGCTAATTCCTGTTTGAACATTCAGCGGTGTATAGATAACCAGTTTTTTTAGTTCCTTGTCAAAACTCACAGCGTCAGTAGATATAATTTTTAGCAGTTTAGCTGTAATGTTTTCATCCTGAATTTTTTTCTTTAATGCGATTAAGTTTTTATAGACAGAATCAATTTTATTGGTAGCTGTAAAAATTAAATTGAAAGTATTCAGGGTAGTAGAGATCGTATTCGCAATTCCCGGATCTTCATCTGAGATGGTGCTGATGGCTGCATTGGCTTCATCATTCAACGAATTTCTCAATGCAGATAATTCCTGAAGAGAAGCCAGTAAAGGGTTTAGCTTGTTTAAGAAAGCCGTTTTTTTGGTTGGATTGCTCACAAAGGTTCCGCCTAAATCAAAACCAGTGGCATTATTGCTGTACATCTGTAAAAACAAATCACTATACTGACCGGCGATATCACCCGCAACTGGTTCACTAATTAATTTGGTTACCGTAGCAGTAATTCCGGTCGCAGGGTCTTCTATAGGGACTAATCCTGCAGCGATTTTGTCATATGCTTTTGCGGTATAAGAATAGTGTTTTAAAGTAATTCTACTGGCATCAAAAGCATAATCCAGAATCGTTTCCAAGTGTGGATAATAAACAGCTCCGTATTTAATGGTATCTTTTTCAGAACTAATTTCGTTTCTTAAATCGTCTACATTGGTATCTGTCGGACTTGTCGCGTCATAATTTAACGTATCAATTAAAGTGAATCTGTCCTGAAGATTTTTACATTGCGTTAAAGCATTGTTGTATAAGCCGTAGAAATCCGTAATTGTTATTCCGGATACGTTTGTAGCGTCCGGAAACAAAAGTAAAGTTGGTTCGTCTACTTTTTCGATTTCCAATAATCCGTTATTCAGTGCAGTGCTGTTGTTAATTGTCGTAACAGCTGAATCTGCATCATCTAAATCATCTCCATAGCGACCTACCGAAACAATGTAGCAGGGACCACCACCATTTGCAAAGAATAATTGCAGAGAATAATACATCAAAAAGGGCTGTTTTGAAGTGGGCTGATCTACAATAATAGAACGAGTATCTCCACTGTCTGTCGAAACATCATTAATTGTTATACTAATGGTGGTTTCTGGTTTTGCAAAGCCGAAAAAGCGTTCGTATTCCAGAAGAGAGGTAATTCTGGTTGGTTTTAATTTCAAATCTCCATTAATCTTGTTTGTCGCTTTTTCTGTATAACCAATAAAAGCGGGAATCGCTGTTTCTACCTGGGCAACGGAAGGAGGAAATTTTACGATCTCCTCGACATATACCCCGGGTGTTTTGTAAGTTGTTGCCATGATTAATTGTTTTTAATTATTAAATAAATATTTCTGAGTAGTAATCACCATTGAATTTTGTTATTGATTTTACAGATGGATTAGGGTAGTGGCTGTTTACCGGTTCTGCCGGTGTAAAATCGGTAAGTGGGTCAATTTCGACAAAACCGGAAAGTGTTAATGGTTTTGCAGTATTGGTTTCGATCTGAGTTGCAGCTTTACGGTTGATATATTTCCAAAGTGTTTTTCGATTGTCAAAATGAATTTTAAAATTTGGACTTACTATTTGCCCCGTATTGTCTACAATATTCTCTGATACATTATCGCCTTGCAGTTGCAGCGAAATAAGTCCAAAAACACCTGGTTTTTCAAACGGCTGTAGGGTCGAAATTAAATTAGCAGAGGTTTCTTTAGAGACTAAATAGGCATTGGAAATTAGTTTGTTGTCGTTTATTTTAGGTAAATATTCAAACGTAACCGGTTCGCTTGATGGTTTGACGTTGCTAAACAGAAATAACTGATCGGTTGTAAAAGCGAGATCGGTATAATTCTCAAACTGATAGTCGTTGATAGAAATCATAAAGTTCAGATTCAAATCTGCAGGGACTTTTATGAAAGGATCAATGTCATTTGTTTCTTTGACTTTAATATAGATATTGAAACCCGTTTTGTTTTTTTTGAATATCATTTTGTAGTTTCTAAGTACAGTTTGAGTTTCCAGAGTTGGTGTTACAGAGATAAAGGAATCAATGCTGAATTTTTGCAGCATTTTTTCTTTATCATCAGCTGACATGCCGGCAAAGCTGCTTTCACCGCTATTCAGGAAATAGTTGTGAAAAAAAGTTACTTCAAATAACAATCCATATATAACATTAAAACTCATGATTGTTCGCTTGTTTTGGTTATACCTTTAATTTTACTGATAAGCGGTCCTTCGCTTTGTGCAATATTGCGTTCGATTTGTATCATGCTTACTTTGTATAAAGCCGAAGGGAGCTGTTTACCACCCAGAGTTCCCCAGATGTAATTCAGTTCCTCAAAAGTGGGAGTATAGAGTTCCACCGTAAATCTGAAGTTGTCAATATTGGCCATGGCAACATTATTTCTGTTGTAAATTGTATTGGCTTGTGTAAACAGGTTTTTCCCCTGAAAAAAGGCAATGATTTTCGAAATATCATTAAGAGAATTGATGTACGCCGTTCTGTTGGCACTAAAAAGCAAATACAGATTTAAGTTGATAACACTGTTTCGATAAACTGTTTTAGTGCTTTCGACAATATGGTTGGGAAAGTTTTTTAAAGTAGCTTCCTGATCTAAGTTGATGAGGGTAAGCGCTACTTTATCATCTAAATTGGTACCTATGGCTTCATTTTGTGACTCTAAAAAAGCAATATTTTCAGGCACAATCGTTTTTTCCAACCCGATTTCTTCGAGGTAGTTGTTGACTTGTTCTGTAATTATCTGAATAACTTCAAAAATCATCTTGTGGAAAGTTTTAATATATTTTGAAATTCGTTAAGAAAGGGCAATTCAAATCTCTGCCTTTTTAAAAGCAGTACTGATGTTTTTGGCTTTTTTTCGTGATATTTCGCTTGTAGAAAAACTGTATAAATAGGCTAAAAAGAGATAGCTCTGAGGCGCAGATTGAAAGGTAAAAAGAAGTGTTTCCCGGCTTAAATTTAGATTTGTACTTAAAACTAGGGCTTATAGAAGATCTAAGTTAGAAAAACATTAGGATATCAAAACAGCGTAAAAATACCTTTTTTTAAATAACTTTTAGTTTTCTAAATGGTTAATTTTCAGTTACTTAACTGTTGTGTTGAAATTTGATTTCATTTTTTTAGAAAAAAGAAACGTCAGAATTTTCAAATACTATTAAAGTTTTAATATGGAAAAGGCAAAAAAGTTTGTTTTTTAAGTCTATTTGTTTGTTTTACAGTATGATATGTTTTTGTGATGGAGCTTTGAAGCACTTTTTAGTTTCAAAAAGACCTGAAAATATTTGAAGCAGACCATTCAAAGCTGCCTCAACATACAAAAAATGACCTCATACTGTTATTTGGGTTTCTCATGGATAAAAATTCGCCACTCATACCTTTTTTTTGATTTGAATTCTGGCAGACTGGTAATTTTATAATGAAATAAAAACCGGAGATAGCTTTAAAAGAATAAAAGCGAAGACCGCTACTACCAAAACAAAAACAACTCCTAATTTAGAATAGCAAAAAAAATGAAACCTACAAAAGATTTTACAGTTGCAGATTATCTGCTCACCCGACTCAAACAATTAAATGTTACCGAGATCTTTCAGATTCCGGGCGACTATGTAAAACATTTTACACAGGCTCTGGAAGATTTTGAGGGAATTAAAACGATTGGAACTTCAAACGAATTAGATGCTTCTTATGCGGCCGATGCTTACGCACGTACCCGAGGCTTGGGGGCGGTATCTCTGCAATATGGAGTAAGTACTTATAGTGCATTGAATGCTATTGCCGGAGCTTACGTCGAGCGTAGCCCTGTGGTTGTAATTAGTGCTACACCTGGAGCAGATGCAAGACAAATAGGAAGTATGTACAATGTGCTTTACCATCACTCGACTGGTAACCTCAATGCCGATCAGGAAATTTTTGAAAGAGTGACCGTTGCGGCTGAAACCCTGAGCAGTTCTGTAGATGCCCCTGAAAAAATCGATAAATTAATTATTGCAGCACTTACACATCAGCGTCCTGTATATATTGCATGTTATAAAGAGGTGTGGGGCGAACCTTGCCCGAAACCTTCCGGCAAAAAATTAGAACCTCAAATTATAAAAAGTGAAGCTGCAGAACTTGAGAATGCTGTTTCTCAGGCCTGGACACAAATTAGCCAGTCAAAAACACCTTTGATTTTTGCGGGAGTAGAACTTTTGCGACATAATTTAACAAAACAGTTAGAAGAACTTATTAAAGCAAGTGGAATGTTGTATACCACAACTTCACTCGGGAAAACGGTTTTGGATGAAAAAGGAGATAAATTTATTGGGACCTATTCCGATCAGGCTTCAATACCCGAGGTCATAAAATTGGTTGAAGCTTCCGACTGTATTTTGTCTTTAGGAACGATTATTACCGATGATTATTTATGGTTGGTAGAAAATAAGTTTTCGAATATGATTCAGGCGACCACGCAGGAAATGCGAGTTGGTTATTTTACTTATACCGGTGTAACGTTGAAAGACTTTATCGAAGGGTTAACCGAACGCTTTAAAAAAGCTTCTGGATATCCTTTAAAAATAATAGCTCCGGCTCAGCCAAAATTTCCGGAACCATGGCGATCTAACTCAGACCAAAAATATAATAAAACTCCTGAAGTGATAACATTTAACCGCTTTTTTGAGAGAGCCACTTATTTTCTGGAAAAACAAAAAATGCTGGACGATATCGTGTTCACTTTTGGGGTCAGCTCGTCGATGTACGTAGCCACCAATATGTACGGATTATCTAAGAATGCCTTTATTTCTTCCGCTGCCTGGCAGTGTATTGGTTTTGAAACCGGTGCTGCTTCCGGAGCTCAGTTAGGAAGTGGTAAACAAGCATGGACTATCGCGGGTGACGGTGGTTTTATGATGGTGGCACAGTCACTTTCTACCCTTGTAAAATACAACATCAACTCTGTAATCTTCGTGATGAGCAATGGCGTTTATGCTATAGAGCAGGTATATGTAGACATGGACTCATTTAAAGAAGGTTCGTCTCATAAGTTTGATGAATTTGATATTCTTCCAAATTGGGACTATCAGGCACTTGCCAAAGCATTTGGAGCAAAGAGCTACCGTGCTAAAACCGTCAAAGAATTAGACGAAGTACTTCTTAAACTGAAACAAAAAACAGATCTGCCAACTCTGGTAGAAATTGTAATTCCTCAAAAAGATCTGGCACAGCAAATGGAAAGGCTGGGGAATGAGTAAAACAACTAATGAAAAGCAATAAAAAAATTAAAAAAATAAAATCATGACCAAGAAAACATACTCTATTTTTGGAGCCGGTGCCGCCGGACTCTATACAGCGTGGAGATTATTGGATGGGAAATCCAAACGCGACAAAAATGAAAAAATGCTGGTTAAAGGCGATGTATTAGAACTCTACGACTGGGGAAAATATGATTTTTCTAAAAAAAATCCGGGAACCAGAGAGGCGGGAGCACGCGTTTGTACGTGGCATTATAAAGACAACAAAGACAATTCGTATCTGGAATTGGGCGGTATGCGATATTCATATTGGGACGGCACTCCACAAGGAGCAGGACATCGTGTAGTCACAAAAACGATAGAGAAACTGGATTTAAAGAAAGATTCAGTTGAATTTAACGAATCAGCTGATCCTTTAATGTCTTTGCGTACCAAGAACATGTATGTCTCAGATGTTAATTCGAATCAGCCGGCTCCTTATTTTACTAATAATTATGGTGAAGATGCTCCGCCGGATGATGGATTCACCACCATACAATCTGTAGCAATTACAGCAACGTCAGGTCCTGTTACCCGTAGAGAATGGTGTAAGTTTTATGAGAATGGAAAGATCGAGATTGACATGCCGGACAGTTCCATCTTTCAAAGAGGAGATTTACTAAAGGATATTGGATATTGGAATCTTGCTTATGACAGACTTGGACAAGAAGGATTTGGCTATCTGGCAGATGGTAACGGCTATAGCTCCAATGTAGTAAATAGTCATAGTGCCCAGTCGTTTAATGTTAATGACGAGTTTACGCCGGGAACAGAATATAAAACGCTGGTAAAAGGATATTCCAGCTTATTTGTTGCCTTATTCGATGAAGTTGAAAAACTAGCCAAACAAAAAGGAATAACGCTGAATTATTTTCCGGATACCCGATTACGTTCGATTCTGCATACTAAGGAAGGGATTCGTTTTACAACCGCAAAACGTGCAACTCCTGATAAACTTGCCGATAGTAAAATATGTGATGCTGCGTTTCTTGCCATGCCTCGCGCATCCATTGAACTGGTAGCTCAGGCAACACGTTATACAGATGATGAAGGTCAGGACATATTAAACCATGAAGAAGTACAGCTCTATCTGGAATCTGTAATTATGGAACCTTCCTATAAAATTGGGATGTTTTTCACTACACCATGGTGGAGAACAACCGAAGCCGGAAGCCCAACTTATCCTGCCAAACTAACCAGTTACTTTTTAACGCAGGAAGGAATTGCTAAACTGAAAAAAGAAAAATTTCCGTCTAATTATTTGAAAGCAATAGAATCAGCAAAAAATCCGGTTATTATTGCGACATCGTTTAACGATAAGGCCAGTTTTATAGCTGCGGTAGAAAATGCGATTCAGGAACGTCTGACTTTTAAAGAAGAAAAGCAAATCTCAGCTATAGCCGAATTAGATACCATTGGCCCAAGTATTACCGATATGCCGATCCGACAAGTGGTATATTTTGGTGATAACGCCATCAATCAAAAAGGGGAAAAAGTGTATGGTATTTTGGCCAGTTATGACGACATTCAGTACACCACATTTTGGAAAGCTTTAGAACTCGGCCCTCATGGAACACGCGAAACTCCGGAGTCCAGAGATTGCCAGACGCTCGAAGGACCTCGTTTAGCCACTCCGGTAATGGTCAAAATGCTTCGCTCGCAACTGGCAGCATTACATTTTGGACCACAGACTGATTATTCGGCCGTACCCGAACCTTTAGAAACGAGATATATGGACTGGTCATTGCCTCCTTTTAATGCAGGATATCATGCCTATAAATCACACTATAATCTGGGTGATGTACAACGAAAAATTAGAAAACCTTCACAACTGGTTCCAAAAGCAGATTGCGATATTTTTATCGTTGGAGAAACCTATTCAAATGATCAGGCCTGGGTAGAAGGTGCTTTTTGTACTGCCGAATCGGTTCTGAATGATTTCTTTGGAATTGAACCTATTATAGACGAAAAGTATTATCCATTTATCAGTCCGGAATAGTAGATTTTGGACTGTTTTTTAACCGCAAAGATCGCAAAGGTTTATGTAAAGTACGCAGGAATAGTAGCCGGAAGGATACATAAAACTATGTGTTAAAACTAATTGCATCCAGAAAGTTAAAGAAAACAACAAAACAGGCAATTACGTTGGAATAGAGACAAACTCCAACATAATTGCCTGTTTACTTATTCGAATAAATCAGCAGTTTTAACAATGAGTATTGCTATTGAAAAAACGATATGCTTATCTACTAAAAATAAAAAAAATCCATATTAATCCGCGTTTTCTCCTTGGCGAATCCGTCTCATCCGCGTACGATATCAAGCTTCTATTTAGCAATAAGCTTAAGAACAAATTCCATTTGTGTGTCCTTTTGCTGAAAAAAGTCGTCTAAAGAAGGCCATACTTCATAGTCAGGCATAATACCGTGACCTTCTGGCTGGTTCTCTTTTTTAGGTGCATCCTGTACGACATTTACAATTGAAAATTGTGTTTTTACTTTTGAGTTAGGAAGTTCGTAAACCAATGGTGAATGTCCATTATGAACGTAATAACCTCCAACTGTTTCCAGACCTACTATGGTAACATTATCCACATAAGCTTTTACCAGAGAAGCAAAATGGGAAGCAGCTGATGCCACATTTTCATTAATCAAAAGATAAAGCTTGCCTTTAAATAGCGGTGATTTAGGGTGATAAACCGGATTGTATTTCTGGTTCTGGAAGCTTATTTTGTTTTCGAAAACCGGATACAGTGACTTTAGATACTCTTTTCCTGCTTTTAGAGCAGTACTATCCATTCGTTCTGAAGTTGAGGTACCCCAAAAATACTTTTCGAGAGGTAAAACATTAGGGTCGAATATGATAGTAGCCTTTACATTTTCCTTGAAGGGTTTATCGGTGAGGTACATTACAGGCTGTTCAAAGTTAGGATCACTTCCTCCCGGATTATTTCTAACATCAATGATTAGATTAGCAACTTTGTTTTTGTCCAGTTCTGTAAAAATGCTATCCAAAAATCGAACATACGGTTTGAACTTAGGATCGTCTGATCCATAGGCCATACCAAAAAATCTTAGATTCAACAAACCTAAGGTCGGATTGATCATACGAAAGCTATAGGGAGGCTGTTTTTTATAATCTAGTAAATCAGTAACCGGAGCACTAAACCTGTTTTTAAGGTTGGCTGTTCTTTCCTTCAGCGTTACTGAGCGAAGCACTGTTTTTTTTAGAGATTCAGATTTTGGTGCGCTGTATTCTATAACAAACTCATCACAAAGACCATATTCGAGCAGGTAGTTCAGCCCAAACGATTTATTTACGCTGGCCGATAATTTTTGGGTAGCATGATGACCATCTGTTGTATAATATTTGTAGAAAGAGCGCATTAATTGTACGTCATTTATTCCGTTTATACTTTTTATTCTTGAGCCGGGAGGTATATCCGATGATTGACCGTCAAAAATAATTTGTCCGTTAATATAGACCAGAGGAAAAGGGAAAAATGATTTTTGTCTGTTCAGAAAATTGATTAAACCGAGATCAGGAATGGTGTAATTGTGTAAACTTCCTTCATAATCAGACAGACGAAGCATTATTTTGTAAAATTCGATAGTGCTCATGGGCTTTTTAATACTTTTAATGGCACTGTTGTAAATATGGTCTATTTGTTTTTTAGAACGGTATTGGTATAAACCGGAATTTGCTTTTTCATTTATCGCAAGGAGAGTTCTAAGATCCTCCTGCATTTGTTTTTGCGAAAGCATTTTATTGTACAGCATTAAACTATCCTTCATGGTCTTACCAAAGCTTTGCGCCTGAATAGTACAGGAGAAGAAAAACAACAATAAGAGGGTAAAGACAGATAGTAAATTTTTAGGATTCACAAATGTATTCGTTGTTTGTTTATAAAAGCAAATGGGTGGAGTAATAGGGGTACGATACATGGTTTTGGGTGGTTTTTTTATAAGGTTTTGAAGGTTAGGGTTACAGTAGCTAAGCCAATTGCTGTCTACTATTTTTAGTATTTAGAAAAAAGAGTAATTGGTCTACTTTTTTAGAATTTTCTCTAAGGTCTATCAAATTATTAAAATCTATTATTAAGGACTCGCCATTATTAAAGTATATTTTTAACCTGTCAGCACCACGACCATTAAAAAATTTCCAACTTTTAATTTCGGATAGAAGAATGACCTGGTTTTCTATTTTAGTATAGATAGGTTTTTTATCCCACTCCAATGTAAGCGTGTCTTTGTCGTTGTTGAAATCGATAATTAAGGTGCCCGTAAATAGGTATACTAAAAAAAAGAAGAAAATAAAATGAGAAAACAAGAGTAAAAGATAGTGTGTTTTAAGTCCTATAATTGCCCAAAAAAATCCTTGGAGCGGGATAGAAATTAAATAAGCGATTACCATAAAGGTAACATTTAAGGTTTTAATTTTCATAATTTAAAAATTGATGCTTTTGCAGGTGTTAGTCTTTAAAAAAATCCTTAATTTATATTTTTCGAATATACTAATATATCACAGAAATTCCTTTCAAATAGGATGTTTTTCTCAAACTTAATAAAGGCGTTTGTTTTGGGCGGTAATAATTATCTTTGCAATAGTTATTTACATACTTTCAGTCTTTGTGAAAGACGCAATATTGCCATAGTATAGGCCAGAATAATGCATTTGAATCTGTTTAAAGAAAACGCAGTTGAACTGAAAACTAAAATAAATTTGATTTATGTACGAGAGAAAAATTGAAAAAGAGTACTCCTGTGGTTTAGAGATTACAAGCGAAATTATAGGCGGGAAATGGAAACCTACTTTGATCAATCTTATTCATGAAGGTATTATTAGACCAAGTGATCTGCAACGAGCAATGCCGGCTGCATCAAGGCGTGCGCTCAATATTCAGTTAAACGAACTTCAGGAACATGGTATTATTGAGAAAAAAATATACCCTGTTTTACCTCTTAAGGTCGAATATTCACTTACTGAATTTGGTACCTGCTTACTTCCAATAACCCTCGCAATGGAAGAATGGGGAAATAAATATCGAGATCATTTCCGAAAACTTCTTGAACTAAAAAAAGAAACAACCGATAAATAAATGGTATAGTTATAGGGAATAAGTATGCCGTATCTGAATCGTTTTGCCGTTATTGTGGCAGCTTTTTTTTGGTGCTAAATTTGCAAAAAAAAAGTTATGATTCATTTAAGCATATTAGATTATTCTCCTATCGATGAGAAGAGTAATTCAAGAGAAGCATTAATTGCAACCACGAAACTGGCTCAACTTGCTGATAAATTGGGTTTTAAAAGATTTTGGGTTTCTGAGCATCATGGAATGCAGACTTTAGCCGGAAGCAATCCCGAAATGTTAATGATGCATCTTGCTGCCAATACACAAAACATACGCATCGGTTCCGGAGGAGTAATGCTGCAACATTACAGCGCATACAAAGTAGCAGAAGGCGTGAAGCTTTTGGAGGCCTTGTATCCTGGCAGGATTGACCTTGGTATTGGAAGGGCTCCGGGTGGGAATAAAATCACACACTCGGCACTCAACATCGGAAAGAGTAGAATTTCGTCATACGAACAACAGGTTAAGGATTTAAAGGCTTATTTGAGTGGTCAGGAAGAAATAACCGCTTCGTTTCCGGGTTTAATTCCAACACCAATTGTAGATACAGTACCACAGTTATGGTCTTTGGGAGCAGGAGGTAATGGAGGATTGCTTGCTGGCAGAGAAGGTACATCTTACATATTTGCACATTTTATTAACCCTGGTGGAACAGGACTGCAGGCAACAGAAGATTACTTTTCTAATTTCAGCCCTTCAGTTATTACTCCCAAACCTCAAAACATGGTCGCTGTTTTTGCAGCAGTTGCCGAAACAGAGGAAGCTGCCGAAAGGCTTGCTAAGGGATTTGATCATTGGATGCTAATGATAGAGTCAGGACGAGAAACTCCCTACTACATGACTTTTGAGAATATTCAAGAGTATCCTTATACAGCAGAAGAGAAAGAAATTATAAGAAACAACAGAAGAAGAATTATTGTCGGAAGTCCGGATAGTGCAAAGCAACAAATCGGACAGCTTGCCGCCGCATACCAAACCGACGAAGTAATGATATTGCCCCAGATTTTTGGTAAAGAAAACAGGATGAAAGCCATCGAATTACTAGCAGAGGTATTCCAGTTGGATTAGTTACTTCGTTTAAAAGAGAAGCGACAAAAAAACTGCAAGCTTCTTACTTTAGAAACAAAAACAATAAAAAAACAGCACTGAAAAACGAGACATGAAAAGGGATTTTCCTTCTTTCATGAAGGGTTTTATTGTGCATTATTTAAGCTGAAAATTCAAATAACCGCGATAAGCATAAAACAAAAAAGTCATGCCATACGTAAAGATTGAGATTACACGAGAAGGTGTTACCCGAGAACAAAAGCAAGTTCTTATAAAAGGAGTAACCGATTTAATTACAGAAACCTTAAACAAAGATCCGCATTTGACCCATGTTGTAATTCAGGAAGTAGACCTTGATAATTGGGGATATGCCGGAGAACAAGGGTCGATAATACGAGAAAGGGCTTTACAGTCAATAGAAAAATAATAAATTCAATAAACAATAGAAACAATGAAAAAACAAACAATAGTAGTTACTGGTGCAGCATCAGGAATAGGAAAAGGAATTGCAAAATACTTTTTAGACAGAGGTGATAATGTGGTTATTAATTCATTACTTCCAAGTACACTTGAAGACACATTCCAGGAACTGGGAGCAGGGAAGAATCTTGCAATGGTAGCCGGAGATGTAAGCGATAAACAAACAGGAGAACAGTTAGTACACGCAGCACTCGAAAAATTTGGTTCTTTAGATGTGTTGATTAACAATGCAGGGATTTTTGACAGCAAACCATTTCTGGAAGTAGATGAAGCTTATTTGGATAAATTTTTGAACACCAATTTTAAAGGGACATATTTCACCACGCAGGCTGTAATTCCTCAAATGTTACAGCAACAGGACGGAGTTGTTATTAATATTGGGACACCGCTGGTTAATCATGGTTTTGGTGGGTTGCCTGCTACTGCGCCTATATCAAGCAAAGGTGCTATTCATGCTTTAACGATTCAGTTAGCGGCCGAATTTGGGAAACAAAACATTCGTGTCAACACCATCGCGCCAGGTATTATACGTACACCAATGCATGGAGATAATGCAGATCAGAGTGCTGGGTTACATTTACTAAACCGAGTAGGAGAGATTGATGATATTGCCGAAATGGCTTATACGGTTGCAAAAAGCAGTTTTATTACAGGTTCAATTATCAATGTTGATGGAGGTAAAGGCGCCGGACGCAACTTAAATTAAGAAACAACACCTTAATCTGAGATAAAAACGAAACAGAGATAGTACTTAATCTAAAAAGGAAGATTTGCCCAAAGTCCGCAAAGTTTAATTAAGCTTTGCGGATTTTGCATTTTTAGTATACTTAGGCTATGATTAAAGTGTTGTATTTTAATGGGTGAAGTACCGGAAATGTTTTCGGTACTGTAATTGTAGTCCTTTTCAGGCCCCGCTAAAGAATTCGGCATGGCATAGAAAAGTAAAATACAGAAAACGTTATTTTAACTCAAAGTGATGTTCTGCTTGTTTCCATTTTAATTCGTTTACCAGGAAATATTTATGATAGAAACCAATCAAAACAACGATCTTTTTATCCGGAAATTGAGCCTTCCATTTCAAAATATTATCAATTATAGTTCGGTTTCTTAACTCTTCAAAATGACAATATCTTTTATATAACTCTCTTAATGAAATGGTTTCTTTAGTAGCTGTTTCGATTTTCAGTTGTGCAAATTGGTCATTTTCGTCTACAATTTCCTTTAGTTTTCGATATTGATAAAATTGTCTTTCACTAACCAGATTTGCGGTAGCATTTGAATTTATTTCCTTTAACGGACTATTGTCTAATTCATTTAAAGAGTTTGAAAGTTCTATAAACCTGCTCCATATTTTTTTATGTTTAGCAGAGAGGATATTTAAGGAGTCAAGAACGTTTATTTCATTAAATACCGCATCAGTATTCTGGATGCCGTTTTGTCTTCTGTAATCATTTCGTCCTTCAAATTCTATTGGTCTGAATAGAGTATTCTTAAAATTAACTTTGTATTTCAGAACTGCATTCCATTCGTTCTCGTCGTAAGTATTTTTGAAGGTAAAATCAGAATTAAAATTAGTTTTATCAGATTCCATCAGAATTAAATCCGGTTTTAGATTCTCCAGTATCTTATAGATTGTATCCGTATTGATGTTTTTTGTCGGAAAATGTACTGTTCCGATAACGATTAATTCTGGTGTCTTCGTTTTACTGTTTTTTTGGGCATTACTAAATAGTGAGGTTAAACATAATATAGTAAGTAATAGTCTTGGTTTTGCATTTGCAATCCTGATGAGGTAAACAAAATTTATATTCATTAAATAAAGTGGTTTTTATAAAAGTAAATATAAACAAAAAAGCTTCAGATTTCTCTGAAGCTTTGTATTTAGTAGCCCGTAGCGGAATCGAACCGCTCTTACATGGATGAAAACCATGCGTCCTAACCGATAGACGAACGGGCCTTCTTGTTCGTTGCGGGTGCAAAAGTGCAACTATTTTTAGAATACACAATGGAATTTTTGAATTTTTTTTTCGAGGTTATTTTGAAAACACCATTCTTAGAAACAATCAATAGCAAACGAACAGAATTAACCAAAGTTGTATTTCTTTGATTAATAATTGGTTGTTTTAGGTGTAGAAAATGGAAAATAAGATTTTTCTTTTCTTTTATTAAAATAATACCTTTCAAAAAAAATTAAAATAATTTTTGAGAATCCTTGTTTTGAAAGAAAATTCATTCGGTATTTTTGATATACTTATCGGTTTTTTTCCTTGAACATTTGTATGTATATTTGATATCGGTGTTTTAAATTCAGCATTCGCACTTCTAACTCCACAATTACAAACAAAAATACTGTGTCCCATTTCAGAGAAAACTGCCCTATGTACATTGAGCAAATAATAGAAACTATAAGTGCCACCTACGTTACGTTAACAGATGATTGTAAAGACGATCTCAAAAGAGGGGCAAAAGTTTTGATGTTTGACAAAGAGACAGTGCTTGTAAAAGAAGGTCAGTTTGCGGATAAACTCTATTTTATAATTAGTGGAAGTGCAAGAGCCTATTATACTAAAAATGGGAAGGATATTACAGATTGGTTTGCATTTGAGGGTGATTTTGTAAGTGCCATTGATAGCTTTTTTCGAGACGGTCCAACGATATACAATATCGAATTGCTTGAACCCACAACTTTGTTGCAAATTTCAAGAGAAACAGTATTGGCATTGAGCGATAAACATCATTGTTTTGAGAAATTAGGAGGAATTGCAGTAACCAAAACAATGCTTAAATTGCGGGAAAGAGTTGTTTCGATACAATTTGAGAGTGCTTCGCAGAAATATAAAAGTCTATTAAATACGCGCCCTGATATTATTCAACGAGTACAGCTAACCCATATTGCTTCTTATATTGGTGTTACGCTAGAAACTTTGAGCCGGATTCGTAACCCAAAGTATCGAATTTGATTTAGATCAAATGGATTTTGAATAAGTTGATTGAACTTTGCAGAAATCAAATGAGATGATACGAATTCATTATATTTCAGGACTAACCATTACCGTTTTTATTGGGTTACACCTATTCAATCATTTTTGCAGCATTTTTGGTGAAGAGACCTACATGGCAATAATGGATACTTTACGATTGTTTTATCGCAATACTTTTGTTGAGACAATTTTATTAGTTGCAGTTTTTATTCAAATCGTATCAGGAATCAATCTTTTTAAGAAAAGCAGAAAAACAGCAACATCCCACTTTGAGAAACTACATATTTGGACGGGACTTTACCTGGCTTTTTTTCTAATTGTTCATGTGAGTGCTGTTTTCATCGCCCGTCTCTTTTTGCACCTCGACACCAATTTTTATTTTGGAGTGGCAGGGCTTAATACCTTTCCTTTTTATTTGTTTTTTGTTCCGTATTACGGACTTGCAATTCTTTCCTTCTTCGGGCACATTGCTTCGGTTCATAACAAAAAAATGAAAAATAACATTCTCAGTTTAACACCAGAGCAACAAGCAGAATCAATTCTTATATTCGGATTTGTGTTAACAATCATCCTATTTTATGGACTAACGAACCATTTTAATGGAGTAACATTACCACATGAATACAAAATAATAATAGAGAAAATAAAGAACGTATGATTAATAAAAGAAATAGGTTCTGGGTATTTGCCGGAATAATCAATTTGTTTAGGAACTAAAAAAAAAATAGAATTATGCTAAAACTAGGAGGATATATCAATATTGTAATTGCAATAGGGCACATTCTTGGATTAATTTGGGCTGACCAGATGTTTGAAATTACGGGAATTGGAAAAGAAATGGCAACACTTGCTCAAAAGCATAGTACTTTGCCTTATTTGCTGACCATTATTGTGGCTATTGTGTTTTTTATTTTCGGTCTTTACGGACTTTCTGCAGCTAATAAGTTTAGAAAGCTGCCATTACTAAAGCCTGTTATTTTTTTAATTGCCGGAATATATCTGCTGCGTGGAATTGGAGAATTAATTGCCGATACAATACAGGGAACAAACTCAATAGCTGAAACAATATATTCTTTAGTGGCTATAATAATCGGGCTTTTGTTTTTAATTGGCGGGTTGCAAAAATGGAGAACGGAAAACAATATTTTGTTATGAAAGTAATCAATCTGCACACAAGAATAATTAATGAGCCTAAACACAAAATCGAAGAATTGTTTAGAACCTTATCGTCTGGAAACGATATGATGCTGGCAACAGATAAATGGCCGCCAATGCGATTAGACAACGGATTAAGTATTGGTTCAAAGGGTGGACACGGGCAAATAAGATATACCGTTATGGATTATAAGCCGAACCATTATATTCAATTTCAATTTACAGAACCAATAGGGTTTAATGGATTTCATAAGTTTGAAATTACGGAATTAGATGCTCATGTAACCGAGCTGAAACATTCTATTGATATGAATACAATAGGTTTGGCGACCTTAAAATGGGTGTTTGCAATTCGTTGGCTGCACGATTCTTATATTGAAGATGCATTTGACAAAGTCGAAAACCATTTTACAAAGGAAAAGAAAAATAGTAAATGGACCATTTGGGTAAGGTTTTTAAGAAAAATTTTTAAGCCCAAAAAGAAATAAACTCCTGAAAATTCTATCCCATTCTCAGAAGAGTTCCTCATGAGGAGGAGTAGTTTATTTTTTGGAATTTTTACAAATTATAGGCGAAATCATTTTTTATTTCTTCCATCACGAAAGAACTTTGCACATTTGAAATTCCCTTGATAACCGATAATTTATCGATCACAAACTTTTGGTATTCGTTCATGTCATTGACCGCCACTTTTAGTAAAAAATCATAATTTCCGGACACGTGAAAACAACCCATTATTTCGGGCAACACAAGAATGTGCTGTTTAAAATCATCTATCAATTCTCGTGAGTGCACCGCCAAAGTAACCTGACAATACACACTGATTGATTTTCCAATTTTTTCAGGATCCAGCAAGGCAACATAATTCTTGATGTACTGCTTTTGTTCTAGTTTCTTGATTCTCTCAAAGGTGGGAGAAACAGATAATCCTATTTTATCGGCAATTTCTTTGGTATTTTGTTTCGCATCTTGCTGCAAAAGCATTAATATTTTTTTGTCTATGGCATCCATCTCAGAATAATTATATGGTTTTAGAAAAAAGAAATAGTAAATTCAATATTAAAAAACTTTATTATGGTTCAAATTTAGAATTATATTTTGAGTTTTGTTGTTAATGAAGGATATTAAACCATTAAAAGTACATTTACAGAAAAATTAAATGTTATGACACCTATTTCAGAATCGCTATCCCTAGAAGACAATCAACGTTTATTCGATTTGAATCAATACATCGAAAATGCAAGAGATAATTTCTTAGGCTATCCTGTATCTAAAGATTTTGATTACTCGGAAATCAGTCATTTTTTAAAATATCCGATTAATAATCTTGGGGATCCTTTTGAAGATTGTACCTACAAAGTGCAAACACACGAACTGGAAAGAGAAGTGGTTGGTTTTTTTGCCAAATTATTCCGTGCCAATCCAAAAGATTATTGGGGGTATGTAACTAATGGTGGTTCGGAAAGTAATTTATACGGACTTTATCTCGCACGAGAATTATATCCAAAAGCAATGGTTTATTATTCGGAATCGACCCATTACAGTGTGCGTAAAAATATTCATTTGCTCAACATTCCAAGTATCGTTATTCGCTCACAGGAAAATGGTGAAATTGATTATGAGGATTTTGAGAATACATTAAAACTGAATCGCCATAAACCGGCCATTGTGCTTACCACTTTTGGTACCACCATGAAAGAAGCCAAAGATGACGTATCAAAAATTAAAAATATTCTAAAAGCATTAGCCATACAGGATAGTTACATCCATTGTGACGCAGCCTTATCCGGAAGTTATGGTGCTTTTATGGAACCACGACTTCCTTTTGATTTTATGGATGGAGCAGACAGTATTTCTATAAGCGGACACAAATTTATAGGTTCGCCTATTCCAACTGGTGTTATTATCACGAAGCGTTCTAATAGAGATAGAATCTCAAAAGGAATCTCGTATATCGGTTCCTTAGATACGACGATTACAGGATCCAGAAATGGTCATTCTCCGTTGTTTTTATGGTTTGCCTTAAAAAAACTAGGTATTGAAGGTTTAAAAAAACGTTATTTACACAGCCTGGAAGTAGCGGAATATTGTGAGCAGAGACTGAAAAACATGGGGATTGCGGCCTGGAGAAATCCAAATTCAATCACAGTAGTCTTTCCAAAAATAACCGAAGAAGTTAAATCAAAATGGCAACTAGCCACTGAGGGCGATATTTCTCATATTATTTGCATGCCAAACGTGACCAAAGAACAAATCGATCTGTTTATCAACGACGTAGAAAATTGCATTGAAATCCCTGAAGAAATGGCGGAATTCAGCTGGTAGTTTTTTAGAATAGTATTGTTAGTTCTGTTCTGTAAAAAAGCTTATGAAAAAAGCGTAAATGTCTCCGACTTTACGCTTTTTTTTATGATATTGTAAATGGTAGATTTTCTAAAAATCTCAATTGTAAGTGTTTTGAATGTGAAATCATTTAACTAGTAAAAATTAAACGAAATTTCTGGTGAATTTAAAAATATTTGTGCAGTAGTGATGAGGATGCGTCGGGGAGTGTAGAGCAATTGGCTTACTGGGAAATTGGTTTTGTGTTTAGAATGATTTGGCTAATTCGAATATTGGGCGTAGTTTAGTCCAAAACCGCAATAGCATCAGAATATTATCAGCAATTATTACTCTTAAAAAAAACTAGAAAAAAGAAACAAATATACAATGACTAAAATATTAAAATTCTTCTTGTTTATACCATTAGTTTCTTTCGGTCAGGAAAAAAGCGAAACTAAATCTGTATATCCAAATTATGTTGGGGATATCGAATTTAATTCAGAAATGGACAATAAAGATTTTGAGTTATGTAATTCAAAACATATTTATCAATACTTTAATAGGGGTGATGGTTTGGTATATGAAGGAGATAAATTGGCTATTGAAAAAGAGTTTGCTGAAAAATATAAATCAAAAATCATTAAAAACGAAACAGGGCTAATCAGAATTAATTTTGTTGTTAATTGTAAAGGAAAAACGGATAGATTTCGTTTGATTTCTATGAACGAAAATTATGAAGAGAAAGTTTTTGTTAAATCAATAACAGAACAACTTATGAGTATTACAAAAAACTTAAAAGGCTGGGAAGGGAAAAAAAGCAAAGAAATTGATTATTATCAATACTTGATTTTTAAAATAGAAAATGGACAATTAAAAGAAATATTACCTTGAAAAATTTAGCTTACTTATTTTTGCTTTGCCCTGTTTATTTATTTTCTCAACCAAATTGTAATGCTTTTTTGTACAAAGGCGATACCTTACAATATAAAGCTTGTATTGAAGCAGAAAAAACGGAAAAACTATATCAATTTCAAAGAGAGTTTCAAGAGATTCTTGATAATGCAATTAAAATTTGTCCAAATTTCGCATATGCTTACAGAGAGAAATCTACAGCGTATTTAAAAAGCGGAGACTTTTTAACCTGGAAAAAATTAATAGACAAAGCAGTTGATTTAGATTTCGGTTTAAATTTAGGTTATCGTGCTTGGTGTCGTTATCAATTTTTTAGAGATTATAAAGGGGCTATTAAAGACATTGAAAAACTTGATAGTTTGGTAAATTACGATATAGGATATTCAACAAATGGAGATTATCATTTGAACATAACAAAAGGTATTTGTTACAGTGCAATTAATCAAAAGAAAAAAGCAATTAAAATATTCAACGAACAATTAAAAACAAAAGATTATTCGGCTGGATTATATGATTATTATCAATTAGGTGTAACTTATTATCAAGTTAAAGATTATACGAATGCTTTAAAAGCATTTGAAAAACAAACTAAAATAAATGAGTTCGCTGATAATTCTTATTATAAATGTAAGGTTTATAAAGTCTTACAAAACCAAGAAAAATATAAAAAGTACAAAGAAACTGCGTTAGCATTGTACGCTGAAAATAAAAAAATGTTCGATCCTTATACTCGACATTTTAATAGTGTTTATTACGAAACAATTAAAAATGAATAAAAATTGTTGGTGACAGCCCGGCTCTCCGAAGAGTTCCCTATGAAAAGCCCCCGCTATGCAAAGTGTTTATCTTTAACGCTGTGCGAATGTCTCTGACTTCGCACCCGCAAAGTGATTAAGTTTTCTTGTAGAAGATGTAATTTGAAAACGACGATTAATATAAATAGAATTAAGAAAAGTCGGGAGACTTATACAGGTGTAAAGTTTATGAGAACGAAAGGTTAACAACGCAAAGTCAGGAGACTTTGCGTAGCGGAGGGACTTCTTATTCAACACCTTCTTTTGGAACTAAAAAACAATTTTAAACATGAAAAAAGGGATGTTTTTATTAGTAATTTTTTTGATAACTATTGTTGGATTTATTTTTATAAATATATTTATAAAATCACGTCAAGAGTGTAGTAAGAAATATGATTTTATCATAGCTAATATTGAAATAGATGCTAAAGGAGATTTAACATTTTATGATAGTCTTAACAATAAATATTCTTTTGCAAGTTATAGGTTTAATAAATTCTACAACTTAGAAATTTCAGTTGGAGATAAAGTTTATAAGGACCAGTATTCAAAAAGCTTAACTATTAGCAGAAAAATAAAAAATGAATATAAAGTTTATTATATACAACAGCCTAATGGTATAATTCCTTTTTCATTTTATAACTATTAAAGGAAACTTGAGTAATGTATTAGATGTTGTAACTAATTATTCCATCTAGGATTCGCAGAAAACCAATTGCTAATTTTCTGAAGAGTTGTGTAAATGTCTCTGACTTCGCACTTACTCCAAAATCATTAAGAACAAAGTCACTTCATTAAACGGAGTGGCTTTTGGTTTATCTCATAATTCATTAAAGATCTTAAAACTTAAATAATTCGATATAATCAATTTGTGTTTTATCTGCTTTTCTTGAAAAAAATAGTTTTTTTCTGATGTTATCATATAAGATAACCATTTTTTGAAAATATATGCTAAAATTTGAATGATCAAAAAAAAGTAAGATTAATTTAAATAATAGCTCAATGAAAACAAATGAAAATAAAGATTTAGAGTATCTCAAAAGATTAGCAGATGGGTATTTGAATGCATTAAAACCAACGAATGACAAAACAGGGTATTATGTCGCTGAAATCAAAGTGCTGAATTATTCTGAACTTGGTTGTGTTATTGCAAACATGCTTAAATTATGCGTTTTGGCGCTGAATCAGGATGAGTGTAAAATTTCAGAAACGGTTAAACCATCGGCTATAGATGTGGGGATTGTATTGGAAGTTGCTCTGCAACTTTTTCCTAATGATGAGTTTGATTTGTTAAGCGAAATCAATGAAGTTCTTATTTCTAAATAAGATTGAAAGTGCAAACATGTAACAAAAGTTACGAAATGACAAGTTGAGAAAGTGTGTAAAAAAAAGCTCCAGATTTCTCTGAAGCTTTGTCTTGGTAGTTCGTCGCGGCGAAGACTCGAACCTGTATAATAATTTATTTACGGTTATTTTAATTGAGTGGTATTTACTCTTGTTGGCGTATCTTTTCCATTTATAATCGAAGAAGAGCTTAGTGCAATTGATTTTATGATTTGGGTCATGTTATCAATATCTAACGTTTCAAATTCATCATCGGCCGTATGATACTTGAGTTCGTTATCCATTTTTGAAGTAGAAATGGTGTGAGCAGGAACTCCAAGTTTGGCTAAAGTAGCGTTGTCTGAACGGTAAAATAATTGTTGTTCCGGATAAGGGTCTGCATAAAATTTAAAGCTTGTTCCGGTTAAATTAGTTTGTAAAATCTGCCCCATATTCGACTTTTCGTAACCTGTAATGTAAGCAGAGTTTTTACCCCATTTAGATTCTGTTCCTATCATTTCAATATTGAACATCGCAATCACTTTTTCTGGTGCAAGCTGTTTAGAAAAATATTTGGCTCCATAACCACCTAATTCTTCAGCTGTAAATGTGGTAAAAATAATAGTACGCTCGTTGTTGTTTTGTTTTTTAAAATATTTTGCAAGCATAATTACTGCTGTTGTTCCGGCAGCATCATCATTAGCGCCATTATAAATAGAATCTGTTGCAGGATGCGGGACACCTTCTTGAGGAGAGCCTACTCCTAAATGATCATAATGTCCTGAAAAAATCACATACTCATTTGGTTTGGTTTTTCCGGGTAATATTCCAACAACATTATTCAATGTTTTTTTGGAGATTGTATTCGTTAATTCAACAGAAAAAGTGGTCGCTTCTGGGGTACCAAAAACAAACATAATGGTATTGTTCCCAGGATTAGCAGTTATTCGATCAATATGTTGAATATTCGGTAAAACCTTATCAAATGAAGGGTCAACTAGTACCAAAAGATTTTTCGGACTTTTGTAGTATTCATTAAATTTCTCGCCAATGTTATCCCCTTTATTGATTTTTACAACAGAAATATCGCTTTTTTCAGTTAAAGAAACCTGAGGAAGATAGGAGAATGTTACAACTTGATTGTTATTTATTTCTTTGCCGTCAATAGTGATTTTTGAAGAAATTGCTTTCGAGTCAGTCATCGAAAATTCTTGTCTGTAATTCGTTGCTGCATTGAAAGTTTGCAAACCAATTTCTTTAAACTCCGATTCTATAAAGGCTGATGCTTTGTCGATACCGGGAGTAAAAGTTCTTCTACCCTGCATATCATCTGCTGAAAGTATTTTCTCTATGCGAGTTACTTCCTTATTCGTAATAATTTTATCTATCGATTGTCCATGTACATTAAAACATTGACTTAGAACAAATACACTTACAATAATTTTTCTCATATTTTAGTTTTATAAATAAGGTTTTAGTTAATCCAAAAGTATGTTATTTATTTGCAAAACTTAGTGCTGGTAAAAGTTTTTAATTAAAAAGAACTGACAACATTGCTAAATTATAAATTGCAATTACATCAGTGAAAATGGAGGTAATAAAGCCACAGTAGAATTTTTATCAGCAGTATTTTTAATTTGATTCCTGGTTACCTCCCATTATGCGAAGTGTTCAACTGCAATGCTATGAATGTCTCTGACTTCACACCCGCAAAGATTATAATCTTTCTATCTTAAAATAAGCTAGCTCTTCTTCATTTCTTATCAGATTATTTAATCGTTCAAATCCGGCCTTTTGCAGTACATTTTGTGATCCGGTGTTATTGAGATCTGTTATAGCAACAACTTCTTTTGTATTTGTATTTGCAAAACTATATTGTGTTATTGCTTTGCATACTTCTGTAGCAATACCTTTTCCCCAATATTCCCTACTGAGTACATAGCCAATTTCTATTTGGTTTATGTTATGTATAAAAATACGAGCAACACACATTCCTACGAAATTATTATTTGTAGTGTCAAATATCGCCCATCGACTAAGATTTTTCTTTTCATAGTTTTCAAGCAATTCATTAAACATTTCTACATATCTTTCTAGTGAAGTATCAGGAAGGTATTGTGTAACTTGATTGTCTTTAAAAAGATTTAAAAATGTTTGTTGCTCTCGAGGTAAAAATTCGCGAATAATAATTCTTGGGCTTTGATAAAGAGTAGACATTGGTTATATTTAAGATGAATAATTTAGAAGTGTTTGCTAAAATTATTAGCAGATTTGTTTTTGTAAGTACAGTCAAATTTATAGAAAATAAATAGAGAAAACTTCTCGCTTTTTAAAATGTTTAATGATATTATTTGTTTTTTATCATAGAATGCGCAGCGGGGTTAATCTTGAAAAACAAAGAAAAAATATATTACAATTGTTTAACCGAAATTATAAATTCAGAAAATAATCTGCTAAAAAGTAGCAGAATAAAAAAAGCACAAAATTGAAGATATATGGCCTATCTACTAATATTTACAACCACCGTTACAAGCGATTTATTAATTTAGTGGAATTATCGTTTTTATATCTATTTTTGTTAAGCCGAAAATACTCAGTTTCAAAACCCGTAAACCGCTTGTAGTACTGGGACGTAGTGACAGACATTTCAAAACTTTGAGGATGAAAACTTTTAAATTTTGCAGTAAATAAAATGAAACTTAAAAAAAGATCCTTCTTTATATTAGCCATACCTTTTATTATATTATGCATTTTTAGTTTTATTGGAAATCGATAAAGACAAAGATTTTATAATTCTAAAATTGAATCGAAAATTATTGATAGTAACAACTGGCAAAAAAGGACTTGCGAATATTTTTTAGTTAATGATTTAGAAATTCACGTTACAGTTTTAGATACATTCAAATTATATGTTGGAGATTCAATTTCAAAAAAACAGAAATCCTGGGAGTATAGAGTTTTTAGAAAGAGAAAAAAGAATAAGCAATTTGAATTTATCAATAATTATAAAATGGCTAACTAAGCAAGCCAATAATACCCGCTCTTCGAAGAGTTATTATAAAAAATAAATTTGTCGCACTAGCTGTGCAAGTGTCTCTAACTTCGCACCTCCGCTATGCGAAGTGTTCATCTGCAACGCTGTTCGAATGTCTCTGACTTAGCACCCGCAAAGTGATTAAGTTTTCTTGTAGAAGATGTAATTTGGAAATGACTATTAATATAAATAGAATTAAGGAAAGTCGGGAGATTTATACAGTTTAAGGTTTATGAGAACTAATGGTTAAAAATGCAAAGTCAGCAGACTTTGCGTAGCAGGTAATTAGCTTAATTTAATTATGATTTTGTATTTGGAAGATTTGGCAAATCCGAAGAATAGGCTTAATTTGGTCCCAAACACGTTGTAGTAGCGGGACGTTAGACAACATTCACTTAAGAAAGAAATTGGACAATTCAAACAAAAAATTAATAACTCCGGAAGAAGTTGAAGTAAATCAAGTTTTCTTTGAGAAATGTGCTTTAGAGTATCGAGAACTTGCTACCCAATTAATCTTTGAGTTAGAAGAGTTTTTAAAGATTGACATTTCAAATGAGCTTCCCTATTTAGCTTTTGTCAAATATTGGCAAAAGAATGGGCAAAGTGGAAAAATGAATAACTGGAAATTTTTTTTTCATGGTTTTCACTGTGCCTTTGAAAATGTTGTTACAAATCAATATATTGAAGTTTCTATTGTCTTTGGATTAGAATTTGGTGACCTAGATCCTTATTTCTTCACTCAATACATAAAGTCGACTCCTGGATGTTTTCCAATCCCACTAGTGATAAATGATAATTACAAAGATGGTATAACAATACTAGAGACAATGTTATCCATTGGTAAGTTTGAGAAAATTAATTCAAACTGGCCAAATCGTTACGGAACTGTAGTAAAAAATAGACCCGATAAAGTTGAAATAATCACATTTGAAAACCCATTTGAAAAGTCAAACGACAAAATAAAAGTTGAAAAAAAAGGAAAGTTTGATCTCTGGAAACTTTTTAAATTAAAATAAAACGTTGCCTAACAGCGGTTTCACGCCATAGCTCGTTTTGTTTTTCTTGGAAAATACTTAGTACATTCCTATTTCGACTTTCTTGTAATATTTTTTGCTAAATTTGCCGCTACAGCGTGAAGCCGCGGAACGTTATGCCTCAGTTAAAAAACCGAACTAAACCAAAATATTACAAATTAAGTTCATTAAAAATATTGAAAGTACCTGCGTTAATTGACCGCTAACGTAACAATTAATCAAACCAGAGTAAGGCTTGTTGTTTTACTTTTGATTAATTGGTGAATAACAAAGTGTTTATCGGAAACCGTAAGAGGTTGGTCGCTTACCGACAAAAAATAATCGCATTTTATGTTGACAATTTTTGGAGTAAGCTTACTCCTAAGGATAGTAAGGAAGTTTGTAAAGATTAAATTTGATGTCACAATCAGATTTAAAAACTAGTAAACTGAGCTGAAACTCTTAGGAGGAGTAAGCTCAATTTGAACTTACACTAAAACTGCTTTCAATATATATCAGAGAATATTAAAAAAAAACTTCCTGCTTAATCAGTGCGGAAGCGAAACCGAAAATAATTGTAGCGAAATAACCGAAGGCATAACAGCAACTACAACTACAGCTACAACGGATTTGGGTAATAGGCTTAATGGAAAGTTGGTTTTGTATTTGGGATGATTTGGTAAATCAGAAGTATGATCTTAATTTAGTCACAAACCCGCTGCAGTAGCAAGACGTTAGTGGCTATTTCAAACAAATTCAGTATGAAGAAACTAATTAAATTTTTTTCTATTTCTATATTTATTGTTTGCACATTTCCGTGCTTTCAAACGTGTTCAGATAATTCAATCCCTAAAAGATATCATGAAGACGAAATAATTATTGATTCTACTTTAAGTGCCGAAACTCTAAAATTTAAAAATGATTCTTTAAATCATTTGGCCCAACAAAAAAGAAATCTTGAATTGGAGCAAGTGAGAAAACAATGGACAGAAAATGCCTATGAATTGGGATTTTCTGGCTTTCGCAAATTAGCAATTGAAGATTTTAAAGATTGGACACTTTTTCCAACATTATGTTTTACTTTTTTTATTTTGTTATCCATTCTTGTATTATTTTTCGCTTTAAAAGAGTGTTTAACTAAAGTTTATATATTCTCATTATTAAATTTAGGATTATTGATCTGTTCAATGCTAATACTTCTAGCCAAATATGGAATTGTTATTATGAATAACATAAGATATGGGTATTACATTTTACTTTGCAATATTTTAATCTTAATAATATTATCTAAAAAAGAAATCAACAAGAACAGCCACTAACAGTTACTACAACGGATTTGGGCAATAGGCTTAGTGGAAAGTTTTTTTGTATTGGGGATGATTTGGTAAATGAAAAAATAGATTGTTCATTGATAATCTCCCAGTTGGCTCGAGCGTCCCGCTCGTGAACAAAACAAAAAAGCTCCAGATTTCTCTGAAGCTTTGCTTTAGTAGTTCGCCGCGGCGGCGACTCGAACCTGTGTCCGCGGCGGAGTTAAGTCTTATTTATAGTTTACTTTCCAAAATTCGTTTGTAAATATAATCTATTAACAGCTACTACAACGGATTTGAGCAATAGGCTTAATGGAAAGATAGTTTTGTATTTGCGATGATTTGGCAAATCCGAAAATAGGGCTTAATTTAGTCCTAAAACCTCTTTAGTAGGGGACGTTATATGCCATCATAAGCGAAAACCAGAAAAATTTACAAAAAGCAGAAAATTGGAAACATACTTAACAAAGCTTAAACACATACTCCCGACATTTATCATAATTGCTTTTTCGACAATAGTTGGACTTTATCTTTTTCGTTGGATTTTTGTTATTCAATATGACATTATTGACATAAAAGAAGAAGTTTGGTGTTTATGGCTTCCAATGGGATTACCTTGGATACCAATTTTAATTTGGTTAAGACCTAGATTCCGAATTCTAATCTTTAAAAAAGACAACGATAATGGACGTTTCTTTTTCCAAATTTTATCAGCTGGAACAATCATTGCTTGTCTTATGGTTTCACAAAGTTATTTAACAACTGCAACTGGTAAACTCCAAAAATTATCGACAATTACCGATATAGAAAAAGTAGAAAAATCAAGATATTATAAGGTTGAAAAATTTTCTGTTGCAAAATATTATGGAGGCTCATATACTGACTTCAGACAGAGTGGAAAATACAATCAATATCTTAATTTTCACATATTCTTCGTTACGCCAATCGTTAAAAACACATTAGAAAAAATCAATACAATTCCAAAATATTGGTATGGTGTAGATTTTAATGAACAAATTAGTAATAAAATTAGTAATGAAGAAAAAGAAAATAAATATGAAGTGTTTTATGCTGAATGTATTGAGAAAATGAATAAATATGATTTTCAGTCATTAGATCATTTTGAAAGAATACCAACATCTGATGACCGAATAAATTATTTAAAAGCTATTGAATCGAGAATAAAGCAAAAAGCAAATAAAAATTTTATCGTCTTAGAGCCAATTAAAGAAAAATTTGAAGAAAGAAATGGAAACAAATTTGCTTGGATTTTTGGCTCATTTGGTATTGGTATAGGTGTTTTATTATTTTCTTTAATTTGGCCTCGATATAGTGAAACAGAAAGAAAAAGGTTTTTATCGGGTAAAAAGCAAAAACAAGACGACTTGGTTGATATGCTTAATTACCTTGTCCCGAAAGGAGACCATTTTGCAACTTCAGTAATTTTAGACTTAAATATTCTTGTGTTTTTATTAATGGTTTTCTCTGGAATTGATATAATATCTCCAAACGGAATAGAATTACTTGAATGGGGCGGAAATAGACGACTTGAAACAACTGGTGGAGAATGGTGGAGATTATTGACGAGTATGTTTTTGCACGGAGGTATTATGCACTTAATTTTGAACATTTCTGGGCTTGTAATTGCAGCAATTTTTGTAGAACCTTTACTTGGGCGAAAAAAGTATTTCATCTTGTATATTCTTTGCGGACTTTGTGGAAGTCTAGCTAGTATTTGGTGGTATTCTAACACAACAAGTGTTGGAGCGTCAGGCGCAATTTTTGGACTTTATGGCGCAATATTGGGACTACTTTTAACTAATGCTTTTCCGGTGGGTGATAAAAAAGGAATTTTGATAATGATTGGAATTTATGTAGGTATAAATTTACTTTGGGGTTTGACAGGAGGAATTGACAATGCAGCTCATATTGGTGGGCTTTTAAGTGGAGCATTAATTGGAATAGTATTATACAAGCTAGATGAAGTACAAAAAAACGGCATATAACAGCTACTAAAATGGATTTGGGTAATAGGCTTA
This sequence comes from Flavobacterium collinsii, assembly GCF_902804485.1. GTDB lineage: Bacteria > Bacteroidota > Bacteroidia > Flavobacteriales > Flavobacteriaceae > Flavobacterium > Flavobacterium collinsii. The sequence goes on along the minus strand of NZ_CADCST010000077.1, from coordinate 118,766 downwards.
ATGGAAAGATGGTTTTGTATTTGGGATGATTTGGTAAATCCAAATAATGAGCTTGATTTAGCCTCAAACCAGATGTAGTAGCGGGACGTTATGTCCGATTATAAAAATAACAACATAATGACACATAATGAAAATTAAAAACATTTTAGTAACACTCATTCTGACAATTTCTAACTTGACAATTTTTGCTCAAGACAAATTAACTACAGAGCTAAAAACTTTATCTGACAATAAACAATTCGACAAAATTGTTGAGCAATACGCTTCTAAATCTAAAGACTACTCAGCAAAATCATTGTATTATATTGGACTAGCTTATTATATGAAAGAAGACGATAATAACTGCATTAAGTTTATGGATTTCTCCATAAACAAAGATTCGAAAGACCCTGCATCATTTTACATTAAGGCATCCACTTTAAATTATATGCAAAAATATGATGATGCTGTAAAAAGTTTTCAATCAGCAATTAATTTAAAATCGGATGATGCAGAATTTTATAGCGGACTTGGAGATTCCTATTATAATTTAGAAAAAATAGATTTAGCACTAGAAGCATACAAAAAGGCTACGGAACAAAAGAATTGCCCTGATAGACCTTATTCATTTATAGCTCAAATTTACTCTGACCAGAAAAATAACGATAGAGCTCTAGAGGCATTTTATATAGCAAAATCAAAAATTGACAAAAAATCTAATTCATACATAAATGCATTATTTAACATTGGACTTCTTGAATCTCTAAAAGGTAACTATGAAAAAGCTGAACCCGCTTTTGTTGAACTTTTGCAATTAGATTCCGAAGACTATCACACTTATGCTAAACTTATTCAAATATATTATTATAGAAAAGAGTATGACAAAGCAAAACCATACAAAGATAAACTGTATGAAGCACACAAGAAAAAACAATTAAAAGACAATTTAAAAGATATGTTTTGTTTCGACCAATTCAAATGGAATGACAAATTAATCCAAGTTTTCGAAAGATATGAAGAAGGTTCAAAAGACATATATAACAAACATTTGTTCTATGTTGTAAATCAAAACGATAAAGTTGAATATAGAATTCAGACAGAATATTCTCCAATTTCAGTAGAGCAAGGTGGAGTAAAATATTTACTCTGCCGAACAAAAGGAGATACACATTCAACATTTAACATTGGTTTTAATGACAACTTAAAATATGATGATTTGAAGAAAAGTGTAATAGATATTCTTGAAGAAAAAGTTAAACCGACGGCAACTTCAAAACCTACCAAATAACGAGAATAACTGGGCATAACAGTTACTATAACGGATTTGGGCAATAGGTTTAATGGAAAGATGGTTTTGCATTTGGGATGATTTGGTAAATGAAAAAATAGATTGTTCAATCTCCCAGCTGGCTCGAGCGTCCCGTTCGTGAACAAAACAAAAAAGCTCCAGATTTCTCTGAAGCTTTGTTTTAGTAGCCCCGCCCGAACTAATGTCGAACTTTTTTCAAGAGGATTTAGAACGTTTACTAATGATTCCTATAAATCGCAATGTTGTTTTAAAGAAATATTTTTATTAGAAATAAAGAGGAGCATTAGAATATTGATAATAAGAGAAAAACAAACCCAGTTTTTTTCGACTGATAGTATCTGTTTGTAATTTGCGATAATTAATAGAATTATTGTAGTAAAATGAATGTAAAATATTGAATTCTGGGGTTTGCATTTCGTAAAATAATTCGGTATAACTGGTTTTTGAAGTTACGCTCTCTTTTTCTTATATTAAATATTACTGGAAGAAATTGTTGTATTTATTTAGTATTAGTACAAAAGGGAAAAAATCAAGGAAATACTCATGGGAATTTCATTCTCTAGTTTAGTATCAGGGCTCAGAATCGAATACTTAATACCAGTTTTGTTTTTTTTTTTGATACCTTAAATTAAGTTGCCTCTCGGTATTCATTATTTTTATTTCTACAAAATGCTTGCTTGATTTTGGAGGTTATTAAATAACAAATTCAAACTGTTTTTTAAATAAAAAAATATAATAAAAGCTTGTTATTTTGAATGCATATCGTAATATTGCAATATAAATATAAAACGATGGGAGCTACAAAAACAGATCACTTTACAGGTAATCAAAACGAACTTGCCGTTTTGGCTAAAGCATTAGGGCATCCTGCCCGAATAGCCATAATGGAATATTTATTAAAAGTAGACACTTGTATATGCGGAGATATAGTTAACGAACTTCCGCTTTCGCAACCTACTGTATCGCAGCACCTTAAGGAACTTAAAAACGCTGGTTTAATAAAAGGAAGTATTGATGGTAACTCTATTTGTTACTGTATTAATGAACCAGGATTAGAAAAAATAAAAGGTTTTTTCGAACATATCACAGCTCATCTTGAAAAAAAGAGAAACGAGTGCTGCTAATCTTCTAAATATGGAAATCAGAAAACTATTGGATGCCGATTGGACACAGGTTAGGTTAATTTACGAAAAAGGGATAAACACAGGCAACGCCACTTTTCAAACCACTACACCAACTTGGGAAGACTGGAATGATTCGCATCTTGCCACTTGTAGAATTGTTGCCGAAAGTAATCATTTGATTAAAGGATGGGCAGCACTCACTCCTATTTCTTCAAGATGTGTTTATGCGGGTGTAGCCGAGGTAAGTGTATACGTTGACACTGAACATTCCGGAAATGGAATAGGTCTTGCGCTTTTAAATGAGCTTGTTCATCTGAGTGAGGCCGAAGGCATATGGACTTTACAAGCTGGTATATTTCCTGAAAACACAGCAAGTCTGCACATCCATGAGAAAGCTGGATTCAGGATATTAGGCATTCGCGAAAAAATCGGGAAACAGAATGGAATCTGGAGAGATACTGTACTTCTGGAAAGACGAAGCGAATTGATTAAATAATTACAAATAGTATAAAAGCATAGGTAAATTAATTATTGCTCATGCTTTTGCTGTAAAGGAAAAAGATATAAATTTTAAAACATATAAATTATGAAACTTTCAGAAATTAAACAAGTATTAAAAACAGTTGAAGCTGTAAATTTTGAACTGCCGAACGGGAATTTTGTACCGGAATATTTTCACGTAACAGAAGTTGGACTGATCACTAAAAATTTTATTGACTGCGGTGGAGTAGTCAGAAAAGAAACGGTTGTGAATTTTCAATTGTGGGATGCTAATGATTATGAACACAGACTAAAACCTCAAAAATTAATTCATATCATTGAACTTTCTGAAAAGGTTTTGGATATTGAAGATCATGAAATTGAAGTAGAATATCAGGACACCACAATTGGTAAATACGATTTAGATTTTAATGGTAAAAATTTCATCTTATTAAATAAACAGACGGCATGTCTGGCTCAGGGTCAATGCGGAATCCCGTCTGATAAATCCAAGATAAAAGTATCTGAATTAAGTGCTGACAGTACAAATTCATGCACACCTGGTGCAGGCTGCTGTTAATTTTTAAACTATAACCTAAATATTTATTTTCAATATCAAAAAAACTATGTTATTTACTGAAATAAAAAACACGATTAATTCATTTGATTTTAATCAAATCTCCACAGAACGCAAAACTATCCTGCAGCCATTAGTGGATTACATCCAAAACAAAGCAGATAATAAACAACAGATCAGACTTAATTTAATCTGTACACACAATTCCAGAAGAAGTCATTTATCTCAAGTCTGGGCACAAACTGCTTCTGCAAACTATGATATAAAAAATGTTTCATGCTATTCCGGAGGGACAGAAGCGACGGCTCTTTTTTCAATGGTTGCCGAAACTTTAGCACATTCAGGATTTAAAGTTAAAGCTATTTCAGAGGGTGAAAATCCTGTTTATTCCATAAAATATTCATCGAATGAACTTCCTGTTATCGGATTTTCTAAAACCTATGATGACGATTTTAATCCGGAGAGCGAATTTGTTGCTATTATGACCTGTTCACAAGCCGATGGAGGCTGTCCCTTTATTGCAGGTGCAGAAAAACGTATCCCGATTACTTTTGAAGATCCAAAAGTTTCAGACGGCACAGCACAGCAAAAAGAAGTATATCTGGAGCGAAGCCTTCAGATTGGGAATGAAATGTTTTATGTATTCTCACAAATCAAACAATAAAAATGTCAGCAAATAACTGCGCCCCTGTCGCGGAGCGAAAGAAATTAGGCTTCCTTGATAGATTTTTAACCCTGTGGATTTTCCTTGCTATGGCTCTTGGCGTAGCAATAGGTTATTTTATTCCTTCCAGTGCAAATTTCATCAATTCATTTTCAAGTGGAACAACAAACATTCCCTTGGCTATTGGACTTATCCTCATGATGTATCCACCCTTGGCAAAAGTAAAATACGAGCAAATGGGACAGGTTTTTAGAAACACTAAAATTTTAGGAGCTTCATTGTTTCTAAATTGGATTGTTGGACCTGTCCTAATGTTTTCCTTAGCCTTGCTTTTTTTAAATGGTTATCCGGAATATATGATCGGCGTCATTCTAATTGGACTGGCCCGCTGTATTGCCATGGTAGTAGTTTGGAATGATTTGGCTGATGGAAACAGGGAATATGCAGCAGGTCTTATTGCACTTAATAGCATTTTTCAGGTTCTACTCTACAGTGTTTACGCTTATGTATTCATTACCATTCTGCCTCCGTATTTTGGTTATTATGGCTTTGAAGTTAATATAAGTATTGCTCAGATTGCCGAGAGTGTCGGGATATATTTAGGAATTCCATTCGCACTTGGAATCATAAGTCGCTATGGTTTAATTGCAATAAAAGGAGCCGAATGGTTTGAAACTAAATATGTCCCTTTTATTTCACCAATCACGCTACTATCATTGCTTTTTACAATCATTATTATGTTCAGCCTTAAAGGAGAACTGATTATTCAAATCCCCTTAGATGTTATACGCATCGCAGTTCCGTTAGTGATTTATTTTACCATCATGTTTATTATCAGCTTTTTCGTTGGAAAATATTTTGGTGCAGATTATTCAAAAGCGACAGCTATTGCTTTTACGGCTACCGGTAATAATTTTGAGCTTGCTATTGCAGTAGCAATTGGTGTCTTTGGCATAAACAGTGGTCAGGCATTTGCAGGAGTTATAGGTCCTCTGGTAGAAGTGCCAGCACTTATTGCACTGGTTAATGTTGCTTTCTGGTTCAGAAAAAAATATTACACAAAACCAGTTACCAACTAATAATTGTTATAACTGTTTAATAGGAGAATTGCAATAATATCAGATATACATGCCAATTTTCCGGCACTGGAACAAACCTTAAAAAGCATTGAAGAACAAAATATTGATGCTATTTACTGCCTGGGAGATTTAGTAGGTTACAATGTATGTCCCAACGCGGTAATCAATGAAATTCGCAAAAGACATATTCCTACACTGGCAGGAAACCATGATGTAAAAGCTGTAGACATACACAATGAAGGATACAATGATTCAGAAAGTTATGCTTATCAGATTGTGGGCAAAGAGCAGATCAAATACCTTTCTGCTCTGCCTGCCCATATTAAATTGGAATATCAGGCAGTTGATAAGCTAATCAATATTTTAATGGTACATGGCAGCCCATACAGTAATAAGGAATATCTACTTGAGGATAAAAAAGAGAATGATTATACTAATATCTTCCTTGACTGTGGTGTTGACATAATTATCTGCGGACATTCGCACAAGCCGTATCATCGTATTATGGAAAATCCCAATAAGAAAGGGAGTTATTTCCATGCTATAAATGCGGGATCAGTTGGCAAGCCTAAAGATGGGAATGCAAAATGCTGTTATGCAGTATTAACTATCGATAAAAGCAGTAATTTTTCAAAAAAAGATGGTGTACAGGTCGAATTCATCAGAGTCGACTATGATATCGAAAAAACAGCACAAGCTATTGAAGAAAGTCCACTGCCAAATGTTTACGCACTTATGCTGAGGAAAGCATATTAAGAGCTGTCACAATAAAATCATTTATGGAAAGTTTTAAATTATTTTTAAATAGCATTATCCCTATAAGCAATCAGGAATTTGAAAATTACAGTCAATATTTTATATGCTCTAATTGCACTAAAAGGTTCAGAATGGTTTGAAACTAAATATGTGCCTTTTATTTCTCCAATCACTCTAATATCATTGCTTTTTACCATCATCGTGATGTTTAGTCTTAAAGGAGAGCTGATTGTTCAAATTCCTATGGATGTTGTACGCATAGCAATACCGCTTGTAATTTATTTTACCGTCATGTTTATCCTAAGCTTTTTCGTTGGAAAATACTTCGGAGCTGATTATTCAAAAGCAACAGCAATAGCTTTTACGGCTACCGGTAATAATTTCGAACTTAGCCATTGGTGTCTTTGGCATAAACAGTGGTCAGGCATTGCTGGAGTTATAGGCCCTTTGGTAGAAGTCCCGGCACTTATTGCGCTAATTAATGTTGCTTTCTGGTTCAGAAAAAAACACTATAAAACTAAGTTAAACATTAAATCACATATACTATCAGATATCAGACCCAATCTTTAAATTTGGTGCAAAAAAAAAATATTCTTAACAAAATTAATTTAAAATGAAATTATTAAACAATATTGATAAATTAGTTACAATTGGGATTTTCTTTACAGCACTATTCTCCCTGCTGTTTTCCGTTATTTGCATTCGGAGCTTCAGCTCTGGGATTGGGCAGTTTTGAATTATTTGGAGGATGGACAATGTGGATATTTCTGTTAATGGTGCTAATCTCTATTACAGGTCTAATAATTTCTTATCGTAAACATCGTTTCATATATCCCGTATTGATTGCCGTTCCAAATGCACTAATAATTTTATACAGCTATTTTTACAGCAACAATCTCTATTTTATTTACATTGGTATGTTTGGGGTATTAATTGCAACAGGATTAAATTATTATAGAAATAAATTGCACGGTAGCTGTGATACTTGCATTACTTATAATGGAAAAGAGATAGAATTAAAATCAACGATTACTTGTCCAAATTGTGGGCATAAAAAAACAGAAATGATGCCAACAGACGCATGTGCATTTTTCTATGTCTGTGAAAACTGTAAAATAAAATTGCGCCCGCTGGAAGGAGATTGTTGTGTTTATTGCAGTTATTCAACTGTTAAATGTCCTCCAATACAGGCAGGGGATGAATGTTGTTAAAAAAATCAAATCTACTTATTATAAACACTCTTTATTACAAAAGCCATAAATATACTAACAAATAGATGGCCAATAAAGGCCGCCATAATGGATCGAGCTTGTAATATTATGCCACTCAGTTGGGAGATTGACTCCAAAAAAGAAAATGGGTCATAATTGACGTACTAGTGCAAAAATTGAATATGAAAGTAAGTCTAATTAGTGTTTTAGTCGTAATTAATTTGCACTAACGTCATGCTTAATTTTATTTTTTCCTCATCCGAAAGAAATACTATAAAAATTAGTTTATTATCTATTACTTGATAAAGCAACAGACATAATCATAAAAGTTGATGCGTTGAAAGAAGACATAATAAAAGCCCGCTTGGTGAGACGGGCTTTTATGATTGAATTTTTAGAAACGCTGTTCTAAAATTCTTTTTTCTCCAAAATTTGAAGAAGTTTGTATGATTTTAGTATTTTAATATTGTGAAAAAAATGAAACAAAACCCATTACGCCAGTAATCATTAATACACATTTCCAACAATTTAGTCTATTATTCATCTGAAGTGTTTTTTAAAATTAATATTATGTAGAGTAATGCAATTTTTATGCCATGGGCTCAATTTTTTAGGAATTTTTGATGAGATCCTATTTTAAATAGAAAATGATCTTATAAAATAGGGTTGATTATCAACTCTGCCTTATGGAATATCTTTTAAATATTTTAAAAGTAAGTTGAAATTCCCATATTAAATCCATCAGTAACAGACGGAGGATTAGAAAAAATGTCCTTTTGTTTTAAATAGCGATAGTTTAGACGAATTACGGTCTGAGAGGTTGGTCTAAAACTAATGGCAGGCATTATACTCCATACATCTTCACCAATATTGCCTGCTGTCTCTTTAAATTTTCCCACATTCCAATCCACATATTCTAATCTGCAGGCAATGTTTATCGTTGCTTTTTCCCATCCCAGAATTGTTTTTGTCAAGATGGGCTGTACAATATCTATAAAGCCCCCCTTTTGTTTATTTCCGAATTGTTGTGAATAAGTTTCGGGAACATCAACATAAATCCAGGCAAATTCTGTAGTGATAAAGGTTTTGATTTTTGGCAGAGTAGTGTTAAAATCCAACGCAAAAACAGCTACACGTCTCTTCTTGTCAATAACAATTCCATCATCCCTGAATTTGTTATATATTCCACCCATATATGAAATTCCCAGTTCACCTATTTTATTATTTCTAAGGGCTATTTTTCCAGTGAATAAGGGTTCACCACTATTTATTTCTTCAAATCTTTCAGGGTTGTTTTTTGCTGCCGGCAGGAAAGTTTTATTCTCGGTGTTCTCAATTATAGAATTATCAAAACTTCCGGATAAATAGGCTTCATATCCAAACATCCAGTTTTTTGTATATTTTTTCCCAAAAAGTCCCACACCGGCATTACTAAATGTATCGGGTAACATTTGAGTTGATGAAATTGGGCGATCGGTAAATTCCCATTTGGGACCGTCATGATTTTGATTGAAAGAACCAATAGGGTTTAAAATTATTCCAGCCCTTAAATTTACCAAAGGGTCAAATTCAACATCTACAGATGCAAATTCAATTGCAATTTCTTTTCCTCCATCTTCAAATTCAATTTCACTTAAAAACTTCACTCTTTTACTAATGGCTGATGACATGAAAATAGATAATCTTCTGGCTTGAAATTGATGACCTTCTGATACTCCGTCTGTGGTTAGTTTTTGCCAGTTCATTTCAACGTACCCGCCAATAGAAATTGGTGTTTTGTTTATATTCAATGCCGGTCTATTGTAAAGGGCATCCATGTTTAAGATGTTTTTTACAGTATCTTTTGGTACCCTTTTTAGTAAACTGGGATCAATTTGTGCGAAACAATTTGCGTAAAAAAAGAAAATGATTGCCAGAAATAAAGTTAGTTTTAATCTCATTTTAAAGATATTTTTAGAATATTATTTTCTATTGCTACCGGAAATTTTCTAAGATCTGTATTTGCAGGACCGTTCTCTAAAATACCCCTGTTGCTGAATTCACTTCCGTGTGCTGGGCATTGCAATTTATCTCCAAAAACCTGTAATTCCGCACCCTGATGTGTACATAACATAAACATGGCGCAATAATCGTTTACATCAAATCGATACACACAAATTGGTGCTTTTAATATTTCATTTTGAATGATGATGTATTTTTTAAATTCTGTTTTTGTCCCTTTTTGTATTATAAAATCAGAAATAGGGACTAAAAGATCAGAGCCTTTAATCTCTCTTGAAAGAATCTGGGAAGAAGCACAGCTTTGTAATAAAGTTACTCCGGCTATTGTTGACAAACATCCAAAGCCACAAGTTTTTAAAAATTGTTTTCTATCCATTATTATAATGATTTTATAAATTTCAGTAAAGCTTCTTTATCTTCTTTAGAAAGCTTTTCAAATGCGTTTTTGCTTTGCCCAGCCTCGCCACCATGTAATGTTATGGCTTGTTCAATAGTTTTTGCACGACCGTCATGCATCAGGAATAAGTTTCCTCCCTGTGAATTTTCTGAAAGGCCTATCCCCCAAAGTGGAGGAGTTCTCCATTCATAGGTTTTGGCACTTCCTTCTGTGTAGCCATCATCTAATGCGCCTCCCATATCATGTAAAAGCAAATCAGTGTATGGGGCAAAAGTTTTATAAGAAAGGGCGTTTATAGGAGAGTAACTTGTCTTAAGTTTACTTTTATGACAAGCCACACAATTAATTTGAGTAAATATATTTTTACCGCGAATAACATCGGCATCATTTTGATTTCGTTGAATTGGAGCTTTTAAGGTGCTTAAGTAAAAAATAACATCATTGACTTTAGAGGTTGAGATTTCTGGGTCAATTTCTAAATTAGAATAATGATCAATAGGATTAAATACAGATGCAATTCCCATATCCTGATTATAGGCATTCACTGTTTGATGCAAAAGATCAAAAGCAGATGCTTTTTTGCCATATCGTCCGATATATTTGCTGTTTTGGGTTATTGCATTGGAAGCTGGAATTGAATAACTAGGAATAGTAATCCAGTTTACAGTACCTGAAATACCATCGCCATTACTATCGTCCGGATCCGTCATTTGGATTAGATCAGCATCAGAAACATATTGTAAAAAGCCCAAGCCTGTAAAGGCCGGGGGTGTAAATTTAGAGAATGTGGCCCCAGTTGGGATTTGCTCCGGTAAGTAACCTGGTAAAGCCCTGTTTTGAAGTTGCGGGCCTCCTTGATTTAAAAATTGATTACCTGTCTCATCAATTTGTCCAAAACGTGTCAGCGTGGTAAACAAATGCCCCTTTCCGTCTCCCGCATGGCAATTGATACAGCTCGTTCCTACAAATGTTGATCCCAGACCTGTTTCCCGGGTAAAAACTTCATTAACTGCTGCATCACCTCTTAAGAATTGTGCAGATTCAGAATTCGACAAACTATCAACCGGACCGTCTAGTATTTCATCATTGGCAGGTATTTCAACATAACTTGCATCGCAAGATAATAGTGCGAAACAAAAGATTAGCAATAAGAAAGGTTTTCTTAAAAAAATATTTAAATAATACATGAATTAATTTTTAGACAAATCTAAATATTTTTTTAAACAAATATCTGTACTAGATGCGAAAATATTTATTTTTATAAATTGTTCATACTATTTTTACAATTTTTAAAGAAAAATAATAATATGAAAGCCGTTTTTTAATGTAAAGGCACTCACATAAAGTTATTAAGTAGGAAAATAAAATGCTTGCACGTAATTTTGGTAAGTTAAGATAAGTAGACAGAAACTTTAATGCTTGATATTCTGCATGTAATATTATGAGCTATTGGAGATAGTTACGTTCTCAAAATTTCGTTTTCTTAATTTGTTGATCTCCATAAAAGATTGATTTATTTAAAGGCTGATAAAAAAGTTAAAATAACGTTGCTCCAACTTAGTATAATTCATAATTTTTTGTTATTTATTTAATTTTAATTCAATCTTAAGGAAGTGGTTGGTATTATGATGTAAATTAGTATAAGCAATACAATTCCAGATGATTAAGCTAAAATGAGGCTTAGCAGATGGAATGAATTTATTAATTAAAAATATATTATTATGAACACAGAGAAAAAAGAGGAACATGACCACTCGGAACATCACAAGCATAAAGAGCATCATAAGCATCCGGAACATCATGAAGGTGAAGAAGGTAAAAATCAAGTAGAGCATCATGATGAGGATGAGCACCATGATGAGAAAGAGCATCACGATGAAAGTGAGCATCATAAAAAATAATACTGTGTGAGAAGCGCACATATAGCCCCTGTATTAAATAACTACAGGGGCTATTTTTTTAAACTCTAATGGGATTGTATTTTTCCATACATTGTTTCTTATCAATGTGTTCAAATTTATTTACCGGTGTATTTACAAAGTAATTACTTGTCAATTTTGGTTTTTTTTTGTAAATTTATATCAATGAATTTAAAGCGTTCCCTTTTTGTAATTTTTCTTTCAATACGTCTGCTGATGTTACTGCTTGTGCCGTGTGCTCAATTTAATCTTCCTATCGAGCGACCTACATTATCAGTTCCAGAGAATGTAAATAAGGACGGACATAATAAAAAAACCAGCTATTGTACTTTTTGCCAGTGTCCAAGCTGTACAGGAACTATAGCCCTGAGTAATCTTCATAAATTCTTTTTTTTAAATACCATTCTCTTGCAGAAGTTAAGCTCAATCCTTAATGAATTCATAAGATACCACTATCTCAACTCAATATGGCAGCCTCCCCAGTTATTGCCTGTTGAGGGATAGACCTTATTTGATTTATTTACGATATTATGCCCATCATTCTATTGACAGATCGAGTATGCATTTTTTACGCTCAGTTTTTCTCTGAAGCACTGAAATTGTTTTTTTTTTTCTGACAAAACATTTTTTCTGACATATTTTAATGACTAATTTGTCATTTGAAGTTGTATTTAAAACTAAGGAGTGTTTTTTTTAACGAATCATGCTCAGTAGGTTGATATCAAACCATTAATTACATATTTGATAATGAATATTTTGATAATTGATAACCAAAAAAAAAATTTAGACTTCCTGCGCATAGGTCTGGAGGCAGAAGGGCATTTTATCCATACAGCCGAAGATGGTAAGGAGGGAGTGCTTCGCGCGGTAACAAGGACTTATGATCTAATATTGCTCAACTGGATATTGCCTTCAATATCAGGTATGGAATCATGTAGGGAAATCCGTATGCAGCATATTCTCACGCCCGTTATTTTCATGACATCGAAAGAAACCCTTGATCAAACTATTAACGGACTTAATTGCGGTGCAAATGATTACATCAAAAAGCCATTTAGTCTTGAGGATTTGCTATCGAGGATCACAGTGTATGAAAAAAATGCACAAAATTATGAACATGAATATTTGTTGTCTGATATTAGTGTTAAAATGAACAGCTATAAAGTATTTAAGGCTGAACGAGAGGTTCTGTTGACCCGTAAGGAGTTCCTTTTATTGGCTTATTTGGTAAAACGCAAGGGACAAATATGCACGCGTTCAGAAATTATAAAAGAAATCTGGGGCGTGCATTACGAGTATGATACAAGCATTCTCGATGTATTTATGAGCAGCATCCGTAAAAAGCTGCGCATCACTGCAGCAGATAAAAGGCTGCGGACCGTCAGGGGAATCGGTTTTATAGCGGACGAATAGTTCTCAATGGGATTCAATATAATATTATAATTGATTTATTTTAATCATTAAATGATTGAATATTAAATATATTTTTATTTGGTTGTCCCTCTAAAGTTCCCATAATTATTAAAATGTAATACCTTTTAATACATAAATTTACAGTAAATTAGATAATAAATTAGATATTTTGAAATCAAAAATAAATTGGATCAGCCAGGTTGACAGTCATCTTCGATTATATATTTCAGTAGTCATTGGTATAGCTGTATTTTTTATTTTGGGAGATATGGAAAAAGCATCTATTCATTGGATGTCTTCCTGGCTCGCTTTCTCAGGCACTTATCTCTTCTTATGCTGGATGACCATTTTAAGTTGTCACCCCAGGGAATTGCATAAAATTGCAGAAAAGCAAGATTCCGGCCGATCGTTAGTTATGATATTGATTTTAATAGCTTCCCTAATTAGTTTGATTGGTATTATTCTCTTTTACAGAACCTCAGGCGAAATGAAAGATAACGAATTGCTTATTCATATTTTACTGACTATCTTGTCAGCCATTTTTGCCTGGTGGCTGGTACATACCACTTTTACCTTTAAATATGCTCATTTGTATTATGCTGTGGGAGAGCAAAAAGAGGGAAGACATGTTTATGGCGGACTGGACTTTCCCGATGAAAATACGCCGGATTATTTAGATTTTTGCTATTTTTCCTTTGTACTTGGAACTACCTTTCAGGTATCTGATGTTAATATTACAGCCAGACATATACGTAGGATAGCATTGCTTCATGGTTTACTTTCCTTCTTTTTTAACACAATTATTTTGGCGTTAAGTATTAATATTATAGCTGGATTGATCGAAAAATAAGCTATTTTATCTTATTAGAATTCTAAATGTATGAATGAAACAAAAGGGGGACATGGTGTATTGTAAAGTAATCATTCTCTGTTTGGAATTAATAAACTTTTTCTTTTATTCTGAAAAAAGCTATTTAATATTGATAAAAGAAAAATACGGCTTTAGCAGCGCTAACTGCTTCCCCCAGCACAATAGTATTTGTGCATCAGGGAAAGCGTTAGTACCTCAACCTCCGTGGCAAGGTTGTATTCTATATCAAAATTTTCTTTGACAATTTTATGATATTGCAATTTTAGAAGACTGATAATTTTTTATCTCATTTTAACAATGAGCCTTCGGATAAAGGAAATAATGAATTTCATGTTTTTTCCAATATAAATAATTCCGAAAATTGCACTGATGACCAGTAATACAAAGCTGTAATTGTTCTTTCCTTCCATTACCTGACATGAGATTTCAAACACAAAGAATATAAAAAAAGTACTGCAAAGGCGACCGGTTTCCCGCTGGCTTATTTTTTCCCAGTTAAAAGCTGAGTGTGGTTTTTTATAGAGCCAGACATTGGGCAAAATTGCGGGTACATTCTCAGCCCATCGGGAATATTTAAAACCAAATTTGCTTTTCAACTGCTTTTCTTTTGCCATCATAATTCTTTCAAGGTAAATAAAATATAGCAGTCCAAATGCTATAATAAACCAAAAATCTCCGGTTATGATAATCATTCCCAGCCATATTATAAAATTTGCCAAATACAAAGGATGACGAACAATTGAGTACGCGCCAAAGACATAATGATGAGATGTACTGATACCTTTATGATCAGGTAATTTTGCCGAGGGAGTATAACCCATGGTTATTATTCGAAGTATACAGCCTGAAAGGCTTAGCCCCAGGCACAAAGCTTCGTATAAATTTTCATAAGATGATTGTCGCAAGACTAAGCCGTCAGGATATTTTTCAGACTTGAGCAGCAACAAATAGCCTACAATAAGCATAATGTAAGGAAACGTCTTTCCGTACTTGAGCAGCCATAAACTTTGTTTTTCGAATTCTTCCTGAAGTGCCATAATTATAAGTGTTACGAATATTAATATGGGAATGTAAGCAAGTGATGATATGGTAATTTGCATCGGGGAAAATTAACTATAGAGTAACTGATCATTTTTGTGGCTAATTCTTAAGATAGTAATGATATAAATACATAAGTGATATAACAATTCCCGATATGATTGTGAGAACGGCTAAAAATATCAAAAAATCTCTCAGTTTTTTCATTGACTTAGAGAGCTTTTTCCTGCTGTAGCGAGAATGGCTTTTATAAACCGGTTTTTTTCCTTTTTTCATATGTACAGTTTTTAATTCTTAATTACTCAGACATAAGGGATTATTATCAATATAAATTTCCTTGTTCTTTATTGGTTGGCATCGATATCTTTTATGACCATCCTGCTAATGGCTGTACTGTGATTTCCGTTGGGACTCTTCAGTTTCTATAAATTGTTCAGTATGGTTATTTTAGTAATTTATTGGTGAAAAAATAATCTGCTGTCTGATACCACGAAATTGTTTCTTGAAGGAAAGTCTTGTCAATTGGGATTTCCAGAAGGCTATTATCAGTTTTGTCCCATTTATAAAACGACTGTTTTTTTTGATCAGAAAGAATCATTACTTTGTTTTCTTTCATTAATGCCAGTTTTCGATATGTCCCCAAAAAAGCACGTTCTTCAAAAGAGTTTTGTAAAATGTCCTGACCAAAAAAATTAGTTTCGTAGTTCCAGTTCATAAGGCCAAAAAGAGTCGGAAAGATATCTATCTGTGAGCATAGCTTAGAATTCTTATGGTTTTGAGATTGTGGAAGATTTACAATCATAGCCGGAATATGATAGTTAGCCACATCTATGGCATCTTTGCCTGCACTGCTGGCACAATGATCACCAATAATGACAAATATTGTGTTTTTATACCATGCTTTTTTTGCAGCTTTGTTAAACAATTCCCGAAGTGCAAAATCAGTATATTTCACAGCTCCTTCACGGCTGGTGCCCGAGGGTATATCAATTTCTCCCGATGGATATGTATAGGGCCTGTGGTTGGAGGTTGTCATTATAAAATTAAAGAACGGCAGACCTTTGGCATATTGCTTGTCGGCAACCCGAATCATTTTGTTGTAAATGTCCTCATCGCAAATGCCCCAAGCATTTTCAAATGTAACTTCGTTGTTCTCAATGTTATTTCGCACGGTTTTAATCTCATCGCTTAATACACTTCCGCGACCACGATCGTAAATGGTAAAGCCATTACCGCCGAAGTAAGAATTCATATTATCAAAATATCCATCCCCGCCGTAGAAGAAATTGCAATCATATTTCTTGTTCTTAAAAATACTCGCAACTGTAAAGAGATTTTGATTTTCAGGTCTTTTAACAATACTTTGTCCGGGAGTTGGAGGAATAGAAAGTGTTACCGCTTCCATTCCACGGACAGTTCTGGTACCGGTGGCGAAAATATTTTCGAAAAGGATACTTTTTTGGGCCAAACTATCCATAAAGGGTGTGATGTTCTGCTTATTGCCGAATTCCTTAAGAAAACTGGCGCTAAGGCTTTCCACCAGAATAAAAACAACGTTCTTTCTTGCCCCTAATTGTATTGTGTCGCCGACTTTTCGATGTACTGAAGGATATTTTTCCGTAAAGTTTGATTTTGGACCGGAAAGTTTCTTTCTAACGAATCGGAAAGCCTGATCATTATCAATGGCAGTATAAAATTCACTGTATTTCATCTGGTTGTTGCGAAAGGCCGCGAAGAAGGAATAAATTCCCGCCTTTGATATTTCAGAATTATAACGGTTCTCTGACCATTCTGCCTTAACATTGGAAACAAAAGCCACAAAAAAAGCCATAATGATTGCCGTCATTACTAAAAAGGTTATTCGAACAGCAGGTTTGGCAGTAAATTGAAAAGTTTTTTGAAATGATTTTCTCCATTTAAAGACCAAAATAATTATTGAGGTAATTATTACTGCGCCACCAATTAGCAGAGGTAGAGGATACGACTCTTCAATATTGGCCACCACCTCATGGGTATAAATCAAGTAGTCAACGGCAATAAAGTTGAATCTAGTCCTGAATTCATCCCAAAACGTAATTTCTGCAAAAAAAACTAACACAAGTACAAATATGATTACAAAGGTAAAGAACCCAATCAGGACTTTGTCACCAAGGGTTCCAATCCATTTGTCAGGCAGAAGTGCAAAATAAAGGGCTGCAGGGAATATAATAAACGAGGCAGTTCCTACATCGTAAAATAAACCTGTAATAAGCGTTCTGAGTAAATCCAATATCTTCCAGGATACATCCTGATATTGCCAGATAAAAAATACCAGCCGCAAAACTAGCGACACGGATAAAAAACATAAGATTATGTCCTTAAAAAGTGCATATCTTGGAGATGAAAAAAGTTTATTAAACATAAGTTATCTTTTTAACTAATAATTAGAATTTATGTGATGATATATAGCGCTAGCTCCTGGTATATTTTTACTGAAATTTTCATCACTGGAAAAGTAATACTCAAGATCGCTGCTGGTAGGGAGTGATATCAGATTAACTGTGGGCGACATTACTAAAAGTTCATTTCGAATATTTAAAAGGATAGCAGAAATTCCAATGAACTTGCATGATGTGTTGATCTAAAAAAAGGCTAACCCGAAAATCTATTGATAAAATCAAACTAGAGCAAATAAAAAAAACGGAAACACATTGTTTTATTTAAAAGCCCAATCTAATTCTTTCATATGGGTTGTATTTTTCTACTGTTATTCCAATAATATGGGATTTGTAATTTACAAATAGCCAATTTAGCAAAGCTTAAGGTTAACTAATCGATATCGCTAAAACCAGGAAATAATGCTCGATTTCTTTTTATAGTTTAGGAGATCATTCCCAATATTAAAAACAGTAAGAAGCCTATAAAAAAACAGGCAGTCTGAATAGGTGATTCTTTTTCTTCATGTGCCTCGGTTAATAGTTCTTCAGTTACGAGAAATAATAATGCTGCTAATCCGAAGGAAAGCAATAATTCCAATACCTCCTGAGACAAGTGAGAAAGTAAAGAAATACCTAATAATGCTCCAATAAAAAAAGTTAGGCCGAGTCCTGCCAATATCAAAAAGTTTTCTGACTTTGATAGTTGGCTTTTTCGACACGCAATTACTACTGCCAGCCCTAATGAAAATGTTTCCAAGCCAAGAGCAATGGAAAGTAGCATTCCTTCTTTCTTGCCAGCAGAAAACCCAATTCCAAGAATAAGGCCATCAATGATCAAATCAATAATTAATGCACTTAGCAAACCATAGGGTAGTCTAAAACTATTGTCACTTTCGGCATTTTCTCTTTTTTGGTTTCTTTCAGTAAAATATTTGACAAAAAGCATTAATATTATACCCATGCTAAAACCAATCCCGACCTCAATTGGCAGATGATTTTTAATAATATCAGGCAAAAGCTCCACAGAAACTACTGAAAAAACAACTCCTGCTGCAAAGTGCAGTACAGAACTGCGAAATGCACTTCCAGGATTTTTGTAGATCCCCGTAGCACCGCCTGCGATTATGGTTATCACAGGTAAAAAAGCATATACTAAAACTTCTGAAAGTAATTCCACTTCGTTATGTTTTTATTAGTGTTGGAAAACAGCCTCCATGTTTGATATATAGTGTTCTTAGAATCTTATTAATCTTTATTTTATGATCCTTTTTATCTCAGTCGTATTCGCCCGCCTTCAATCTTGTGAGTAATTGTTTGACGTATTAAATCAGTATCGATAATGTTCTTTTCTACTTTGCTTTTTGAGTTTTTTGAATAACTTTAAAAGCATGTGCCTGTTTTTATCCTTTTACTGCTTCGTCGTTTTATTACTGCCTTGGTGGCTTTGTTGTTTTTAATATTTTCTGATATTTCGGTTCTTTTTTGCTTTTCATTTTTTAAAGGAGTAATTTATAGTACGAAAAACGCTGTCAGCGCCGCCAACAGTAGAACTATTGGCGGTTGATGACAGTTTTAACCTCCTTGGACTTAATGAGTCCTTGCAAATCGAAATGATCTATCGGGAGAAATTATTCTTCCTCGCCGCTGTTTTTCATTTTTGACAACAGGTCATAAGCCCCATTAGTAACAACTTTAAGGCTTTTATAATCACTCTGTTCGTCAAAAAGGACTTCGGTGTAGTTCAATTCTGAGATTCCTGTTTTAACATTCATTAATTTAAAACGGTTAACATTGCCATGTTTATCTTTTATCAGTCCATCGGCCACAAAAATATATTTATTCCCTTCGAATTCCACAATAGCTTTTGAAACTACCGCAGGAACCTGCGAGGTTCCGCTCTCTACAAGAGCTTTAAGGTACATTCCCGGCAGAAGCGTTCTATCATTCTGGTCTAATTTACAATGAATCTGTACTGTTCTTTCAGTACTGATCTCTCTGCCGATTAAAGCTACCGTAGCAGTTCTTTCTTTTGTTTCATTTGCAAGGGTAAACCTTACTTTTTGACCTATCTGAAGTTTTGGTATGTCTTTTTCAAATACTGTAAGTTCAGCGTGAAGATTTCCCGTATCGGCTATTTTAAACAGAACGTCTTCTGCATTAACAAAAGCACCAATGTTTGTATTTACCTGTGTAACATATCCGTTTATAGGCGAATATAGAGGAATGGAGCTCTGAATAGTTCCCTTTTCAAGGCTTGAAATATTGACGTTCATCAACTGCAGTTTTGATTTAAGACCGGCAACACGGGCACGTACGCTCTCGTATTCTGATTTGGATTTTTGTAATGTTTTTAATGCATTGACATTTTCTTTCGACAATTGTAACTGACGATCGTAGTCCTGTTTCAAATAGTTCAGCTGGCTTTTCAAATCAATATAATCCTGTTGTGGCTGAATATAATCAGGATTTTGCATCATAGCCACAAGTTGGCCTTTGCTTACTTTCATACCTTGTAGCAATGTTGTGCTTTTTACAAAGCCACCAAAGGGAGTAGAAATAGAGACGAGATTTTGTGGAGGCACATCAAGTACACCATTTACCTTAGTAGTGCCGCTTAGGGCTTTTGATTCAATTGAACCAAGCTCTATGCCGGCTGAGCTGTATTGCTCTGGAGTAATCTCTACAATGTCTGCTTTTGGCTCAGTTGCTGCTGCAATTGCAGCTGGCTCTGATTCCTTGGCCTTATCGCCACATGCTGTAAAAAGTATTACAGCTAAAAATAACATAGATGTTTTATATAAAATATTCATATTTTCTGATTTTATCTGGATGATTAGTTTGTTCCTGAAAGATATTCCAACAGTGAAATACTCAGGTTATACTGTAAAATTGCTGACAAATAGTTCTCTTGGATTCCTGTAGCAGTCCTTAAATTAAAAAGGTTTTCGGCATAACTAATATCGCCGTTTTTGTAGGCACTTTCACTTTTGCTTAGGAGAAGTTCAGCATTTGGCAAGCCAGATGTTATATAGTAATCAATACTGGTTTTATTTTTCATGTATTCTTGCGAAGCTTGTTCAAATTGCCCTTTTATAGTTATCTGCTGACTTTCAAGTGTTTTAGAAGCTACCTGAGTGTTAATTTCGGCTGCCTTTATCTTTGAAGAGTAAGAACCAAAGAAAATTGGCAAAGAGATTCCAGCCTGAAATCCCTGAAATCTGTCTCGTGAACCGGCAAGCTCAGTGCCGGAAGCATTAAGAGGTGATCCAATAAGGGATTGATTAAAATAGCCAAAGGTAAGGTCAGGCAGGGCTTTGGTTTTCTGTACTCTTTTTTGAAGTTTTGCAACCTCAATTTGTTGCTGGATAAAGGCTATTACAGGACTTGAAGAAGCAACCGCAGCAATATCCATAGTATTATACTCAGACAGTACTAAGCTTTTATCAGCAATCGTAACTCGCTCGCTGCTTCCCATTAAGGCCTGAAGCTGTGAAAGATAAATTTCAATATTTGCCCCGTCCTGTCTTAATACATTTCGTGTCTCATTTAATTGCGTCTCGGCAGTACTTTGTTCCAGAAGTGTGCTTTCACCTGTTTCGAAACGTAGTTTAGCTGATTTGAGGAAGCCAGAAAATATGCTGTCCTGTTTTTGCAAAAGTGCCTGTCTTGCATACAAATACTGTAAATTGGTATACGTGTTTCGGATGCGGTAAATCAGCTCATTTTTAGTGATATTAGTTCTTAACTCACTACTTTTTACCAGAGCATTTCCTAAAGCTGCATTCGCTCCAAAGACCGTTGGAAAAGGGATAGTTTGGGAAACAGCAAAGTTTTTATCGTTTTTTATATAACTGTTGTATTGCCCAAATTGTCCAGAAATTTCAGTTTTTGGGATTTCTACGGCAGACTTTTTTAGCTGCCGTTGGTAATTGATGTCCAATTGTGAGATAATTACTTCGCGATTGTTTCGCAATCCCTCTTCAATGGCCTGGTTTAATGTTAAGTTCTTGTTTTGTGCTGTAGCAAAATTTGCTGTAAGCATTAAAAAAACAACAGCTATTGTAGGATTTATTTTCATAGTTTTTTTATTAAATCTTTCAAACCATATGTACAATATGGGCAGTACTAATAAAGTAAGCAGTGTTGCACTGAATAAGCCGCCAATTACCACCGTTGCCAGTGGTTTTTGAACTTCTCCACCACTTCCGTGAGATAATGCCATTGGCAAAAATCCAAGCGAGGCCACAAGTGCGGTCATTACTACTGGCCTTAGCCTAACGGAAGTTCCTTTTATAACGATTTGTTTCAGGTCATCCATACCTTCTTTCTTCAGGAGATTAAATTCTGCAATCAATACGATACCATTCAGTACTGCAACTCCGAAAAGAGCAATAAAACCGACTCCAGCAGAAATACTAAATGGCATTCCTCGCATCCATAAAGCAAATATGCCTCCAATAGCTGATAAAGGGATAGCGGTAAAAATAAGTAGTGCCTGCTTAACGGAACCAAAAGCAAAAAACAATAACAAAAATATCAGCATAAGAGATGCAGGGACAGCAATGGTCAAACGTTCTTTTGCCGCCTGAAGATTTTCAAAAGTACCTCCATATGTAGGGTAATAACCCGACTCGAACTTAATCTGCGTATCTATTTTCTTTTGAATTTCTGCAACAACACTTTCCACATCTCTTCCACGTACATTAAAGCCTACAATAATTCTTCTTTTGGCATCTTCCCTCTGTATCTGGTTTGGGCCTTCTTTAAAACTGATATTTGCTAGCTGATCTAAAGGAATCTGATTTCCATTCGGGGCGGTAATAAACAGATTTTTTATATCGTCGATGGATTGGCGGTTTTCTTTTCCAAGACGCACTACCAGACTGAATCTTTTCTCACCTTCAAAAACCAATCCTGCAACCTCACCTGCAAAAGCGGAGCGGATCGCTGTATTTACATCTTCGACATTTAAGCCAAACTGAGCGATTTTATCTCTTTGAAAGCCAATTACAATTTGTGGCAGCCCAGAAACCTGCTCGACGTAAATATCCTCTGCACCATTTATTTTTCCAGCAATTGATCCTATTTGTTTTGCGTATTTGGATAGTTTATTTAAATCTTCACCAAATATTTTAATGGCGACATCCTGTTTGACACCTGAAATTAGCTCATTGGAGCGCATCTGGATCGGCTGTTGGAAACCAAAGGTAGCTCCAGCAATATTCTCTTCAAGTTTCTTCTGCATTAATTCGGCAAGGTCGGCGGAATTGTCGGCACTGGTCCACTCACTTTTGTCTTTTAAGATAACCATCAAATCACAGGCTTCCACTGGCATTGGGTCAGTAGGAATTTCAGATGAACCAATTTTACCTATTACTTCTTTTACTTCGGGAAAATTATCTTTAAGGACTTTTGCTGTCTTTTGAGTCGTTTCAATAGTCTGGGAAAGACTACTGCCGGTTAAGACCCTAAGCTCTACGGCAAAATCACCTTCTTCAAGGGTTGGGATAAATTCAGCACCAAGATAACTAAATACAACCATGCTTAAAACAAGTAGTCCAACAGCTATGCCTACTACGACTGCTTTGGAACGTAGTGCAAAAGCCAGAATTGGAGTGTAGAACCTTTGTATGGCATTAACAATACGATCTGAAATGTTTTCTTTTACCGCTATCTTTTTATTCAAAAACAATGCACTCATAACAGGAACATAAGTCAACGAAAGGATAAAAGCTCCTAAAATTGCAAAAGATACCGTTTGAGCCATCGGTCTGAACATTTTACCTTCTACTCCTACTAATACCAGAATTGGCAAATACACAATAAGAATAACGATTTGGCCAAAAGCTGCCGAGCTCATCATCTTACGGGCATTACTCATAACGCTATGATCCATCTGGTCCTGGGTTAAGACCTGTCCCTTGTGTTTGACATGGAGATAGTGCATCGTGGCCTCTATAATAATGACAGCCCCGTCTACAATTAATCCAAAGTCAATTGCCCCAAGGCTCATCAGGTTACCATCTACACCAAAAAGATTCATTAGGCATATGGCAAATAGCATAGCAAGAGGTATTACCGATGCTACGATAAGTCCTGCTCTCAGATTTCCTAAAAGCAATACAAGGACAAATATTACAATAAGAGCTCCCTCTGCAAGATTCTTGGTAACAGTACCGATAGCATTGTCAACTAATTTAGTCCTGTCTAAGAATGGCTCTATAGTAACACCATCTGGTAAAGTTTTTTTAATTTGCTCCATACGGGTCTTTACATTCCCGATTACTTTGGAGGCATTGGCGCCTTTTAGCATTAAAACAATGCCGCCTACTACTTCACCTTCATCATTCCTGGTCATTGCGCCATAGCGTGTAGCTGCTCCAATATTAACCTCGGCGACATTACGAATCAATACAGGAGTACTGTTAGCATTGGTTTTAACGACAATGTTCTCAATATCATCTACACTGTTAATTAATCCTTCACTTCGAATGAAATAGGCATTTGGCTTTTTGTCAATATAGGCGCCGCCAGTATTTTGATTGTTTTTTTCAAGGGCCTGAAAGACATCATTTATGCTGATGTTCATACTGCGCAATTTGTCCGGATTTAGCGTAATTTCATATTGTTTCAGAAATCCGCCAAAGCTGCTGACATCTGCAATACCTTCAACCCCTAAGAGCTGTCTTCGTACGATCCAGTCCTGAATGGTACGCAGTTCTGTGGCATTGTACTTTTTTTCCTGACCCTTTTTAGGATGCAGTACATATTGGTAAATTTCTCCTAAACCGGTTGAAACAGGGGCCATTTGCGGCAAACCCATACCAGGGGGGATTTGTTCACTTGCTTCGCTAAGACGCTCTGCAACTTGTTGTCTTGCCCAGTAAATGTCGATGTTTTCCTTAAAAACAACAGTAACAACAGATAATCCAAAACGACTGAAAGAGCGGACTTCCTCAATGTTTTTAATAGTTGCCATGGTCTGCTCCACGGGAAAAGTTACAAAGCGTTCAATATCTTCTGCTCCATTGCTTGGAGAACTGGTTAATATTTGTACTTGATTGTTTGTAATATCGGGGACTGCATCAATAGGCAGCTGTTTAACGGAATATATTCCCCAGATTATTAAGGCCAAGATCATAAGCCCAATAATCAATTTGTTCTTTATAGAGAACTGAATGATTTTGTTTAACATGAATAAAAATTTAGTTAAATGACGATAAATAGTATGGCAGGATGCCATAATGGATCACTTCGATAAAATCGAAAACAGAAATATCATTTAACTAATTTTGGGCGGTTGCCAAATGGAACCATGAAAACGGGAATAAACTACCGAAACATAGCTTGGCTGCTTTTTTTTGATGGGTAAGCTTACTACAGCTTCTTGCGGGACTTGTGTATCAAATACTAGGTAAGGAATAGTTCTGCAGCAATTACAGATGCAGAATGGCGAGCACTCGTCTTTAACCTGTTTTTTATGTGAAGTTGAATCCGAGAAGGAAACACTGGAATTTTTAGAAATAGTAGCATGACTATCGGAGCAAGGAATGCCTGAAAGTATAATAATAATCAGAGTCAATATGGTGCAAATGTATTTCACGGCAACAAAAATACATAATTATGTAATATCATTTACATAATTATATTAAATTTTAGAGTATACCATCTTAGAGGTATTTTAAATACTGGGTGTTAATTGTCACTTGTAGTACCGTTTTTTGCCATTATTGAAGCATTAATTAAGATAATTTTAGCCCAAAACAAAAAGATAAATCATGGAAAGGTAACTTGTAATTGTTTACAGTAAGCTGCCTTACAATTCCTATATAAAAATATAGATCCATATAATTAGTATGGATCTATATGATTTTTAAGAATTTCAAAAGTAATTCTGTATGTTGATTTATAAGCGGCTATCTCAATAATAGCGATATCTATATTACCAGATTAGGACCTACTGATGAAGTTTTGTTGAAATCATTGTTACATTTTTAATCTCTGGATTCTGACGGCATTTAATATGGCCAAAAGAGACACTCCCACATCGGCTATAACTGCTTCCCAAAGTGTGGCAACACCGCCTGCACCCAACGCTAATACAATCACTTTTACTACCATTGCCAGGATAATATTCTGCCATACAATTTTCTTGGTTAGTTTTCCAATTTTTATGGCAGTGACAATTTTAGAGGGCTGGTCATTCTGTATAACGATATCAGCAGTTTCAATTGTGGCATCGCTGCCGAGTCCACCCATTGCTATGCCTGCATCTGCCAAGGCTACAACAGGGGCGTCATTGACACCATCACCGACAAAGGCAATTTTTTTTCCTTCGTTTTTCAGCATCGTAACTTTTTCTACTTTTCCTTCTGGCAGCAAATCTCCGTAAGCATTGTCAATTCCTAAGTTTTTAGAAACTTCATCCACTACTGTTTGCTTATCTCCTGAAAGCATGACCGTCTGTATTTTTAGTTCATGTAAATCTTTGATTGTTTTTTGCGCATCTTCCTTTATTTTATCTGCTATGGTGATATGTCCTGCGTACTTTTTGTCAACGGCCAGTACCACGATGGTATATACAATAGCATCAATTTCAGCAGGATATTCAATGTCAAATTTTTTCATCAGCTTGGTATTTCCGGCAAGAACTTCTTTATCATCTATAATTCCTTTTAGTCCATGGCCTGAAATTTCTTCAACATTAGTAATTTTTACACTTTTAATAGAATCTTTTCCAGCATGTTCCACAACGGCAAGTCCAATAGGATGAGTAGACTGGCTTTCGATGGCGGCTGCATATTTAAGCAATTCTTCGGGCTTTATGTCTTTTGATTTGATTTCCTGTACTTTAAAAATACCCTCAGTAAGTGTTCCGGTTTTATCCATGACCACTACATTTATTTCTGTCATTACATCAAGAAAATTGGAACCTTTAAAAAGGATGCCATTTCTTGAAGCAAGGCCTATCCCTCCAAAATATCCCAAAGGTATTGAAACCACAAGGGCACACGGACAACTAATAACAAGAAAAACTAAAGCCCTGTAAAACCATACATTGAAATCATACGGATTTACAAAGAAATAAGGAGCGAAACATACTACAAGGGCAAGGGCAAAGACAATAGGGGTGTAAATTTTTGCAAACCTGCTTATAAACAATTGTGTCTGTGATTTACGTGATGTGGCATCCTGAACCATTTCCAGAATTTTACTAAGCTTGCTGTCTTGAAAAAGGGAAGTTACCTTAATTTGGGCAACTGTATTTAAATTGATCATACCGGCATAAATTTGCTCGCCCTTATTCTTGGTGTCGGGCTTGCTTTCTCCTGTGAGTGCGGCTGTGTTAAAAGCAGCTTTTTCCGAAAGCAGTTCACCATCTAATGCCACTTTCTCACCAGGTTTTATCTGTATGATCTCCCCCGGCTTCACTTCTTTGGGATCTACCACTACAAAGCCACCATCTCTTTGAACGGCAACCTGATCTGGCCTGATGTCGAGTAGTGCTTTAATGCTTCTTTTTGCACGATTAACTGCAGCGTCCTGAAACCATTCGCCTACGGAGTAAAAAGCCATTACGGCAACACCCTCACTATAGGATCCAATAGCAAATGCCCCAATTGTAGCAACGCTCATCAGAAAAAATTCATTGAAAAAATCGAATCGTTTAGCCTTTATGTAAGCCATATACAATACATTATATCCTGAAAGGAGATAAGCAGCAGAAAAAATAATTAGGTCGGCGGGAAAGGTCGGGACAAACTTAAAACCAAATTCAAGTATTAACATGATTACCAGTATCATTACGGCAAGTAGCAGCTGCCAGTGGCTTTTCCAGCCCGAATCGGTATCATTTTCATTATGGTCGTGGCCATCATCATCGGAATGCACTTCTTTCTGCTGTACAGTAGTTGTTTTTTCCTTGTAATTTGGATCTGTATTTTGGATCCCGGCTTGAGTATCTGTATTATTGTTGCTTTCAATCATAATATTTTTTTTAAATAGTGAAATTCATTTTACAATGTTGATATATTGGATTAGTTGATGTAATAATAATGGTCTGCTACCAACGGTGGTATGGCTTTATCACTGCATATTTCTTTGATGTTATTCTCAATAACAGCACTAAGTGCACTCATGGGGACATCTGTTGGACTATTTTCAAAAGGATCCTGCATAATGATCGCTGTTTTTTCAACCCCTATTAGCATAGATGCCACAATTATTGTTAGAACAATTTCAAGAACAGGATAGTTATCTTCCAGACCAAAAGGTAGTATAGAGACTAAAACGTAAATCAGAAAATGAATCAGTAAACTGTAAGCTTTTGGAAATACGGTATTTTTAATTCTCTCACATTTACCCATGGAATCGTTAAGACGTGCTATGGTCGTGTCAATCTGAACCTGTTTGTTGTCGTTAAGATGGTGTATTCTGCAGACCAATGCAAGCTGGTCAGTATGCCTGTTTAGAAGTTCGGCAGGAACATTATTAGCTGTAATTCCATTTTGCTCTAAATAAGTATACACCTTTACAGAAAACGAAACCTTTCTCAGTGTCTCTGACAGGGCGTAACACCAAACAGTTTGCCTTTGTGCAAATTCTTTAAGATCGTTTTCACATCCCTTCTCAGGTAAAAATTGCTTAACCTGCCTGAGCAGCGTTCTGGAATCATTCACAATTTCTCCCCACACTTTTCGTGCCTCCCACCATCGATCATAGGATTGGGCAGTCCGAAAAGCTAGAAGCAATGCTACTATGGTCCCCATTATTCCAGTTATCGGCAAAGGTATGATAATCTGTCTAAGTGTGGTATTATGATCTAGTGTGCCAATTACAAGTGCATAGGTTGCAATAGCAGCAATATCCACCCAGATGGACTTAATAAAATAGAGTATGGAATCTTTATTGTTTTTAACTAGCATAGTGTGTACTTTCTTTAAGGATTAATTCGTGAAGTTGTTTCAGACGAGGGGCCTGTCCAAAGTTTTTCCGAATACTTTATTATTATTATCGTATTTTAAGGATGACCTATAGTTTCTCATCATGGTTGTATTTTATCCTTTTTTTCCATCTTATATACCATTTTTGATGATGCAGTGAGAGCAGATAATATAAAGCAGCGGAACTTGCCACAGCAATGATATACATGTTCAGACCCACAGCTACGCCTACAGCAGAAGTACACCAAACTGTAGCAGCTGTTGTTAAGCCATGTGATGAGTTAGCATGATTATTCCTGTATATAATTCCTGCACCAAGAAAACCAACGCCAGTAACGATATTGGCTATGACCCTTGAGGCCGCAGCAGGATCATTGGCTAGGTGAACTGTAATGGAGGTAAACATAGTAGCTCCAATGCAGACTGCTGCGTAAGTTCTTACTCCCGCATCATGGTCATGTCGCTCTCTGTCCAGCCCAATTAAGAATCCTAAAATAAACGAAACGATTATTTTGACAAGTATTGCAAGTTCTGTGTTGATATCCATATCTATCTAAATTAGGAATTAATTTCCAGCTATAAAAATTTCTTTCAATCCTTTCGAAACCAAATACTAACATAGTTTTATTCGGCTATGTATTCAATTTTCCCGATCTGAGAATTTATGATTAAAAATACCACTTTTCAGTGCTTATTTTAACGAGTGATTTTCTTCTCTAGCTATTAATGTAACAAACATTGAGCTTTCCTTTGTTGTATACTTTTATACAATTTTTCTTTTTCACAACCCATTGATCATAGGCCAGTGCTTTTATGTCTTCATCACGATGCCGATACCTTTGTTCATACAGTATAGAAAACTTATCCTCGTTATTGCTGCCGAAAATTGTTGGGAGTATAGTTATACCAAAACAAAGTAATACGAGTTTTATTTTCATGTCTCAAGGTTTAGTAGTCTTACTGACATTGTCAGTTACAAATGATTGAATAAGTTATTCTTTTACTGGGTTGTGCGTATTGCAAATAACTATACCTGTATTGTATAGACTTCAAAAAATACTGCCTTTGCATCAGCCGCTCCGTAAAATAACAGTCTACTAAAATTTACACTCTTCAATTACCGTTGTGTGGCAAAGAAATGCTATATTGTTTTTGTGAGTACTCAGAAAAAAACAAAGTACAACTTACGACGATAAAATAATTTGGAAAATAGAATGGATAAGCTTTTTTCTTTTTTTAAATGAAGTACGTTTTTAAGATTTGGTGTTTTTCCGTTATACAACATTTTTTTACTGCTCTCACTAGTATAATTAAGTAGTATTAAATAATTATAAGTGCCACAATAAATAGCTTTATGAATTAATCTGTGGAGGCTGCCAAATGCTTCCAAAGAAGCTTGATGGTAAAAGGGATTGGTAATGTGAAACCTGAGGTGAAATTTCATGAGAGATAATAGGAAAATCGATAGGCTCATTTTCTACCTTGGTAACAACATGAATACCACAACAGGCACAACAGCATAACGGTGAGCATAAATCAATTTTTCCATTGTGGGAAGTAGTATCCTTGGTAAAATTAAGCTGTTGTACTATCTCAATGGGTGATGAAACAACAACTTGCGTCTGCGTATCGGCACATGTAAAACATGGCAGGCTTAGCAGATAAATTGTTAATATGAAGTTTAGAAATTTCACAGTATAAAAGTATAAAATTAATTGTATGGAACCAATAGAAAATTATAAAAAAATAAGTTGCCTTTTTTGTTGCGAATTGGATCATATGTGATTTTACGGGTCTTTTTTGGTTAGACAAAATCTTCGATATTTTTGATTGATTAACAAATCCTTATGTTTATTGAGTTTACCTGTTAGAATCCTGTAAAGTTTTTCAACTTATATTTTCAACTTTTAAAAACACTTGACTTTTATCTTATCGTTGTTAAAAGAAAAAATAGAGTAAATTCAGTTTCGATTTTTCTCAACTCGTTATCCATTTTTTGTTAGCATTCCTACAAAACATTTGTTTGATAGAGTAAGGTAGATACTTGCAGACATCAAATTATTTGATCGTACCGAAGGTGTGGGTGGAAAAAAGTGGGTTACAAAACTCGTACCAGTGGTTAGAGAAATTGAAAGCAGTTAATTTTTAACATATATTTAGTTGAAATTCAAAATGATATAAGTAATTTTGAACTTATTATTTCTTTCAAATGAACCGATTTCGCATCTTATTAATTGTTATACTTGGCTTATTCCTAATGCCAACGATAACTTTTGCCTGTGAAAAAATTGTAGTAAATCATTCTTGTACAAAAGAAACTTCTAAACCTGAGCAAGATAATTGCTGTTATAATATGAATCATCCAGGTAATAAAAATCACGATGGTTGTGGCGGAAAATGCGGGCATTCAATGTGTGATTGTGCTTCTTTATGTAATGGAAGTATCACCTTTTTAAATGAACTGGAATTCAAAAGCAATTTATTCAATTTTTATTTAGAAAAACAAGAATTTTATTGTTCAGAAACCTTTATTTCTTCTGGTTTCCATTCTCTTTGGCTTATACCTAAAATAAGCTAAATTCAACTTTTGACAGCCATTAGTGTGTCAAATCTAAAGCATATTCTGCTTATAATTATTTTATTTTCAGGTTAAATCAATTACAAAAACAGGACTTTGTTATGCTGTCTTTTTTGTCATTATTTAGCAAATTTTATCTAAAAAAAACACAAAATGAAATCATTTAAAAAAATAATGATAGCAATAATGCTATTGTTATCAGTTGTGGTATCTAATGCCCAAACTAAAGATCAGCTGAAACCGGTTTTCGACAATTATTTCTTATTGAAAGAAGCCTTAGTAAAAACAGATGGTAAAGCAGCAGCTTTAGCATCAAAAGATTTATGGACTGCTATAACTGCTGTTAAAATGGAAACTTTAAAAACAGAAGAACATATGGTTTGGATGAAAGTTTCTAAAGATTTGAGTGCAGAAGCTAAAAGTATTTCTGAAACTCAGGATATTAAAAGCAACGAGAACTTTTTGATCCATTATCTAAAAATATGTATGCACTAATAAAAACTTCAAAACCCGCAGAAGTTGTTTATTATCAATACTGTCCTATGCAAAACGCAAATTGGTTAAGCAAAGAAAATACAATTAAAAATCCATACTATGGTTCACAAATGTTGAGCTGTGGTAAAACGGTAGAAACAATCAAATAAACTTAAAAAAGATGAAAACAATAATTATCGTGTTAAGTGCATTTTTTGCATTTAATTCAACCATAATAGCACAAACAGCTGCAAAAAAAGAGGAACAAAAAACAATTTATAGCTGTCCAACACATCCTGACCAGATGAATTTAAAATTTGGAAAATGTCCAAAATGTGGAATGGAATTGATAAAAACCACAGAAAAAATCGATACCCACGCTCAAAAAGGAAGCCAGCCTATGAGTCTAACTGTGACCAAATATGTTTGCCCTATGGACAGTTCAACTTCTGATAAACCAGGAAAATGTTCTAAATGTTCAATGGAGATGGTAAAGATCACAGAAAAAATGGATACTCACGCTCAAAAAGGGAGTCAGCCTATGAGTCAAACTGTGACTAAATATGTTTGTCCTATCGATGGCTCGACTTCTGATACTGAAGGAATATGTTCTCAATGCGGAACTGCAATGGTAAAAGTCACAGAAAAAATGGACACTCACGCTCAAAAAGGGAGTCAGCCTAAAAGTAAAATTGTGACTAAATATGTTTGCCCAATGGACGGCTCAACTTCTGACATTAGTGGAGCGTGCCCTAAATGTGGAATGAAAATGATTGAAAAGCAGAATCCTAAAAACTAAATCTCATTTGACTCTCTTTTATTTTAATAAACATCGCATCATAATAATTATTTATGATGCGTTTGTTATGCAATCAATGAAAGATGCAGCAGCGGAGTGGGATTACCTTAGCGAGAGCTTCATGAAGCATCTAAAAAAAATAGATCATTGAATGTATTTCCTTATCGATTGTTCATTGAGAATTAATCTTTATTAAAAATTTCTCCTATTTAAATATGTCTTATTCTGTTATAAATTATTCAGAAATCAGTCATATTTTATACCGCTAAATCATAAGTTTGAAAAAACTAAATGAATGAGAGCTGTTGAGATTGATTTTATAATGTAGAGAGATCGGTTTAGGCAGAATCAAAAAGAAAAGAAGCTCTTTTAAAGAAAAAAGTTCAAAACTATTATGGTTTGTAGTCGTTGGTTTAGCAATGGCTTTTATATTCTTGTAAGAAAGTTAAAGATGTAAAACTATATAGAAAAGGGATAAAATAATAACTCGGAAAAATTTGTCTTTTCTCACATTTTATATAATAAAGACTAATTGAGGTATTTTCAAAGGCAGTAAAGTTTCTTAATTTTGGTAGAAGAACAGGAACAATAATTACATGAAGGAGTCTTAAAAATATTTTCATCTTAAAGATGCTCAGAAATGAGCATCTTTTTTTTGCAGTTGTTTCAAATATTTTATAAGACTGATTCAATGAATGAACTTGCCGGATCGATTTTTATTAGTGTTTATTTATAACTCCGGATGAAATTCCATTTTACAGTCTTAACTTTTGAAAAGAAATAAAATGATCGTTTTTTATAAATTTTGGATCGTTTTTAATAACAATCCTTCTACAATATTGTTCTAATTTGGCTCTTTTAAATTGCTTATAGGGAGATGATTAGTTAGTAGTGCTGTCTTTGTAACAGGTGTTTTCGATATGCGTGCATGTCATTAGTAATTATCCCACTATAAGGTTAAAAGACAACATATAAAACAGCTGTATATTTTTAAAACACTACAGTCGATATAATCTGCTGCTGGTTCTGCTATTTGTATATGCTGATATAAGCAAAATATTAAATTTCGAAAGTTTTGTTATTCGACAAAAACTATAGATAGCCTTTTCTGTCCGTTTTTGGCATACGATTATCCTGAATTGACAAGAGTTGCTTACTTATTTTATAGAATTTTACATTACTAATAATCAATCACATTACAATGAAATTTAGCCAACGTTATAAGTATATTTTTGCAGAAGTAGTCTCATTTCTATATATTCTACTATTTGTATACGCGGCAGTGAGTAAATTGCTTGACTTTGAGAACTTCCGCGTGCAATTGGGGCAGTCACCACTACTGAGTGCTTTTGCAGGATCAATTGCGTGGATAGTACCGGTACTGGAATTACTCATAGCTCTACTTATTGGTTTTAAAAAATGGAGATTAATTGGTCTTTTTGCATCCTTTAGTTTGATGGTTATGTTTACCACATATATCTATATAATTTTAAATTACAGTTCCTTTATTCCCTGTTCTTGTGGAGGGATTCTTGAAAAGTTAGGATGGACGGAACATCTTTTTTTTAATATCGTTTTCATAATGCTGGCAGCAGCGGGTATCCTGATACTGCGCGATGGGATGCCAAATACATCCCTGATTTCAAAACCCGCTGTTCTTGTCAGTTCATTTTCGGCAACTATTTTTTTCAGTATTGGCATTGTTGGACTGCTTTTTATGTTATCTGAAGATATTATGGCCAAAGAAAATCCATTTATCAGAAGATTTGATCAGTATGCAATAAAAAAAATAGATGAAACCCGCTTACAAAACTCCTCGTTTTATCTGGCTGGTGTAGAGAACGGCAAAATATATTTAGGAAATCACGATGCGCCATTACAAATCATTGTTGTCGATAATAGTTTCAAAGACAAACAGCATTATACAATACAATTAGACCGTGATGACTTTCCTTTTCGTTCTGTAGAAGTAAGTATTCAAACGCCTTATTTTTATGTTTACGATGGTATGGTCCCTGTGATTTACAAAGGAAAAATAGTTGACTGGAAAGCGAAAACAATTTACAATGGGAATCACTTTTTTACCAAGGCAATTGTGATGGACTCCACTCGAATTGCATTTCGTGGTCAGAAAAAAAATACAGGAGAACATTTAATGGGGACACTCCATTTCGGTAAAAGCATTGACACACAGTTTTCTCCCGCTTTTTTGGAAAAGCAAATCGACGGGATATTCGATACTGATGGTACACTACAATATAGTAAAGGACTCCGGAATTTAGTTTATACCTATTATTACAGGAACCAATATATTGTTGCTAATGATACGTTATCAGTACTATACAGAGGAAATACAATTGACACCACAACACAAGCAAAATTAAACGTAGTCAAAGTAAAACTCTCAGGAGACACCAAACTTGCCGCACCACCGTATATGGTCAATAAAACCAGTGCGATTTCTAACAATTTGCTTTTTGTTAATTCCGCGCTGAAAGGGAGATTTGAAAATGAAGAAGTTTGGACTCAGGCATCCGTAATCGATGTCTATGATATTGCTAAAAACGAATATTTATCGAGTTTTTATATTTATGATTCCGGAAAAATAAAGATAAAATATTTCCTTGTCACAGAATCAAATCTGTATGTGATTTCCGGTCAACTGTTGCAAAAATATTCGCTGGGAAATTCCATAAAAAAAGCTTTTAAAAAGAAATAAAAAATCACGTGATTCATACCAGTTGGTAGCAGGAGTAAGATCGAAAACCTGTAAAAAAGAGTAGATCATTAATTTAAATTTTTAATATTATGAGACCTATTGTAAAAACTTTAGTATTGCCAATTGCAGCATTTGTATTGGCAAGCGCAGGCGCTATAAGCACCAATGCGTCAAAAGAAAGTAAGGCTGATACCCTTTTGATTGAAGGGTATATCCATGATCCGCTAGCTACAAGTTGTGAAGAGGTAAATGTAGATTGTAAGGCCACACCCGGACCTGTCTGCATGTACAATGATGGCGCAAGTAGTTTCCAAGTATTTAGAAAAGCGACGGACAATAGCCCGTGTAATCTTCAGCTTTACAGAAATACGCCGTAATTTTTAAATTGATTAAAAGGTAATGCAGTTCCTGTTATCAGGAACTGCATTATTTATTGTTATTCTAATCCTATTTTGTACCCGCAGTGATCCACTGAGCTGGTGGCTCTTTTTTTAAGTAATAATCAAACCACTGCTGTGTCCGTAATGTTAGATCCTTTTGATTGTTTCTATTAAAAACTACGTGAGGTTCATCGGGATATACTAACAGCATATGCTTTTTTTGTAATCTTCGCAGAGCAATATAAAAAGCAACGCTTTGATCCCAGGAAACAGTCGGATCTTCTTTACCTGTCCATTGCAATAAAGGTGTTGTAATATTGGCTGCATGTAGTATTGGCGAGTTACGAAAATAGCTTTCCTTATCCTCATAGAATGTCTTGCCCATTCTGAATAGCTGGCTTTCGAACCTCCAAGCCTCCGGGGCTTGAATATCTTTACCGATACTAAAATACCACCTTGTAATATCACTTATCCCGGCTCCTGATACTGCTGCTGAAAAAATATCTGTCTGCGTGATAATAAAAACAGATTCGTACCCTCCGAAAGAATGTCCCGTTAAACCGATTTTTTCAGGATCCACAAATCCCATATCGGTTACTTTTTTGACTGCCTCCAAAACACACGCTGTCGCTGAAACACCCGGATCTCCAGATTCATAAACGATATCTGGCAATAAAACAAAATAACCATTCAAGGTATAATTCGTAACATTAAAACCTTCATCATTATATAGGGAAGGATTTGTATATTGGTGAAGACCTGCTGATCTTATTTCGTAAATATGTACTATCATCGGGTATTTTTTTTCCTTGTCAAAATCCCCCGGATACAATAATATACCTTTGAGTGCCTGACCGGTTTTATTTGTATAATGAATGAGTTCAGATCTGCCCCAATTGTAGCACTTCTGCTGGGGATTGCTGGCGAATAGTACTGTGCTTTTTGAACTTTTATCTGCTTTAAATAACAAAACCGGAGAGGTATCAAACTTTTGTTCTATAAAGACGTACGAGTTATTTTTAGATTTATGTATTTGATCAATTGCACTGTCATTATGTAATAGTAATTTTTCCCCTTCTTTAGCATTCCAAATATAATATCCAGTAGAACAATCATCTTTATCGGAAGCTTCTAAAATTAGCTCTTTTGACAAATCAAACACCGCTGTACTTCTTGCGCCATATTTTGCCGAAAATTTATTTGAAAATTCATACGGACTGATTCTGAAAACGATGTTCTTCTCACGTCCATGCGTAAGTCTTTTACAACCGCTGCCATCCAAAGCTGCTATCCAAAGGTCATAGGTATCATAAAGTAATATGTATTTTCCATCCGAACTCCAACCGGGACAATTATAAGGAGAAATTGGAGGTGCAAAATCATCATTTTTTGAATCCCAGACAGTTGCAATACCACTGGTTAGATTTATCTGTTTGTTTTCTTCAGGATCATAAAGCCACCAGTTAGCATCACGATAATAGGCTACTTGATTTCCATAAGGAAAAATAATGAGGTTGTTTTCATCAGTGGACTGTTGTTTTAAAAAAAGCGAGCGCGTGTTCTTTTTCAAATCGGTAATATAATAATCAACATCCCCATCTAATTTATAGTTTGGGGCGTAGGATTTAGGATTTGAAAGAATGGCATAGTCTTGCTTTCCTGTTAATTGAACATTGGGTAATTCAGTGAAAGATACTGGCATAGAAATACTATTCTCTGGAAACCAAACGGAAAGTTTGGCTGCATCTTCCCAATTGCCCACACTTTTTTCCATAGGATATACCCAAGGTGCATTACCATTCCAAATTTCTACCTCATTATTTTTTGTATCTGACGATACAGAATTATTCTTTTTAACACCGAAAAACACTTTAGTACCATCATCCGAGATAGTCAGTTTCAAATCGGCTGCGATATGCATCCCTGACATTTCTTTGAGGTCTTGCAGTTCAAGCGCAGTCAGTTTTTTCTGTGGTACTCGATATAACAATAGCGTATTACTTTTGGTCAGGCTACCTGTCTCTTTTAAAAAAGCAATACTATTTCCATTTCTTTGCCATGTAAGGGTGTGAAATGGATGCCCATTCTCTGAAATAATTAGATCTCTCCTGTATTTTTTTAAATCAATATGCCCGACAGTATGGTTATCTGATAAATCACTACTATAAATCAGTGCGTCTCTTTTATCATTTAGTACATATTCTGTAACGCCTTCGATAACATCTATAGCTTCTCCATCTTCATCCCTGATGGACATGGTACTTTTGGAACCGTATTTATTGGCTAACGTAATAATGTATTTCCCGTTGTTTACGATCTCTAAACGAGCTACATCAGACAGTTCTATCTTTCTTTGCGTGTCCAGATTAATAAGTATTAATCGCTTTTCAGGTTCCTGATAAGTAAAAATAGAGCCTTTTAAAAATTTACCATTTGCTCCTTTTGGAAATGAATATATCTTATTTTCGCGAGTACTTTTAACAAAGAGAGTATCTTCTTTGTTTTCATAGTTTAGTTTATAACTCACCCAATTCCCCGTTTCAGACAGTGCCACATTACTAAAAGTGCTCCACTGGGAATAGTCGTCCTGGGTCAAATGCTTTTTCAGCTGGGCAATTGAAGTACAGCATACTAGTAAAAATACACTCACCATAATTTTTGTTGTCCTAAAATGAGCGATTTTATGATTTATTCTATTAATTTTTTCCATTTTAGATCAAGTTAATACCCGGGGTTTTGTGGATTTAAATTGGGATTAGCATTTAATTCTTGTGCTGGAATTGGCCAAAGCGCATCATTATCGGACCATTTCGGTTTTGAAATGGAAAGGGCTGAATCAAGATTGCCCACTCGTTTTAAATCAAAAAAACGATGCCCGAATTCGGTGAAAAACTCCAGGCGGCGTTCCTTAATAATGGCTTCCCGAATCTCGATTGAAGAAACCGCATCTGTATTGGGCAGTCCCGCTGTATGACGGATGACATTCAAATCTTCTTTTGCTCCAATCAGGTCCCCTTGCAGGGCGCGTGCCTCTGCCCGGATTAGGTATTGTTCCGCAAGACGAAACACAATTGAATACTCATTAGAATCTGCTGCTTTAGCATTACGTTTGTATTTAAACGAGTGATACCACGTAGTCGTTCCCTTTGTAATGGCTCTAATCCAATGTATTTTTCTTTGGTCTATTGGATCAAAGGCATTGACCAAATTAATAGTGAGTGCTACTGTAGGAGGGGGGGCGGAATTAAAAACAAATAAATTGCCTTCCTTAGTATTGCCACTATCACTATCGGGTTTAAACTGCCATATGGTTGTAGTACTTTCTTTTAGAAATATCTTGTCTAAATCTGGTTCCCAAGAATAAAGGGGATTGTTTAAAACAGCTGATGCGCTATTAGCAGCTTCTGCCCATGATCCCATGTAGAGATAAACTCTGGCTAATAGTGCCTGTGCAGTGGCCCTGTTTGGTCGAACTCGTTCCGGTGAACTGTACTTCTCAGGTAGTACTAAGGTCGCTTCCTCTAAATCGGTAATTATTTTGCCATAAATTTCGGGGGTTGGTGCTTTATGAATAGTACTGTTATAGGTGTAATCAGTTGTAGTTACATAGGGAATATCTCCATAAAGATTAAGCAAATAAAAATGAATTAAGGTCCGCACAAAAAGTGCTTCTCCCCGTAATCTGTCCCTATCTTTCTGTGCCAATGAATGGGATGCTGAAATACCTTCTACTACGGCATTTGCCGCGTATATTATATTATAGCTTTGATTCCATAAGTCCTGTATGCCAGCCTCAGCCGAGTAAAGAGAATTTGTATAGAAATAATTGGGATCGTTAGATTTGTAATAATCGAGTTCATCTGTATACAGTCCCAGTCTGCAAGTTAAACCGGTAGAATTACCGGTGAGTAATCCTGTATCGCGAAGTTTTGCGTAAACTCCGGTCATAGCTGCATTTGCAGTAGTCACGTCTTCAAATACAGTTTTAGAAGTAAGCTGTGAAGTGGGCAGGTCAACTTCTACAAAGTTGTCACATGAAGTTGTGAGGATAACTATACCAATTAAAATTGAAATAGCAATCACTCTGATACTTGTCCGTTTTTCAAAAATGAAAAGCAGAAATGCATTGTATATAGTTGTCATAATAAAAGTATTGTGTTAGAAAATCAGTTGAACACCGATGGTATATATCTTTAATGGCGGAAGATATCCGGTGTATTTAAACTCTGGATCTCCTCCCTTGTATGGAGTAATTGTTAATAGGTTTTGTCCTTGAAAAAAAAGTTTGCACTTTATCTTTTTTTCCATTTTAAATGGTAAATCGTAACTCAGCGAGATGTTTTTTAGTCGAATATAGGATCCGTCTACAATAATCGCATCGCTGGATTTGTAATTGTAAAAGGCTGTTACAGCTTCACTATTTAGCCCTGTGGTATTCTGTTGATAGGTTGTATTATCACCTGTCGTTTGCCATGCACTGGTCATTTCAGCTCTTTGGTTATAAAAAGCTCCTCCGGGAACATTAGCGATATAATCGTAGGTTTTTTGCTTGACAAACTGGAATAGAAAGTCTAATTGCACATTCTTAAATTGAAACTGATTTTGTATCCCTCCAAAATAATTTGGAGTCAAATCTGCAATCGTCTTTCTGTCCTTATCGGCGGTAATAATGCCATCTCCATTTACATCTTCAAATTCATAAAGTCCCGTTTGCGTATTGAGTCCTGTATAATGAAAAACTTTTGTAATATTTAAAGATCTTCCTATTACATAATTATCTACATACGTTGAAGCCTCTAGTCCAGGGAACGAAATAAGCCTGTTTCTTGATACGGCTATATTGAAATTTGTTGTCCAACTAAAATTCTTATGATCGATATTTAGCGTTCGAAATGTAAATTCGAATCCGCTGTTTTCAACGGTAGCGTCCAGGTTCGCGTTTACGGATGAAAATCCTGTAGTACCGGGAAGCGGTATACCCACAAGTTGGTTTGAAGATCTATTGAGATACCAGGCTGTAGTTAGAAAAATGCGGTCATGGAAAAAACCGGTTTCCAGTGCAACTTCAAATTTTTTATTGATCTCCCATCCAAAATTAGGATTGAACAGCCTTATTGGATCTAATCCGTTTCCCTGATATGATTTTCCTGACGAATCATAAGTATTCAGAAATTGATAGTCTCCAATTTGATCATTTCCTGTAGTCCCATAACTGGCTCGCAGCTTTCCAAAGCTTATTATACGAGTGTTGTTTTTTAAAAAAAAATCATTTGAAAACAACCACGCTGCCCCAACTGCCCCAAAAATTGCAAACTGCTTGCCAGGACCAAAACGACTTGAACCATCTCTTCGTCCTGTTAAGTTGAGTATAAAGCGTTTTTGCCAATTGTAATTAATCCTTCCAAAAAATGCCTGATAACGATACACCGTCTCATCACTCATGAACGTAAAGACAGAAGTTGCCGAAGCCAGATCATATAACAAGCTATTGTTTGCAAATCCATATCCCATTTGATACAGTCGGTTGGTCTTTTGCTGCTGTGCCGTAGCACCTAGCAATACATCAAATTCTCCCTTCCAGACTGTATGGTTCCAACGTATTTGTGGTTCAAATATCCACGATTGTCTTCCTGTTACATTGGTTAGTAATACAGATTCGCTACTACCGATTTCATACGCTGGATTATACATTGTAGAGGGCATGGTGCGCATCTCATTATTATTAAGATCAGTAAATCCTAAATTTGCTTTAATTTCCAAATTAGGAACGGGCTCATAGCTGAGTACTGCATTTGCAAGCAAGTCATTGGTTTTGATTTCCCCTGTACTAAGCAGGCTTGCGAGCGGATTGTCAAAGGTGTTGTTCTCCCAATTTAAATTCCCATCACTATCGTAGAGAGCTGGGGCATTTGGTGCCAATGATCTTGATATGCCTGTTAGGTCTGTGGAGGGTTGATTGTTTTTCTGTGAAGTATACCCTGCTGAAACGATCAATTTAAACTTTTTGTCGTCTGAGACATGGTTCATGTTAAAGTGGACTGCTCCCTTATTATATCCAAAGTCGCCCGGAAATACAGTTGTTTCTGTTCGGTAGTTGCCACTTAAAAGATATTGGGTAGATTCTGAACCTCCTGCTATAGCAAGCTGAGTATTGGTTATCTGAGCGGTTCCACCAATAAACGCTGCCTGCCAATCGGTATATCGATTTTGATCCCATGTGCCATTAATATCATATGCTGAATCGGGATAAACAGTTATACCGTCATTAAAAAAAGCTTGTCGTCGCATTTCTAAATATTGACTGGTGTTCATAAGATCGATCATCTTGGTTACTTTTCCTATACCGGATGATGCGTTAATAGTAACGGTTGTTTTACCTGCTTTTCCCTTTTTGGTAGTAATCAGTACCACACCATTTGCGCCACGTGAACCATAGATTGCGGTGGCATCTGCATCTTTAAGTACTTCTATGCTTTCAACATCAGACGGATTAATACTGTTAAGCGGGCTTGTTTGGCTGGCTGTTGTTGTAGAAGTTTCATTTGAACCTATTGATTCGGATGAATAAGGCACACCGTCAATAATATAAAGAGGGCTGTTACCATCTGCTCGTAAGCTATTTTGTCCTCGTATTTTTATTTGGAACGATCCGCCCGCAGTACCTCCATCTTGTATAACATCTACTCCTGCCATTCGCCCTTGCATTGTTGCCAATACATTGGTAACAGGTTGCTTTTCGATATCTTTTGAATTGATTTTTGAAATACTTCCTGTACGTTCGCTTTCTTTTACGGAATAATAACCGGCATTTACTTTTACTTCTTGAAGTGCCGTTGCATCTTCATGTAGCTGGACATTGATTACCAACCGTCGGGCAACGGGAATTTCTATTGTTTTAAAACCAATGTAGGTAAAAATTAAAATATCATCAGGCGATACTGCTATCATAAATTTACCGTCGAAGTCTGTGACGACGGTATTTTTCTGGTTTTTCACCGAGATACTGACCCCGGCAAGAGGCCCTATACCATCGGTCACGATACCTGTGATCTGTGTTTGTTGTTGTGAAACAGGAAACCGCAAGGTATTCCGTGCTAAGGCTGGTGTGCAAAAGAGGTAGAACCCGAAAATAAACGGATACCAAAGTGCTGCCAACCCTTTGTTCAATGAAAAAGTTTTCATAATTTTGGGTTAGTTAATTTGAAACGAAAGTTTTTGTTAATTCAGCTCTCTACACGTGTCGCAAACAGTGGGTAGAGGGCTTTTTGTTTGTATAGTTTCAGTACTAAAATATGCTGAAACTAAGATTGATTTTGCCTTTTTTAAAGCCTGCAAACTGTGCAGTTGACTAATTCAAAAAAAATAAGACAGCGCAGGCCTTTAAATAATTTAGGACTTTAAAAGTTTTTAATTCATAGGGATAAAGGTTTGGTTAGGAAATAGATAGGTACGAGACTATGAATAATGAAAAAGCAGTGCTAAGAATATAAGTTAAGGAGTTTGCTTAAAATAAAAAGGGCAGGTACTCAGCTTATTGCTCCTAAGGTACTGGTATACCCGTACGCGAATAAGTGAGCCCACGCCCTTTAAGGCGTGAGCATTATACTTATCGTCCTGCGCGTACGAAAATTACCAGTTTTAAGGAGCAGGATTCAAAGCGAATGCTTCAAATATTTTCAGATGAAGTATCGCAAAATTAATAATTCTATTCAAAAGTATAGAAAAAAATTATGTAATGCAAATGCATTACATATAAAATGTAAAAAAAAATGAAATTGCTATATGGGAAATTTAAGAGCGGAGGATATAATTTTAAGAGATCAGATCAAATTAAGGCTTAAAGAGTTAAGAGAAAAAGCAAGCCAAAATAAGTCTAATCTTTCAAAGGATGTTGAAATAGACAGACAGAACTTTCAAGCATGGGAAAAGCTCGATATAAAAAGAGGAATGAGTATTTATTCTATCGGTAGGGTTTGTATAGCATTAGGAATTACTCTTAAGGAATTTTTCGATAGCGATATATTCAGAAGTAAATAAAAAATTTCTTAGCAATATAATTTAACAAATATCTTGTAGCGAATTCAATAAAAAAAATATGAAAATGAACCTTGTTAAAGAGACAGATGTTTTGAAAATATTTGACATTAGTAGTTTTAAAAAAGTATTAAAACCGATAAAAGTAACAAACACAGAGAAATTTCTTGATAGTTTAATAGAAAGAG
This sequence comes from Flavobacterium collinsii, assembly GCF_902804485.1. Taxonomy (GTDB): domain Bacteria; phylum Bacteroidota; class Bacteroidia; order Flavobacteriales; family Flavobacteriaceae; genus Flavobacterium; species Flavobacterium collinsii. The sequence goes on along the minus strand of NZ_CADCST010000077.1, from coordinate 75,416 downwards.
CAGACTTAATACTTGGTTGCTTAGGTAGAAATTTTAGTTTGGAAGACCATAAGCACATAGATTTACATTGCGAAATTACTTGTAATACCCCTTTTGTATTCTCTGCACATGTAGGAAATGGTGCCAATTGTTGGATAACTGCCGAAAAAGAATGAGGTGAATCATTACAAGATCATAGAGATAAAAAGGAATTGCTGGGCTACTTAGAAAGCATAATTTTACCGAATACAATAGTTTTTAAAACTTTGAAACTAAATCAAAGAATTCAGAATTATAAAAGTGTTTTTACTTTAACATTAGAAGAATAGTTAATAGTTGAAAAATAACTACTATAAAATTACTAATTTGCAACTACTAAATATATCTCAAAATTAAAACGAAAGAATACTTATAAAAAATAACCTCACTAAAATTATTGAAGTGACGTTATTAGTTTGAATAAAATTATTTTTTAGATTCTTCGATAGAAACTTTTCTAAATTCTTTGAACATTTTTTCTAGTTCCAAAGAAGATTTACGAGCTCTGGCTCCTGCAGCTTTTACTCCTTTTTCTGATAATGATTCAGATTCTGTTTTGAACGTTTCGATTTCGGCATTAATTCTTGCAACTAAATCTTTCATGATAATACTTTATTAAATTAGAGCGTAAAAATAAAAGTTTGCCTTTTAGATGTAGAAAAAAAACTGTTAAAACTATTTATATTTTTTAAGCTATATTTATATATTATCTCCAAAAATATCCGGATAAACATACCTCAACTCTGTTCATCTTCCATTTTTAATTCTTCAATAAAATATTTTGGGGTTATCCCGGTACTGTTAAGAAAAGCTTTTACAAACCTTCGGGTAGTACTAAAACCAGCTTCCTCGGCTAGTGCCTCATGTGTATAATTTTGAAGCACTTTATTATTTCGAATCTTTTGGGCAATATAATCTATTTTAAGACTATTGATATATTCATTAAATTTTTTATTTCTGTGACGTATAATAATCACTGATAAATACTTGGTATTAGTATTAAAATAACCTGCCAGTTTAGTGAGATCCAAATCTTTTTCAAGGAACTTTTTACTATTTTCAAATTTTTGCAAACTTTTTAAAACCGAAGCCTCGGCACCTTTACTCATTGAGAAATCGGATTCATCAACCTTCTCAGGTTTAACTCTGTCGGCATCTTCAATTTTTTGAAGTAATTCTTCGTATTTTTTTCTCGCTTCCTTTTTATTTTTAAAATTTCGAACTATACTGTAAATTATAAATAACGACATAGCACTAAAGACAAAAATGGAGATTTGGTCATTATATTTTCGCATATTGAGCGAACTCTTAAGTTTTTGCTGTTCATCCACCAACTCCTTAGTATCATATTCCTTTCGGATTTTTCCTTGAAGATAGGTGTAAGTATTGTGCAGTTTCTTATCTACCTCAAGCAATTTTTCAACATAGTACAACTGAGTTTTGACCCTATTTTTGTCTTTATAATAAGAGATCATAAGCTCATAAGCTTCCCTCAAATCAGGACGTATATAATCCCTTTCAATATAGCTTTTATCTACTTTTTCAAAATAAGCCATCGCTTTTTCCTTATCATTTAAACCCCAATAACTTTTCCCAATATAAAAGTATCCGATCATCTCGTTGGAGAAATCTTTATTTGCGCGAATACCAGGCAATGATGAATGTATTTTTTCTATAGCTGTTGCGTAGTTGTGAAGCATGCATTGGTTAACACCTTCAGAATGTATGAAGTAGGATTCCATATCAAGATTCCCTGTTTTTTTCCCCTCTGCAATTCCTGTTTCATTTATAGAGGTACATTGTCCGTAATTGCCAATCTTGTTATAGCATAATCCCAATGAATGTAAAGAGTTTAAATATGCCCTAACGTGAGAATGCTTAAAGAAGTTGATACATTCCTGAAAAATTAAGATTGCTTCATCATAGTAACCCAGATATAATTTTATCTGCCCAATATGGTATTTCGTTTTGTAGATTAAGTATTTATTGTTTGTCTTTTTAATGTAGAAGTCTGCGATTAAATAAATATCCATAGCCTCGACGAGGTGTTTTTGCCCATAGTACGCAATGCCTTTCGAGAGATATGCTGACCCAATAATTTCATTGCTGTTTGATCTTTTAGCCGCTACAACCATACTATCTGCATATACAAGCTTTAGCCTATCAGGCGCATAGTGGACATAATTCTTATATCCATTTGAAAGTTCCTCCCAATTTTCTTCCGCTTTTGCTTTCATTAAGAATGACAGGAGGTATAAAGACCTCTTTTCCTTACTATTATTATCGTCTTCTATGCGATCAAAAAGATAGTCAAAATCTCTTTTTTTTAAAGAATCAGGAATCTGTTGTGCGTTTATAAAATGAATAGAGAATACTGATATTATAAGTAAATATTTTGCAATCATAGGTTAGGTTTAAGTTGGTTTGTGGGGAGAAATTTTTTAATAGAATTAGTATGCATGTTATTGATAATAAATGCTTTATGCGACGTGTAAATACTCCAAATATAATATAAAAACAGGAAAAAGCTACAAAAGGTAATGGTGAAAACACTATGGCAATTTTCGGAAAATGGCTAGCCTCATGCTGAAAATGTCCAGACAACCATTTGTGGGGGATGCTTTTAACTAATAGTTTTGGTTTTGAATTCAAGCAAAAAATCTGGATTTGATCCAGATTCCGTTCAGCTTTCCCCGGGTGAAAAATGAACTGACGAAAAAAAAGTAATCAGTCACATTTAACACATTGTACACATGAAAAATTTAAAAGTATGGGCAGTAATCTTGCCATTTTTAACTATTGCTTGTTCAGATGACTATACAAGCGAAACAACAAAAACTGAGCACATATCAAACAGTGCAAAGAAATTAAGCATCCAACCAGATAATGCTGCAAATCCGTTTGATATGGCAGGAAGTGTTCATAACGAAATTATGGAAACTCTGGAACAGACCAATTTTAATTCACAGTCCATTGAGCAGATCGCTATTTTGATCGATTCAGTTGCAACTATATGCCCTGGGATAATTTCATTATCAAATGATACTCCGTTGTCCAGCAGACTATCTGAAATCACATGGATAGTCAATAGCAATAATGCAGTTGATGATGTGTTGGCAGTATCCACACTGAGCACAATTGCCAAGACCAATCTGGTAACATTTGTAAATTCTCTTCTCTTAGCTGCTCCTGCTCCCTATGAGGATATTCACTCAATGATAGTGTCCTATGAGGCAGCTGTTCTCAACAACAGCACATTCAGTACCAATGATAAACGAATAATTCTCATTACAACTTCGGTTGCCCGATATGCAATCTACAGTGATGAGAGAAAAGATAAAGATTGGGAAACAGGTGTTTCGAGAATTGCTGCAGCAGTTTCAGGAGCAGAGCATGGAATTGTTTTAGGACTTAAAATGGCCTTGACCATTGGATTATGCCAAAACAATAATGTCACACAATGAACTGGATTGATCACATATTGATATACTATGAGAGGGAAATTGGCATTATTCTGAGTGTTCTTCTCATAGTATTAAATTTAGCTAGCCTTTATTTCATCATAGATTCTATGAACTATGATGAAATTACGGGTTATCTCACTCAAATGGAAATCAGATGCTTCGATCTATACGATTTCATGCGTGTATTGCTCATCAATACATTGTTGAATCTGCTATTTGTGTTTGCCGCACTATTTGCCAGAATTACTAAGGATCACTAAGAGAAGTTTTTTTAAAACTTCAATGACTTCAACGGTTAAATCTAAAAGACAATATATTGAATATTATAACAGATAAACTCTGGCTGACAGAGTTAAAAGTACTGTATCTTGTTGATTTTACATCTATCAAGGCATGTAGTAAACTTTTGAACCCGGATTGGTTTTCGTTGATATTAGTAGTGTCGGGCACTGTAAGTTTTTCAGGAGACTCATTTAATATTCGCCTTTCGTCAGGAGATATATCAACTTTACCCAACGTAACCCAGGTTAAAACTATGAGGTTGCCTCTTCGAATTTGTTTTGTATCCTGTACAAGGGATTTTGAAATTACGAACAGGGTCGCAAGATTTGGAACCGGCTATATCGAAGTGCTGACCAATCAATCGCCTTTTGTACTCTCACTTACTAAAACCGAAACAGCCGATATGGTAGAGCTGTTTGGACTGCTAAAGAAAAACATTCAAGGCAGGTATCCAATTTTTCAAAACAAAATGATTCTGCTAAGTTTTGAGCTGATACTCTATAAGTTCAGCGGGCTATGTTATAAATATGGCGAAAATATAGCAGTTCATTCACGCAATGAAATAATTGTAATGAGTTTCATTGCACTGGTCCAACAGAATTGTAAAGCGAACCATGATGTAAAGTTTTATGCAGATTCTTTATTTGTTAGTAAAGGACATCTGCGCAAAGTTGTTAGTGGGGTAATAGGAATGTCTGCCAAACGTATTATAGAAATGGCAGTTATATCGGAGGCATACGAACTGCTGGCAAATGATACCCTATCAATAACTGAGATAGGAGAACAGCTAAACTTTAGCAGCTGTGCATCATTTAGCGGATTTTTTAAAAGGCAGACAAAATTAACACCAACCCAATATCGCATAAACCTCAAATTTTAATTAGAACATAACTGTAAATTTATTAAACCGTAATATCTTTTACTAATTGGTTTTGCTTGTGAAATAGTCCTACTTTAAATCCTGGTGCCACGTATAGGTGCTATAGACATTGTAATGTTTATAGCCTGGAAGTTTCTGTAAAAGATATGGCATTAAACCCACGTACTATGAAATCACTGAATTCAATTATTTCCGAAATCCATATTAAGGAAGATAAAGTTTCTCGCGAAACTTCCCATTTAATCGATGAGGCTTCCCAAATGACACTCTATCTGAAAGAACTGTTACATTCCACCAGAGAATATATTTTAAAAGAGGGATTTAAAAATCAGGCAGAGGAAATTGAATTCTTTAGAGATATTAAACCTCAGATTTTAGGACGGCTGATTTATTATAACAAGGTATTTCGAATCGAGACTGTCTGCCCTGTAAAGGACGGAAAGATGTACCAGAAGTTTTTTATGGGTCAGTTTCAGGAACTCAAGCAAGAATTTAAGGAATATATATGCGGATCACATTTTTATCGGTATTACAGATCAGGAAGAACTGATAGGGATGAGGAATATTTTATAAGAGGAAAAATTAATTATAGAGATGGTCTGAGTAGTTATGTTTTTGAAATAGACCATCAGTTTTCCACTTATTATGATTCTAAAATAGCACGAATTATAGCCAATGAGCTTATTTATAACTATTTGATAACAAAAATAAATCCCGATGAGTCTGCCGGTTCTTTACTACAAAGCCCGGATGCGACTAAAGATATTTTCTGGACAGATTCTAAAAATGCACTTATTGAATTAATTTATGCACTTTATGCTTCAGGAGTGATATCACATGGTAAGATTGGAATTCGCAAAATTACCCTGGTCTTTCAAATACTTTTTCACATACCACTGGGCGATATACATCACTCTTTCCATCGAATGAAAGACAGGGCAGGTACCAGAACATCTTTTCTGGACCATCTCAAATTATCCTTAGAGCAATATATGGATAAAGGATTATAGTAAATTAAAAAAGGTAAAATACAGCGCAATGCGCTGTATTTTTTTTGCCCATACTTACCAATTGACAAAGTTCTAACTCTTGATAATAGTAATACCTATTTCTATTGCAAGCCCAATAATACAGGCTTTTATAGTATCAATCTATAAAAAAAAAGTGCTTGCCAATGGGCACAACTTGGCAGAAAATACTTTTTTCATGAATCAATTTTGTGGTGTTGAACCTAAAAAGATTGATTATGAATGTGGACAGAATAGAGTTTATGGCGTGGATGGAACGAATCATGGAGAGGTTCGACATCCTTATGGAAATGACAAGCGGGGCGAAAAATCAACATACTGCTATTGATGGAGAAGAACTGCTGGACAATCAGGATATTTTGCAAATGTTGAAAATAAGTGCCCGGTCGCTGCAGCGTTACCGTTCCTCAGGCAAACTGCCTTATTATACAATCAGTGGTAAAATTTATTACAAACTCTCAGATGTACACCAGTTCGTCAGGGAAAGTTTTAGCGCTCCCATGCCTAAAAATAAAACCAATGAGTGACAAATAGTTCCAAGAGGTACCAGTACGTGTAAAATAATAAAGGCCTCTTTTACTTTCGGTATTAAACTTTAAAAATGGAAAATTATGAGCGAACAAACCTTAGATAAAATGCAATCTCCTGAACAATTATCGGAAATATTACTGGTACTGGATAAAGAGAAAATGAAAATTATGGCTGTAAAAGGTATCGATGAAAAAGGGAATCTGGAAACTGTTGAACCTACAAAGAAGAACCAGAATCAATTTATGAAAATTGATAAACAGGGTGATCTTTTTTCCAACTTCTTCTCCAATTTTTTCAGTCAGTTAAAAAATCCAACCAATTTTTCATTTTTCAAAACGCCGGAATTATTGGCTATTGATACTGCAAAAGAAATACAGAAACAGATCGATCAACCAACGGCTGAAGGCGAACAATTAATGAAGCAACACGAAGTGAAAGCTGAAGGGAAACACGATCATAAACAAGAAAATAAAAACAATATGGAAACACCACAAACACCACCGGAAACAAACGAATATAAATACAAACCCGAACAGATCGATTGGGAAACCATGAACAATCTGGGATTGAGTAAAGAGAAACTTGAAAAAATGAACCTGCTTGACCCATTGCTCAAGGGCTACAAGACCAATGAACTTGTACCTGTAAGTCTTAACCTTGGAACCGCAGTTACCCGTATGGATGCACGCTTATCACTACAGCACAATGATGACGGGCAGGTTGTGGTTGCCATTCATGGCATCCGAAAAGAGCCGAATCTAAACTATGCTTTTTTCGGCCATCAGTTCACTAAAGAAGATAAAGACAACCTGCTCCAAACTGGTAATATGGGTCGTGTGGTCAATCTCACCAACCCAAAAACGAATGAAACTATTTCTTCCATTGTCAGTGTGGACAGGCTTACCAATGAACTGGTGGCATTGCGCACCGATTTTATTAAAATCCCTGAAGAAATCAAAGGGGTAAAGCTAAATGAAGAGCAGAAGCAAACCTTACAGGACGGCAAGCCACTTTATATAGAAGGAATGGTCTCCAAGAAAGGAGCTGCTTTTGATGCCACTATACAATACAATGCCGATAAACGTTTTGTAGAGTTTCTCTTTGACAGAGGCACCAATAAACAAACGCAGGGCAATGAGCAAAACCAATTTCAGGAAGCTCCGAAAATCTTTAGAGATAAGGAATTGGATAAAGACCAATATCAAAAGTTCAAAGATGGCCAAACCATTTATGTCAGCGGACTTGTAGACAAAAAAGGAAAGGAATATAATGGTTATATCACTTTTAATAAGGAAATCCATAAGACAGATTTTTCTTTTCAAAACCCAGACAAAATCAAAGAGCAGGCAAAACCAACTGAAGCGTATAAAACGCAGACAGCGGTTAATTCTGAAGGCAAAACCAATGAAGCAACCAAGAACAGCAAAGAGCCATTGAAATCAGGACAGGAAAATCCCGACAGCAAGAAACAACAGCAGGAGCAGGAAGCATACCAGGAGCCTGCCAAATCGAAAGGACGTAAAATGTAAGATGTTATGAAAGTAGTTATTGCAGAAAAACCAAGTGTGGCTAGGGAAATAGCCAGCTTGTTAGGAGCGAACGTAAAAAAGGACGGCTACATAGAAGGTAACGGTTATTTTGTTACATGGGCTTTTGGGCATTTAATAGGATTGGGTATGCCTGAGGATTACGGTATTTCCGGATTTCAGAAATCCTCCCTGCCAATACTGCCCAATCCCTTTTTATTAACGGTACGCAAAGTTAAAAAAGACAAAAGCTATATTGCCGATAAGAGTGCGTTAAAACAGCTCAAAATAATTGAAGAGCTTATTGACCGCAGCGAAAAGATTATTGCAGCTACCGATGCCGGACGTGAGGGAGAATTGATATTCCGCTATATCTACCAGTATTTGAAATGCAACAAACCTTTTGAACGTCTTTGGATCAGTTCACTTACTGAAAAAGCAATCCAGAAAGGATTTGAGAACCTAAAACCCGGAAGTGATTTTGACGGATTATATCTGGCAGCACAGGGCAGGAGCAGAGCCGACTGGCTGGTTGGGATCAATGCTTCGCAGGCACTTTCAATTGCAGCAGGGGATGGTGTTTATTCACTCGGAAGAGTGCAGACACCTACACTGGCTTTAATTTGCAGGCGATATCTGGAAAACAGAAATTTTTCAGTACAGCAATACTGGCAAATACAATTGTCACATATAAAGGATTTCGCAGACTTCAAAAGCCTTTCCAAAAACAAATGGGATGATAAAAAACAGGCAGAAGATGCGATGAAGTCCATTGAAAGAAACAATAATACCGCTATAGTTACATCCATAGAAACTAGAAATGTGACCGAACAACCGCCTTTACTGTTTGATCTTACCGGCCTGCAAAAAGAAGCCAATAAAAAACTGAACCTATCAGCTGAGGAAACCCTGAATATTGCCCAAAGCCTTTATGAAAAGAAATTTATTACCTATCCACGTACCGGAAGCAAGTACATTCCTGAAGATATGTGGGCTGAAATACCCAATTTAGTCAGGGCTTTGCAGGATATGACAACTTTCAGGGAAACGGTAAACAAATTGAAATTAGGTCATTTTAATAAACGTATAGTGAATGATTTGCGTGTTACCGATCATCATGGTCTGCTGATTACAGATAAAATTCCTTTGACATTACCGGCAAAGGAAAATGCGGTTTACAATATGATTGTCCTTCGAATATTGGAAGCAATTTCAGAGGCCTGTACAAAAGAAATAACCGATATTTCTTTAGAAGTTTTACATTATGATTTTACACTTAAGGGCTGTAAAATAATAAATCCGGGCTGGCGTCTGATCAAAGGAAGTTTCTCTGAAGATGACAACGAACCGATGCAGGAACTTCCTCAACTTAAAAAAGCGGATGAACTCAAAATCAAAGACGTCTCAATTCTGGAAAAGAAAACCAAACCGCCTGTGCTTTATACAGAAGCCGGACTTTTATCTGCTATGGAAAATGCAGGAAAGGAAATTGAGAACAAAGAGGAACGCAAGGCATTACAAAGCATCGGTATCGGTACACCCGCCACAAGGGCCGCTATTATTGAAACCTTATTTACCCGTAATTATATTATAAGGGAAAATAAATCCCTGCTGCCAACTACAAAAGGATTGCAGGTATATGAACTAATCAAAGAAAAGAAAATTGCGGATGCAGCCATGACTGCCGAGTGGGAACTGATTTTACAAAAAATTGAAAATAACCAGGCGGATGCCGGAGATTTTCAAAAAGAAATAGAAGATTATGCTACAGCGATTACCAATGAACTACTGCAAACACCAATTGCACAAAACAATCTGCCAGAGCTAGTTTGCCCAAAGTGTAAAAAACAACAATTGGTAATCAGGGACAAAATTATCAAATGTCCTGATGAATCCTGTAACTGGTTACAATTCCGAACCGTGTGCGGTGTACATTTAAGTATAACGGACATTGAAAGTCTTGTGATTAAAGGCAAAACCTCCCTTATTAAAGGATTGAAAAGCAAATCAGGAAAGAAATTCGATGCTTATATCGTACTCAATGATGAAGCAGAAAGTTCCTTTGAATTTGAAATATCTAAAGCAATAAAGAAATAATAACCAAAGCAACTCTAAACAAAATATAGTATGAATCCACGACAAAAAGACCTTTCGTATTTCAGATTGAAACTACAAGAACTATTGAACACCAGCTTTCCTGAAAAAGCACATGATGTGAAATTCATTGACCAGCGTTCAGGCTGGGCAGCCAATGCCTATGAAAGTGCTTTTAAAGCAGGAAATTCCATTATCCAATGTGAAAAGATTGCGGAACACATTCTTTTCGAAGGATTACACTTCTCCAGGTTTGACACCATTTTTCAAGTAGTCTGCAATGAGTTTGATACTAGAATGGCAGACGAAGAACTAAGACCCTTCACTCTGAGGATGATAACTGTTTGCGAAGCTGTTTTTGCCAACTATAAATTGACAGATGACTTTGCATATTCTATGGACTTTGATCTGCTCTACACAGAACTGACAGGAACCATAGCCATTTGGATAGAAGAAAATGGGCTTCAATAAACGGCAGCATCTCCAAAAAAATATTGATGCCCTGCGAGTTGCTTTTAGACTTGAACAGGAGAACCGAAAAGCCTCCACAGATGAAAGACTGCTAATGATGCAATACAGCGGATTTGGCGGTCTTAAATTTATATTGAATCCGGCACAAAACCAAATTGACATCAATCATTGGAAAAAAACCGAACACGAACTCTTTCCACTCACGCAAGAACTTCATTATCTTTTAAAAGAGAACGATGTTGATGAAAAACAATACCACAGGTATGTGGACAGTATGCGAAGTTCCGTACTGACGGCATTTTATACCCCGCCATTAGTCATTGATGCCATTTTCAATTCCTTACATGAAAATGGTGTAAACATCCGGAACTTTCTGGAACCCTCCGCCGGCATTGGCTCATTTATCCAATCCTTAACAGCTAAAGAACAAGTACAGGTAACTGCTTATGAAAAGGATGTGCTTACGGGCAAGATCTTAAAGCAGCTCTATCCTGACGATACCATTCGAATAAACGGTTTTGAAGAAATATCTCAAAGAGAAAAACAAAGCTATGATATATTAGCCAGTAATATTCCTTTCGGTGATACTTCCGTATTTGACCTTTCATATTCCAGAGGTGGAGATCCGGCAAAGGTGCAGGCAGCGCGAAGTATACACAATTATTTTTTTCTGAAGGGAACCGATATGCTCCGTGATGGAGGCATACTCGCTTTTATCACTTCACAAGGCGTGCTGAACAGACCAAATAATGAAATCATTCGCAAGGCATTAATGCAGGACAACAACCTCATCTCTGCTGTCAGGCTGCCTAACAACCTGTTTACGGACTATGCAGGTACGGAAGTCGGAAGCGATCTTATAATTCTACAAAAAAATACAGCTAAGCAAAATTTGACACAAGCCGAAGAATTATTTTGTCAAAGTCAAATAACCCAATACAATATTCCAAATAATGCACTGTTTCAAGACAGCACAAGAATTGTACATACAAATAGCAAGTTAAGTACTGATCCTTATGGACAACCAGCAATTATCTATCAGCATAAAGATGGGGTGGAAGGCATTGCAAGAGATCTGAAAAACATGCTTTTGGAAGATTTCTCCAACCGGCTGGATATGGGATTGTATGATGGCGAACGCACTAATAATTCGGTCATACCAATTCCGGTAACACCAACATCTCTCACCAAAGAACCGGCAATCATTCAACAGGAAACAGAGGCATTCTTTACGCCAGTAACAAATATTAGTATTGCAGAAAAAGAAGAAAAACAATTGAGCATTTTTGACCTGTTTGAAGATATGGGAGTTGTTGCTGCTCCTGTTAAAACTAAAAAACAACAACCTAAAAGAAATAGAAGTAATCGGGCAAACCAACTCGACCTGTTTACTGGTGTGATGCAGCAAGCTTATACGTCTTCTGATTCTATCGTACCCAAAAAAGGAGATAAATCAAGCAACAAGCAGGAAGTCATTGGGGATCTGTTTTCCAGTGTAAATGGAAATGTTCAGGCTGAAACGGCAGCTGTCATCAATACTATTCCTGAACCGGCATTTTATACTCAAGAAATTCAATCTTTTCATCGCAGTGATTGCCTTGTGATGGATAAAGGCTGGGTGGGTTATCTCAAAGATTTAGATAGTAATATGGAGCAGGTAATGTTCCATCCGTTGCAATTGCCATCAGTACAGAAAGCAAGAGCCGAAGCCTACATTTCGGTGCGGGATTGCTACTTAGACCTTTATCATAAAGAAGCACAACTGCAAACTGATCATAGAGAAGAAAGAGAAAACCTCAACAAATTATACGATACGTTTGTAAAAAAGTACGGTAATCTGAATAATGCGGAAAACATAAAGCTTATTAAAACCGACAGTTCCGGTAAAGAAATCCCTTTTCTGGAGCGTGTTGTTGGAGGTGTGGTTCACAAGGCTGATATATTCCAACATCCCGTTAGTTTTTCCATAACCAAATTGGCAACGGACAATCCTGATGAAGCACTGGCTTCATCATTGAACAAATACGGCAATGTGGATCTGGATTATATGTCGGGCATTAGTGGTATGAATATCGATGATTTAAAAGAAGCTTTGCATGGACAAATTTTCTACAATCCATTCCAAAAGCAATACGAAATATCCCAGCAGTGGATAGCAGGAAACGTGGTAGAAAAAGCAAAGGAAATGAATGCCTACCTTGAAGGTAATCCCGATGATACTCAGGCAAAGGAAAGTCTTACCGCTTTAGAAGAAGCCAGGCCAAGACGCATAGCATTTGAAGAACTTGATTTTAATCTGGGTGAGCGTTGGATACCTTCAGGTATATATGTCCGTTTCGCGTCGCATCTTTTTGATACAGATGTGCGAATTCAATATTCGGAAAGTAGCGACGATTTTAACATAAAATGCGATCAGAAGAATGTGCATATATGGGATAAATATGCGGTAAAATCACAGAGCCGTACCTATGATGGTATTGCACTACTAAAACATGCCTTAGTAAATACAACACCGGATATAACAAAGAGTATTACAATTGATGATAAGGAAGTCAAAGTAAGGGATATGGAAGCCATACAAATGGCCAATACCAAGATTGATGAAATCCGTACCGCTTTTACAGAGTGGCTTCACGCCCAAAACGATGAGTTCAAAGATAGGCTGACCACTCAGTACAACGATACCTTTAATTGCTTTTTGCGCCCGCAGTACAACGGAAGCCATCAGGAATTTCCGGGACTTGATAGAAAAGCACTTGGAATTGAAGATCTGTATTCAAGTCAAAAAGATGCAGTCTGGATGATAAAACTAAGTGGAGGAGCAATCTGCGATCATGAGGTAGGTGCAGGGAAAACCCTCATTATGTGCATAGCTGCCCAGGAAATGAAACGTTTGGGAATGGTGCACAAACCTATGATAATGGGATTAAAAGCAAACGTTCATGAGATTGCCGAAACCTATCGTAAGGCTTACCCTCATGCTAAAATTCTGTATCCAGGAAAAGAAGACTTTACCCCGGCGAAAAGACAAAGGATTTTTGGTGACATCAAGAACAATGACTGGGATTGTGTAATACTAACTCATGACCAGTTTGGTATGATACCACAATCCCCTGAAATGCAAAAGGAAATTCTACAAAGGGAACTGGACAGTGTTCAGGATAATCTTGCCGCTCTGGAAGCACAGGGTAAAGAAATTTCAAGGGGAATGCTTAAAGGAGTTATCGTCCGGAAACAAAATCTTGAAGTTAAACTTAAAACATTGGAACACGACATCGAAAACCGAAAAGACGATATGGTCGATTTCAAAATGATGGGTATTGACCATTTACTGGTAGATGAAAGCCATCGTTTTAAAAACCTGATGTTCAATACCCGTCATGACAGGGTTGCCGGGCTGGGAAATATGCAGGGAAGCCAAAAGGCTATGAACCTGCTTTTTGCCATTCGTACAATTCAGGAGCGTACCGCAAAGGATTTGGGCGCAACCTTTCTTTCAGGGACAACTATCAGTAACTCGCTGACGGAACTGTATCTTTTATTCAAATACCTTCGTCCGCAAGCTCTGGAAAAACAGGAAATCAATTGTTTTGATGCTTGGGCAGCGATCTATGCAAGGAAAACCACCGATTATGAATTTTCAGTAGCCAATAATATCGTACAGAAAGAACGTTTCCGTTACTTTATCAAAGTACCGGAACTGGCACAATTCTACTCAGAAATTACGGATTACAGAACTGCTAAAGATATAGGTATCGACCGCCCCGAAAAAAACGAATTGCTTTATAACATTCCGCCAACACCACAGCAAGAGGTTTTTATTAAAAACCTTATGGAGTTTGCCAAATCAGGAAACGGAATATTGTTGGGAAGAGCTCCGCTTTCTCCAAATGAAGAGAAAGCCAAGATGTTGATTGCAACGGATTATGCCCGTAAAATGTCATTGGATATGCGGATGATCAGTAGTAAATATGAAGATCATCCCGATAACAAAGCTTCACATTGCGCGGCAAAATTGGCTGAATATTACAAACGTTTCAACCAGCAGAAAGGAACACAGTTCGTTTTTTCTGATTTAGGGACTTATAAACCGGGAGAATGGAATGTGTATTCAGAAATAAAACGCAAGCTCGTGGAAGACCATGGCATTCAGGCAAATGAAATCCGTTTTATTCAGGAAGCCAAAAATGATAAGCAGCGTAAGGAGCTGATCGATGGTATGAATGAAGGAAAAATTCGAATACTATTTGGTTCGACTGATATGCTTGGAACCGGTGTAAATGCACAGAAAAGAGCTGTTGCTGTTCATCATTTAGACACACCTTGGCGGCCAAGTGATCTTGCACAACGTGACGGGAGGGCTGTTCGTAAAGGTAACGAAATTGCCAAATTCTTTGCTGATAATAAGGTCGATGTGATTATCTATGCTGTAGAAAAATCACTGGACAGTTATAAATTCAACCTGTTGTACAATAAACAGCTTTTCATAGACCAATTGAAAAACAACAGTCTCGGTAAGCGTACCATAGATGAAGGCAGTATGGATGAAAAATCGGGTATGAATTTCTCTGAATATGTAGCCATACTATCTGGAAATACAGACCTGTTGGACAAAGCAAAACTTGAGAAACAAGTTGCCGGGCTAGAAAGCGAAAAGCAATCGTTCAACCGTTCCAAATTCAGTTCCAAATACAAGCTTGAAGATATAACTGCTACACTGGAATCAACTCAATTACGTCTGGAACGGATGAACCTAGATTGGGAAAACCTGCAGCAGCGTTTACAAAAGCATTCAGACGGTACCATTGCCAACCCTGTAAAAATGGATGGTTTACCATCGAATACCGATATGAAACAGATCGGAACTAAACTCAACGAGATTGCGGAAAAAGCGCGTACGGGAGGTCAATATGAAGATATTGGCAGTCTATACGGTTTTACATTATTGGTCAAAACTGAAATGTCGGAAAAAGAGGGTGTGGATATAAAAGTCAATCGTTTTTTGGTTCAGGGAGAAGGCAATATTAAGTATACTTACAATAATGGTATCATAGCTAAAGATCCGCAAACAGCAGCTTTGAATTTCCTCAGTGCACTAGAAAAACTACCAGGCTATATTGAGCAGGAACAAAAGAAAATTAGTGAACTGCAAAAAGATCTGCCTATACTTCAGGAAGTGGTCACCAGTATATGGTCGAAGGAAAGCAGGTTAAGTGAACTCAAAACGGAATTGGCTGCGGTTGAGAGGAAAATACAATTATCAATTACTCCTGATAATAAAGAGCAGATAGTTGAAGAGGAGAATGAAAAAATTAATAGTAAAGGAGTTCAGATGAGGGAAAGACCTACCATACATTTAAAGTCAAATTTATAACTTACAATTCACATCAAGTGAATTGTAAGTTAACTACTGTTATGTCTTGATGCCTATCTGTCTAAGAATACCATTCATTTTTTATTTCTTCAATACTCATGTTTTTCCATTCTTCTTTCCAAAGTTCCCAATATGGTATATCATTAGATGATGGTTCGTTCGCACATCTGTCAATTTGAACAATAGAGGGTAAAATAATTGATTCACCAACAAGCAACGCTTCACCCTGTTTTAACGATGGCATTGTGTCAATTAGAGATCCTAATGAGTCTGGAAGAAGTTTTTTTACATAACTTTGGTCAACAGGATTTGTCAAACGCATAGCTATGAAATTGTTGCATTGGGAAAAAATTGTTTCTGAAATTTCAGATGGTCTTTGACTTGCAAGAAGTAAAGTTATACCATATTTTCTACCTTCTTTTGCAATTCTTTCAATTGATTTTTTAGATGACCGATACTTTACTAAGTCACTATTTGGAACATACTTATGGGCTTCTTCATAAACAAGTAAAATTGGAATGTCATTATTTATTTTTTCATTTGGGTCTTTGGTATTTCTTAGTCTTTTGTAAAAATAGCCATACTCAAAAACCATTCGTGAAATCAATGAGACAGTGATACTAAGGACTTCAAAGGGAACGCCGCTCAAGTCAATAACCGTCACATTGGATTGTTTATCAGATTGATAACCTATTAATTGGTTTAATGTTTCTTCAAAAGTTATGTCTTTAGATTTTTGTGAAAGTAAAAAGTCAAGTCGATTGTCATTTATTTTATTTTCTAATCTATTTACAAAGTTGGTAAGTTTTCCGTTTAAACTTCCATTCGTAAGCTTTGGCTGACCAGCTTTTTCTTTATTGCTGGCTGCATAAACTTCACCTGAATCAACTAACTCACTGTTCTTTGCTATTGCGAATTCTAAAACATAATCAATATCAAAATATAATGGAGAATCGTAATGGATTTTCTTTTTGTTTGGTTCTGTTCCTTTGAAGTGTTTTTTTCTATCTGAAACAATAGCTTCTTTAAATATAAATTTTTGGTTATGATCATTTGCTTCTGTGTCTAAAAAGAACTCTTCAAGTTCTTCGCTATTTAAAAGCCAATACGGCAATACAAGATTTTTTATGTCGATAAAATTAGCTGCGGGAAATGCCGACTTATATTCAGAATGAATATCAAATATGATAACGTGAGAATTGTTAATTGAAAAGTCTCCATTTTTTTCTGAAACAGCTTTTTGTATAATTGTAGATAACGTATGCGATTTCCCGGAACCGGTTGAGCCAACTATTGCAACATGCTTATTAAAGAATTTATTTCCATTTACAGGTATACGAATTTTGGAATTTGACGATAGCGAAGCAAAAGTAAATTTTTCTTTTGCTTCGATAGATTGCTCGTATATTTTTTTTATTTCATCTTCCGTTGCTGGTTCAACTTTCTTTGGTGGAATTGCTAATGAATCACCACCTCTAATAAATTTTCCATCCTTAATCATTCCTAATGGAAATGCTTCTATTGCATAATCCCGTTTACCTTTTTCATTTACAATAATAGAAAAGTTTTCAATTATTGCCATCAAAATAGCGTTTTCATTGTCCGAAATTTTAAGGTAGGAACCAACCTGAAGAGTTTCTCCCGCTAATCGGAAATCTTCAAGATTATCAACAACAACTTTTATTTTATCAGGATAAACTGCAACTACCTCTGCATTTATTTTTTCAACTTCTTCTGCCATCTTTATATAATTTTTTTAATGTCCGTTAATTGTGAAAATTGAATTTCTACTTGTTTAACATTTGGGTATATGTTACTAAAAAAAGGTCTGCTATTATAAAATTGATAAATCTCTTTCGTTTTACTTATTTCATTAACTGTTAAATCAATATGCTCAAGTTTGTTAAGAATTTTAAGCTTAATAGAATTGACGCTATTAGCTACCTTAGATATTGATTTTGGATTAAATTCTGAACCGTCAAAATCAAATCCATCGATAAATAAAAAACCTTCTGAAAAAAGTTCTTTTTTTAGTTCCAGTAATTCTTGTGGAGGTATATTATGCAAGTAAATATAAGGACAGAATGGATTTGGCTCTCGGGCAGAAAGTTTGGACCACTTTCTTGAAATGGATAAGATTAAATCTTTTAGTTCTGATCTTAAATATTTTGCAATAGGGACCTCTATTATGAAAAGACGTTCGTAGGAGGAGGTATTTAAACCTGTGAAATAGTGAGACCTTAATTCTGCAAATAATTTTGATTCTCCCTTGTAGGCAATGAACCATTGATTAAACAATACTCTTTTGAAATTAATTTTAGTCAGAAACTCAGATTTACTAATTTTTCTATTTCCAATGTTTCCTTCGACAGCTATGTCTTTTATCACTTTGAGAGCAGTGTTATAAAAAAAATGTTCAGCTTCAAAAGCCTGACAACTAAACTGTGTCATTAACATGGCCGAAATTTTGGAAACTTGGGATTGGTATTCTAAAGCTAAAATATCAATATTAAGGAGAGAAAGAAAATCTTTTAATTGTGAATCAGTGAGACCAAGCTTTGTATGATGATAGTATTTTACTTTTTTTTCTGAGTACGTTAGGAAATTTTCTTTGAGAAAAGTTACGTCTATAGGCAAAATTAATTTTGTCTGTCCTGATTGAAAATATCCATAGAGTTTGTAGTTTATTCTTTTTTTAGTTCCGTTTAGTACTTCTTTGAAGTGGTCAAGCATTAAGCGGATAGGTTTTGCAATAACGGAATGATTGTATTCTGTCTTGGCATAATATTTACACTGAATAGCTATTTCTTCTGTTGCGGAATTTATTTCGACGTCTTCAATTCCTTCAACAATAATCGCATCAGTATCTTTATCTAATTCTAATAATTTTACAATAGTAAAATCAAATTGGTAAAAGTAGCCTTTTATTGTATCAATAGCGGTCCTATCTGTCATCCTTATTGGTTTGTTGTGGTTAATGATTTCTCGTCATAGATGAGACATAACTTGTGTATATTATTCATAATGTTGTCTTCTTCTGTTTTGTCTTCAAATAATTGATTCTGTATCATCTTTTGAAGAGTTTCGGTTTCTGCTATAATTTTTTCATTATCCACAACAATTTCGGTATGGAAACACTTTTGCAGTTGATTTTTTTGGATGTTTCTTCAAATTGTATTTTATTAAAAAGATTATGGTTAGTAATTACGATACAATCAATTTCCAATTTTTGAACATATTCTTTAAGTAAATTTAAGCTAAAAAAACGGGTAATAGCTTATCGAAGCTATTGTGTGAATGTGTAAATCAATTTTTTTCATTGTCTCCTTTCTTATTGATTGTGAAGATAATATTTAATAAAAAGTAAATTTTACGGTTTTCCGTAATTGTTTTTATTAGTTAAATTTTTGTCATTCGAAAACTTGCGTCTATTGTTTACAAAATGTTTCCAATAGAACTAATTTGGGTTGAATTTGTTCTGTAAGTATGTAGTTCGATTTAATGTTAGACAGGTTTTTTTATAAATCATCTAAAAAGTTTTTATTAGGAAAAGATTACTTCGCGGGATTGCAAACGGCGGATGTTTTACTTTATGTATCCTTTTTACGATTATCCTTTGGTACCAAATGCTGTAAGTCAGGATCATTTTTGATGCGTTCCAGTTCGGTGTCGATAATATGAACTATATCCAGTTTTATCTGACGGTAATTGGCTTCTATATCGTGTTTCATATTGTCTTTTCCATTATTATCTATGAATGACAGAATATCCGGTATCTTTTGATGGTATTTGCTTTCGGCGGCAACTTTTTCATTATCAACAACAATTTCAGCGTGGAAAATCTTCTGTTCAATACGTTCATCGAAATTGTCTGATACTGCACCTACAAACAAACCTTGTGTCAAAGTTGAAATTTTAGATGCGGGAATGAGACTGTCCAATTGTGTAGAAATTGAAGTAGATGTATCATTACGGTTGATGCTCATACTTTGCCTTTTTTGTAACACCTTTCCAAAGCGCTCCGAAAGGCTTTTGGCAGTTTCACCAACAACCTGACCACTAAAAATATTGCCAACGGTGTTCTGAATTACCTTGCTCTCCTTGTCCCCATAATCCCTTGTTAACTGTGAATAGTCCTGAAACCCCAAACATACTGCCACTTTATTACTCCTTGCAGTTGCTATCAGGTTATCCAAGCCTCTAAAGTATATGGTAGGTAATTCGTCTATAATGACTGAACTTTTTAATTGCCCTTTTTTATTGATGAGTTTTACAATACGTGAATTGTATAAACCTAATGCAGCAGAATAGATATTTTGGCGATCAGGATTATTTCCTACGCATAGAATCTTTGGTTCTTTGGGATTATTGATATCCAATGAAAAATCATCACCAGTCATCACCCAATAAAGACTTGGGGAGATCATACGGGACAATGGTATTTTGGCTGATGCAATCTGACCTTGCAGTTGGTCTTGTGCGCCTCCCTGCCAGGCATCCATAAAAGGCGATAAATAATTTTCCAGTTCGGGATAGGAGGTAAGAATAGTAAATACATCCGAATACTTTTTATTTAATAACTCAATAGCATGTGGAAAAGTACAATGCTTACCATTATCATATATTTTAAGAAACCATATAATTGCCGCTAAAAGAATTATGGGGCTTTCCACAAAAAAGTCTCCCTGCTTCTGGATCCAGCTTCTGTTTAAGTTCAGCATAATAGTATAAGCCGCTTCGTAAGCGTCAGAAATATCGGTCATGAAATCAGGATTGAGAGGATTGCAGCGATGGCTTTTTCTGGGGTCGTCAAAATTGATGACATAAAATTTTGGCTTTACACTATATTTGTCAGCATGCTTTATTAAATGATTGTAGGCAATCGTGGAAAGGTCATCAAATTTAAAATCATATATATACATCGAAAACCCCTTTTCTATGTGTTGCCTGATATAATTGTTTATAATAGCATAACTCTTACCTGATCCAGGAGTACCAAGCACAATGGTAGCCCTAAAGGGATTGACTATATTAATCCAGCCATTGTTCCATTTTCCTTTGTAATAAAATTTTGTTGGCAGATTAACCGAGTATTCATTTTGCATGAGCCGTGTTTCCTGCTGGAAGCTTTCGTTTTCCATATTGAAAACATCATCCATTAAGTTGTTTCGCAGTAAGCGGCTAATCCATAAACCTGCCATCATCAGGGTTATATATCCCAGACCCAATGTAAAAGCATAAAAGAATGCAGCGGTTTTTAAAGGAAGACTTAAAAGAGGTGTATTGAAAAAGAAGAGTATAAAACCAAGACCAAGAGCGGTATAGATTCGTGGCCAGGTAATTTTCTCATTTTTGACACCTTTGGTTCCCAGACAGCTCAAAGCTAATAACACAACTGCAAAAACTTTCGTGTACAGGGTATGTGAGAACAAACCTGCAGTTCGTTGAAAATTGCCTAAAATTTTATTGATAACCTTCAATGTCCAACCATGTTCCAAAAAGAAACCATAGCAGTACCAATAAAGGTGCATTAGCACTAAGAGAATGCTTACCGCTCTCATAAATGCCATAATCTTAGCAAGTCCTCTTAAATCGTCTTCACCCTGCATTTTAAATTCTTAAATGTTTGGGTGTTAATCTAAAGACTATAAGGAATAGCTATAAGAATGTGGCAGTCTTTGGCAGTAGGTGGTAGTGGTTGACTATAAACTCAAAGTTTTTCTCATAGGGATATTCTAAATCCTAAAGCATAACTCCAATATAAAATACCAGGAGCTGTTGGCGTTTTGAATTGATAAATATTATAGATGTAAAAGAAAGAAATTACAAATGCTCCCCAACTAAGTCCCAGACATAATATATCCTTCTGTTCCGTTGATTTAAACATACTGGCAACCATCGCTTTTACTACAAATGCTGGGAAAACGCAGCACAATACTATACAGATTACCCATGGCAATATCCATAACTTTCTGTTCTTTGAATGCAATCCGATGATAAACCCTTTTAGGAAATAGATGATACAGAATATCAAATAAGTAAACAATACGGTGAAACTCCAAATTTTGAATTTATTAATATCTTCTCCCAATATATTTTGGGTCAGGGAATATCCGGCATAAATGAACATACCAAAAGCAACAGCCATTTTTAAGATGAAAACGAAAAGCCCAACAAGCATAAATAGGAGCCCAGTGGATGATTGTACCTCCTCGTTTGTTCGATCTGTATATTCTTCTTCGCTTTTTCCAGGATAAGCATCAGGATTATTCCAATTCATACTATATCTATTTTTGGATTAATAACTTATACATTAATGAAATAGTCATAAAAGTATGATTTTCAGGGATATAAAGTTAATAAAATATACCGTCAGTGAAAGTGTCTTACCTAAATTAACATTATTGACCCTTTTTACGTTTTCTTTTCTTCTTGATTTTGTTGGCAAAATCCTGTTGTTCGTAATCTTCATCCTGTGCTTCGGGTAATAAACCGCCTAATGCTTCAATTAAACCGTCTTCGTGTTTTTCTGTAGTATTTAAGAAGTCAAATAAGTGATGAGGTTCCTCTGCAGGAAAATCTGGTTCATGCGACCTTGAAAATTTTGATTGTAATCCAACCGACTCTTTAATGTAGGGTTTGATGTTATTGTTCCAATAATCATTAAATGTATTGGCAGAAAGATCCTTTCCTAATCGTGAACCGTTCCAAACCGTTTTAGAATTGTGGTCTATAAAAGTTATTCCGTAAATACGTCCTGTATCATTTCTACGTAACACTACATTAATGCCTAGTTCTGCTAACTGCTTTTTAAAACTCAATTCATCACTTGTTGATTTCAGTACAATGTCAATGGCTGACTTTAATGTATGTTTGGCGGGATGAGTTTTTAAAGTCTCTTTGCATTTTGTAAAATACAATTCTAAAGTTGGTAACCCCGCATTCTTTCCGAATAAGGAAGCTTTGAACGGATGACCGGCTCTTTCGCCTTTTTCATTTAAAGGAATGTACAATAAACCCTGCCGCAGCCGTCCCTGCAATTCGCCCTCTACTTTTTCGGCTGTAATATTGAAAAGGGAAAGTAAAGCATTGTATTCTCCCAGGGTTTGGTATTGATAATAATTCGGCAGATGTCGCACTACCGAAGCTATCTGACTTTTTATATCAGTTGCTCTGGAATCTACCGGACGGAAAATCTGGTCTTTTTGTTTGTGTTCTTTCTCCGTAGCCGATACCAGCTTGTATTTGTTCTCCAGCTCACGGCATACGCTCATAGACCGTCTTTTTTCAAACTTATCTGAAATTTTTTTACCTTCTTCATCCACGCAAACCGATACAATATGGATATGAGTACGGTCAATATCTGTGTGTTTGAATACAACAAAAGGCTGTTCTGCATAACCCATCTCGCGCATATATTCCTGGGCAATCTGTCTGAACTTTTCATCATTTACATTATCCTTTGGATCGGGATTGAGTGAAATATGTAAAGTTGGTTTTTCGGTATTACGGTTTGCCAGCAGATATGGTTCAAAAGATTGGACTAATTGTGCAACGGAATAATGTCCGCTAGGTGTTTCAATTATTCTATTTGCAAAAATAATTTGCCCATTTTCCTTCTCTATTTTAAGGTGGTTATATGACAAAGCTCCATATAAATTGCTGCCTCTTCCGATTTTTGCTATCATTTCTACATTAATTTTTCAAGTACTTTTCTTTAAATTCATTACTTAACTGGACAATTTTTTGGCATAATGCCGCCATTTCAGCTGTCTGTTTTTCCAGTTTATAGAGATAAGCAGCAGCTTTTTTCTCCGAAAAATTGCGATATAATAGCTTTACAATCTGGTTGTAATTCACCCCAATGGAGCGGAATTGGCTATGGTAGGAGGTGAGCCGCATATAAAAATCCAACGTAGCTTTATCAATTTTGACCGTTTTAATCTCTCTTTCAAACAGAACGGCAATGATAAATTTCGCTTTATTAGTCATTCCTGATGCTTCAAAAACCGATAATAGTTTAGCATTTTCTTGCTCTGTCAGGCGAAAAACGTGTCGATGGGTACTTGGGTTGTCTTTTGGTTTGCGACCGCCCTTATTCTGTTTTTTGTTACTATTCTCGTTCATCATACATCCATTTTAATTTTTTGCAAAAGGCCTGACTTCGGAAGGCGTTTCCAGCTCCCGGCAGGGCAAGTTGTTTTGAGGCACGAACTCCGTTTCGAGGGCCTCAAAACACAACTTGCCGTGTTCTGGTGAACACTAAAATCCACCCTTCGGGATGGATTAAATGTAGTAGGGAAATACAGCTTCAGGCTGTTTGCTTTTTTACCAGTTGTGTCATATTGCTTTTGCATAAGTCCGTTAATAAAAATCACTTTGCAAAGTAAAATCTTGTTTACGAAAGGATTGTACCAGATCAAAGTGCCAAACACTGCCTTTGAGTACCAATGTGTCCCACGCAGCAGTTAGCAGGAAAATCAATCGCTTTATTTGGCGTAAAGTTTTAGTGCAGGTAATACAACTTCTATTTAAACAAGGAAGAAAATAAGGTTTGTATACAAACAATTTGAAGTAAAAGCATAAGGTTTTAAAAGCATAAAAATGTAAAAGCATTTTGCTTTTTTTAAAGTTTACCCATTGCGAAAAAATATTTCATACAAAACTATAAGGAAAGCAAAAAACTGTATAACAAAATGCCCAAAAGAAAAAGCAGGAATATAAGTATGAGGTAATATTCAGATGCAGGAATATTTGAGCCTGCAAAACAAGTAAAGTGTTTAACAATAAATTTTCAAATAATGGAAACAATAAAGAAAACTTTAAAAATCAGTTTTTCAACACCTAAGGGAGGTGTTGGAAAATCTACTATGACCGCACTACTTTCGAGTGTGCTTCACTATCGTTTAGGTTTTAATGTACTTGTAGTGGATTGCGATTTTCCGCAACACAGTTTGGCTAATATGAGAGAAAGGGATCTGAAAACCATAATGCAGAATGATTACCATAAAAAGGCAGCAATGAAGTTGTATCAAAGCATCAATAAAAAGGCATATCCGATCATCAGCTGTAAGGCTGAGGAAGCGTTGGAAAAGACTTTGGAATATGTAAACAAGTCGGCAATAGAACCTGATGTAACTTTTTTTGACCTGCCAGGTACAGCCAATACAAAAGGTGTATTGACTACACTCAGAGCAATGGATTTTATTTTTTCTCCAATTACTGCTGATAGGTTGGTTATGGAGAGCACACTTAGTTTTACTAAAGCATTTCTTGGATTACCACAAACAGATGAAAGCAATAAAGATCAAAAAATGTTGCTGTTCTGGAATCAGGTGGACGGTAGGGAAAAAACAGGAGTATATGAAACTTACCAAAGTGTCATTAGCGAACTTAATTTATCTGTAATGAATTCACGAATTATGGACAGCAAGCGTTTTCGAAAAGAAACAGATGATACACCAAACAGCGTATTCCGTTCAAGTCTGTTACCCGCAGAACTTAATCTAATGAAAACTACCCGATTGGATGAATTTATTGAAGAGTTTTTAAAAATTGTCAATCTCTAAATTGTTAAAGATGCCTATAGATAATAAAAGAAAAGATTTTGATAAGCCTGATATTGATGAAGAATTAATTCTCAATATTATGAGTGGAAATAATTCTTCTGTTGTATCTGGGACCAATCCACAGCCTGAAACGCCAAAGGAATCCAAACAAAAGGAGAGAGCCCGCAGCGGTCAGTCAAAGAAATTAAATTACGAGGAGGTTTTTTTGGTTAACCGTTTTCCATCAGGGCGCAGCGGCAAAGTAGTTTATATACGTCCGGAATACCACGAAAGACTATTACGTATCGTCCAATTAACGAGCGAAGAGAAGACTACGCTCTATTCTTACATTGACAATATTCTTGAACACCATTTCAGCGAGTTCGGGGATGATATTATCCATTATTTCAACGAACGTTTTAAACCCATTTTATAGCTATGGAAATACTAATTATAATCTGCCTCTTCATTGTTATTGCCTTGTTATTAGAAGATAAAATTGTTTTCTATAAAAGGAATGAGCAAAAACCGGCACAAGAAAAACTAAATAAAAGCCTGCCTGATATCATGGGGCAATCTAAATCGGTAAAAAGTCTTTCAGCGTCAAAGACTTCAAATGAAAGCAAAATTCAGGAACCAGAAATAAATCCTAATAATTTAGACATAGAATACGACAAAAATGAAAATGTTGCTATTCAAATTCCACAGCAAGATCTTGACGATGTTTTCAGAAACATGCCTGATTTTGAAGAAGAGGAAGAAGAATGGAACAGATATGGAATATCCGGTGGGGATAACGGTTTTGCCCAAGGGGTTACCTTTGAAGAACTAAGCTCCGTGGGGATGATGCTGCAAAAAGAAAAGTTGGAGCCATCTCAAAGGGAAACTATGGCTGACATAGTTCAGAAAATACAAGGAACCGAATTATTCAGCCTGCTGGAGAATTCCATAGAAGGTTCCTCCCGTAAAATAGCTGAGCTGTTAGACGGGAGTCATTCTTATGCAAGTGAAGAAGGTTCTTCCACTTTACAGAAAAATGATTTGGAAGGTTTTGATATTGGGGAGTTTTTGTGAATTAGAGGGTAGCTAACTGATATTTTAAGATTGCGGCCTTATCTATTCTGTCAACAATATCAATTAAATAAGAGAAATGGTTCAACATATCCTCAACTGATAATTGGTGTTCTTCGTTTATATTATATTGCCTAGGATAAAATTGCAAAAACTTTTCATCTACTATGCCATTCCGATGAGCATATAGGTGTCGAATTTGAAGTATTTTTTCAATATTGTCTTGCTCAATAGAATCTAGCACATCTAATTCTTTTATTTGTGAATTATCAGCAATAAATCCCTTTACACTTCCTCTTTGTAATTTACTAAGTTTCTTTTTAGCCCAAAATAGTACAAATTCCTGCATATCTGCGCAATCTAGAACTTCTTTTATAGTAACCTGTTGACTGGATTTCAACGTTGCTGGGTTAGCTAAATATATTTCATATAAAAGGTCTGTAAGGTAAATCTCGAAATTATCTGCACATGATGAAAGCAAAATTCTCATTAGAATTTTACCTTCTTGATTAGTTGTTGGTACTGCTGCGGAAATTGGATATAATATATTACCGACATCATCAATTATATTTAAAACACCCGAATAATGATCTAAAAATTTTGATTTGCCGCCTGTGCTGGATGAGCGAAAAGAAATTAAATCATTAATTAATTTTGAAATTAATGGAAGCCTATTGATCTTGTTATGTTTTATCTCAGGATTATTAAGGATAATTCTGGTACCCTCCCGAATGTAGATTTTATTCTCAATTGCAACACTATCTAAAGATTTTTCGACTTCAATAATATATAGTCTTTTACCAAGATGAGAGATATATTCATACTTAATATTAGGCTTAGGAGTTAATAAATCAATAGCTTTATGAGTTACTCCATTAGCATGAAAGTCCTCACTTAATCCTGTTATTTTTATCTCTCCATTAACCTCATTTATGCCTAAGATTATTATTCCGCCTTTTGAATTTGCGAAAGCAGCTATCATTTGCGCAAGACTTCTTGCAGGAGGTAGAACAGCTTTGTATTCAAGGCTCTCATTTTCCGGTTGACCTATTATGCTGGATAAATCTGTACTGATATTCATAACTAAACAGGGAATTTAACTATTTGAGCTTTCTTTAATAAATGTCCTAATGAAATCATTCTAGGTTTAATCCCATCATCTATCCATAATTCAGCAGGTTCATAATCTAAAATATCACGTTCCGAACCGTAATAAATTATTACCTCTCCGTTGTAAGCAGGTCTTGCAACTATGCTAATTGACTTTCCGTCTTTTATAATCCCAGCAAGAATAGTAGGCGCTGTAGTGTCGTCCAAATCAGTCAGATCATAGTCATTTAAGGTTTGTAGATATTCAATAATACTTTCTTTAGCTTTTTGTATTAAACTCTGTACATATACAAACATATCAGTGTTAGGTGTAGACTTATGAGAAAATAGTGAAGCTAAATCCTTATCCTTTATAGCATCTTCCCATTCTTCTAAGGAAGAAATTCCCATGTTCGCTAGTATTTCTTGTGTTATAGGTAATAATGAATCCCGAGAAGGTTGTGTAGTGCCATTATTATCTAAAAGCTCCCTTAGTTGCTGCAAATCATTTACATTATATTGTTTTAAGAGGGAATAAACCTCTTTTGCTTGTTCTATATTTTCAAATAAGCGTGGATTTTCCTCAATTGCCTCTGCTACTTTTGAAAGATGCGCTAAGTCTGTTTTGCTTCTCATTACTTTATACAGGCTATCCTTATCTTTAATAGTATTCATAAATAACTCCGCTCTTTTTCGGTATGTTTCTGAAAACAACTCTTTACCTTCATCTTGGTTATTATCAAACCATTCTGACAAGAGACTAATTGCTTTTATAAAATTTTGATTTTCAGGACTTATGTTCTTAAGTTTCTCATTAATCTTAGCTGCAATCTCACTTTTCTTTTTCACGTTATATCTTCCAAACTGCACATTGTGATGAAGTAAAATATCATTCCAGTCTTCCCCGAGAAGTTGTAAAATTTCTATTAATTGAGGATCATTTATCTTGTTGATAAAGAGTTGGCTGTTAATCAAAAAATCTCCATTCTCGTTTGGTATAATAGCGTTCTTTTCAAGCAAAGTGATATTGACTTCATCATTGATAATAAAACTTCCAACTTCATTTAGCCATTTAAAAGTTTGATCCTCATTATTTTCAAAAGACTCTGATAATTTACTTATTGATTTAAATTTTGCAATGTCTCCAACTAATTCAGCAAATGTAATTTTACTTATATCGTCCCAAATTATTTCAATCCAGTCATGCAAATTGTCTTTTTTGCAAACTACTTGAGGAAAAAGATCTGAGGTATATTGCCAAAGTTTTTCCTTAGTTTCTTTTTTATATGATTTTGAAGGAAACCAAAGTTCGTTCAGTTTACCATTAATTCCTCCTTCTAATTCAACAATTGACTTAGCAAGTAAAAATTTTCTCAAAGACGTTTGAATAACATTAGTATACCAATCAGAGTCGAAGTACTTTTCGTCAGTTGATGGCAGTTTTGTTTTTGCAATATTAAATACGTTTTTAAATGATTTGAGCTCAATGTTATTAATTAACTCTTTATATAGCACCAAAGCTTGTTTCAATAAGTCCTTATTTTCAATAACTTCGGGATCATTTTCTCCCATTAGCCAAATTCCATCTCTCTCTGTTTGAGGATTGAAGTCGAAACTATTAACTACTATGGGAAAATGAAAATTTTCCGTGCCAATTAATGGAAAATCGCAAAATAATTTTGGTACATCATTTAAACTTAAAATCTCAAAAACGTCTCCTTTTTTTCTTACGCGTACAGCAATAGATATCGTTCCATTTGTTGCATATAATAATCTTACTATTGTTACTTTGCCATTTTGAATTTTAGTTATTTTTTTGAAGCCATCGTCGATTTCTATTTCATTTTTGAATACAATTGACTCATCTCTTACATTGTCAATAATTTCTACTGAATATATTTCTGGAATAAATGATAAAACATATGGTATCAATGTAATAAATTCATCAACTCCAATCTGTGCTATGTCTTTTTGCTCGTCTGATTCTAAAGTATAAATAAATGAAGTATTGAATTCTTCTTCATAATATTCTTCAATTTCATTTTCTTCAGTAGAAGCATGAAATCCTTTCCAGGCATCTTCAATTTTAGGTATTAATACTGTGGTAGTTCTTCCGTTTCGATTTAGTGGGAAGCCAAACTTGAATAGGTCACCTCCACCGGTTTCAACTATACCTTTGATATAGACTTCTTTTGAAAGTAAGTGTGTAGTAAGGAATCCGGTACCAAATCTACCAGTTCGAGCACTAACTTCACCTTCATCAACTTCCTTTGAGGATATTTGGTTTATCAGTCCTCTAATATCTTTTTCGGTGAAATGATTGCCATTGTGCAAAAATTCAATTCGATCATGATCGTAAACAACCTGCACGGAAACTTTTCTACCAGTTTCTGCTACGCTGTCTTTTGCATTTTGCAATAGCTCCCATGCCCACCGTCCATGATTATTTTGTACAGTTTTTTCTAAATCATGAAGCCTTTTAATTATTTTGTCCGCAATAGATCTATTTCCATCTTCTTTACGCCCTTCCTCAATTGATTTAATCATAAATTTTAACTAATTTTCTTCTTCAAAATAAATTTTATAATATTTCCGTCCATCATTTTCAACCCCTTTTTCGATTAAATTTTTATTTCCGTGAATATAAACATGAAAGTTTTTATCGAGCTTTAAAACACTTTTAAAGACTCGCGACTGTTTTTTAACGGCTTGAGAAGATATTTCAAAATTGTCTGAAATATCAACATTTTTGTTCTCTCGATATTGTTCATCAAAATTCTTAAACGATTTTATCATTTCAGGATCATCAAAAACCTCTTCTACAAAGTTTTCTTTTTCAAATCTGTCATGAGATTTGAAATATTCAACTGAACGATTTAGTAAATCTATTTTATCTGCTTTACTTACTTCAAATTCTTCTGAAAGTTGTTTTGTTACAAAATCTTTTGTAATAGAAAGGAAATTTTTAGTAAAATGATATTCGTCTGCACTTGGTCGGATACTTAAAAAATCATCTTTCCAATAATGTGTATCATTTGACTTATTTGAATCAACAATACAAACTTTAAATCCATCTTCAGCTTGTTGGTTAAATATGATGCAACCTTTATCAAGTTTGCCAACATTTACTCCATTATCGTATTTGATTATATAATTATCTTTGATTGAATCAAATTTTAGAAATACGTCTTTAATTTCAGTTTTAAACAAACCTATTGCATTTGTTTCAATTCCATCTAAATAAATATTTTCAAACAAGCAAATTGTAAATTCTCCTCCATTTACTTTTGGATGTGTAGAACTTTCATACAAATGTTTTGATAGTTCTACAGAATTTTCATAGAAGGAATCAGTATTTGAAAATACTCTGCCTATTAATGTATAGACACCATTCAGTGCTAACTCGGTTGGATTAGAAAAATTGAATTTTTCATTATCAGTGAATGAAGAGAGAAAATACTTTAACAAATATTTTTTGGTATCTCCTTCACTTAAATTTACTTCTCCTGATGAAATCCTTATTCCTTCATCTCTCAATTTGTTTCCAACAAAATGAGTCGCGATGTTTTGTAATTTAACTCCTGTAAAATCAATCATTTTATTATATTAAATAATTTTAGTTTTTCAAGTTTAAGATTCTCAATTTCTTTTCCTAATTCCTTTTCAAGGTTTTCAATACTTGATAGGGATTTTACGGAATTTGTTTTTATGAGATAGGGAGCAGACTTAAATACTCCATCAAATTCTGGTTTGTTTTTTAGTGCATTTGAAAAATTGAAAGTAACCTTATACAGTCCATTTTTTATGTTTAAAAAATTGAATTTGTAAAGAACTTTCATTTCCTCTAAAAAAATAGAGCCTTTTGCATTCTGCTCACTTAATTCTGTTAGGGTTTGCAATCCTTTTCCCTCAAAATTTATAACCAAATCTTTATCCACTTTATCACGATAGAGTTCAGGGATTTCTGTATTTTCATCGAACTTGAATTTTATCGATTGAATATCGGCTTCGTGAAACATCATAGAAGAAGATATATTACTAAAGCTAAGTAAGAAATTTACCCTTTCTGTATTTGAGCTAAAATTCTTGAACATTACTTTGATTTTTTCTTCTTCAATAAAATCTATTCTTTTAAATTCTTCTTCAACAAGTTTTACTAGGCGGTTTACAATATACTTGTCTGCTCTACTGATAGTGTTTTCAGTTACCACAACCAATTGGTTGCCATTTTTCTTAATTACAACTTCTGCTTTTCCTGGCTTAGTATTAACTAACAAACTGCTTGTTGGATCCTTTGTTTCCGTTATCAATGTTAATTTATATTCATCTTTAGCAGGACTAGCTTCAAATATAATATTGTCTGAATTAATGATTTTTACATCTAGACCATCAGTCAGATTATCGGTATTTATTTTTATTTTTCTAAATACAGATTCTAATGTTTCATCTTGTTTAATATTGAAAAAGGTAGGGGAACTATTTACAACTTTTCCTTTAACATCAATGTACGATTTAAAATCCTCAAGTTCTTTTGGGCTAAAAAGCAAAGTACACATTAATTCTGTTAGCTTTTTGATTTCTGCATTTTTTGTAAAAATACCCTTTTTTGCAAGAAAGAATTTAATATCGTTTGCTGTTATTGCATCTGTTTTTAGAAAAGGTTTTATAATATCTCCATAAGGAAGTATATTGACAAAAGCTTCGTTTAAGTGTTGAGAGTTAACTAAAGATGGCTGATTATCTTCCTCGTATGTTTCATTTTTAGGGGTAATTACCTTTGTGCTTGATAATGAATCCAATGCTTCTGCATCAATGCTATGGTATTTTTGGATTGTAACCTTCTCATCCAACAACTCTTCATTAAAAGAACGAATAATTTCAAGAGCCTCGTTTTTATCTTCTGCTTCATTATAATCTGGAAAATAAAGAAGATATTCATTCCCATACCCACTAGTAAGACTTATAGTTAGCCAAATAAGTTTTTTTAATGCTTCTGGAGAATATGGGTCGGAGCAAAAAAGAAGAAAACTTATTTTTGATTTACTTTCCTTAGTGATAGGAATTACAGAAGAATTTATAAATTGAGGAGGAAGTTTTAAGCCTCTTTCTCCAATATACTTTGGACTCTGATTGGC
Source organism: Flavobacterium collinsii (assembly GCF_902804485.1). Taxonomy (GTDB): domain Bacteria; phylum Bacteroidota; class Bacteroidia; order Flavobacteriales; family Flavobacteriaceae; genus Flavobacterium; species Flavobacterium collinsii. The sequence goes on along the minus strand of NZ_CADCST010000077.1, from coordinate 42,905 downwards.
CTCAGTAATAGGATATGCAAACTTAACCGGAACATCCGCTCTGTAATTTTTTGCAGTTGTTATACTGCTAATCAAAAAGTTTGCTTTGTTGTTATCAATTAATAAATAGGTTATATTTTCATTTAGTAAGTTTCGTTTGTAGTTTCCTTTGGTATAATGAATAAAATCAGTAGAAACTTCGCTATTGTCTGTTGAGAGCCAAAATAAAAGACTATAAACGTCAGTAGATTCATATCGCTTTAACGGAATTTTCTTTTTTTCTTCCAAATCTGAATATATAATATCTGTATCATTAATATATTGAGCTATTTCAGTCTTAGATGAATCAGGATATTTAAGTGAGTGAAGAGACGAAATCATTACCAAATCTCCTGATTCTTCTTTTAGTTTACTTTCAAAATCTCCTATAAAATTTACAGAATGTATTTCATTTTCTTCCGTTTTTTCATTGAAACGTTCTACTATGTGATTCTCTCCAAACTGATGCCAACCAATAAGTTCTAATATTTTCTTCACGATTCTGTGATTAATAGGAATATTTTGATTTTCAAATGGTGGTGCTAATGAAGCAAATGGGTTTGTGTCAAGTTGATTTTCGACCGCACTAATCCATTCTAAAAGTTTTGTATCAAAATTCGCTCTTGATATTTCTTTTCCAATGATAGAACTTGTGCCAAATTCTAAGGTTAACGCTTTCACGATAAGCTCTCTAACTTGTGATGAAATCTTAGGTTTGTTTTTGTCTTCGTAGTATTTATCTATCTTAGTTGATGCTTGGTCAATTAAAACTTGTGTGTTTAAAGGTTTAATTTCTCCGACTTTTACTTTACCGATATCTTCTGCTTCTGAGAGTTTTACGTCAACATTTCCAATAACAATTAATTCATAATTTGAAGCATCTGGTGAATGAGTTTCAAGTTCTTCACACCATTTTTTTGCAGCAGAATGTCGAATTATGTTCTGAGAAGATTTTACTTGACATAGTTTTTCGGTATTATTGGAATATTTCCACCTAATATCTACCTTTTCTGATTCGTCTAATGGCTCAAGAGTTACTGATGTCCATAAATTATCCTTTTCAAGTGCGTCTAATACACAAATAATTGTCTGTATTAAATAACCTCTTATTCCTGCATTACCTCCCATATTTTACTTGTGTATTACTACTTTATAAGGTTCATTTTTGTTTTAATTACTCAATTTGAAATCAAATCTCATAAGATAGCTAATATAAAAAAATTCTTGTTATAACAGCTATTTACTGCCAAATAATTCCGTTGACAACCAGTTCACTATAGCGTCTTCATTTCCAAGACACCTTTGTTTCTAAAGCCCGCAACCTGAGGGAAATAACAAAAATTTAAAGTGTTTTAATCATGGAAAAACAAAGAAAAAAAATCCTGTTGGCAACAGTGGCAATGCTGACAGGTTTAAGTGCGCTCGCACAAGGCAACGGCACAGCCGGTATCAACGAAGCCACCCAAATGGTAACCTCTTATTTCGATCCCGCCACACAGCTGATCTACGCCATTGGAGCGGTGGTAGGTCTTATCGGAGGGGTTAAGGTGTACAACAAATTTAGCAGTGGAGATCCCGATACCAGCAAAACTGCGGCAAGCTGGTTTGGTGCGTGTATCTTCCTGATTGTGGCCGCTACCATTTTGCGATCTTTCTTCCTTTAATGCCTTGCCTTATGAATTACAACATCAACAAAGGCATTGGGAGAACTGTAGAGTTTAAGGGGCTGAAAGCACAATACCTATTCATCTTCGCTGGTGGACTACTCGGAACACTTATCCTGGTTATGATATTTTATATGGCTGGAGTGAATTCCTACATCTGCCTTTTTCTAGGAATTGGCGGCGCCTCACTGATCGTATGGCAGACTTTCTCTCTGAACAAAAAGTATGGAGAGCACGGACTAATGAAAATTGGGGCAAATAAAAGACATCCCCGTTACATTATCTGTCGCAAGTCTATACACCGCTATTTAAGGTTCACTCCTAAAGGGAACACTGTATGAGAAATTCAGCAAAGATCACAACACTAGAGAGCAGGTTTCCATTGCTGGCAGTAGAGAACAATTGTATCCTGTCAAAGGATGCAGATATTACTGCCTGTTTTAAAGTACAGCTTCCGGAACTATTCACAGTAGCATCCGCCGAATATGAAGCTATCCATTCTGCCTGGCATAAAGCGATCAAGACTCTGCCAGATTTTACCATTGTTCACAAGCAGGATTGGTACATCAAAGAAAGCTACGAGCCGGATATGGGAAAAGACGACCACAGTTTTCTGGCAAAGTCTTATGAACGCCATTTTAACGAACGTCCCTTCCTGAACCATTATTGTTACCTGTTCCTGACCAAGACGACTAAAGAGCGTATGCGTATGCAGAGCAACTTCTCTTCATTATGCAAAGGTGCACTGATACCAAAAGAAATCAGGGACAAGGAAGCAATCCATCGTTTTATGGAAGCGGTTGCACAATTTGAACGAATCGTTAACGACAGCGGATTTATAAGCCTGCAGCGCCTCACGGAAGAAGATATAATCGGAGCCGAAGGAAAACAAGGATTACTGGAACAGTATCTGACATTGTCAAGAGAGGTCGGAACTCCGATGCAGGACATCGCACTTGGGGGAGAAGAGGTTCGTATAGGCAATAAAAGGCTTTGCCTGCACACGCTTTCCGATACGGAAGATCTGCCTGCAGCGGTATCGACCCATACCCGTTATGAAAAACTATCCACCGACCGTAGCGACTGCCGGCTTTCATTTGCTGCACCTGTTGGACTGTTGCTAAGCTGTAATCATATCTACAATCAGTATTTGTTTTTGGATAACAGCGAAGACAACCTGCAAAAGTTTGAGAAAGCCGCAAGAAACATGCACTCACTGGCCCGTTACAGCCGTGCCAATCAGATTAACAAAGAATGGATAGAACGTTATTTGAACGAAGCCCATTCTTTCGGGTTGTCTTCAATTAGGGCACACTTCAACATCATGGCGTGGTCAGATGATCCCGGTGAACTTAAGCAGATAAAGAATGACAGCGGAAGTGCTCTGGCACTAATGGAATGCAAACCACGCCATAACACGACAGATGTTGCTACACTATATTGGGCGGGAATGCCGGGCAATGCTGGGGATTTTCCAAGTGAAGAAAGTTTTTACACATTCATTGAACCGGCTTTGTGTTTTTTCACCGAAGAAACCAATTATCATAATTCACCATCGCCTTTCGGTATTAAGATGGCAGACAGGCTTACCGGAAAACCCATCCATCTGGATATTTCCGACCTGCCTATGAAACGTGGGATTATCACCAACAGGAACAAGTTCATATTGGGCCCGTCAGGTTCAGGAAAATCATTTTTTACCAACCACATGGTGCGTCAATATTATGAGCAGGGCGCACATGTCCTGCTGGTTGACACCGGTAACTCTTATCAGGGTTTGTGCGAACTTATCAAGGGGAAGACCAAAGGAGAAGACGGGGTTTATTTCACTTATACCGAAGACAATCCCATTGCCTTTAATCCTTTCTATACCGATGATGGCGTATTCGACATTGAAAAGAGAGAAAGCGTAAAGACATTAATACTAACGCTGTGGAAACGTGATGACGAGCCGCCGAGCCGTTCTGAAGAAGTGGCATTATCCAATGCAGTGAGCGGATATATTGAGCGTATCAAACACAATGAGATCTATCCGTCTTTTAATGGCTTCTATGAATATGTTCAGAGCGATTACCGTAAGATATTGGAAGAAAAACAGGTCAGGGAAAAGGACTTTGATATTGCCAATTTCCTGAATGTACTGGAACCTTATTACAAAGGAGGAGAGTACGATTACCTGCTGAACTCCGATAAACAGTTAGACCTGCTTTCCAAACGATTTATTGTCTTTGAGATTGATGCGATCAAAGATCACAAAATCCTCTTTCCCATTGTGACCATTATCATTATGGAAGTCTTCATAAATAAGATGAGGAGACTCAAAGGCATCCGTAAACTGATCCTGATTGAAGAGGCGTGGAAAGCCATTGCCAAAGAAGGAATGGCAGAATATCTGAAGTACCTTTTTAAAACTGTTAGGAAATTTTTTGGCGAAGCAATCGTAGTAACACAAGAGGTTGATGACATCATCCAATCACCAATCGTCAAAGAAAGTATCATCAACAACTCCGATTGTAAAATCCTGCTTGACCAGCGGAAGTACATGAACAAATTTGATGAAATACAAGCAATGCTTGGTCTCACTGACAAAGAAAAAGCACAGGTACTTTCCATTAACATGAACAACGATCCGGCGCGGCTTTACAAAGAAGTATGGATAGGCTTGGGTGGTACACACTCTGCGGTATATGCGACAGAAGTCTCTGTTGAAGAATATTTGGCCTACACCACCGAAGAAACTGAAAAACTGGAAGTAATGCAGCTTGCCGGAGAATTGGACGGTAATGTAGAGCTTGCCATCAAGCACATCGCCATGAGGCGACGCGCGAAAGAAAATCAATAATCACTAACAATTTAAAAATCTAAAAAATGAAAAAATTACTATTTGTAGTGAGTATGGCACTCTTGCTTGCCACTGCACCCTGTGCAAAAGCACAATTTGTGGTCACTGATCCTGCAAATCTGGCTTCAGGTATTCTTAACAGTGCCAATGAAATTGTACAGACTTCAAACACAGTATCCAATGTCGTTAAAAATTTCAAGGAAGTAGAAAAGGTCTATAAGCAGGGCAAAGAATATTACGACAAACTGCAGGCGGTAAACAATCTGGTGAAAGATGCACGCAAGGTACAGCAGACTGTACTATTGGTTGGCGATGTTTCTCAGATGTATGTAAAGAATTTTGGTAAGATGATAAATGATCCCAATTTTTCTGCTCAGGAATTGGCAGCTATTGCCAATGGCTATTCGACGCTGCTTGGTGAAAGCACAGAATTACTGAAAGAACTCAAGCAGATTGTAAGCTCATCAAGCCTGTCGCTGAATGACAAAGACCGAATGGATATTATTGACCGCGTGTACAAAGAAGTGAAAGAATACCACAGTTTAGTACGCTACTACACCAACAAAAATATCTCGGTAAGCATACTAAGGGCAAAGAAGCAGAACAATACAAAAAGAGTACTTGACCTCTATGGAACCCCAAATCAAAAATACTGGTAAGCGATGGAATTTAATAATCTTCACGAAGTCCTGCGTTCCCTGTATGATGAGATGCTGCCATTGTCCGCCGATATGGCGGCAGTGGCTAAAGGACTGGCTGGCTTGGGAGCCTTGTTTTATGTAGCCACCAAGGTATGGCAGGCTCTCAGCCGGGCAGAACCGATTGATATGTATCCTTTGCTGCGTCCTTTTGCACTTGGACTCTGCATCATGTTTTTCCCCACAATAGTCCTGGGAACTTTAAATGCGGTATTAAGTCCCGTTGTACAAGGTACTCACGCTATCCTCGAAAATCAGGTTCTTGACCTGAACGATCTACAGGCAAAGAAAGACATGTTGGAGCGTGAGGCAATGCTCCGCGATCCTGAAACTGCCTATATGGTATCAAACGAAGAGTTTGATAAGAAATTGGACGAATTGGGATGGTCGCCTTCTGACATAGGAACAATGGCAGGAATGTATATGGATAGACAAACCTACGAGATAGAGAAAGCAATAAAGGAATGGTTCCGCAATTTGCTGGAAATACTTTTTCAGGCAGCAGCTTTGGTCATTGATACCATACGGACTTTCTTTCTGATTGTACTGTCAATTTTAGGCCCGATAGCTTTTGCCATATCGGTATGGGATGGCTTTCAGTCTACGCTCACACAGTGGCTCACCCGATATGTCAGCGTGTATTTATGGCTTCCTGTAGCTGATTTGTTCAGTTCTATGCTTGCCAAGATACAGTCGCTGATTGTTGAACGGGATATTGAGATGCTTGCCGATCCTACTTTCATCCCCGACACCTCCAACACCGTGTACATCATCTTTATGATTATAGGCATCGTGGGGTACTTCACTATTCCGACAGTCACAGGCTGGATCATTCAGGCTGGTGGAGCAGGGAACTTTACCCGAAATGTTAACCAGACAGCCATGAAATCCGGAAATATTGCCGGCGCAGGAGCAGGTTCAACAGTAGGGAATATAGGCGGCAGGCTGATAAACAAGTAATCATTAATCATTAATAAAATGGAATTTAAAACACTAAGAAATATCGAAAACAGTTTCAGGCAGATAAGATTATATGCCATTGTGTTTGCTTTACTCTGCACCGGAGTTGCAGGATATGCCGTCTGGCAGTCCTACCGTTTTGCAGAGCAGCAACGTCAGAAAATCTATGTTCTGGACAATGGGAAATCACTGATGCTCGCGCTCGCACAGGATGCGTCGATCAACCGTCCGGTAGAAGCAAGGGAACATGTAAAGCGTTTTCACGAACTTTTTTTTACACTTGCACCAGACAAGAATGCCATTGAAAGTAATATGAAAAGGGCGTTTAATCTCGCAGATAAAAGTGCCTTTGATTATTACAAAGACCTCTCTGAAAAAGGATATTATAACCGTATCATATCAGGTAATGTACAGCAGCGTATTGAAGTGGACAGCGTAATGGTCAATTTCGAAACTTATCCCTATGCAGTGCGCAGTTATGCCAAACAATTTATCATCCGTTCCAGTAATGTGACAAAACGCAATCTGGTTACGTCCTGTTTCCTTGTCAACTCTGTCCGCTCGGACAATAACCCTCAAGGCTTTAATATTGAAAAGTTTGCAGTACTAGAGAATAGGGATATAGAAGTCATCGAGCGTTAAAAAAATAATCTTATGGAAACATTATTAGAATTAAACAGCTTCGCAAAAATCCTGACTGACAAAGGATATAACGAGTATTTCCATACGCAGGGTGCTTATGCAGGAAAGCTGAAAGAAAGCTTAAGCGAATTCTTTGAAAGCTGCCAAAAAGGTACAGATAGTCTGCCTAAGCATGATTTACTGCTGACAAGCTACCTGCAATGGTCAGGTGATGAGAGGCCTCGTATAGAATGTGCAATGTGGGTGAAACACCTTAATGGAGAACTCTCGCTAAGCCGAATGGAAATAATAAAAAAAGACCAATTCGGGCAGATACTAAAAAAAATCGAACTGAAAGACCTTTCTGTAATATCCGCACCAAAGTTAACCGAAGCAATTGCAATGGTCAATGATAAGCCAAAGCAACAGACAGGTCAAAGTCCGAAGCGCTTCAAGCTATAACACAGAAATAACAAGGCTATGAAAAAAATAAGAACCAATATAAACAAGTGGTTTGACAGGCTTGAGGAAAGCTGGCAGGCATTGCCTTTATATAAACAGCAGAGGTATACACTTTATTTTTTTGGAGCATATCTGCTGCTTACCGCAGGGGTAATTTTTAAAGTATGTTATGATACAGCAAGCTCAGAGCATAGCATGAACATTGAGCATATTAAAAATCCAGTGCTCAAAAAGAAAGAAAGTCCCGCACGCTTGCAGGACACATTAGTAACAATTTTAAAAGACAAGATTTATGAAAGAAGATGAAAAAAGAGCCGTCGTCCTGTTAGAAGGAGACGGACAAAGCAAAGTGTCCAAGGAGACCGATGATAAAAGAAGTACCATTGAAAGATTTAAAAAACCACTGATATTCGTTTTAATGGGGATCGTGTTTTTAGGTTCTATGTACCTCATATTTAAACCGTCTTCGGATAAAAAGGGAATCGAAAATATAGGAATGAACGATACTGTTCCACAGGCGACGGAAGAAGGAATGCAGGCTGACAAGCAAAAGGCTTACGAGAAGCAAATGATGGAAGAAAAAGTGCAGCAAAAGCGTGATGCCCTTACTACTCTGGCTGATTATTGGAACGAAGGAAGCACAACTGGCGAAGGGGAAGAGCGACTAAATAATGACGAGGAACAAAATCAAAACAATAGCGATGGCAACAGGTCAGAAAAACCCGCTAATCCGGCATTAAACAGTTATCGAAATGCACAAAGTACACTGGGTTCTTTCTATCAGGATGATAATGGTGAATCACAGGAACTCCGTAAGCAATTGGAAGAACTAAAAGGAAAACTGGCAGAAAAGGAAATACCTGCCGCAGTAACGGTAAATGACCAGTTGGCACTCATGGAGAAATCCTATCAGATGGCTGCAAAGTATCTTCCTTCAGGTACAAATACTGCTGAAACTGCAAGCAATAAGGTTAATGCACCTGTGGTTTTGGATGCTTCGCCGAAAAAACATTTTGCAGCATTCACCAGTGCAAGAAAAAATACGGTATCATCTTTATACCGTGAGCCTGCTGATAGTGCTTTTATAGCCGACTGGAGCGAAATCAGAAACCGTAGTTTTAACACAGAAGGTTCGGCGGAGAAGGTGATACAGCCAAAGAACAGCATTAAAGCCTGTGTACAGGAAACACAGACTATTATTTGGGAAAGCAGTGTACGACTTCGTTTATTGGAGCCTGCCCAAACGGGTAATATTACCATTGAAAAGGGAACAATCCTAACCGCTAATGCAAAGCTTCAGGGCGGACGTCTGGAGTTAAAGATTACTTCCATAGAACAGCAAGGAAACATCATCCCAGTAGACATCACCATTTATGACCTTGATGGACAGCAGGGATTATACGTACCGTATTCTCCGGAAATGAATGCCCTTAGCGAAATGGCAGGGAACATGAGCCAGACATCCGGAACAAGCCTGATGCTTACCCAATCTGCAGGACAACAGGCAGCGGCTGATTTAAGCCGTGGCGTAGTTCAGGGAATTTCAGGTTATTTCTCCAAAAAAGTAAGGACACCAAAAGTTACCCTAAAAGCAGGACATCAAGTATTCCTTGTTTCTAAAAAATAATAATAACTCAAATAAACTAAACAATGAAAAATCATTTTAAAACCTTTTGGGCAATTGCCCTAATGATTGGCTTTGCGGTATCTTCTTTTGCACAGCAAAGCGCAAAAACTTCCCTTGCTTTGGGCAGGATAGAACCATACCAAATGGAAGTTACTTATGATAAAACCTCCCATTTGATTTTCCCAACAGCTATACGCTATGTGGATTTGGGCAGTGAATACCTGATCGCAGGGAAGGCAGAAGATGCGGAGAACGTACTTCGTGTAAAGGCTTCAGCAAGGGATTTTGAACAGGAAACCAATTTTTCGGTCATTACCGATGACGGACACTTTTACAGTTTTGATGTGTACTACAATTCCAACCCTCAGACGCTCAGCTATAACCTGCTGACGATGCAAAAGACAGTGGATAAAGATACAGGAAACGATGTGCTTTTTGAAGAACTGGGCAATACTGCACCTTCGCTGGCAGGGTTACTGCTGGAAACCATCTACAAAAAAGATAAACGCATTATAAAACACATTGGCGCTAAAAGTTTTGGCATCCAGTTTATACTCAAAGGAATTTATATCCATAATGGCAATTACTATTTCCATACCCAGCTAACAAACAGTACTAATGTTCCTTTCCAGATTGATTTTATCAATTTCAAGGTAGTGGACAAAAAGATTGCAAAACGTACCGTGATACAGGAAAGGTCAATAGTACCACTTCGCAGCTACAAATCACTTGGTGAGATTGGAGGAAAAACTGCCGAACAGAACGTGTTTTTGTTAGATCAGTTTACCATTGCCGATGACAAGGTGCTTCTGATTGAGATTTTTGAAAAGAACGGTGGCAGGCATCAAACCATGCAGGTAGAAAATTCTGATTTGATAAAAGCCCGATTGGTTGGCGAAATGCATCTGAAATTTTAGTAACGTAATAAAAACAACAGTAGAAAAATGAAAAAGTATATCTATATAACGATGCTCGTTTTGATGAGCACTACAATCGCGCAGGCACAACGCATGCTGTCGAAACAAAAGGGACTGGAATTGAGTGCGGGAAGCTTTTCGGGTGATTATCCCGGCAGGAACTATTACCTCAATATTGGCATGACAGTAAATGGCAAGAATGGTAATTACCAGCTTTGGGCTTTGGAATATTCCCATCAGTATTATAAATACAAAGACCTGCGAATCCCACAGGAAACCTATACTGCCGAAGGCGGTTACAGTTTCTTCCTTTTAGGTGATGCTGGTAAAAATATTACCCTGAATGCAGCTATAACTGGTGTCATTGGTTATGAGAGCATTAACAGGGGAGAGGATTTATTATTTGACGGAGCTAAAATACTCAGCCAGGACCACTTCATTTATGGTGCTGGTGGGAGGCTGTCTATTGAAACATATTTGTCCGACCGATTTGTTCTGTTATTGCAGATACGTACAAAAGTTCTGTGGGGCACAGATCTGGAACAGTTCCGACCATCGGCAGGAGCAGGAATAAGATTTAATTTTTAAAATATAAAATCATGATAATATTTTTAAATAAATTTACACTAGGATTACTTCCCGTATTTGTGGCAGTCCTGCTAAGTTGCATTACTTTGGTATCTTGCAATACAGACGAACTGGAATTACAGAATGATTTTCCTTTTGAAGTGAAAATAATGCCGGTTCCCTCAGCTATTGCAAAGGGGAATGCAGTAGAGATGAGGATTTCAATAGAGCGAAGCGGTAATTATTCAGGCACGCAATATTTTATCCGTTATTTTCAGTTTGAAGGTCAGGGAACTTTATGTTATTATGGTGAAATGCCATACCTTCCAAACGATTTGTATTCTTTGCCGAAGGAACAATTCAGGTTGTATTATACTTCGAATTCGACCGTTTCCCAATCCTTTGAAGTATGGATTTCGGATAATTTCGGGAACGAAAAGCAATTGAGTTTTGAGTTTAACAGCACCGATTAGTTGTCAGATGTAGGTATAAGTTTGCATTATAAAAATTCACATTTAATTACACCCCGAAGTTCATCTTCGGGGTGTTTTGTTTTGCTATTATATTACAAATTGCTAACGGAATAATTGTGTAACTTCACAAACGGTCGTATCTTAGTTATGATTTGCCCCTTATTGCAATATGATAAATTAGATAATAATTAGAAATAGATTTCTTTATTTAACAGCATTTTACATCTTGTTGAATTGGCGGACACTTGACACTTCCGAAACTGCAAAACACACAACAGTCACCTTGTAGGGGGGTTAATACAGTCTTGCACTTTTCACACTCGTAAAAATATTGACAAGCATTTGTCGGCATCGTTTCTTCTTTTTTGCTCCCGCAATTAGGACAGGTAATTATTGATTGTAATATGAGTTCCATTTTATTTTTCTTTTTTTTCAGTTATGGTATATCCTGTTGCATTAATCGCCTTTTCAATTTCGGTAATGTTCGTTTTTGAATTGTCAAATTCTACGATTGCATTTTTTTTCTCGTATGAAGTAGTTGCTTTGATTATTCCAGATAGTTTACTCACTTCATGGTTTACGTGTTCTTCACAACTTGTGCAAGTCATTCCGCTAATACCAAACTCAATGATTTTGGTATTAGAGTTATTAATTGCAACTGTTTGTTTCTGTGCTTCAGGATAAAAAATATGTGCATAGGAAGGAAAAGCAAGCATCAGTCCGGCAAAAACAGTAACAATAGCCAGAAAGGTTTTGCTTTGAATAAATGTCTGTTTTTTCTCTACATCACAATTGCAATCTATTTGTTTTTTTGGTTTTATTTTTTGATACCAGGCAAAACCGAGAACCAAAATAGTCAAACCTATAAAGTAGGGTCTTGCAGGCTCTAGCCAGGAAAAAGACGAGGCAACTCCACTTGTACCTGCAATTAGAGCTAGTATAGGAGTAATGCAACAAATCGAGGCTGCGATTGCCGTCATAATCCCAGTACCCAAAAGTTTATTTTCTATTTTCATATCGTTTCTGTGATTTTATCTTTATTAAGCATATTGAAAATTAATTTGAGCATTTCTTCATGCTCTTTTGTCAGGGAATAAAAGATTGTTTGAGCTTGTCTCTCAGTTTCTATTAAGTTCCTATCTTTAAGCTTTCTCAAATGTTGTGAAATTGCCGAGATTGTCATTCCCAGTATGTCACTAAGGTCACAAACACAAAGTTTTTTCTCCGTGTATATCAGAAATAGTATTTTCAACCTTACATTGTTACCAACCAATTCTAGTCCATTTGATAGATAATCAAATGAGTCATCCATTTTCAATATTTTGGTTTTACAACGACCAATCTGTTTGCTATCTGCTTGTTGGCGGATACAAGAAATATTTTCCATTATGCAAATTTATTGATATTTTCTTATTTAAGCAAATGCTTAAATAAGATTATGTGTTTTTGCAACAAAAAATTTGGAATGTAATATAGAATCTTTTCCTTGGTCCCTTGTAAGGAAAGAAAAGAAGTCCTCTAAAATAACACAAGGGATACTGCATATCCCTTATAAAATTTTCGCAGTCTGTTTGATAAAATGGCGCATTGTGCATTTTTATTAAAATGACTGCACCGCTTAAACGCAAAAAGACTGTCCCGACCATTTTGGGAGGGAGTGTCTTTTTGCCGCCCGATTTTGGATCAGGCGACTTTTAGGGGTTGTGACTGAAAATTTCCAAGATTAAGGAAAAATCCCCTGTACTCGGTCATGCCATAACGGAACAAACTCCACAACAGCGAACATCCCATTTGTGCCAAGGCAGAATTGATAAATAATTCCTGTTTTTCCAAGGCTTCTGCTAAGGAACAGCTTGGTGTGTCGTCCTGTTCTTCGGATTGTAGTAGCAATTCCCCAAATTCTTCGGTAACAAATGGCAGGCTTGCCACCGTTTCATACTTTTCAGAATTGGGTTGCTTAATTTCTCCAATAGTGGATAATATGACCTGTCCTGTATGTTGGCTGTTTCCAAAGTCTAACCAATATTTAGGTGTATCTCTATGATTTCTGCGGTTGCATAATTCTTTAAGTATTTCAGCAACGCCAAACCTCGCCTGTACATTGTCCACACAAGTAATATAGATAGTTGCAAGTGCATTTTGGGGCAGTCTTCCTAAACTATCTTTCTCAAATTTCACCGTTTCCGCTTTCCAATAAGTTCCCATAAAACGATTTGCCCGATTAATAAGGGCAACGGATTTAAATAAGCTAACCTCGCACTCGGCAAAACGCTGTCTGCCCAAATTGGCAGTCGTGATAACATCGTCATCCCAAAGGCGAACGGATAATCCTGCGTGTCCAAGTTCAATCAGGCTGTGGTTCATTTCCATTAAGGCGGTCAGTACTTTTGAACCCGTGCCTCCTGCACCGATTACATTTACAGTGATAGGGTTAGTCGGATTTATGAGGTAGTTATCCGTAAAATGTATTTTTGTTTTCTCGGTATTCATCACAATAGATTTTTAAGGGTTTTGTTATTTTTTTTCAGTACCTCTTTAGGAAAGGACTTATCTGAATTGATTAGGTCTTTCCAAAGGTTTACACAATTGCCATTTATTGGGCTGTTTCTTCCCAATAAATGGCTGAAATAGGAATTAAAAAAGTAGTCTTCCCAACCGTTGGTAAATTCCTCAACCGAAGCCGAGTTTTTAATATTGATATTGACCGAACCCATACATACTTTCCCATCTTCATAGATGTTGAAAAATGGTGCGCAATACAAAGGCGTTTTTTCTGTCGGTCGTCGGTCGCTTGCCAATGCAAATACCGTAAGACTATTTTTGTTGGCATACCAAATCATTGGCGGTGCATAAGCCATTCCGTTGGGTATTTCCAAACTGTTCACAAAATACATTTGTCGTCTTTGTGCTTTGGTGTACCACAATACCGAACTTTTATCTGCATTATGATTTATCTGCAATATGTTTGTCGGCAGTATTCCATTGGATTTTAAAAAGGCTTTGTCCTTATCCTTTTCTGTTACCAATGCCCTTGCCAATACTTTTGCTTCCCATTCTGTGAGTGGGTGGGCATTAATAGGATTACCGTTCTTGTCCATATCGAAATGCTCCACATATACATCGCTGTTCGCTCCTCTGGTTTCATAGAAAACAAGTGCGGATTTAGGATGGTACAGGGTACCAAAGCTTTTTGTTATATCGGTTGTATTTTTCATTTTCTTGTGGTTTTGTAGTTATAAAGCAAACTGCACATATCGTCCAAAAGCGCAAATAATCCGTTCTCAAAATCAAGGCTTTTTTTCGTTACCTCTTTTTTGTCAAAACGTTTGCAGATGGTCGGTTCCTGCATTTCTGCGTACTCGTTAAACTCATTGTTGATGCTCTCGGCAAGGTTCTCGTACAGCCATCCTTTTGTGTGCGATATAAAGGAAATATACTTTTCCATACCAATGGTTTCATTGTCGTCGTCGTCATTATCAGGGTCTTGTTCCCGCATTGGTGCATTTCGGAAAATGCTTGCGTTCGGATATTCCGTAAACAGCGCAAAGGCATTAGAAGCTGTCAGCCAACATTCATGGTCGAATGCATCACGTCTTTTAAAAGTGTTTAAACGCTGTCCGAATACCTGCAAGCTCATAGGGTTAAAAATCTTTTGCTCGATACAATCTCCAATAAATTCCGATTTTTCAAACTCAAGTTTACACGCTTCGTTTTCTTCAGTTTCATCGTCCTGCTCCACCCATTCTTTGTGCATTTCATACATCCAATACAGGTAACTGTTTTCCTGTCTGAAATAAGGAACATCTGCAATGTGATATAGGTAAGAGCAAACAGAAATAAGCAGTTGGGCATTTCTTTTGCGCTTGGGATCGTGTAACATTTGATACAGCGGTTCAATCGGTATATAATACAGGGTTGTACTTGTGTTGTATTTTTCCTCACTGATGAAATACGTTTTATTACTGTCCTGTACCAAACGTATTTCCTGCCAATTCAGAACACTTTGCTTTAGCTTTTTTTCCATATCCCATATAGTTAATGCCATATTGTAAGGATATTCAAATTGGTTGGTCTGCATTGGTTCTATCTTGTAATGCCCTGCAAGTTTGGAAAGGGACTTATAAAAATCCTTTTCTGTTTTTACTGTTTCTGTGCAAGCCTGTACAGTTTGCGTTTCTTTCAGTCTCGGCAGGAATGAAGTCTTTAGAAAACCATTGGCAACATTTCCACAGGCACTGACCTGCGTTTGTCTTTTTGAATCTCGCTCGCATCTTTGGATTTTTGCATCCATTGGGCGAACTCGCTGAGCTGTTTGTACAACTGCCTTTGTTGTTTTTGTTCGGGCGGTTTTATTGTTCCCGATATGATATGTTTGTGCATAGTCCATTGCTTTAAATTTTGATTTAACCTTTTGTGCCCATTACGCTCTCAAATCGGTATTCTACTGCATCATCCTTGATGGCGGGTGCAGATATTTTGGCGGTTGTCAAAATGGGATACCTGTTGGCGTAAAAATTTAGTACTGCTTCCACGCTCCAACGTGGTTCGGGATCGGTCAATATAATATCGTGTCCTTTATCTTTGAGTATAAACACTCTTTCCAATTGCGTTGCTAATAACATGATGATGAATTTTAAGTTATTACATTTAGTTTTCCTGTGCAGTTTCTGTTTGGTAGTCGGCAGTAACTTCTTCCGCTTTTGCGGGTTCGGGTTTTTCTTCCTCGATAGCTCCGAAAAGACTTGGCGCAGAAAACTTGTCGGATAGTTCTCTTTTGCGTTTGCGTATCTCGTCAGCCTTTTCAGGGAACTCTGTTATTTCGGGTACTTTTACCCACGCTTCACGGAATTTGCCCTCTTTCTCCAATTCATCTGCCTTTGCCATTGCGTCTTTGAACTTCTTGTCTTTGGCTTCCAGTTCTTTCTTCTGCCTGTCAACTTTGTCCTTTTCCATTGCAGACTGTTTTTTGGTTTCTTCCAACTGCTTCATAAAGCTTTCCATATTGACCATTAAGCCTGAAGCTGTTTCTATGGGTGTGGTTATGTTCTCGAAAAAACCGTTGTCGAGTTCCTCTGCTGTTCCCCGAAGATTAAGCGGTGGTATGATGTTCTTTGCGTTATCTCCGCACTGTTCGTTTTGGAGCATAACCGATACGATTAGGTTGTTTTCTGCTCCTTTTGCTATGGTGAGTTGCAAATCACCTATAATCTGCAACTGTGCTATCTGATTGAAAAAATTTGCGTTCATCGTTCTAAAATTTTATTTGTCGTCTAATTGTTTTTTAATTGCTCTAAGTTTCTCGTACATATCTGTCCAATACGCTTTTTGCCTTTTATCAAACTCGGAGAAACGTTTGTCCTCGTGGCGGTATTTCTTGTACTGTCCTGCCATTTTAATGGCTTCTTTAAGGTTGGTCACCTCAATAGGGCAACCGTTTAAATCTGTTATCTTCATCACTTTATCAGTTCAGTTTTCAGCGGTATAAACTCCGTTTTCGTAATAGCCTGTAAGCTGTTCCCAAGTCCTTAAAAGGCTATTGGTATCTATATAGAAATACTCGGTTCTATTGCAGTAAATGATATATACAGCTTCGTCTTTGTATTTCGTTTCAAGGCTTTGTGATTTAGCCATACTTTTAGCTTCGTCTATTGATTTTGCTTTCATATCAGTTATTGTTATAGTAGGCTACCACCGATTAAGGCGGTAGCCTATGGTTATCTAATTAAGGTTTAGGATTTCTGCACCGTCTAAGGCAAAGCCTGTACACAAGTCAAATGCTTTTTGTGATTTGAGTTGAGCAGTACCGCCCAAAACAATGCTCTGTAACTTGGCTTCATCATCTTTGTATTTGCGTACATTCTGATAGTAGCCTGTAACAGCGTTATATGCTCCGAACAATGTGCCTTTGGTAGTGTCCATCTGCTGTGTGTCGCTTGTCATAGCATACGCAAAGGCATCCTCAACGGTATTTTTGAATATGGTGGAAATTTCATCTTCTGCACCTTTTTTTAGTAAATCGAAAGTTTCTTTATTTGGACAAAGTGCCAATTGGATTAGCTTTCTCACTTCCTTGTCTGTTACCTTTACTTTTGCCCATTCATTGAAAATATTCTCTAACTGGATGCTCAAGGAGTTCGCTAAACCCATAATCTTGTGAGCGTTCTCAATACGCTGTTTTGCTCCCGATGTGTGTTTGATACGCACTACATTTGTCATATTTCGCAATGAAGCATTAAGGGTGTTTTGGCATACGATACGGATAGGCGTAAAAGCGGCTGTGATACTTCCGCTACCATCGTGCGAAGTGGTCAGGAAAATGTATTTTTCGGTTACATCATCGCCATTTCCAACTCGGATATAGTCAGGTAGTTTGGCTGTAATAAATATGCGTTCCCCGTTGCCCAACGCTCCTGCAGTTTCATAGAGTATTCCCTCTCCACCGCCTACAATGGCATCAAAGAAACTGAATGCTTCACGGTTCTGCACGATATGATAGTCTTTACCGACCACACCCAATACTGCATTGTTATCGGTGCGTATATTGGCAAAATAGTTAGGGACTTCCAATTCGTTACTGCCTATCTCGATACTGTCAGCCGTTTGAATAATGCTCGAACCTTTGGTAAATAGCGGACTTTTAACGACTTCGTAATCTAACCCTGCAAATTTGATAGCTTCCTCGCTTGTTGGGTATTGCTCTACAATTTGCCCAAGTCCGTGCCACGCTTTTTCCTTTACACTAAAGAATGAATAGCGTCCTGTTTCGCTGTTAAAATTGATATTATGTGCCATGATTTTAAAATTTTAAATTATTTAGATGCTCGTTGTTAAAATGGTAGGTCGTCCTTTGTATCGTCATTATTGTTTCCTGTAGGAGCCTGTACCGCTTCGGCTTTTTTACCGCTCCCGTGCAGTTTGATTTGCGAGGTGTTGAAGTTCAGTCCTGCGTGCGGTTGACCGTCACTTCCTGTCCACGCTCTTGCGCTCACTTTGCCTGTCAGTTCTACCACCGTACCTTTTGTGAGTATCTGCGCTACTTTTGGACTAAGCCAGTAGGCGCAATCGAAATACGTTGTCTGCTCTATGCGTTCGCCCACTTTGTTTTTGTAGCTGTCGTTGATGGCTACCGAAAAATTTACTACTGTTTTGCTGTTCGACACGTTGCGTACCTGCGCATCCGCTGTCACTCTTCCTGTGATGTTCATAATTTCTACGATTTTTAGTGATTAATTTTTTTTGAAATTTTATTCGGCAATGAGAGGAGGTGCTGTTTTGTTTCATCAAATCCATTTTTAATATTTTACTTTTCATTGCTGACATTTTTTTTATTCGTCTAAAGAGCCGGAGTATGCTATGTTTCGTTTCGGGAGCATAAAAAGGTTAGTGTCTAGCAATAGCAAGGCTTTGACAAAAAATACAACCCGGATGGGTGGAGATTTTTTGTCAAACCTGAAGGGCCTGACCTTGCTATTGCGTTAAGGACACGGAATTACCTTTGCTGCTGAAATGAGACAAAGGCATACTGGTTATTGAATTTAAAAATGAAGGGGAAGCAATGAATAATGCAATCTGGCAAAAGAATTCAATATGATCAGAACAATTGCTCCTACTTAGGACTTGAAAAAGGAATGTTATTTTTTGCGAGAATTGAAGATATTAACTTGAATACTACATAAAAAAAGCCCATGAAAATCATTGATTTTCATGGGCTTTTTGGATAAGGACAGTTAGTTATGACATCTGATTTGCAATATATTATAATTAATTTTATCTTTAACAATGCGTTATATCTACCTCATAATCTGCTATTTCACAATACGAAGCATTAACACAACGCTAATAAAGATAGTCGTTGATGCTGGTGGTGATGTGCAGATTCTCAAATCTCACACAGCAACCGAGCTTTACATGAAGATGAAGGATATTTATGCTCCTAGCATATGGAATGTAAGTACTGTAACGGAAATGAGAGAACATTATAAAGCACTATCAGATTTTGATAAAATACTGAAGAAATTTAGCTTAAATAAAAAATAAAATTTTACGCTTTTCTATATTTTTCGCAAGGTCTGCGATCCATTAAATGTTTCATCGTCATCAGTAGAATCATTGTTATAGTTTTCCATCAATTCCTTTTAATGAGATAAAACTGCTCCTCTGAATTTTAAAGAAGTTTTTCCGATGCACTAAACCAAGTATGAATCCATTTCTCTATCATCCTAATATCTAGTTTAAAAAGACCCTATAAGAAAGTCTTGCTATTGATTGACACTTAAGAGCATTTCATGATGACTTGGCTGCAATACAAAAAGAAAGTGGTAATAGATGTAAAAAAAACCAGCCTATAAAGGCTGGTGGATTAAATGTGCTATTTAGAAAAATATATAGAGTGATCAAATATATTGTATCCTTTATGAATTGTTTTCTTCCCTGTTTGGTTTTAACTGCGCTATGCTACTGTTTAAGGTAAAAATTTAGTAATTTAAAATAAAACCAGCACCAAAGCCCATATCGCTATCATAGTGAGAAGATAGAGAACCCCATCTGGTAACTATATAGCGCAACCCTGCCATATATTCCTTGTCTGTATTCAACATTAAATTCATTCGCAGTCTTTTAGAAACCGGGATGTCCTTACGTTCAAACTGTAGTCTGACTTTACCATCTGTGAAAACCTCAGCCTGTGCTACTATTAACATAGGAAGGGTATAGTTGACCCCCAGACTTACTACTGCACGTTTATCTTTAGTGTTTTTTTGTCCAAAGAGATTTTTCTCTTGTTCATCTTCTCCCATTTTTCGATATCTCCAGTCAAATCCTATAAATGGCATTAGCCATTGCATTTTTCCAATATATCGACCAATATGTGTTTCAGTTTCATAACCATGCATGTCATTGTACCCTAATCTCCATTCGGTTCCAATACTCCAGCGTGTACTTTGATACATTGCTTCACCATCATTTCCATTGGTTGCAAAATCATTCTCTGCCATAAAATGAAATTTCCTGTCGTCTGCAAAGAGTTTTCGTTGTGCTAATTTTGGGTCTGGAATTTCAGGATTGGCAGGTTGGTTTTCGTAGGTAAAAACCCTTCCCATTCCGCTCATCATATGGTATAAAATATGGCAGTGAAAAAACCAGTCCCCGTCTACGTTGGCATTAAATTCCAGCGTATCTGTTTCCATCGGCATTATATCAATCACATTTTTTAATGGTGCATACTCTCCTTGTCCATTAAGGACTCTGAAGTCGTGACCATGCAAGTGCATTGGATGGCGCATCATTGAATTATTATGTAAAACGATGCGTACATTTTCGCCTTTTTTAATTAATATTTTATCGGCTTCAGAAACCACCTTATTGTCCAAACTCCAGACATATCGATTCATGTTACCGGTAAGTTCAAATTTTAGTTCTTTAATAGGAGCATTTTCAGGAAGTGTTGTTTTGGTAGGCGATTTAAGCATTGCATAATTTAGAGTTGTAATATCTGAAAGCGCATTGGCATTGTATTGCTCAGCATCCATTTTCATACCATCCATCTTTGTATTGGTTTTAGGCTTGGTTTCACCCGTGATTTCGGGATACATTACTACATTCATATCCATTTTATTAAGGCTCATGCTCATGCCCATATCATCCAGATCTCCATTCATTTTCATCATACCGTTCATCATCTTCATCCCTTCGAAATATTTAAGCTTTGGCAAGGGTGCCGCTAATTGCTTAACCCCGCTGCCAATGTAGAGAGAGGTAGATTTTGTTCGGTCTTCCGGTGTTGCCAAAAACTCATAAGCTGTTTTGTCAGCTGGAATGGTTACAATTATGTCATAGGTTTCAGAAACTGCAATAATTAATCGATCGACCTCAACTGGTTCTACGTCATTTCCATCATTGGCCACAACCGTAATTTTCCCACCGGCATAAGTAAGCCAAAAGTAGGTTGATGCACCACCATTGGCAATCCGTAGTCGGACTTTATCACCCGCTTTAAATTGAGAAAGCTGATTTTCATTTTTTCCGTTGATTAAAAATTTGTCGTAATAAACATCACTGACATCCATCGCATTCATTCGCTTCCATTCATTTTTTATTTTGTCCTTAAAATACCCTTGCTTTATAGCTTCAGCATAACTTTGTGTGGTCCCCTTTTTAATAGCAAACCAGTCCGATGCATTGTGCAGCAGTCGGTGTACATTTTCAGGTTTCATATCTGTCCATTCACTCAATACTATGGGAACAGAAGGCAGATCATCGATTCCTTTACGGAAAGTTGGATCATCTGTTCTTTTATTCATTATAAAAGAGCCGTACATGCCTATCTGTTCTTGTAGTTCCGTATGGCTGTGGTACCAATGTGTGCCATGCTGAATAATGGGAAAAGTATATAGATGCGTGGTATGGGGTTTAATTGGCATTTGGGTTAGGTTTGGCACACCATCATATTGATTAGGTAAGAATAAGCCATGCCAATGCAGGGAAGTATCTTCATCCAGCTCATTGTGAACATAGATTTCGGCGATATCTCCTTCTGTAAAGGTCAGGGTAGGCATGGGTATTTGTCCATTCACTGCTATAGCCCTTTTTGTTTTTCCTGTAAAATTTACAATTGTATCTCTTATATACAGGTCATATCGAACAACACGTGGCTGTGCGTTATTTTCTCCAGGTGTTTTTTGAGCAATCGTACTATTATTGTTCTCCTGTATTGCTGTATTTCCTTGGTCAGTTTGTTTCTTGGGAATGTCTTTATGCTGCGATATTTTTGTTTGCTTTTTTATTTTTTCCGGCACTAGTTTCATACCGCACTTTGGGCAATTTCCCGGTTTGGGTTCATGAATATCGGGATGCATTGGACAGGTATAGGTAGTGGGATTTGACTCTTCTTTCGCTGGCTTTTTATCCATTTCCATTGTTTTCATATCCTGGGCATGAATCAGGACAGGAAGCATGATAGATACGAGTATTATCAGTATATTTTTCATATTGCTTTTTTAAAGAATATTATTCTGTTATTTTTTTTTCATTTCATCCAATTTGGCCTTCATTTGTGCAATTTCCGCTTCTTGCGCTTTTATGATATCTTGGGCAAGTTGGCTTATTTCTGGATCTTGAAGAGAAGCCTCTTGAGCCATGAGGATTGCTGCTGCATGGTGTGGTATCATTGATTTTAAGAATTGTTTATCGTCAACAGTTGCTTGCTGTCTGATACAGGAAAAAAAAATGATTGCGGCAAGACACCCTGTGATAAGTAACACTATGTTCCATTTTTTATTCATATACATACTGCCCATTACAATAATCTCAATTATGAGCATTGGCATAGTCATTAGTCCTGCCATGTAAAATTGGTTTACATTGGGAATGACATTAGCAAAAATATCGACCATCGAATACATTAGTATGTACATAGAAATAAATGACAATACGATCATAATGGCTAATTTTTTGTACATTTTGGACTCTACCTCTTTAGAATGCTGCTGTGTTGTGTGTTCCATTTTCATATTTTTAGCTTTAAAAGTTATTTAGATTTATCTATTTCCCTGAACAAAACAAGTCTAATGTTACTATAACACTATATCGGCTTAAATGCCAAGGATTTTTTTATGCTCCTGTAGTTTTCAATGTGATATTGTAATACTTATTATTTATTTACTTTTAAGTAATAATTGTAACTCTTCAATCTGATTTTTTAATTTTTCAGTACCCTTCATTTTTTTCTGTTCTGCAATTGTTAAGGCTTTTTTTGCTGCTTCAATAGCATTGGGATAATCCTTCAGTTCTAAAGATACTTTCTGTCTTAAAGTGGGATAATAAAAATTTTCGGGATCCAATTTTTCAGCCTCAGTTAACCAGGATACTGTTTGGTTATTTGCTCTTCCCGTGGTTGAATAATAATTTGCTGCCTGAAACAATAAAGTAGCATTTTGACTTTTCTCTTTAATAATATATTTGTCAATTAGGGCTAAAATTTCTTTGTCAGCTTTGCTTTTCATTGGTATTTTAACCATAGTATTTTCCCATTCTATTTTAAGGAAACCTTCCCCTTTACTATTGATGTCATTTAATTCGATGGTAAAAGTTTCGTAGAAATTAGTTGTTTTTTCTGTGGGGACGGTAAAACGCATAACGTCTTTTTTCTCATCATAACCAGTTTCGCCATGTAAAGTAATATCACTATTTATAATGATAGTCCACTCATTTTCTGATGGAATTGAAAATATAGAGTAGGTTCCTGTTTTTAAAATATTATTTCCTACGGTGATATCCTCATTAGTACTGATGGTCGTACAGTCACTTGCACCTGTCCGCCAGAGTTTGCCAAATGGCACCAGTTCCCCAAATATTTTTCGTCCTCTTACTAAGGGTCTGCTATAGGCCATTTTTATTGTTGAGCTTCCAATTTCTTGTTGAAATGATGCTGAAGGGCTTGCAGAAGTAAGCTTAATTTGAACTTTTTCCTGTGCATAAATTGATAACGATTGTATAATAATGAAGCTTAATAGAAATATTTTTTTCATAGTTTTTTAATTTTAAATTGATTTTGATATTTTTTCCATTACCGAATGGTCGGTTCCAAATTTACAGATAGCATCACAATTAGCTCTTAATTCAGAAAATAGGATATATTTTATATTCATTTTCGAGTTTTTTATAACGGGCCTATTTAGCTGAAGCACTACATCCTTTTCTCTGTTATTGGGAATAATAATATAAAAAACTTCCTGTCCGCTTGAAATACTAAAGTACAGGTCAGACAAGCGCAGTATGCCGGAGTAGATACTAGTGCTCTTTTCTACTTCAAAGGCACCTATAATTTTGTTTGTGCCTTTTTCGAACCAGAGCACATCAATAAGCTTGATGGTGTTTTTAGTGTCCTTGTCGGTAGGCAACTCAGGGAATTTTACCAGTGAAATAAATGAGAAATTTTGTCCATTAAATGATTTGTTTTTATCATTGCTTGCCGGGATAACATCGAAACCGAGAGAAATACCTATTTTTAGCAGATGGTATTGCATCTCATTATGCAGATTTTCCTCCAGTTTTTCTTCGAGTATTTCTTTTTGACGCTTGTGTACGTTTTTTTCGAATCTTGAACGTTCTGCCTCGCTTAAGTATTCATCGTTACCGATTAGCATTTTCTGAGTTCCAATTTCAAAACACAATCCTGCAATGGCACCCAAATCATTTGACAGCTGAGATTTATGCAAAGTGTTAGTTTCCATCAAAGTTTCTCTTATTTTAAGATATTCTGTCCAGCTTCCCAATTTTTTTTTGTCTTTAAAAAGAAAATTAAAACCATTGAGAATAGCAGTGTTGAATGGAGGGAACCAGGTTGGGTGTATGAAATATAAAATACTGGCAACCGCAGGTCCTAATCCTTTAATTTTTAATTCATCGAGTTTTATGATTTCTTTTACAACCTGTTCTTCAGACTTGGCATTGATACAATTTTCAAGGAATTGACCGAAAGCCAATTTATTGTTTTGATTTTCATAGATATCAGGAATGCGCAATTTGGGTTTCCAATAAAACGGATGGGAAACCCCTGCAAAGATTTGTTTTTGTTCAGCAATGCAACTCAGAACAAATTCTAAACTGCTTTCTTTAAAATCATTAGGAAAGGTTTTCTTTTTAATATCCTCAATGACTTGTAAAACACCACGTCTTATAGTCCGAAATGCCTTTAACCGTTGGTTGTTATCTATAAACCAGGTATTGTAGACACTTTCGTTATCGTTTTTATACTGAAGAATAATTTGTCCTAGATTGGTCATTTGTTTTTATAATAAATTATTATTCTTTAGAGTTTTAAGCTTCTCAATCGCAATGCATTGACAATGACAGATACCGAGCTAAAACTCATTGCCAGGGCAGCAATCATAGGAGAAAGTAATATTCCGAAAAACGGATATAAAACTCCCGCAGCAACTGGTACACCTAAGACATTATATATAAAAGCAAAGAATAGGTTTTGCTTGATGTTGCTCATTACAGCGTGGCTCAGATTTTTTGCTTTAACAATTCCTTGCAAATCTCCTTTTACCAAAGTAATCTTGGCACTTTCGATCGCGACATCTGTTCCTGTTCCCATCGCAATGCCAATGTCCGATTGTGCCAAAGCTGGCGCATCGTTTATACCATCTCCTGCCATAGCAACAACTTTTCCTTCAGCTTGTAATTTCTCTATTACTTTTAATTTGTCTTCCGGTAAACAACCTGCTTGGAAAGAGGTTAAATGCAACTCGTCGGCAACAGCTTTGGCAGTATTTACATTATCTCCCGTAAGCATAATTACTTCAACTCCTTGACGCATTAATTCTTTTATAGCAGCAGCACTGGTTTCTTTTATAGCATCGGTTATCGTTACAAACCCCACTACGTTCTTATCTACAGCGATATAAGAAACTGTTTTTCCTAATTTTTGTTCGGCAATAATTTTCTCTTCAATTGTGGCAGAAATAGCTGCGCCTACTTGCTCCATTAATTTTTTATTCCCCAATGCGATCTTTTTATCAATAGCAGTTCCAATAACTCCTTTTCCTGCAATATTTTCAAAATCATCGACTTTCGTTAAAGAGACATTTTTAGCTTTTGCAAATTTCACTACTGCTTGTGCCAAAGGATGTTCGCTATACTGATTTAAAGACGCAATGTATTGCAGCAGTTCATCTTCTGAATATTGTAATGCAATAATTTTTTCTACCGAAGGTTTCCCTTCTGTAATTGTTCCTGTTTTATCAGTAATCAGAACATTTACCTTATCCATTTTTTCTAAAGCCTCAGCATTTTTTATCAGAATTCCCGATTGAGCGCCTTTACCAACTCCTACCATTACAGACATGGGCGTTGCCAATCCTAAAGCACAGGGACAGGCAATAATTAATACCGCAATGGCATTTATAAACCCATAGACCAATGCCGGTTCGGGACCAAATTTTGCCCAAATGAAAAAGGTAAGAATGGAAATTACAACAACAATTGGTACAAAATATTTAGCAATACTATCGGCTAGTTTTTGAATTGGTGCTCTGGAACGGCTTGCATTATTAACCATCTGTATAATTTGCGAAAGCAAGGTTTCCGAACCAACTTTTTCGGCAATCATTATAAATGATTTGTTTCCGTTTATCGTTCCTGAAGACACCATATCGCCTATTTTTTTATCTACAGGAATTGGTTCACCTGTAATCATCGATTCGTCTATTGTACTTTCACCATCGGTTATTTTCCCATCCACAGGAATTTTATCTCCGGGTTTTACCCGTAATAAATCACCTTTTTTTATATCATGGATTGAGATTACTTTATCACCGCCATCAATTACCAAAGTAGCTTCGGTAGGAGCCAATTTTAATAATTCTTTTATAGCGCCACTGGTTTGACTGTGCGCTCTGGCTTCAAGCAATTGTCCTAACAAAACTAAAGTTAGAATAACTGTTGTGGCCTCGAAGTATAATAGTACTGTTCCGTGCTGGGTCTTAAATTCACTTGGAAAAATGTCTGGAAAAAACATTCCAACTAAACTAAATAAAAATGCCACTCCTGTACCAATTCCGATAAGGGTAAACATATTTAAATTCCATGTGATTATTGATTTCCACGCTCGTAAAAAAAACACCCAGCAGGCATAAAAGACAACAGGAAGTGATAAAATAAGCTGTACCCAATTCCATTTAGCCGCATCCATTAGTTGAAGTAGAGGATTGTTGTGTGCCATTTCTATCATGGCAATGGCGAAAATAGGAACTGTAAATACAACCGCTATTTTCATTTTCTTAACCAAACCCTTATAAATCCTTTGTTCTTCGCTTTCGCTTGGTTCCATTGGTACTAGATCCATCCCGCAAATAGGACATGATCCTGGCGCATTGGTTATAATTTCCGGATGCATAGAGCATGTGTATTGCTGAACCTGAACAGCGGCTGGTTCTTGTACCAAATGCATTCCGCATACAGGGCAATCTCCCGGTTTATCATACATTTTATCGCCTTCACAATGCATCGGGCAATAGTATTTTCCACCCGCATCATTATGAGGCACAGCTAATTTTTTATGATCATGATCGTTAGCAGTACTACAGCATAATTTCTCTGCTGTTTTTTCTTGCGAATGAGTCGTGTGGGTCATTTCAATGGTGTACTTTCCAACCGCAGTCAATGCTTCCTGCAGTTGCTCGGTCGCAATATGTTTTTCCATTATAATGGTTGCCAATGGGGGATCTAGAGTGACATTTGCCTTTACTCCCTCAACAGCATTTAATGTTTTTTCTACTTTCGTGCGACATCCATCGCAAGTCATTCCCGATATTGTATAGGTGTGTGTCATAAGGTTATTTTTTTACAGCTTAGCAGTGTTATTTACTTAATATATAGAAAGTTAGTGTTTTTTTTAGTAAACCTGTAATTTTAATCTACTTAAAATGACTTGTTGTTCATCAGCTGTTACAGCATATTGTTAAACACTGAAAAATAATTATAAATAGTTATGTATTTAGATTCTAATTATTTAATTATTTCTTTCACCTCACCACACTTGAGCATTTTTTCTCCAAAGTAAGGATTACGCACTTCTTTGGTAGAACTAATCCATACGGCTCCTTTATTGTCGAAAGCCATTGGACAATATTCCACGTATAGTTCAGCCTCGGCCATTCCTGCTTTTTTTAGCAAGGCAACCATTTCATTACTTAGTTTAGAATAAGCAGCCCTCTGCTTTTCAATATCAGGAGCTGAAACGATTGATGCAGCGCTTGCTGCAAGATTACTGTTGTTGCTAATTTCCCGTGCTCCCGCTTCAATCGCATTGGCTGCCAGTTTTGCTTCCCCGAGATTATCTTGGGTAAGGGCTACTGTTAAATGGGCATACTGGCTGTATACCGCATTTAAGACATCATCATTTATCCTGATTTCGGCTTCCTTTGAAATTGGAACAGAAGTTTCACTATTCTTAGGATTCTCTTGCTTTTTGTTTTCATTATTACCGCAGGCAATAAGTAAGAAGATTGATAATATTGGGATTCCTATTTTGATTATTTTTTTCATCGTCTGTTGTGAGATTGGTTATTACATTTTCATTCCTGACATTGGGTTTTTGCCTTTCTTTAATATAAATTCACTGTACAGGAGATAGGCGCCAGATGCAACAACGACATCACCTTTTTTTAAGCCGCTAGTAATTTCGACTTCATCGAAGGTTTCCGAACCAATCGCCACCATTCTAGGCTGATATTTGCCTTTTCCAATTTCAATCCAAACATGTGTGCCGCTTCCGTCTCTTATAACAGCATCCACAGGTATGGTCAATTTCATTTTCTGTTCTGAGGAAGGCAGTAAAACAATTGCCTGCTGACCTGCCTGCCATTGATTGTTTGGATTGGCAATAGTACCGCGCAGCTGTATTATCTGCTTGCTTGTTTGCAGGGCAGGATTTATAAAATCTACGGTCATTGTTTGGGGCTGATCTTCATAACCCGAGACTATAACTTTAACCTTTTGGCCGGTTTTAATTTTACCTGCATCGGCTGGATAAACATCAGCTTCGACCCATAAACGATTGTAATCTTCTAATTTCATAATAGAGGCTCCTTCTGCTACATATTGGCCTTCTGTAATGGAAAGTTCTGCGACTATTCCTGAGTTTGGAGAATAATAATCAACATAAGGGGATGCTTTTTGTTTTTTGAATAATTCATTAAGCTGGGCTTCGGACTGACCGTACAATAATAGTTTTTGTTTTGCAGCATTTTTTATTTGGGCAAAGCGTTTATCCTCGGCAAAGCTTGTGGCCTGTGCTGTGGCGATGAGGAACTCCTGTCGCAGGGCTGATAGCTGCTCTGAATATATTCTGTATAAAGGCTGGCCTTTTCGAACGGGAACACCAGTTTCTTTTACATACAACTCTTCAATCCTTCCTGCCACTCGGCTTGAGATGTAAATAGTTTGCTCAGGGTCAGTAACCAAACGTCCATTGAGACGGGAAGAATTTAAAAATTCATTTTCTCCGGCAGTTATTGTAGTCAAATTGGCTAGAGCTTGCTGGCTTGGCCCCAAGGTTAGAAAGTCCTGTGAGTTGTTTTTTTCGAAGGGCACTAAATCCATTCCACAGATTGGGCATGAGCCAGGACCATCTTTTACAATTTGCGGATGCATGGGACAGGTATAGGTTTGAACTTTTTCCTGACTGACTTTTTTTTCTTCTTTTTGGGCACATGCTGTAAATAGAAGTGGAAAAACCATTGCAATGAGCAAAATAATACGAATTATTGATTTACTGTTCATGACTTAATTTTTTAATTTATTTTCTGAAGCTATCTTGATAAAACTCTCACTGTCTATCATATAGGCCGCATTGCCAGCAATACCCCAATCACTGATGTCTTGATCTATTAGGACCATTCCATCAGCATTGTTTTTCGTTTTAACTTCTCTGGGAACAAACACGTCTTTTTCTTTTTTGAAAACGATGGATTTATTTCCTAGATTGAGAACGGCACTTTGCGGGAGCCACCAGCCTTTGCTGACAATAGGAATGGTTGCAGTTACTAATTTTCCAGTTTGAAATTTATTATCCTGCAAATAAATCCTTGCTATAGTAAAGTTGCTTCCCTCTTTAAAGACGGGCTGAATAAGTCCAATAATACCAGTACATACGGTTTGCTTATCTGATGGTTCATAAAACACTAATTTTTGTCCTTTTTTAATCTGGGGTGATACCGATGGATCAAAAGCAAACTCAGCGATAAGGTTTTTGTTGGTATAGATTGTAAAGAGTGATTGTCCAGCACCGATATATTGCCCTTCTCTTAACATAATAGCAGAGGCAGCAGGGGTAGATGCGCTATTATTTGATGCTGCATTGCCACTTGAGCCCATAGCGCCCATGCCATCATCTGACACCGAGCTTTGAGGTGAAGCCGAAGGAGCTGCTGCAGAAGCGTTTGCTGTCGCAGTATTGTCTAAGATGTACCCGGTGGCATTACTGTAAACAGGAATGCGATAGGAAATTTTACCTGTCTTTAATACCTGTTGTATTTGTTTCTGCTGCATACCTAGCAGAGACAGTCTCTCTTTTGCTTTTTGAAGCATCGGATTGTTTGCATCAGATTGATAAATAAACAACAATTCTCTTTGCGCGGCAGCGAGGTCAGGTGAATAGATTTCCATGATTAGCTGTCCTTTTTTTACGGGCTGGTAATTGTACTTAATCAGCAGGCGCTCAATTCTTCCGCTTACCCTGCTGGAAATGCTGGTCTGCTCACGGGTATCGTAGGTAATAATTCCCTGTACCTGCAGAGAGAATATTTTAGTCCCTCCCTGCGGTTTTATGACAGATATATTAGAAACGACCTGTTCGTTGACGGGTTTTAAAAGGTGTTTTAGGCTGCTGTCTATAGCTGTTTCCGTACCAGGGGTATGTCTTGGAACCAATTCCATACCGCAAATTGGGCAGCTGCCGGGCTTATCCTGAATAACTTCAGGATGCATCGGACAGGTATATTCTTGATTTGCACTATGCTGATGGGCTGGCTTATTGTTATGCTCGGTTTTCTTGTTACAGGCTGTCAATAATAATATCGAAACGAATAACAATGCGACTAACTTAGCGATAGAGTTCTTTTTCATAATCGACAATCATTTGATATAGTTTTAATTTTTCATCTAATAAGTTATTCTGCAGCATATTTAAAGCTTCCCAGGAATCAATTACTACAGGAATCTGCAGTTTGTTTTCCTGATAGTTCAAAAAGTTTACATCCAGGGACTTTTGCATAGAAGGGATTATTTTTGTTTCGAGTCCCAAAATCCTTTTTTGCATGGTCAGTATTTCATATTGCATACCATATAACATACCTTGGGTTTCCTGCAGCATGGCAGATTTCTCTTTCTCCATTGCCTGCACATTATACTGCATTGCTTTGGTATCTGATTTATACATTTTTGATGACCAGGGAGCAATAGGAATAGACATCATTGCCATTACCGAATAGGCTTTGGGCATCATTTTATCAAAAGAATTCATATGGTCAAACTGGATTTTAAAAGAGGGATTTTTCTCTGCTTTCATGGCCTCAATACTGAGCTGCATCGATTCAATCCCTGCATCCATCTTCTTAATATCACCACGCACTCCTGCAAGACTTGTGGTGTCGTGCAAAGCAGGGTTAAAGACGGGGATAATACTCGTGTCTATGGCAAAATCAGCATTGCCGGGCTGGTTCATCAAGCTGTTGAGCCATGCTCTTGCTTTTGCGATTTCACCTTCCTGCATGCGGACCATATTTTTATTTTCTTCAATCCTTGCATCGATCTTGTATACATTACCCAATTGCGATTGGTTGTAGGGATAGCGCACTTCCTCAATCTTTTTCATGGTGAGCATTATCTTTTCGTTTTGATCCAAAACTTTCATTCGCTGCTCGGCTACCATCCAACCGTAATATAGTTGTTTGGCCTGTGCTTTATAGTCGTTAAGGGTAACGGCACGGGTAGCATTCTCAATGTTTCCTTGGGACTGGATGAATTTTTTCTTCTTGTTTAGCTTTCCTACATTGGGGATGTCCTGTTCAATTCTGAACATTAAAGATCCTTTGTCGCGATCATCCATAACTTCCTGAAAAGGATAGGGGGTCATAAAGGTTCCCACACCCACCATTGGTGCCATCCATGCTGTTGCGGCATCGGCACTGTATTTATATCCTTCTGCCTTTAAACTATAGCTTTGCAGAAGAACATTTTTTTTATCAATCCTTTGAAGGATTGTATCGAGAGACAAGACCTGTTTGGTCTGGCTCAATAGCTGTAATGGCAGTAAAAGCAATAGTACTGCCAGTATTTTAATGTTTGACATCATGTACTTCGAGTTTGCCATATTTTCTTAGTTCATATTCTTTAGACATTAGGAAAATAAGCGGGGTTACTAATAAGATATGTACGGCAGAGGTAAATACGCCGCCAATCATAGGCAATACAATTGGTTTCATTACATCCATTCCAACACCATTGGACCACAGGACAGGTACCAATCCAAATAATGAGACGCAAACGGTCATTAGTTTTGGGCGCAATCGTTTTGCGGCGCCGTGTACCACATATTCCCTTAGATCCTCTTTAGTAATGGTTTCTCTTGAGTTTCCTTTGGCCTTGATAAGCTGCTCCATAGCATCATTGAGATAAATAACCATTACAATTCCGGTTTCCACGGCAATACCAAACAAGGCAATAAAACCTACAGCTACCGCCACTGATAGATTGACATCCCAGAAAAAAATTATATAGGCACCTCCAATTAAAGCAAAAGGAACTGTTATAAGACTTAAAAAGGCTTCTCTAAGGGAATTAAAGGCAAAATAGAGGGCGAAGAAAATAATAAGCAATACTAGCGGCGCAATGACTTTAAGGGTCTTTTCTCCGCTGATCAGGTTCTCATATTGTCCGCTCCATTCTATAAAGTACCCTTCAGGAAGTATGTTTTTGGCACTTTCTAATTTTTTCATCGCTTCCTGTACGGTTCCTCCCATATCACGATCACGTATATTGAACATGACTGCTCCGCGAAGGAGTGCATTTTCAGAACTGATCATTGGAGGACCGTCTACGAATTTAATATCAGCAACGGCAGATAAAGGCACTTCTCCAAAGGTAGGAGACTGTAAGGGAATGCGTTTAATGCGTTCCACGCTATTTCTATAATCCTGTGCCATACGCACACTTATTGAAAAACGTCTTCGTCCTTCAACAGTATTACCAATGGATGCACCACCTAAAGCAAATTCCACGGTTTGGTTTACATCATCTACTGTTAATCCATATCGGGCCAATTCCTGACGATTAACATCCACATCAAGGTATTTACCTCCGGTAATAGGATCTACAAATAAATCAGACACTCCTGGAGTTCCTTCTAAAGCCATTTTCACCCTTTCAGATACACGAGCAATGGTGTCGAGATTTTGTCCGTAGACTTTAATTCCTACGTCGGTACGAATTCCTGTTGCCAGCATATTGATTCGGTTGATAATGGGCTGTGTCCAACCGTTTACTACACCAGGTATCTGGAGTTTGGTATCGAGTTCCTTAATAATATCTTTTTTATCTATTCCTTCACGCCACTGTGATTTTGGTTTTAGCATGATAATGGTCTCAATCATGCTCATTGGGGAATTATCCGTAGCTGTGTTAGCTCGCCCTGCCTTTCCCAAAACACTTTCTACTTCAGGAACCGATTTGATTATTTTATCCTGTACCTGCAAAATGCGTTTGATTTCTCCATTAGATACATCAGGGAGGGTAACAGGCATGAATAAAATACTCTGCTCATCCAATGGAGGCATAAACTCCGTTCCCAGCCGCATCAATAATGGTATAGAAATCAATAATGCCAGAATATTGACTGCAAGAGTTGTTTTTCTCCATTTCAGAACCCAGCGTATAATTGGCTCATAACCTCTTTCCAAAAATCGATTTACCGGATGTGAATCGGTTGGACGGAATTTCCCTTTCATAAAAAAAGAAATCAGTACCGGAGCTAATGTAAGTACCAATAGGGCGTCCACAATCAGTATGAATGTTTTTGTATAGGCCAAAGGATGGAATAGTTTTCCTTCCTGTCCGGTAAGCATAAACACAGGCAAGAAAGAAGTAATTATAATTACAGTGGCAAAGAATACGCCACGAGAAACCTGCTTGCTGCTTTTCTCAATTATTTTGAGTCTTTCCTCTTCGGATATCCACTGTGGTTTTTTGCGAAATATATTTTTAATTCTTTTCATCAGAGTTTGTTTCATTTTTTTGTTCAGATTCCCATTGTGCATACCGTTGTGAGAGATGCTGGTAGGCATTTTCACTCATAATAATACCGTTGTCAACTATTACTCCAATGGCAAGTGCTATACCGGTAAGGGACATAATATTGGAGGATATGTCAAAGGCATTGAGCAGTATGAAACTTGCTGCAATTGTAATTGGTATCTGGATGATAATACTTAATGCACTACGCCAGTGAAAAAGAAAAATAATAACGATAAGGGACACTACAAGCATTTCTTCAATTAAGGTACGCTTCACCGAATCAATAGATTCTTTAATCAGATGTCCCCGGTCATATACAATATTGAATTTTACCCCTTTTGGAAGCCCTTTAGCAACTTCCTTCATTTTTTCTTTCACATTATCAATTACAGCATCTGCGTTTTCACCATAACGCATCACTACTATACCGCCAACGACTTCGCCAGTGCCATTATGATCAAAGATTCCCAAGCGGGTTTCCCCGCTCATCTGAACAGTTCCTATATCGCTGACTTTTATAGGAATGCCATTTTGGTTTTTCAGTGGAATATCCTCAATCTCTTTGATGGATTTCAGATAACCGGATGTCTTAATGATATAGCCAATATCACTCATGTCGAATTTTCTTCCGCCGCTTTCATTATTATTGTCACGTACAGCACTTATAACCTCTGGGACAGACAGCTTATAATATAGCAGTTTGTTTGGATCAATGGTAACCTGGTATTCTTTTTGAAATCCTCCAAAAGAAGCAATTTCACTCACTCCGGGAACATTTTGCAAAGCAAACTTGACGTACCAGTCCTGTAGCGCTCTTTGTTCGCCAAGGTCAATACCGGGTGCCTCCAAAGTATACCAGAGTATATGCCCAACCCCAGTTCCATCGGGTCCTAATTGCGGGGCAACTCCTTTGGGCAAGGTGCTGCTAATAGTACTGAGCCTCTCCAGTACTCTTGATCTTGCCCAGTATACATCAACATCATCTTCAAAAATGACATAGATAAAACTCATACCAAACATGGAAGCAGCTCTTACATATTTAATTTTGGGCAATCCCTGAAGGTTGGTAACCAAGGGATAGGTGATCTGGTCTTCAACGAGCTGTGGAGCACGTCCCATCCATTCTGTAAATACGATTACCTGATTTTCAGATAAATCGGGAATAGCATCAATAGGATTTTTTTGAATAGAGATGATACCCCATACAAATATTCCTGCCGATAATAGTAAAACGATATAACGGTTTCGCAGCGACCATTCTATTAATTTGTGTACCATAGATTTAATTTATTTGTGCAAGACTATCGCTTACTTTTTCAATCCAATTGAGCAGCTGTTCTTTCTGAAAAGTATTCAGCACTGCATTTTTATGGATCAGCGTATAGGAAGCCAAAGGCATTTCGTTGGCTTTTATCTGCTTGGCAATTCGGTCTAATTTATTTTCCTGTTTTCGTTTGGAATAACTTCCCCATTGGCTAAAATTCAAATTTTCTTTACCCTTAGTAATGTGTCCCTCCATGAAAGTACGTGCCGGCTGTATGTAGGAGTACCATGGATATTGCGTGTTGTTGCTGTGACAATCATAACAGGAAGTCTGAAGAATCGTTTGTACATTTTTGGGAATGGGATAGACTCTCGAAATGTGAATTGGTAAAACCTGCCCGTAATCGGAATTTCGGGCAGGCTGATACAATTGCATTAGTAGAAAAATAATTAACCCAATAAAAA
Organism: Flavobacterium collinsii; assembly: GCF_902804485.1. GTDB lineage: Bacteria > Bacteroidota > Bacteroidia > Flavobacteriales > Flavobacteriaceae > Flavobacterium > Flavobacterium collinsii. The sequence continues at coordinate 7,534 of NZ_CADCST010000077.1, read as the reverse complement.
GAATCTTTCTGATGAATCGTTTCATTTTACAATTGTTTTTTCATTGAACCGCAGGTAAGCATTTTGGAACCATAGTAAGGGTTTTTTATCTCTTTTGTTTCACTAATCCAGATAGCTCCTTTTCCACCATCATACATAGGACAAGAATCCTGGTATAGTGTTTTTGCAGCTCCAAAAGTTTTGATCAAATCATTTACGTCTTTACTCAGTAGGGCAAAATGCTCTCTTTGATGCTCGATATTACCACCATTAGCCCCAATATGTTCTGCGTGCTCTTTGGCATCGTCGGATATATCAAGATATACTGCTTTGGATTTTGGATCTATCGATTTTATATTTACGCTTTTGAAAGTCGCATACAATGCTTTTCCAGCTTTAGCAGCTCCGTTGGTGTCATCTTTTGCAAGTGCATTTTTTAATGCTAAATAATTTGCTACAATTTGTTCAGTTGAAAATTTAGTTTCTGTTTTTTTGCTTTGTGCATTACCAGAAACCATTACAAATACCATAACTATGGCTGAAAGAATTACATTTTTCATTTTTATTTAATTTTAATTGTTAAAAAACAGGTTACTATTGATGTTTCTGAAAAGATTTCTATCAACTTACTTACATGAAAAACACATATCATAAGTGAATATTTGGTTAAAGAGTGGATCAAAGGGCAGTCTAAAAAATTAGATGCATTTTTTCCATTTCAATAAATTCGGAACATCAATAGTCACCGTAACATTGAGTGGTCATTATGTAAATAACCCGATATATTTAGAAGTAGTTAACTGCTTTACAGTTCTTTTTTCATAGAACCACAGGTTAACATTTTTTTACCTTGATATGGATTTTTGATTTCCTTGGTTTCGCTTATCCAAATAGCTCCTTTCCCACCATCATACATAGGGCAAAAATCTTGATACAATTTTTGCTCTGATTTGAAAGATTTTATCAAATCATTCATGTCTTTACTTAACATGGCAAAATGCTCTCTTTGGTGTTCGATATTTCCACCGTTAGCTCCAATATGTTCTGCGTGTTCTTTAGCATCATCAGCAATATCAAGATATTCTGTCTTTAATTTCGAATCTATTGAATTGGGATTTACATTATTAAAAATTGCATACAATGCTTGTCCGGCATTTGCAGCTCCTTTTGTATCATCTTTGGTTAATGCATTTTTTAAAGTCAGATAATTGCTCACAATTTCGTTTATAGAAAATGTTGCTTGAGCAGCTTGAGTTGTTTTTACCTCTGCACTTTTTTCAGTAGTTTCCTTTACTGGCTCGGTTAATTCCATTCCGCATTTGGAACATTTGTCTCCTTTTTTTCCTGTAACTTCAGGATGCATGGAACAGGCATACAATTGTGAATCACTCTGAGTGGTCCCGGAAGCAGCTTCAGGAGCTGTAGTTTCCTTGTTTTTTGAATTACAGGCTGTAAGTACAATTGCCATTATAAGGGTCGAGAAAATTATTTTTTTCATTTTTTTTAGTTTTTATCTCTTATAAATGTTGTTTTGTCCAACATTGTTTTATTTGAGTGTTATACGAATTATTCTTTTTTTGATTGTGCAAATTCAATTTCCAGTTGGCATTTTGAATACCTTTTAGGATAGGATTTACATTTTTAGCACCAACCCATTGGGTTTTCGGCCTACATTAATAGTTTTAGAGACAGTGTGATTTGATACGTTAACTACAGAGACTGTATTGGCTGTCTGATTGGTCACATATGCTGTATTGCCATCTGCTGTAAATGTTATCGCATGTGCACCCGTGCCAGTAGTAAATACACCTCCATGCATCCACATCATCATAGTCTGGTCCCAAGTCCAATAATGTACTTTTGCATTAACAGGATCGCTTACCCAAAGTTCCTTCTTATTGCCATTGTGAGACGCTATTCCAGGCATAAATCCTAAATCAATGGTTTGATCTACAGCATCCGTTGCCACATTGATTACCGAGATAGATTGCCCGTCTTCATTATCAACATACATTCTGGCGTCACTTCCTGTCCAAGCACCCACAGGGTTGTTCCCTACAGCAACAGTGGCTGTAACTTGTTTGGTTGTCGTATTTATAACTGACACAGTATTATCATCTCCATTAGCGACATAAGCCTTAGTGCCGTCAGAAGAAAAGGTAAGCTCAGCAGGCATCATGCCCACTGCAATGGTATTTTTCAATGTGTATGTTAATGCATCATAAACCAGAACTTTTCCATTCATGTCCATTTGAGGTACCCAAATTTCTAAACCATTTGGACTGTAGATCGTGTTATGGTTCATCATTGGCAGGTTAATGTTTTTTACTGTTGTTCCATTGACGGCATCAATTACTAGGAGTTTACCTGTCATTCCTTCCATGCCGGCAGTATGACCGGCAGAGAAGTCCATTCCGGGCACGCCAATGGCCAGGTGATTAGAATGTAAAGAAATGTGGTGCGGCCACATGATCATATCAGTTCCGGTCCCCATAAGGTTGACGGTCTCTGTAACTTCATTGGTTGCCAATTTGATTACTGAAATTGTGCCGTCCTGACCATTGACCACATATGCGGCAGGATAGTTTATGTTCAATTTTGGATCGGACATATTCATATCATCTGATTTACTGCAAGAAGACAGCCATAGGGTTCCTAAGATTAATGCTCCAAGGATTGAAGTACCTGTAATTATATTTTTCATTTTTGATTTGGGATTATTTGATTGTTTCTATAGTTGATCCACAGCTTAGCATCTGGGAACCGTAATACGGATTCTTGATACCACTTTCTTTGCTCAGCCAATTCGCATCAACCATTGGGCAATGATTATAATAAACTGGTTGTGGCTGATTGGTAGTTTTTATAAGATCATAAGTGTCTTTAGATAAGCTTTTAAAGGATTCTCTTTGTTTCTTAATATCCTGGGTTTCAGAAATGTTTTGTGCATCTGTAGCTAAACTTTTCATTACATTCATCCATGCAGTATGTTCTTTAGGTTTTAGGTTGTCCATTTTAACAGCATTGATTGCAGTAAGAAGTTCTTTAGATTTGATTGCAGTAGTCTTGGCATCTGTTTTCACTAAAGCATCTTTTAGCTCAAAGTAGTTGTCGAAAATTGTTTTAAATGGACTCTCTTGTTGTGCATCTGGAAGAACTGCGGTTGTATGCTGGGAATGATCCATTTTCTCCATATCCATTTTTGATTCTTTCATTGGGACAGCCATCTTATTTGTTCTTTCATATTGGCAGCATTGTGGAAGTTTTGCATATGCTTCGGCAGGAGATAAGAATTGCTCACTGTCATATCCCGCTAAGGCAATTCGTTTTAGGATCTCCTCCTGATTTGTTTTCTTCTGGTCGTAGGTAATGGCCGCAATTTTGGTGTTCTCATCCCAGTTTACCAAAGCAATATTTTTGATGTTTCCTGCTTTTTCAATAGCAGTTTTGCACATTAGACAATTACCATAAATTTTTGTGTTTACGGTTTTGGCATTTTTTATAGGTGCGCCATACACTATGACTGATAGCAATATTGTAATTGCCATCAATCCTTTTTGAATTGATTTCATTTTAAAATGTATTTAGAAGTGAATGTAGCCTTATGAGAAATAATTGTATATACGAGGTGTATAGACTATTATTCTATATAAGCGAAAAATTAAAATAATGAAAAGCAAATGGCTTCCTTCTTTGGCACACGTATGGCTATCAAAAAAGGTTTTTAGCTTATTTTAGGTATAAGCCAGATAGAATAGAAACCTGTTAAAATTGAGGTTTCTGAATTGTAGAATTTTTGTTTTTGAGAAAAAAGACTCAAAGTATTGTTTTTGAATTCTAGTTCGTTTAAAAAGGAGATACCTCCATTACAAACTGAAGCACACCCGCATGAAGCATGTCCACATTTATGACCGCAGCCATCATGGTTTTCCTTTTTGGAATGACCGCCTTCTTCTGAGCAGCAATCATCGTTATGGGTTTTAGAAGTTTCCTTAGTACAGGAAGCTTTCTTTGAAAGATTTCCACATGCAAAAGTTGCCGTTGGCACTAAGAAGAGGCCAAGGGTAACAATTAATATGACGTAAAATCTTTTCATGAGAAGTAAATATATACAACAAAGGTACTTATATAAATATAAGTTAAAATAAATTAAATGTTAAAGTTGTTAATTTTAGATATCATTTGTCATCTCCAAAAATAATTCCTGCCATAATTAAATGGCAGGATCATCAATGTTATATTTTTACAATGTAATTAAAGATGCTTTGCTCATTATAATGTGAATTCTATATTAGAAATATCAAATGGAATAGCATCGAGTTCTTTTGCCTTATCAAGAACGTGATCAAAAAGGCACATAAATAAATTCAGCTTCCTTGTCTAGGAAAGTCTTTATCTGTCATGGACAGCCTATTCTATCGATTTTTGGTCTTTCCCTGTTAATGCATTTCATCTAAAATCCTTTTTGACATCTTGTTTCAATTAAATTTAAGGTCATATATAAAACATTAATAATCAACAATTGGAAATCAAATATTTAAACACACTGTTTTTTAAGCTGGCGTGATTAATAAACAAATTAAGCAGTAAAAATATGATAATTTCTACTGCTTAATTTTAAATTTTTCTAAACTCATAAAATACAAAGTTTTGCACTCAAATGATTTGAAGGGAGCAGAAGAATCCGAAAATTATTTTATTTACATGGTTTACCACGTAACATCGTCTGACCTATTAGAAACCCATTTAAGCCGGAAAATGAAAGTTTAAAGAATACTCCTATTAGTTATTATGTAATACGACAATAAAATATTTATAAATGGGATTGTATTACATTAGGGTAAAAAGAGACAAGCGAAAATTACTTAAAAAACCCGCCAGATACATTGCTGTATATGACGGGCTGTCCATAAACATAATCTTCCATTTTATGTTTACTTGTAATTTTAAAAATATCATTAGGTCATAATGAAATTCGATTTTACTCTTAAAAGATGTTTGCAATAACAAAATTTGATGAGAATCTAATGTAAGGCATTAATATTAAGGGTTTAAAGATACTTTTTTTGAATCAAAGAAAAAAGATCTACTGACCTGATTCAATTTAGAAGAATGGGCTGATCTTCAATCTTTATGATCTATGCGGAACCAGACTGTAGTTTTGATATGGAGTGATGATCTTTCATCTGCTAGCTTTGACAATCATAGCCAATAGATTCCATCAACTGTCATTTTAGATTACGACCTAAATCGCTGTGATAAATTAGATAGCTAGTGCAATTCTGCACAGCTTAAATGATCATGGCAATGAATGATTTTGAGATAAAAAAAATACCATATAAAGAAGCTTTTGAGAAAATGAAAAAGGCAGGAATGGATGTAACGTATGAAGAAGTAGTTTTAATAATCGACTTCTTACATAGTTTAACATCTCTTGTGCTGAAAAAGCATTTTAAATTGCCCTAAAATATTATCTTTGACAATGCTAATAATCAGTATTGTAATATGTTAACTAAAGTTTTGAAGTTATGAAAAGTGCAGTTATATATATCAGGGTTTCTACAGAAGAGCAAGCCGATAAAGGATATTCCCAGCGCGATCAAGATGAACGCCTGCGCAGGTATTGTGATAATCAGCAGATTCATGTTAGCACGGTTATTTTTGAAGACCATTCTGCTAAAACGTTTAAACGACCAGAATGGCAAAGGCTTCTTGTGGAACTAAAAAAGCGTAAAACAAGACCTGACTATGTACTCTTCACAAAGTGGGATAGATTCAGCAGGAATGCTGGTGATGCCTATCAAATGATAAATATGCTTAATGGACTAGGAGTTGAACCCCAAGCCGTTGAACAGCCTCTTGATCTCTCTGTCCCTGAAAATAAAATGATGCTAGCCATATATCTCGCAGCACCAGAGGTTGAAAATGACAGACGTGCACTCAATACATTTCATGGTATGCGTCGGGCAAAAAAAGAAGGTCGGGTATTAGGGATGGCTCCTTTTGGTTATATCAACCGCAGCAAAGAAGACGGTAAAAAATATATTGGGCAAAAGGAACCTGAAGCTAGTAATATTAGATGGGCATTTAATGAAATTTCAAAAGGTATATTAGCTGCGGATCAAGTCAGACAAGCCATGAACAAGCGTGGAAAAACGATTAGTAAAAGTGCCTTTCACGTGGCAATGCGTAATCCTGTTTATTGTGGTAAAGTTTTTATCCAAAAATATAAGGATGAGGAAGCACATTTGGTGCAAGGCCAGCATGAGCCTATAATTTCAGAAATATTATTTTATAAAGTCCAGGAAGTTATGGATGGAAATAAATCTGAGGTGCGTCCTAATGCTAAAATAATGTCAGATGATAATCTTCCACTACGAGGATTTTTAATTTGTCCTGATTGTGGAAGAAATTTAACAGGAAGTGCTTCGAAAGGTTCAAAAGGAGGTTATTTCTATTATTATCATTGTATTTCAAAATGTGGATTTAGAAAAAGCGCAGTTAAGGCAAATACAATATTCGAGGATGATTTGGCAAATTATGAATTTCCAATTGCTATAAAAGATATTTTGCATGATATTATAATGATCAATTATAAAAATATTACCTCTATTTTCGATGAAAGACGAAAAGCTATAGCAGGTGATATTGAACGATATAATGTAAAACTTGGAAAAGCAAGGGATTTACTTTTTACTGAAAAACTTGATGCAGATGATTACAAAGAAGTAAAAGAAGAATGCAGAAAGAGGATTGAAGAGCTGGAGGGAGAACTTACGGTATATCTGTCAGAAAGAAAAAATCTTAATATTAAACGAAGTCTCGATCAGGTACTAGAAGCTCTTTCTAAGTTATCATCTGCATATAAAGAAGGTGATATAGAAACCAAACGATGTGTAGTGGGTTCGATATTTCCGGATAAATTGATTTTTGATGGGAGTACATATCGAACCCCAAGAGTAAACGTAATCGCGAAGTATATTTTCTTGATTAACAATACTTTGAAGCGTAAAAAAAACCGAACAAATGAGTCTTTTTCTCATTTGTCCGGTCTAGTAGCGGGAACAGGACTCGAACCTTTGTCCGCGGCGGCGGATATGAGCCTGACAGCTATATTTTTTGAATAAGAGCTTTGATAAATTCTCTTCCAATTCCGGTTTTTAGATATTTCTCTCTTTTCATTGCCTCTGATTTAGAATTAAAAAATTCTACGTGAATTACTTTCCATGGTCTGAATTTTAGGGTATAACCTTTTGTTTCAAGAAGATTGTGAGATTTGAATCTTTCAATTAAATTAGAAGTAAAACCGGTATAGGTTTTATTGAACTTTTCTGAATACAAAATGTAAACAACGAATTCTTCCATAATATGAAATGGTTATAAACAAAAAAAACACCAGCTTTTTCAAGTGGTGTTTTACTTAGTAGCGGGAACAGGACTCGAACCTTTGTCCGCCGCGGCGGATATGAGCCTGACAGCTATATTTTTTGAATAAGAGCTTTGATAAATTCTCTTCCAATTCCGGTTTTTAGATATTTCTCTCTTTTCATTGCCT